>DASXFE010000063.1:0-12156 GCA_036489765.1 Allostellaceae bacterium | reverse complement strand
AATCAGGCGACCGGCGACCGGATCCTCGAAACCGGCACGGCGGCGACAAACAGCCTCATCTCCGCCCATTCGAGCGGCGGCAACACCACGCTCACCCTTTCCGACGGATCTCACCTCACCCTGATCGGCATCAACTCGATCAACGCCGGCTTCTTCAGCTAAGGAGTGCGGCCGAAAACAGGAATGGTGCCCCGAGTCGGATTTGAACCAACGGCCTACCGCTTACGAAGCGGTGCAGGGCGGCTTTCCTCGAGTTTCCTGTCATTACTTACAATCGCCAAAATCCCCCAGCATTACTGCCAGATGTAACGTATATAAACACTCGGTAACGGGGTGCTTATAACCCCAACGTTTGCTAGTCAGACGCTAGAGCATGCTGTTGTTTGTCGGAATCGGGATTCCCAGAGGTCGCGGAAGGTGATTCAAGCTTCCTGCTGGAGGCGGAGGCCGGCATGGATGACGCGACCGTATTCGGAGGATCTTCGGGAACGAGCGCTGGCACGTTCTGACACGGGCGAGACGGACCGGTCGATTGCGCAGGCGCTGTCGATCGCGCCGTCGTGTCTGTCGAAGTGGCGCAAGCTGCGGCGCGAGACCGGGGCACTCAAGCCGGGCAAGATGAACGGCCACAAGAAGCCGACGCTGTCGGGCGCGATCGCCGAGTGGTTGCGCGAGCGGCTTCTTGCGGCGCCGTTCACGACGCGGCAGCTCGTCGGCGAGCTCGAGGCGCGGGGGATCAAGACCGACCGGCGGGCCGTCTGGGTGTTTGTGACGGCCGAAGGCCTCAGCTTCAAAAAAAACCGCGCTACCCGCTGAGCAGGACCGGCCTGACATCGCCAGGAAGCGGCAACGCTGGCAAGACCATCAAGCGCGGGTCGATGCCAGCCGGCTGGTCTTTCTCGACGAGACATGGTCAAGACCAACATGGCCCCCTTGCGCGGCTGGGGGCCACGCGGGAAGCGGCTGCCAGCCAAAGTCCCCTGCGGCCACTGGCAGACGCTCACCTTCATCGCCGCGCTCCGGCACGATCGCATCGATGCCCCTTTTGTCATCGACGGGCCGATCAATGGCGACCTCTTCACCGCCTACGTCGAGCAGCTCCTCGCCCCCACCCTTAAACCCGGCGACATTGTCATCCTCGACAACCTCGGCTCGCACAAAGGCAAAGCTGCGCGCCGGACTATCCGCGAAAAGGGGGCTCACCTCCTCTTCCTCCCGCCCTACAGCCCGGACCTCAACCCCATCGAGCAGCTCTTCGCCAAACTCAAACATCTGATGCGAAAAGCCGAAGAACGAACCCATGAGGCCACCTGGCGCACGGTCGGCCAACTCCTCGACCTCGTATCCTCAACCGAGTGCGCCAACTACCTCAAAAACTCCGGCTATGCTTCCACATAAATACAGCCCGCTCTAGCCGCGGGACCTACCGCTTGCCGAAATCGGGCCCCGAGAGGCTACGGCCGCCCGTGGCTAGCACACCGAGGAGCGACGCGGACGCCGACCCGGATCAGCTTTACGCAAGCGGTAGTCGAAAAGCTATCACCCCGGCCACCGGCCGAGTGGTTGTGTGGGACAAGGTATTGCCCGGCTTCGGGTTACGCGTTGCAGCGCCGCGTCCTGGCAGCCGCGAGGGCGTAAAACTTGAATCGCCATGTACCGGGTCGCCGGCAAATCCGCCATGCAAACAGGGTTAACGGCAGAAATTAACCGCACATTTCGGTGTAAATTGCACAAAATCCCGTACAGTCAAACGCACGGCACAGGGTCGCCGCTGAGTGCGCACAGAACCTTTTTTCTGAGACAGTTTTTTGTTGTGAAGAAACATTTCGACGTAAAGGGGCGCGGGGATATCCCCCATCTCCGCGCTCGCTTTTTGCTGCTCCTCGACCCCATCACCGATCACGCCAAGGATGAGATAGACCAGCGCGTCCAGATACAGGTGATCCTCCCGCGGGCATGCCGGACTTATACAATAAATCACGGCACCTAAAAGTACAATTTCATCCACTTTCAGAACCCACAACCTCGTAAATTCGCTTCAAAAAAATACTATAATATCGGACGCTTCGTTCCGTTGTCCGTGCCCCACTCCTTAGCGTGCCGCAAGAATTGCAACAACGCGCAATTGTCAGGTGATCTTCACCGTCTCGCTGCGGCTGGTATCGGCAGTCCTGATGACCGGCTCGATCGCCATCGCGCCACAGGCAGCACCAGTTGAGAGCCGGCAATGTCCGCGGCTTCCGTGTCGGCCTCAGTGTTGGAAGATTTCTGTTTTGCCGCTACCAGAGTTTCCTGCGCAAAAACCCACGCCTCCGCAGCGATGAGCACTGCGTCCGTCTCGGGAATACCCACGACTAGACTCCACCAGGTCGATAAGTCCCCTTATCATTGCTACAAATGTGTCAAAATGAGAACATCGATGCAATATGTTAACTACGTTTTTCGGGATCCCGGAATATCGCTTATCTAGTTTTACTTCTAATTGCAGAGAGTTGCGTGGGGCCCGACACACACTTTCTCTAGCGCGGCGCCGCTAGCGTTGCTAGAACCCGCGCGCGACCACTTTCAGCAAGGCAGACTCATTGTTATTGAGACGGAGATTTGGGCTTTGGCTTTTGCCTCCGGCCAAGGGCGGCAATCTTACCGAGCGTTGTGCTTCGGTTCGGTCGATACCGAGTTCGCGGGTCGCGGCGTTGATGCCTTGGTTTGGGCGCCCGCGATCATGCGGCTTGTCCAAAGGCGCAACTTGCGCCTTCACCCTCTCTCGCACCTCGACGAGCCTGATCCACTCTGCGACATGCTCTGCACGTTCGGTGACGGTCAGCTCCGCGCGGTGAAGGTTCTCGGGGATCTCCTACAGCGCGGTCGCGAGCACTGGCCGCCTGATAGCCTCTTCGCCCGCGGGCGTGCTGCGGCAGGGTCAGAGGGGAATGCGCGTCTTGGGGTCCGCGGTAGCTATAGCTGTGATCCGACCGACTGGCCACTATTCGCGATAGACCAGCACGAAGCACACGACGGCCACCGCGGCCGAGATGCCGCCGACGGCCGCCATGATGATCAGGGGCCAATCCCAGTCCATTCGAGACTTTATGCTCGCAGCTATCGAAGGATCGGCGATCCCTCAGCCGCGCGGGCTTTGGTCGCACACAATCCTGCCCACGCCGTTGACTGGGAAGGCGGAGCGGCCCGGCCATCGGTTTTTGACGGATTGGCCCCCCCCCCGACGCTCCGCGCCGGCCCCATTCGTCATTAATTTTAGGCAAAGCCGTTGCAGCGCTCCTTACACGGAGCTTACTTAGACGCCAGTAAAAACTTTGCGATGTGAAATAGGATGTTGGCCGCTCAGGTCGGGTTCACCATGCAACTAGAACAGCGCCGCGCAGAGGCTGTCGAGACGGTGCTCGCGGGCAGTTTCCACGCCTACGGCTTGTCCGTCGACGCCCTTGTGCGACCCTTTCGTCTCTTGTGGTCCGGAGAGTGGGGGTTTCCCTCCAGCGCAGCGCTGGACTTCACGCGTCCGGTGGTGCAGCCGAGCGATAGCGAACTCCAAGCCGGCGGCGCTCAACTTTCTTCCGACGAGAGGAAAGTGCTGTTGCAGGTGATTGAAGGCCAGACGAACAAGGTGATCGCGCAACACTTGGGCAAAACCGAAGCTGCGATAAAGGATCACTTGGCCAATTTGCTGCGCAAGATCAGGGTGGAGAACCGGACGCAGGCCACAATTTGGGCGTTCGCGAATTTGCCCGAGCTTGCCACAGGCCGCTTATGCCGCCTATGAAGTGCTGTTCTGTCGCGCTAAAGACGCCGCATAAGCAGCCGCCCGATTATCCGCGTAATAGAACTCCGCCCTCACCGGTGGGGTTCTTTTTGTGCGGGGGCTTCCTTCAGAACCTTACGCGACCATCGCTCGGCGGCGTCGGTGCGGCGACCGGCTGGCGTCGGCTCACTGGACGGCGAGGTGCGCGCGGTCGCGATGGCACTCGCCGGAGAACGCGCCCCGGCGCAGGCGCAGCTTCGGCCGGAGACGCTGGCTGAACCGCTGGGGTCTGAAGCCAGCCGCCGGCTATTAGGTCGGCAGCGCATTCGCCACTGCCAACGATTACGCCTACGCTGATCAGACTCAGGCCGATCAAAAACCTCGCCATTCAGATCACGACGAAGTACACGACGATGAGCGCGATTATCGAAAGCCCGAGAGAAATTCCGAGGACGTAGCGCCCGACGCCTTCTTTGGAACCGGCTCGTGCCTGCTCAGCCGGTGTCGGGATCATGGGTTCTGGCATGTCGGTTTCCCTCGCGAATCTCGATCGCTAACCCTGGGCAAACCACGCTGGTTCCGGCTCCTTCATTGACGCGATGGGAACGATTAGAGAACATGATGCCGTCCCGCCATGTCCGCCGCTCCCGACGACCCGCGCCTCTTACGTCTCTTCGATCTCCAGCCGCATGAGGGGATCGAGGCCGTCTGCGGCGCTTGCGGACGGATCACCGTGTTCCCGGCCGGGCTCCTCCAGCGTCGGCACCGGCTGCCCTCCGATACGCTGATCGTCGATCTGCAATACCGGCTCCGCTGCCAGCACTGCAGCCATGCTAGCCGGTTTGCTAGCCCTAGGCGATCCGTCTGGAAATTAGGCTAGCTACACTTACCTATTTTCCACCTAACTCATGATCGGAATGGTGCCCCGAGTCGGATTTGAACCAACGGCCTACCGCTTACGAAGCGGTTGCTCTACCGCTGAGCTATCGGGGCATCAGCATTCCGGCGTGTGGCGGCCTAATTAGCTCATTGTTACGGCGGCGCCAAGCCGGTCGGCGCGGGAAGCAGCGTTTGCGGCGTCGCCGAGGGTGACAGAGCCGCCCGTAGCGGCGCGGTGCCGGCCTGCCAGGCGAGCGTGTCGAACCCGCCGCAATTCGGGCACAGCGCGTGCCACGTCGCGCCCTCCGCGCCGCAACGCGTGCAGACATAGCGCGGGTCGGGTGGAGCCGACGTGGCGCGATCGAGCCATTCGCGCGCGCGAGCTGCGTCATTGTGCTCGCTCTCCTCGAGCCGTGCCATCAGCCGGCACAGCCGCCGCGACGGGCCGGGCGGCGGCGCGGCGGCAACGGCGAGCGACAGATGCCGCCGCGCCTCGCCCCAAAGCCGCGCCCCGAGCGCCGCCTCGGCGACCAGAACCCGGCTGTCCTCGCAATCGGCGTTTTCGTCGGCCAGCCGTTGCACCGTCGTCAACCGCGCAAGCGGCGGATCGGTCGGGTTGAGCCCCTCGTAAAGCCGGGCGAGTTCCGGATGCGGGGCGGTGCGCCAGGCCCGCTCGATCGCCTTGCCGGCGGCGCGGGTGCGGCCGAGCGCGATCAGCGCCTCGGCCTCGCGAATGGCCGGCGCCGCACGGTCCGGGGTCAAGGTCACGGCCTGCGCCGCATAGGACGTGGCATGCCGCCGCTCGCCGTTGCGCTCGGCGGTGCGGCTCATCTCGACGAGGATCGCGCTGCGGTGCCGGCGCACGCGTTCCGCCGGCACGATCTGGCGATGCGCGGCATCGGCCAGCGTGTCGCGCGCCTCGATCCAGCGCCCGGCGCGAAGCTGCAGCCCCAGCACACCTTCGACCGCCCAGGGAAGCTGCGGCCGCAGACGCCGGGCGCGCTCGGCGAGATCGAGCGCCGCCGCCTCGTCGCCCGCGCGCATCGCCTCGGTATAGAGCCCGCGCAGGGCGAGAAGCGCCGTCTCCGGTCGCTCCAGCATCTCGGTCTGCAGCCGCCGCGCCGCGGCTTCGTCACCTTCGAGCTGCGCCGCCTGGGCCGACAGCGCCAAGGTCAGGGGTGCGCCATCGAGCAGCGCGGCCGCGCGCCGCGCCGAGCGTTGCGCCTCGGATGCGTCGCCGGCAGCGATCGCGGCAAACCCACCGGCCAGCGCCGCATACCCGGACCGCCGCCGCCGCTCGCGCCGCCGCCGCGCGAAATTCGCCGGCAGGCGCCAGATTCGACGCAGCACCCCGCCGATGGACCCCAGCACCAGCAGCACCACGACGACCGCGCCGGCCAGGACCCCGACCGAGGTCTCGATCTCCCAGCCCTGCCAGGTGATGTCGACCTGGCCGGGGTGGTCGGCGACAAACGCGCCCGCCGCCACGACGACCGCGATCAGGATCAGCGCGAGCGGGACGCGCATCAGCGGGACGCGTCGGCGGCGGCGTGGCCGAGCCGCGCCGCCAGCAAGGTGGTGACCTTGTGCAGCGCCTCCTCGACCTGGAGCCGCACGTCAGCCAATTGCCGCCAGGGCTTGGCCGCAGCGGCATCGTCGCCGGACAGCTTTCCGAGCGCCGCGACCGCGCCGGCGAGATCGCCCTGCGCCAGCACCTTCTGCGCCTTGTCCGCCGCGGCTTGGTTCGGACTATCGCTGCTGCCGTCGACGCGCCGGATCGTCACCAACCCGCGCAATTGCGCGACGACCCGCTCGCGCCAGTTTTTCGCCGGTGGCGGCGCGACGGTCTCGATCTTCTTTGCGAGCGTCCGCAACTGCTGCGTCAGCACGACACGGCTGGCAACCCCGGTCGCGGACGGCTCCTCGAGCGGCGCCGCGGCCTTGGCCATCTCGGGGCGGTTTTTGGCGAGCGCGACAAAGGCCTGGTATTCGGCCGCAAAGGGCCGTGCAGTGCGCACTGCCTCGCCGATCTGCAGCGTCACGAGCGCCAACGCGGCGTCGGTCGGGTCCGCCGCCTGCTGCGCCTTGACCGCCTTGTCGAGCGTGTCGACCCGTCCCGATAGCGTCGCGAGCTGCTGCTGGATCCCGGAGAGGTCGGGCGGCGGGGGCGGCGGCTTGTTTTCGAGCACGGTGAGGCGCTGGTCGATCCGGGCGAGCGCGGCCTTGTCGGCGTTGCCGGCCGCCGCGATCGCCTGGCGCTCGCCGGGTTGCGCCGCTTCGAGGCGATCGACCCGTGTCGCCAGCGCCGCGACCGGGTCAGGCTGCTGCGCCGCCGGCTTTTCCTCGCCCCCTGACAGAAGCGGCATCAGCCTGGGCGCCCAGAACGGCGAGGTCGCCGCGATCACGACGATCAGCACCGCCAGCCCGATCCCCAGCGCCAGTACGGCGCGGCGCCGCCGCTGGACCGGCCCCGGCTCGGAGATCGGCTCGGGTGCGGTTTCGGGGGTCGGGTCGCTCACGACGCCGCTTCCATCAGCGCATCGACACGGTCGAGAAGAGCCGCCTGGTTTGGCGCGGCGGCGATGATCCGTTCGCGGAAACCAAGCCGCACGAGCCCCGCATCGGCGCCCGGACTGATCGACAGCGCCGTCACCCGTCCGAGACGCCCGGCGATCCCCGCCGCGATCGCCAGCCGCGCAAAGATCGCCGCCGTGCGCGGCGAGAAGAACAGCGCAAGGCCGATACCGCCGTCGCTCAAGGCTGCCGCCGTCGCGGGATTGAGCGATGTCGTCGCCTGTGCCTCGTACATGACCGCGCGCTCGACCGAAAACCCAGCCTCGTGCAGTTCGCCGGCGAGGTCGCCCGCTACCGCGGTTCCGGCGACATGCAGTAACCGCCCCTCCGTCGGGTCGAGCCGCCGCCGCACCAGCCGCGCCAATTCGCCGACATCGCCATACGCGCTTTCGACCCGCGCAAATCCTTCTGCCCGCGCTCGCGCCGCCGTCGCATCGCCGACCGCGAACACCCGGATCGCCCGTTCCGCCGCTGCCGCCGCCAGCGCGCGCACGCCGTTGGCGCTCGTGCACAGCACCGCTTGCACGCCGGCAAGGCTCGGCGCCGGCAGGTCGAGCGTCCTGATCTCGATCAACGGCTCGATCACCGCCTCGATCCCGCGCCCGGCCAGGGCCGCGGCGATTTCCATCGCCTCGGCCCGAGGGCGGGTCACGAGGGCGCGCGGGCAAGGCCGTTTGGGGATCGCGGACATGGGCCTTCATCGCCTAAGATCGCGCGGGACACAAGCTGCGGTGGCGCCGCGTCATCGCCGAATTGGAGGAAACGATGCCCCTCACCCGCGAACTCGGCGACTTCATCGCCGGCCTTTCCTTCGAGCGCGTGCCGCAAGAGGCGGTCGAGATCGCCCGGCTCGGCTTTATCGACACGATCGCGACGATGATTGCCGGCTCGCGCGACGAGGCCCCGCAAATCCTGAAGCAGGCGCTGTCGCCGCCGCCCGGTCCCGCGACGCTCTACTTCATCGGCGAGACCGCGCCGGCGCCCGAGGCCGCGTGGATCAACGGTACCGCCGCGCACGCGCTCGACTACGACGACGTCGCCGTGCGTGGCCACCCGTCGACCGTACTCGTCCCGGCGATCCTCGCCGAGGGCGAGGCGCTCGGCGCGACCGGCAACGCGATAATCGCCGCCTATGTCGCCGGCTATGAGGCCTGGGCCGAGGTGGCCAACCGCGACCCCGGCCATCACCACAAAAAGGGCTGGCACCCGACCGGCATCTTCGGCGCGATCGCCGCGGCCGCCGCGTGCGCCAACCTCCGCGGCCTTTCCGCCGAAAAGGCGACGATGGCGGTCGCGCTGGCGGCGTCGCAGTCGGGCGGCCTGATGGCGAATTTCGGCACGATGACCAAGCCGTTCCATGCCGGCCGCGCGGCCCATTCGGGGCTCGTTGCGGCGCGGATGGCGGGGGCCGGGTTCACCGCCGCGGCAGACGCGATCGAGCACCCGCAAGGCTTTCTCTCGGCCGTCTCGCCCGAAGGCCTCTGCGACCGCGAGAGCCCGGCGCGGCTCGGCCAGGAATGGCACATCGTCAGGAACCGCCTCAGCATCAAGAAATACCCGGCCTGCTACGGCCTCCACCGCACCCTCGACGGGATGCTCGACCTCCTCGACAAGCGGCCCTTGCAGCCCGAGCAGATCGCCCGCATCACCGCCTCGGTCAGCAAGACGCGGGCGCTGATCCTCCGCAACCATCGGCCGCAGACCGGGCTCGAGGGCAAGTTCAGCATGGAATTTGCGATGGCCGCCGCGGTGATCGCCCGTCGCGCCACCCTCGCCGAGTTCACCGACGGGTTTGTCCAGCGCCCCGACGTCCAGGCGCTGATGCAAAAAGTCGAGATCGAGACCAACGAAAACTACGATTCCGAGGTTTCCGGCGCCTCGGTCTTCGACCAGGTGCGGGTCGAGCTGATCGATGGCGAGCGGCTCGACGGCGACGAGGTTCGGCGGGCACGCGGCGCCGCTGAATTGCCGCTTTCCGATGGCGAACTCTTCGAGAAGTTCCGGTCGTGCCTCGACGCGGGCGGCTCGCGGATCGCCCCGGAGGTGCTGTTCGGCCGGCTGAAAAACCTCGAACGGCTGTCCGCGCGTGAATTGACTGCGATGGGGTAAAGATGCGGCCCTGGCTCCTCGTTCCGGCACTGCTCGCGATCACACCGGCTTATGCCGATCAGCCGGATCCCGGGCAGCCGACGGTGCTGCACCTGAGCCAGACCGCCGAGCGGCGTATCACCCGCGACCTGCTCCATGTCGACATGCGCGCGGAAAACAAGGCCGCCGACCCCAGGGCCGTCGAGGCCGGCATCAACCGCCTGATGGCGAAGGCGCTCGCGGACGCCAAGCAGGTGCCGGGGATCGAGGTCTCCAACGGCGGCTACAACGTCTATCGCGACAACGCGTCGTCTGAGTGGACCGGCAGTCAGTCGCTCTTCCTCAGCGGCAGCGATTCGGGCGCGCTGTTGGCTCTCGCCGGCACGCTGCAAGCCGACGGCATGGTCATGTCGAACCTCAGCTACGAGGTCGCGCCGGCGACCGTGCGCGGCGCGGAGAACGTGCTGACGGCGGAGGCGCTCTCCGCGCTCGGCCAGCGCGCCGGGGCGATTGCGCAGCAGCTCCACGTCTCGGTGCTGGGCTACCGCAACCTGACCGTCGGCAATGCCGAGACCGCCGTGGCGCCGATGCAGCGCTTCGCCGCCGTCGCCGCGGCGGCGTCGATGCCCGCCCCCGTCGCCGCGCCGGGGGAAGGCACGGTCCACGTCACGGTCAGCGCCGACGTGCTGCTCGGTCAGAAGAAGCCGTGAGCCGCCGCCCGCTGCCGTCTCCGCCGCTCCTGATCATTTCCGACCGCTCGCAGGCACGCCGCCCGCTGCCCGAGATCGCCGCCGCCGCCTTCCGGGGCGGCTGCCGCTGGTTCAGCCTGCGCGAGAAGGACCTGCCGGCCGCCGGGCGCCACGCCCTCCTCGCCGAGCTGATCGCCCTCGGCAGAAATTACGGCGCCCTCGTCGGCATCCACGACGACCTCGACACGACGGCGGACGCCGTCCACCTCCCCGGCAACGGCGACCCCGCCTCCGTGCGCCGGCGCCTGCCCCACGCGCTGATCGGCGTCTCAGCCCACACCCCCGCCGAAGCCGCCGCCCAGCTCGGCGCCGGCGCGGATTACGCGACGCTGAGCCCGATTTTCCTCACCGACAGCAAGCCCGGCTACGGCCCGGCCCTGGGCCTCGACGGCCTGACGCAGGCCGCCAAGCTCACCGACGGCCCATTCGTAGCCCTCGCCGGCATCACCCCCGCCAACGCCGCCTCATGCCTCGCAGCGGGCGCCGCCGGCATCGCCGTCATGGGCGAGGTCATGCGCGCGGATGACCCGGAAAGTGTCGTCCGGGCGTTTATCCGCGCCATCGCATAGCAGGGCTGTCATTGCGAGGAGCGGAGCGACGCGGCAATCTCGACCGACCGAGACTCCTCCGGCACGAGATTGCTTCGCTGCGCTCGCAATGACACTCCAGCAAGGGGAAGAACGATGGATGCGGATTATGTGGTGATCGGCGCCGGGTCGGCGGGGTGCGTCGTCGCCAGCCGGCTCAGCGAGGACGGGGCCAAGGTGGTGCTGCTCGAGGCCGGGCCGCCCGATCGCGACCTGATGATCCACATCCCGGCGGGCGTCCTCAAAGTCCTCAACAACACCAAGATCAACTGGAACTACACAAGCGAAGGCGAGCCGGGTACCGCCGGGCGCTCGCTGCAATGGCCGCGCGGCAAGACCCTCGGCGGCACCAGCTCGATCAACGGCATGCTCTACGTCCGCGGCAACCCGGCCGATTATGACGGCTGGGCGCAGATGGGCTGCCGCGGCTGGAGCTATGAGGAGGTGCTGCCGTTCTTCAAGCAGTCGGAAACCTATCGCGGCGGCGGCGACCCCGAATTCCGCAGCAAGGGCGGGCCGCTGATCGTCGAGGATTACCGCACGATCCTGCCGCTGACCCACGCCTATGTCGAAGCCGCGAAACAGGCCGGCCACCCATTCACCCCGGATTACAACGGCAAGCACCAGGAGGGCGTCGCCTATTCGCAGATGACGCGGCGCGGCAAGTGGCGCGGCTCGACCGCCCAGACCTTTCTCAGGGAGGCACGCGGCCGCGCCAACCTCAAAATCGAGACCGAGGCGCTGGTCACCCGATTGCTGTTCGACGGCAAACGCTGCACCGGCGTCGCCTTCCGCCAGGGCGGGGCCGACCGCGAGCTCACCGCCGCGCGCGAGGTGATCCTCTGCGGCGGCGCGGTCAACTCGCCGCATGTGCTGCAGATTTCCGGCATCGGTCCGGCGGCGCATCTGCAGTCGATCGGCGTGCCGCCGGTCCACGACCTGCCGGGGGTCGGCGCCAATCTCAACGACCATTACGTCGTGCGCGTCTCGCACCGGGTGCGCGACCAGGTAACGATCAACCAGCTCGCGCGCGGCCTCAGGCTGATGCGCGAGGCGGTCAAGTTCGCGACCGTCGGCAACGGCGCGCTGACCTTCGGCGTCACCTCGGCGATGGTGTTCACCCGCAGCCGCGAGGGGCTCGCCGCGCCCGATCTGCAGCTGCTGTTCACCCCGGCGAGCTACGCCCAGGGTGTCTTTCGCCAATTGGAGCGCGAGCCCGGCATGACCGTCGCGGTCTGCCCGGTGCGGCCCGACAGCCGCGGGACGATCATGGCGCAATCGCCCGACCCGACGGTCTATCCGGCGATCCGCCCCAATTATCTGTCGGCGCCGAGCGATTTGCGGGTGCTGATGTCGGGCTTCGAGCAAACGCGAAAAATCTTCGCCCAGCCGGCGATGGCGCCCTACAGCGTCGAGGAGACCGTGCCGGGGCCGGGCGTTCAGACCGAAGCGCAATTCGCCGATTTCGCGAAGAAAAACGGCACCAACGTCTTCCACCCGGTCGGCACCTGCAAGATGGGCA
>DASXFE010000104.1:0-3156 GCA_036489765.1 Allostellaceae bacterium | reverse complement strand
CCCGCCGCGGCGCGGCAGGCGGGGGCGAGGGCGGCGATGCGCTTCGAGTAATCTGCCGAGAGCGTTTGGTGGTGGCCGTAATAATCGAGGTCGGCCTGGGTCGTCATGTCGGCTTGCTTGTTGGCCATGCAAGCGCAGAAGGCGCTCATCTGTTCGGCCGGAACGTTCAGCTTTTCCTGCACCGCCCCTTTCTGGCAGCCCTTGACCGACGAGGCGACAAAAAGGTCGCGATCGGCCCCCTGAAGCTGGGCGCGGGCGGTGGGGACGACGAGGAGCGAGAGCAACAGGGCGAATGTCACGCGGTGCATGGGCCGAGTGATCTACTTCCGCCGAGGCATGGTGTCGAGATGCTGCTTCGCCCTCCCCTGGATAGCGGATGGCGGGGGCGGGCGATGGCTGGCTAACGCCGCTTTAACGCTATCTTGGCGCGGCTATACTCCCGCCCTTCAACCGGAGCCAAGTCCATGCCAGCGAATTTCCACTACCGGCTCGGCCTCAACCAGCCCGGCGCCAGCCCGAGCGCCAAGCGCATGGCCGAATTGGGCGCGGCGATCGGCAAGGCGACGGACGGGCGACTCGTGGTCGACGTCTTTCCCGAAAGCCGGCTCGGCCCCGACCCGCAGATGTTCGCCGACGTGCAGGCCGGGAAACTCGAATTCTTCGTCTCCGGCGCGACGCTCGGCGGGATCGCCCCGGCGAGCGCGCTGCCGATGATGCCGTTCGCGTTCGACGGCCTCGATTCGGTGTTCGCCGCGCTCGACGGCGGGCTCGGCGACATCATCCGCGGCCAGCTCGAAAAGGCCGGGCTCCACGCGTTTCGCCGCTCGATGCTCAACGGCTTCCACCACATCACGACGAGCACCCGGGCGATCGAGACGGTCGACGATTTCAAGGGTCTCAAGATCCGCTCGCCGGGCGGCGCGCTCAGCGCCGATTTCTTCCAGACCCTCGGCGCCGAGGCCGGCATGGTGCCGTTCAGCGGCATGTACGACGCGCTCAAGGCCAAGACCTTCGACGGGCAAAGCGACCCGCTCGGCGTCGTCCAATCGCTGAAGCTGTACGAGGTGCAGACGCATCTGAGCCTCACCGGCCATTGGTGGTCCGGCTTCACCCTCCTCGCCAACGGCAACGCCTGGGCCGCCCTCCCCCACGACATCCAGGAGATCGTCGAAGCCGAAGCCGAAAAAGCCGCCCTCGCCCAACGCCAGGACGTCGCCGCGATCAACGAGACCGGCGCCAAGACGCTCGAAGGATTGGGGATGCTCGTAAACACCGCCGACAGCGCCGGCATCCGCTCGCGGTTGGGGGATTTCTACGCAAGGTGGAAGGCGAAATTCGACGCCGCAACGTGGCGCGAGCTCGAGGCGCATGCCGGCGGGCTGGGGTGATGGCATGGGCGTTGTGCGTCCTTCGAGACGGCCGCTCCGCAGCCTCCTTGTATCTCTCGTTCATCGCGGCGCGGGCGTAAAGTCGGTGTTGCGGTGGCGGATGGGAGCCCCTCGCCTCCTTGGGTACACGAGCCCGCTCCTGAGCCCGGTGCCCCATCCGCAGCTTCTTTGAGCCCGAACAGTCGCCGGGGCCGCCAGGTGAGCCCGCATGCGCAAGGATGGGACATGGAGCATTTTGTTGGAATCGACGTGGCGAAGGATCGGCTCGACGTGCATCTGCGGCCGAGCGGTGAGGCCTTCGCCGTCGCGCGCGACGGCGAAGGCCTGGTCGGACTTGTCGAGCGGCTGCAGGCGCTGGTGCCTCGATTGATCGTGATGGAAGCGACCGGCGGCTACGAGACGATCGTAGCCAGCGCGCTCGCCGCGGCGCGGCTGCCGCTGGCGGTGGTCAACCCGCGCCAGATCCGCGATTTTGCCCGCGCCACCGGCAAGCTGGCCAAGACCGACCGGCTCGATGCCGCGGCGATCGCGCATTTTGCCGAGGCGGTGCAGCCGCCCATCCGGCCGATTGCCGATGCCCAGGCGCTGGCTTTGGGCGAGCTGGTCGCGCGCCGGCGCCAGGTCATCGAGATGATGGTCGCCGAGCGCAACCGCCGCCGCATGGCGACCCAGCGCCGCGTCACCAAGGCCATCGATCGCCATCTCGTCCTGCTCCAGGCCGAGCTCTCCGAGCTGGAAGCCGATATCGACGGCGCCATCCGCAACACGCCCGCCTGGCAGGAAGAGGCCGATCTCCTCAACAGCGTGCCCGGCATCGGCCCCGTCACCCGGCGTACCTTGATCGCCGAGCTGCCCGAGCTCGGCCACCTCACCCGCCGCAAGATCGCCGCCCTCGTCGGCCTCGCGCCCCTCAATCGCGACAGCGGCACCATGCGCGGACGGCGCACCATCGCCGGCGGCCGCGCTCCGGTGCGCGCCACCCTCTTCATGGCAACCTTGGTCGCCTCGCGCAGAAACCCCGTCATCGCCCGCTATTACCAAAAACTCCGTGCCGCCGGAAAAACCGCCAAACAGGCTCTCACCGCCTGCATGCGAAAACTCATCGTTATCCTCAACGCCATCATGCGCGACCGAAAACCATGGCAAATCGCTTGACCCCACAGACAGTCGCTCAGGATGAGGATCTTTGGCGTATGGCCCCACAATCGCTCCTCATCCTGAGGAGCACCCGCCAGGGCGCGTCTCAAAGGACTCACCGGCCCCTAAGCCCCCTGCGGCCGGTGCCGTTTGACGGCTTCGGGGTTGGTCGAGTCGGCGCCCATGTAGACGCCGCGCTCCCAGCTTCGCTTGAGCGGGTCGGAGACGGTCAGCTTCATGCGGCCGACATGCTGGACCTCGATCTCGACCGTCTCGCCGTCCTGCACGGCGCCGAGCCCCTCGTGGTTGGTGCCGCAGGCGATGAGGTCGCCGGAGTTGAGCGTCATCACGGTCGAGGCGAACTCGACCAGCTCCGGCACCCGATGCTCCATGTCGTCGGTGTTGTAGTTGTGGCGGAGCTGGCCGTCGTTCCAGAAGCGCACGACGACGTCGTTCGGCTCGGGGATTTCGTCGGCGGTGGTGATGCACGGGCCGATCGGGGCGAAGGTGTCGAACGACTTGCCGAGCCAGCTCCCCGCTTTCCAGGTACGCCGCCCCTCGCCGCGCGCCGACACGTCGATGAGCCCCGTATAGCCGAACACGGCGCCGCGCCAATCCTTCTGCGCGACCT
>DASXFE010000103.1:0-4085 GCA_036489765.1 Allostellaceae bacterium | reverse complement strand
CGCGGCGCCTGCCGGCCGCGGCCCTTTCAGCCACCAAATCGTCGAAAACACCGCCAAATGAAAATTTCAAGTTTTCGTGGGCCGTCGTAAACTTTTCTTTCGATCGGGTGTTGGCCGGTTCGGAATAGTGCGTTTCCGCGTTGGAGAATCCGATGCCGAAGCCTCCCCGATCGATCCTCGTGGTTGATGACGACGACGCGGTTCGCGAGACCATCCGCTCCCTTCTCGACGACGAGGGGTTCACCGTCACCACGGCGGCGACGGGCTTGGAGGCACTCGATCTGGTCGAAGCCCGCAAGTTCGATCTGGCCGTCGTCGACATCCACCTAAAGGACGAATTCGACGGGATCGACCTCGTTCAGCACGCCCGCTCTCAGCAGCCGGGCTTGCGCTCCCTGTTCATCTCCGGGCTCTACAGCCGGGCGACCGACGACCCTGACAGGGATGATTTCGTATCCAAGCCGTTCCGCCCACACGAATTACTTGGCTGCGTGTGGGAATTACTGCATAGAAAAGTTCCCGAACCCGCAAATGACAGCATCCTGCTGCACGCTAGGCGTGCGATATTGGCGGCCAAGATCGATTGTTTGAGGAATCGGCGCGGCCGCCGGGTTGAGGATGCTGACACGGCCGCCGCCGACAACAGCGCCGCCACGCCCCCTTAGATAAGCTGGAACCCGCCCCGCATCGGGTCGCGGGAATTGACGAAGATCGTGTTGAGCCCGTGGAGCCGCGCCCATCCGGCGACGCTCGGCACGATCGCGGGGATGCCGGCGATCTCGACCGCCGCCTCGACCCGCCCTTCGAACAGCGTGCCGATGATGCTTTCGTGGATGAAATCGTCGCCGACGGCGAGCTTCCCCTTCGCGGCAAGCTGGGCAATCCGCGCCGAGGTCCCGGTGCCGCAGGGCGAGCGGTCGATCGCCTTGTCGCCGTAGAACACCGCGTTGCGCGCATGCGCCCTGGGGTCTTGCGCCGCACCGGTCCACTGCACATGGCTCACGTGATTGATCGTCGCGTCCTCGGGGTGGACCACCGACACGACCTCGTTGACCCGCCGCCGCAGAACCGGGCTCCAGCGCAGGAGCCAGTCGACCGACACCTCCTCAAGCCCCGGAAACGCCGGCTGCTTTTCGACGATCGCGTAGAAATTTCCGCCATAGGCGATGTCGACGATGAGCTCGCCGAGCCCCTCGATCGGCACGACCACCGCTTCACGCGCGAGGTACGACGGCACGTTGCGCAGGCGCACCGAGTCGACATAGGGGCCGTTGCGCACATATTCGGCCGAGACCCGCCCGGCCGGCGCATCGATCGCCACGATCCCTTCCCGCCGCGGCGTCACGAGCCCGTGTTCCAGCGCCATCGTCACCGAGCCGATCGTCCCGTGCCCGCACATCGGCAGGCAGCCGGTGACCTCGATATAGAGGATCGCGATGTCGCAATCCTCGCGCAGCGGCGGATAGAGGATCCCGCCCGACATCACGTCATGCCCGCGCGGCTCGAACATCAGCGTGCGGCGGATCCAGTCGAACCGCCCGAGGAAGTCCTGCCGCCGCTCGCTCATCGTCGCGCCGTGCAGGATCGGTGCGCCGCCGATCACCAGCCGCACCGGATTGCCGCAGGTATGCCCGTCGAGGCACGGGAACGTGAAATTGCCGTCCGGCACGCCTTCGTAAGTGGGCACGGATCCGCCTCTATTTCTTACGAAAGACCATGCATCAGCGGGTCAGCGGCGCCTCGATCGGAGCGCAATTATGCCGGCCCTGCATCAGGCAGTCCTCGAGCTTGCTTTCGTCGCGCAGCGCCCGCACCAGCATCACCCCAAGCACGGCGAGGGCGAGGGTTATCGCAAGGCCCGCCAGCGCCGCGGTCCGCCGAGCGTCGCCCCGTTCGCCCTCGTCGATCCAGCGCGCCATGATCCGAGCTTACACCGTTCCGATGAACATATGTGCAGGCCATTCGCGAGCACCAAGATTGCGGCGCGCGAATGGCTGCAATCGCGATAAATCACGATGGTCGCCAAGGTGGCTTGCACAGACATGCTGTGGCCATTACGTGCTACATAGGGCGCATCAAGGGACGGGGCCGATGCCAAAGAGCGAAGTGGTGCGGGCGCGGGTGGATCCGGAGCTGAAGCGCGACGCCGAGGCGGTATTGAAAAAGCTCGGCCTCACATCGAGCGAGGCGATCACCCTGTTCTTGACTCAGGTGAAGCTTAACAACGGCCTGCCGTTTCCGGTACGCATTCCAAACCGGCAGACCCGCCAGGCGATCCGCGAGGCCGAGATTGGCGAGCATATCGACAGCTTCGACTCGGTTGCCGAATGGGCGCGCAAAGCGCGTTCGTCCTGATGCCGCATGAGACGAATCCGAGAGCATGCACAATTCGATGCGGACCTCAGGCGTCAGCGACGGCGCGGCAAGGACGTCGAGGAGCTGATCGCCGCCGTCGAACAGCTGGCGGAGAACGGCGTCCTGCCCGAAGGCTACCTCTCGCACCCGCTATCGGGAGATTGGAAGGGGGTCCTCGAATGCCATATCGAGCCCGATTGGCTGCTGATTTACCGGGCCACGCCGGACGAGATCACCCTTATCCGCACCGGGACGCATCGCGACTTGTTCGGTTAGCAGCGAAAGGCACCGCAGGCGCGACGCGCTGACCCGATTGCGGGTCCGGCCCTGTCTGCGCTATTCACCGCAGGCTTCAGGACCTCGCAAGGACGCATACCCATGCCGCAGCCCGGGCCGCTTACCGGTTACACGATCGTCGATCTGTCGCGAATCCTCGCGGGTCCCTACTGCACCCACCTGATGGCTGAGATGGGCGCGCGGGTGATCAAGGTCGAGGCCCCCAAGACCGGCGACGACGCGCGCCAATACGGCCCGTTCAAAAATGGCAAATCGACCTATTTCGCCTCGGTCAACCGCGGCAAGGAATCGATCGTCCTCGACCTCAAGGCCGCGGGCGACCGCGAGATCTTCGAGCGCCTCCTCGACAAGGCCGACGCCGTCGTCGAGAACTTCCGCCCCGGCACGATGGAAAAGCTCGGCTACGGCTGGGACACGCTGCACCCGCGCTACCCGCGCCTGATCTATGCCGCCGCCTCCGGCTTCGGCCATACCGGGCCGTTCTCGCATCACCCGTCCTACGACATGGTCGTGCAGGGGCTCGGCGGGATCATGAGCATCACCGGCAACCCCGGCGAGCCGTCGCCGCGCATCGGCGCCTCGATCGGCGACCTGGCCGGCGGGCTTTACACGACGATCGCGCTCAACGCCGCGCTTCTCCACCGCGAGCGCACCGGCGAGGCGACCAAGGTCGACGTCGCCCTTTTCGACTGCCAGCTCGCGATCCTCGAAAACGCGATCATGCGCTACACGACGACCGGCGACGTCCCGGGCCCCCTCGGCGCCCGCCACCCGTCGATCTCCCCGTTCGAGGCGTTTTCGACCCAGGACGGCAACATCATCATCGCCGCCGGCAATGACGGGCTGTGGGGCAAGCTGGTGCAGGTGCTCGAACACCCCGAGCTCGCCGAGAACCCGAACTACAAGACCAACCCGCTCCGGAACCAGCACCAGCCGCAGCTCAAGATCGAGCTCGACCACATCCTCGGCGCCCACACGACCGACCATTGGATCGAGGTCTTGGAAAAGGCCGGCATCCCGTGCGGCCCGGTCAATAACGTCGCGCAGGCGATCAGCCACCCACAGGTCGCGGCGCGCAACATGCTGGTAACAGTCGACGATCCGGTCACCGGCACCTTCCAGTATGTCGGCAACCCCTTGAAATTCTCCGCCTTCGACGACCCGCCGACCCGCGCCCCCTCGCCCGACCTCGACGCCGATCGCGCCAAGATCCTGCGTGAACTCGGCATGTGACTCGCAAGGTTCTCGCCTTGGTGTTCGTCGCCGTCGTCGTCGTCACGGGTGGCGGCTGGTTCTACCTGCGCTCGTCGCTGCCACAGGTCGACGGCACGATCTCGCTCAAGGGCATCGCCGCGCGGGTGACGATCGCCCGCGACTCCGACGGCATCCCCCTCATCACCGCCGCCAACGATGACGACGCCGCGTTCGGCCTC
>DASXFE010000096.1:0-128225 GCA_036489765.1 Allostellaceae bacterium | reverse complement strand
GATATGCCGGCGCTTGCCGTCGAGGACAAATTCAAGGGCGCCCTCGTTGCCAATCGCCCGGCCGACGCAGCCGCCGGCGGCGCGACGCTGGGCCCGCATCGCTCCGATCTCGCGGTGACGCATCAGGAAAAATCGGTCCCGGCCGAACAGGCCTCGACCGGCGAGCAGAAGGCGCTGCTCATCTCGATCCTGCTCGCTCACGCGAAATTGCAGCGCGCGATCCGGGGCGAACCGCCTCTCCTCCTCTTCGACGAGGTCGCGGCGCATCTCGACCGGACGCGGCGTGCGGCGCTGTTCGATATCGTCGCATCGCTCGAAAGCCAGGCCTGGCTGACCGGCACCGACCCCGAGCTCTTTTTTCCCCTGCGCGGCGCGGCCCGCTTTCTGACGGTCCACGACGGCGCCCTCACCGAAACCGCCCCCTGACGCAAGGGAACTCATGGCAAACGATACCGATCCGACCCTGAACGGCAACGGCACCAACGGCCCAAATGGCGCCAATGGGGGCGCCGATTACGACGCCAGCTCGATCAAGGTGCTGCACGGGCTCGACCCCGTGCGGAAGCGCCCCGGCATGTATATCGGCGACACCGATGATGGCTCGGGCCTGCACCACATGATCTATGAGGTCGTCGACAATGCGATCGACGAGGCGCTGGCCGGGTATTGCGACACGGTCATCGTGACCCTGAACCCTGACGGCTCGTGCACGGTCAGCGACAACGGTCGCGGCATCCCTGTCGACCTCCACGAGGAGGAAGGGGTCTCGGCGGCCGAGGTCATCATGACCCAGCTCCACGCCGGCGGTAAGTTCGACCAGAACTCGTACAAGGTATCGGGCGGGCTGCACGGCGTCGGCGTCTCGGTCGTCAATGCGCTGTCGACCCGGCTCGACCTGCGCATCTTCCGCGGCGGCTCCGAATGGTTCATTCGCTTCGCCGACGGTGTACCCGAGGCGCCGCTCGCCGAGATCGGCGCCGCTCCGCCCTGGCCCGCAGGCTCGACCCGCGAAGGCCTCGCGACCGGCAGCGAGATCACCTTTCTGCCGAGCCCGAACACCTTTACCCACATCGAGTTCGATCTCACGACGATCGAGCACCGCCTGCGCGAGCTCGCCTTTCTCAACAGCGGCGTGACGCTCGTCCTCACCGACGCGCGCGGAGCCGAGCCGAAGACCGTCACGTTCCACTACGACGGCGGGCTCCAGGCCTTTGTCGAATATCTCGACAAGTCGAAGCAGGCACTGCATTCGCCGGCGATCACCATCGGCGGCGAGCGCGAAGGGATCTTCCTCGAGATCGCGATGGAATGGACCGACTCATATCACGAGTCGATGCTGTGCTTTACGAACAACATCCCCCAGCGTGACGGCGGCACGCATCTCGCCGGGTTCCGCGCCGCACTGACCCGCACGGTCAACGCCTATGCCAACGACGGCGGCATGGCGAAAAAGGAGAAGATCGCGCTGCAGGGCGAGGACATGCGCGAGGGCCTCACCTGCATCCTGTCGGTGAAGATGCCCGACCCGAAATTCTCGTCGCAGACCAAGGACAAGCTCGTCTCGTCCGAGGTGCGCCCGGTCATCGAGGGCATCGTCGGCGACAAACTGCAGCAATGGTTCGAGGAGCATCCGTCCGAGGCGCGTAAGGTCGTCGCCAAGGTCGCCGAGGCCGCCGCCGCCCGCGAGGCCGCGCGCAAGGCTCGCGACCTGACCCGCCGCAAGGGTGCGCTCGACATCGCCAACCTCCCCGGCAAGCTGGCCGATTGCCAAGAGCGCGATCCGGCGAAGAGTGAGATCTTCATCGTCGAGGGCGACAGCGCCGGCGGCTCGGCGAAACAGGGCCGCGACCGCCGCTTCCAGGCGATCCTGCCGCTCAAGGGCAAGATCCTCAATGTCGAGCGTGCCCGCTTCGACAAGATGCTCGGCTCGGCCGAGATCGGCACCCTCATCCAGGCGCTCGGCACCGGGATCGGCAGCGAAGATTTCGAGGCTGACAAGGCCCGCTATCACCGCATCATCATCATGACCGACGCCGATGTCGACGGCAGCCATATCCGCACGCTGCTGCTGACCTTTTTCTTCCGGCAGATGCAGCCGCTGATCGACCGGGGCTACCTCTATATCGCCCAGCCGCCGCTCTACCGCCTCCAGCGTGGCAATGCAAAGCCGGTCTATCTCAAAGACGACCCGGCGCTCGAGGCCTATTGCGTCAACGCCGCGCTGCGCGATGCCGTGTTCCACCAGCACGACGGCGGCCAGCGCGGCGGCAACGACCTTGAGGCGCTGCTCGGTTCGGCGCGTACGCAGCGTCGCTGGCTTCAGCCGCTGGCGGCCAAGGTCGGCAGCCTCAAGATCGTCGAGCAGGCGGCGATCGCCGGTGCGCTCGCGATCGCCAACGACCGCGAGGCCGAGGAGGCCGCCGCCCGGCGCACGGCCGAGCGGCTCAACCTCATCGCCGAACCCGGCGCTCCCCAGTGGCGTGGCGAGGTCGCGAGCGACGGGGTCATGGTGTTCTCGATCACCCGCCAGGGCGTCGACGAGCGCCGCGAGATCGACCCGCAGCTCACCCGCGGGATGGAGGCGCGGCGGCTCGACGCCGAGACCGAGGCGCTGCGCGAGGTCTATGCAGCGCCCGGCAAGATCGTCGCGCGCGACCGCGAATACCGCATCACCGGCCCCGCCAGCCTCGTCGAGACGATCATGGAGATCGGCCGTCGCGGCATCGACATCACCCGCTACAAGGGCCTCGGCGAGATGAACCCCGAGCAGCTCTGGGAGACGACGCTCGACCCCGAGATCCGCTCGCTGCTCCAGGTCAAGCTGACCCACGCCGACAGCGCCGAGGAAACCTTCTCGACGCTGATGGGCGACCTCGTCGAGCCCCGCCGCGACTTCATCCAGGCCAACGCGCTCTCGGTCGCCAACCTCGACGTGTGAGTCGCAGATATAAGAGCCCATAACCGGAACATCTTGCGCGAAAATCCACTACATCTGGTAGAGAATGGATCTCTCACTCTCTCAACCGATGAGGTCGGGTTAAGGGCAACTTCCGAGGAAACGATCTGATGTCCGACGACCGCACCGCCCTGATCATCGGCGCCTCCCGCGGGCTCGGGCTCGGGCTCACGAAGGAGCTGAAATCCCGCGGATGGACCGTGATCGGCACCGTGCGCGACGAAGCAGGGGCGCGCCGCGCCGTGGCCTTGGGGGCGCGGGCCGAGCAGCTTGATACGGTGGATGCCGGCTCGATCATGGCACTATCCCAGCGCCTTTCGGGCGAGACCTTCGACCTCGTCTTCGTCAATGCCGGCATCAAGGGTGCCG
This sequence comes from Allostellaceae bacterium, assembly GCA_036489765.1. Taxonomy (GTDB): domain Bacteria; phylum Pseudomonadota; class Alphaproteobacteria; order ATCC43930; family CGMCC-115725; genus DATARH01. The sequence goes on along the minus strand of DASXFE010000096.1, from coordinate 124,900 downwards.
CGCATCAGGATCCGGCGCAGGCAACGCCGGCCGAGATTGCCGAGCTGTTCCAGGTCAATTCGGTGGCGCCGGTGGGTATTGCGCGCGAGTTCCTCGGCCGAGTACGCGACGGCTCCGGGGTGATCGCGTTCATGAGCTCGGATCTCGGCAGCATTACGCGCACCAATGACGCGTACATTCCGCTCTACCGGGCGAGCAAGGCCGCGCTCAACTCGCTGATCCGCAGCTTCGCAGCCGGGCTCGGCAGCCGTCGGATAACCGTGCTGGCGATGCATCCGGGCTGGGTGCGGACCGATATGGGCGGGTCGTCGGCGCCGGTCGGGATCGACGAGAGCGTGCGCGGGGTTGTCGATGTCGTCGAGGCGCGCGCCAGCACCCTCCGGCACGGGTTTGTCGACTACCGGGGCGTCGAGCTCGGCTGGTGACCGCCGGTAAAGGCGACGCGCCAGATCGTACCGTTTCCGTCCTCGCTGACGAGGAGGCTGCCGTCCTTGGCGACCGCGATCCCGACCGGCCGGCCCCACACGCCGCCATCCTCGGTGACGAACCCCGTCAGGAAATCCTCATACGCCCCGGTACCCGGCACGATCCGCACGACCTTGTATCCGGTGCGCTGATGCCGGTTCCATGAACCGTGCAGCGTGACGAACGCGTTGCCGCGATACTCGGCCGGGAACGCCGTCCCCTCGTAAAATGCGATCCCCAACGGCGCTGAATGCGGCTGGATCAGCACGTCCGGTACCGTCACCTTGCCGGCAAGATCCGGCCGCTCATTCTTGTGGCGCGGGTCTTCGTGGTCGCCGATGTAGTACCAGGGCCAACCGTAGAAATGCCCGGCCTCGACCTTCGTCACGTAGTCCGGCGGGAGGTTGTCGCCAAGCCCGTCGCGCTCGTTGACCGCACACCACGGCGCGCCGCTCGCCGGATCGACCGCAAGCCCGGCGCAATTCCTCAGCCCCGCCGCGTAAACCTTGCCCTTCCCGCCCTCCGGTGGAAATTCGAGCACGTCGGCGCGGTTTGTCTCATGCGCCCAGCCGGCGCCGAGCCCATGCTGCGAATCCCAGCCCGGGTCGGGTAGCGCTTTCGGCATGTTCTCGGCATCGTTCGAGCTCGACCCGACCGAGACGAACATCCGCTTGCCGTCGGGCGAAAACGCGATGTCCCGCGTCCAATGCCCCGACCCGCTGTCGGCGAGCGGCTCGACCAGCGTCTCCGGAGCCCCGCCCGCCTTGAGATCGCCGCTCTTGTACGGAAACCGCACAATCGACTGCGTGTTGCCGACATAGACGAATTTTGGGTCCGGGCCCGGCGGGTAGAAGGCGATGCCGTAGGGGCTGTCGAGCCCGGTCGCAAAGGTCGAAACCTGGCCGCCGCGCAGCACGACGATCCTGTCGGCGCGGCTCTCGGCGACAAACACGTCGCCGTTCGGCGCGACCGCCATCGCCCGCGGCTGTTCGAGATGGTCGGCGATGCGGGTCACGGTAAAACCGGGCGGCACATGCAGGGTGGCGCCGGCGGGCTCCACAACGATGCGGGCCGTCTCGCGGGCCGAGGGGGTCGCGAAGGGTTGAGGTAAATCGGCGGCCGTGATCTTGCGGCTGACGCCGGGTGCGTCCTGGTGCCAGTCGCCGAACGCGGCAGGGCCCGTCAGGGATTGGGTGGCGCTCCACGACGGCGGCGGCACCCCGAGCGCAACACCTATGCCAATGATTGCCGTCAGCGTGCGACCGCTCATGGTGACCCCGCGAAACTATCCGAGGGACGAACACCACGCCGCGCCACCCCTCACCCGCCCTTCGGGCACCCTCTCCCGCAGTGCAGGAGAGGGGAAAGATGCGGGCGCTGTCCGTCGCCCGCACGGCGGGAGAGGTACAGGTCGCTAAGCGACCAGGGTGAGGGCGACGCGCGGTGAGCGAAGGGCGGGCTGCCCTTCGACGAGTTCGGCAGCCCGCGATCCTCGCTTTTTACTCCGCCGCCTCTTTTACCGGCACGGGCAGCGGCTCGGTGCCGGTCCAGGGGTGTTCGGCGACGTCGAACAGGATTCCTTCCGGGCCATAGAACTTCGTCTCGAACCCGCCGACCCGTTCCGGCGCGCTCTGGTCCATGTAGTGCTTGCCTCCGAGGCCTTCGACGATCTTGGCGCTCTCGTTCATGTCCTCGACCAGGATGCCGAAATGGTGCAGCCCGGTGTAGTCCATGCCCTTGCCGATCTGGTCGCTCTTGAAGCGCAGGATCGCGAGGTCGATCGTGCCGTCGCTCAGGTGGTGGCCATAGGCGAGCGGGCCGTCATTCGAGCGCACGATCTTAAAATCGAACGCCTTGCAATAGAACTCCGCCATCTTGTCCGGGTCTTTCGCGGCGATGGCGATGTGGCGCAGCTTGGCCATGTGCTGGTCCCTTCCCTCTTACTCGGCGGCTTCTTTGATCGGCACGGGAAGCGGCTCGGCGCCGGCCCAGCCGTGCTCGGCGATGTCGAACATGATGTGCTCGGGCCCGAAGAACTTCTTCTCGAAGTAGCCGGCCTGGTGCCCGCCCTGGCCCTGGTCGATGTAGTGCTCGGCCCCGAGGCTGTCGAGCTTCTTGGTAAACTCCTCGACATCCTCGACGAGCACGCCGAAGTGGTGGATGCCGCGGAACTCCATGCCCTTGCCGAGCTGGTCGGTCTTGAACTTGAGGATCGCCATGTTCAGCGTGCCGTCGCTGAGGAACACGCCGTCGGCGAGATACCCGTTCGGCCGCCCGACTTCCTTGAAATCGAAGGCCTTTTTGTAGAATTCGGCCATCGCCTCGGGATCTTCGGCGGCGATCGCGATGTGGCGCAGCTTGGGCATGGCGTGCTCCTTATGGGTGTGGTTTCCCTATCTCTACCACGAAGACCAGGTTATTTCGAGACGGCGGACAGTTCGCCGAGCGAAATCCCGGCGAGGATTTCCGCCATCGCCCGGCCCACCCGCTTGACCGCCTCATCCGCGGGAAAGAGGCCGAAGCGGTCGAACTCCGGCAGCATCGCCCCGTCGCGCGCCTCGAACGTCGACACGCAAACGAGCGTCTTCGGGTCGGGCATCGCCGGGAGGACCCAGCCGAAGAGGCACAACCCCTTATCCCTGCGATAGGGATAGGTGCCGATCGGCACGAGCGCCGCCGGGTCGGCGACAAGCCCCGTCTCCTCCTGCAATTCGCGACAGGCGGCGGCCAGGAACTCCTCGCCGGGATCGGCGACGCCCTTCGGGATGTCCCAGCGGGGCGTCCGCGTCGCGTGACCGAGCAGGATCACACGCCCGTCGGTAACGACGACCCCGCAGCTCACCGGCGTGTCGCCGGTCAGTTCCATGCGCCGCTCACCCCGCCATAAAAGCCCTGGTGCTGGTCGCTGTCGTTGTCGCTCTTCCCCGCACACGCCGCGAGCGCGAGCAGCGTGACGAGCATCACTATCTGCCAGCCCCTCACATCGAGCCCCCGCCGCCACCGCCGCCGCCGGGCTCGCCATGGACCGGCCCGTTCCGGTCGGAATGGACCGGGGTCGCGACGGGCGCGGCGCAGCCGGCGACCGCCAGCCAGGCGCCGAGCATTAGGGCGACGCGTGAGACCCGCACCGTCAGCCTCCGCCGTTGCCGCCGCGCAGCGCCGGCCCGGGGTAGTCGTGCGGGTGGTAGCGCGCCGGGCCCCAGTCGATATCGTCCTGGGGAGCGGGCTGGGGCGCAGGGGCCGTCGGGCTCCCGGCCGGTTGCGGATAGGAGGGCGCAGCAGGCTGCGAGTACGGGTTGGGATAATAAGGCGCGGTCTGCGCCGCGGCGGGGTCGGCCGACGCACCGACAACAAAGCAGACGACCGGTACGAGCAGGATAAGGTTGGCCCTCATGTCGCCACCTCGTATTGCGCGAATTGCTCCGCGTTCTGGACCCGGAAGCGGGCGACCGCGGCCTTGTGATAGGCGCGCTCATCGGGCCCGAAATCGGCCGTCGGCCGGCGCTCGTCGTCGAAATGCCCGTAGCGGTCGATTCCGCGCACCAGCATCGCCGATTGCCTTGCGCTCGGCCGGCAGGTCGCCGAGGCCGGAATATAGCTGATACCGAACCCGATCCGCTGGTCATTCGACAGGTTCGGGCCGGATCGGTGGATCAAATGCGTGTGATGAAGCGACATCTGCCCCGCCTTCAGCGCCATGGAGACGCTGTTCGAGCGGTCGAAATCGGGGGTCAGCGTCTGCCCGCGCGACGGCATGTTGTCGGACTGATCGAATTGCGCATCGCGAAACCCCGGCGCCGCCTCGCGGCTGAACGCCTCGACGGGACAGACGAAGCCGTCGCGCTCATCCTGCGCGATCTGCCCGTCCGACAGCACCTTGCCCATGCCGACACTCCTTGCGTGGCGCGGAGCATAAGATCCCAGCCTCTGCGGTGAAAAGAATTTGGTCGGCGCTGCACGCCGCCTCTACAGTTTCCTTCCGCCATCGAGAGCCGCCAGCCATGAACCAGTCCCCGCGCACCTACAGAGCCCTGATCATCGGACGGCGGGGGGCGGTGGCGGCGAACCATCCACTCGCGGCGCAGGCGGGGCTGCTGGCGCTCCGGGCGGGCGGAAATGCGGTCGACGCGGCGGTGGCGACGGCGGCGAGCCTGGCCGTCGTCGAGCCGATGATGTCGGGGCTCGGCGGCGACGGGTTCTATCACGTCTTCGACGCAAAGACCGGCCGGGCGACCGTCTACAACGGCACCGGCCCCGCGCCGAAGGTCGCGACCCCGGACCGATACGCCGGCGGCATCCCGCGCACCGGGCCGCTATCGGCTTCGGTCCCGGGGATGCTCGCGGGGCTCGGCATGATGCACCGAGCACAGGGGCGCCTGCCGTGGCGCGACCTTTTCGCCGAGGCGATCGCCCAGGCCCGCGACGGCTACGGCGCGACGCCGCATTATCGGCATTTCGCGCTCGACAACGCCGCGATCCTGCGCGCCGACAGGCGCAGCGGCGCCGTGTTCCTGAAAGGCGGCGCCTCCGTCGGCACCACGATCGCACAGCCCGACCTCGCGCGCACCCTCGAGGAGATCGCCGCGGAGGGCGCCGGATGCCTTTACCGCGGCCCCCTCGCCCGCCGCCTCGCGCAAGGCTGCGCCGAGGCCGGCGTGCTGGTCACCGAGGCCGACCTCGCGGAGTTCGAGGCCGAGGAACAGGCCCCGATCGGCATCGACTACCGCGGCTACACCGTGCTCGAAGCGCCGCCTAATTCGACCGGCTTCGTCCTGCTCCAGGAACTCAAGATCGCCGAGAATTTCGATCTCGCGGCCATGGGTCTCGGGTCGCCCGATCTCGTTCACACGATGGTCGAGGCGCGGAAGCTCGCCTTTGCCGACCGCGAGCGCTGGGGGTCCGATCCACGCACCTTGACCGCGCCGCTCGATGAAATCCTGTCGGCCGAGTATTGCGCCCGCCTCGCCGCCCGCATCGACCCGCGCCATGCCGCGCCGCTCCGCCCGATCGCCGACGCCGCCGGCAACACGACCTATTTCTGCACCGCCGATGGCGACGGCAACGCGGTCAGCGGCATCCAGAGCATCAACAGCGCCTGGGGGTCGGGGGTGACCGCCGGCGACACCGGCATCCTCCTTAACAACCGCATGGCGTATTGGCACCTCGACCCCGGGCACCCGAATTACCTCCGCCCCGGCCGGCGAGTCCGCCAGACGATGAACCCGCCGCTGGTGCTCAAGGACGGCAAGCTGTGGAGCGTCTTCGGCACGCCAGGCGCCGACAACCAGGTACAGGTCAATTTCCAGGTGCTGACCGCGATGATCGATCTCGGCCTCGACCCCCAGCAGGCGGCTGAGACCCCGCGCTGGACGATGAACCTCGCCGGCCAATACGCCAACTACCCGCATGACGGCCCCGACGTCTTGACGATCGAGCGCCGATTCTCCGACGCCACCCGCCGCGACCTCGGCCAGCGCGGCCATCCGGTCGACACCGTCGGCGACCTCGAAGGCCCCTGCAGTATCGAGATCATCCGCCGCGACGCAGCCGGCACCCTCTATGCCGGCTCAGACCCCCGTCGCGACGGCTGGGCCCTCGCGTGGTGACGTGAATTTTTCTCGAGGAGGACGCAGAGGCGAACTTGTTGCGGCTGCGCCGCGGTGCAGCCCCCTTTGCGTTCCACCGCGACCTCCGCGGTAAAAGCCAAAACCTTCGCTTCGTGCCCTTCGCGGCTTCGTGGTAAACCCAAACCCATGACCGACCTGCCGAGTGACGGCCTTGTCGCCGTCGTCAAGCGCGATTGCCCGACCTGTGAGCTGACGGCGCCGGTGCTCGCCGAGCTCGCAAAGCGCGGCAAGCTGACCGTCTTCACCCAGGACGATCCGACCTTTCCCGAAACCATCCCCGACCGCGTCGACGACACCCGTCTCGACGTGTCGCACAGCCTCAGGATCGAGGTCGTGCCGACCCTCATTCGCCGCTCCGGCGGCGCCGAGGCCGACCGCACCTACGGCTGGGATCGCGCCGAATGGGAGCGGGTCGCGGGCATCGCCGGGCTCGGCGCCGGCCTGCCGCAGCAGCGGCCCGGCTGTGGCGCCAAGAATATCGAGCCCGGCATCATCGAGCGGCTGAAGATCCGCTTCAACGAGACGGGTCTCAGGTCGCGCCGCATCGAGATCGGCGGCGACGAGGACGAATACGAGGCGATGGTTGGCCGCGGCTGGTCGGACGGGCTGCCGCTGGTGCCGCCGACCGAGGAGCGCGTCCTCAAGATGCTCGACGGCACGAGCCGCGACCCGCAGCAGGTGATCGGCATCGTCCCACCCGAGCTTGCGCCGGCGACCGTCGAAAAGATCGCGATCAACGCCGTGATGGCCGGGTGCAAGCCCGAGATGCTGCCGGTCGTCATCGCCGCGGTCGAGGCGGTGCTCGACGAGAAATTCGCGATGCACGGCGTTCTTGCGACGACGATGTTCGTCGGCCCGGTCGTCGTCGTGAACGGCCCGATCCGCCGCCAGATCGGGATGAACGCCAAGGGCAACGCGCTGGGGCAAGGCAACCGCGCCAATGGATCGATCGGCCGCGCCCTGCAGCTCGTCATCCGCAACATCGGCGGCGGCCGCCCGCAGGAGGTCGACCGCGCGACCCTCGGCAACCCCGGCAAATGGACCTATTGCTTTGCCGAGGACGAGGAAGGCTCGTCCTGGGAGCCGCTTTCGGTCGAAAAGGGCATTGCGCCGGGGAAATCCGCCGTGACCGTCTTCGCCGGGTTCGGCCTGCAAGGCGTCGTCGACCAGAAATCGCGCACCCCGGAGAGCCTCGCCCGCAGCTTCGCCGAGTCGCTGAAGGTGCTCTTCAACGTCAAAAGCGCCCCCTCGGCCGACGCCCTCATCGTCATCAGCCCCGAGCATCACCGTACCTTCCGCGAGGCCGGCTGGACCAAGGCGCGGCTCTACGAAGAGCTCTACAGGCTCACCGAAATCCCAGGAGAAGACCTCGCCCGCGGCGCCAAGGGCATCGACGAAGGCGGGTCCCCCGACCGCGCCGGCACGATGGTCCCCAAATTCCGCCCCGGCGGCCTGATGCTCGTCCGCGCCGGCGGCGACGCCGGGATGTTCAGCGGCATCATCGGCGGCTGGTCCTCCAGCGGCCCCCGAGGAAGCACACCCGTAACAAGGGAGGTGAAACTATGACCGTCCTTCTCGATCCCACATCCGAGCGAACACCGACGCGGCGACCACGTCTGGCGCGACCGCAAAAGCTCGACGGGCTCACCGTCGGCATTCTCGACATCGCCAAGGCGCGCGGCGACGTGTTCCTGAAGCGGCTCGGCGAACGGCTCGGCGAGCGCGGCATCGCCTTCCGGCACTATGCCAAGCCGACCAATACCCGCCCTGCCCCGATCGCGCTGTCGCAGCAGATCGCGACCGAGGTCGATGTCGTCATCGAAGGACTGAGCGACTGAGGGTCCTGCATTTCGTGCTGTACGCATGACATGGCGGACCTCGAGGCGCGTGGCATTCCGACGGTAGGCGTAGCGACGGTGGAGTTCATCCAGGGGGCGGAGGCGCAGGCGAAATCGCTCGGCACCGACCCGGCCTTGGTCTTTGTTCCGCATCCGGTGCAGGACCGGACGGACGAAGAATTGCAGCAACTCGCGGATGATCATTTCGACGCGATCGTAAAACTGCTCGTCGAGTAAACTCTTTGGGGGAATGAGACTATGCGCAGATTAGGTGGTTTGGCGCTGGCGGTCGCCGCGGCGTTATAGCTCGCGGCGTGCGGCGGCAATCTCTTCGGGTCGTCATCCTCATCGTCGCCGAGCCAGTCCAGCTATCAATACAACGGCGCCCGAGACACCGGCGCGCTGGGCCCGGGCACCCACGACCAGAACCGCGATTAGTCCGGGTCACCGTCATTGCGGGGAGCCCCGCGACGAAGCAACCTCGTGCACTAGGGGACTCCTCCCACCCGGGATTGCCGCGTCGCCTCCGGCTCCTCGCAACGACCCGTTGAAGAAAGGCTCGTCATGATCATCGACTGCCACGGCCATTACACCACCTCGCCAAAGCAGCACGAAGCGTGGCGCACCGCGCAGATCGAGGCGCACAAGGCCGGCGGGGCAGCGCCGCCCCGACCAGCGATTACCGACGACGAGCTCCGCGAGACGATCGTCGGCGGCCAGCTCAAGCTCCAGCGCGAGCGCGGCACCGACCTGACGATCTTCTCGCCGCGCGCCGCCGGCATGGGCCACCACCTGGGCGACGCCTCGACCAGCGAGGCCTGGGCGGCCGCGTGCAACGAGCTCATTCACCGGGTCTGCGCGCTGTTTCCGAAGAACTTCATCGGCGTCGCGATGCTGCCGCAGAGCGCAAAGGTGAGCCCGAAAAACTGCCTCGTCGAGCTCGACCGCTGCATCAACGAATACGGCATGGTCGGGATCAACCTGAACCCCGACCCCTCCGGCGGGCACTGGCAGGACCCGCCGCTCGGCGACCGCTACTGGTATCCGATCTACGAAAAGATGGTCGAGTACGACATCCCCGCGATGATCCACGTCAGCGCCTCGTGCACTCCGACCCACCATACGACCGGGTCGCATTACCTCAACGGCGACACGGCAGGGTTCAACCAGCTCATGGTCTCGTCGGTGTTCAAGGATTTCCCGGCGATCAAGTTCATCATCCCGCATGGCGGCGGCGGCGTGCCCTACCACTGGGGCCGCTACCGCGGCCTGGCGCAGGATGCGAAGCTGGGGACGCTCTCTGAGATCATGCTGAAGAACGTGTTCTTCGACACCTGCGTCTACCACCTGCCGGGCCAGGAGCTCCTCGCCAAGGTGATCCCCGTCGACAACATCCTCTTCGCCTCGGAGATGATCGGCGCCGTCCGCGGCATCGACCCCGAAACCGGCCACCATTACGACGACACCAAGCGCTACGTCGACCAGCTCCCGCTGTCCGCCGCCGACAAGGCCAAGATCTTCGAAGGCAACGCCCGCCGCGTCTACAGCCGCCTGTCGGCGCAGATCGAGAAACAGTCGAACGCATAGGAGCGCGGGCGTCCCGCCCGCACCTGGCAATCGAAGATGCGGGCGGGGCGCGCCCGCGCTCCTATATTATTGCGGCTTGAGCGGCTCCTGCTGCACCGGCGTGATCGGCGCAGCGATGGGGTCGTCGGGATCGTGAGCCGGCGCCGAAGGCGGCTTCTCGTCGTGGCCACACGCCGCGACGCCCAGCATCGCCAGCAGAACCAGCGTCCGGAGCATCAGTTCAGCCTCAGCTCCGAGATGTGCCGCGGATCCTGCTTCAGTTCGCCGCGCTCGACCTTTTTGACGATGTCGACGAGGCGTTCGTTGGCGGCCGCGCGGATACCGACCTGGTTGCCCTCGCGCACGACGAAGCCGTTCAAGAACTCGATCTCGGTGCGGCGACCCTTGGCCATGTCCTGGCCCATCGACGGACGCTGATCGGAGGCGCCGCGCGGCGAGCTGGCCTTGTGATCGTCGTATTTCTTCAGCGCCTCGGCGTCGCCCTCGCCGGCGCGGGCGATCAGGTCGGGTGGGAGGTGGTCGACCTCCTCGAGTTTGTATCCGCGCGCCTGGCCGATCCGGATCGCCTCGCTGCCGAGCCGCGCCTGGAAATGTCTGATTGCTTGATTATCCGCACAATCCGAGCCGCTGAGTCCGGTGCAGGCCGAGACGCCGTTCGCCATCGTGTTCTGGATCAGCTTGGTCCAGCGCTCGCCCCACAGATTGTCGGTAACCTTGGCGCTGTCGGCGGTCGAGACGAGCTTGCACACCTCCTGCGCGCGATCGGTGATGCGGCCGTTGGGCTCGCCGGTGCGGTAGACCGTGTGGCGGTCGCCGCCGATCAGGCCGCCGCGATGCACCTGCCCCGGCGCGTGCAGCGCGACCGAGATGTGGCTGGCGATGCACCCCATCGTCTTGCCCCAGCCGACGACCCCGGCGATGGTCTCTTCGTTCATGCAATTCTGCAAGGAAACGATATAGCCGCCCGGCGCCAGGTATTGCTTGATCAGCCGCGCCGCCCATTCGGTGTCGTAGGATTTGACGGAGACAAAGGCGATGTCGACCGGCGCCTCCTTGGCCAGGTTCTGCGCCTCGGTCAGGTGGATCGCCCGGGACTTGACCGTGTACGGATCGCGCCCCTGGTGGTGGGTGATGCGGATGCCGTCTCGGTTGATCGCCTCGACATTCTCCGGCCAGAAGTCGACAAAGGTGACGTCCTCCCCGGCCCTCGCCATATGCGCGCCGGTATACGTTCCGACAGCCCCCGCCCCGACGATCACGATCCGCTTGCCCATCGCACACTCTCCCGTTTCTCGCTCGGGGAAGCCTATTCCGGCATTCCTCTGACGCGAAGCGTCAAAAAGCACTTTTTCACCGCAGAGCGCGGAGGGCCGCAGAGGTCACGGGGCAAACGATGCAGCGTCCCCGCGCAACTCCGCGTCCCTGCGGTGAAAAAGTCGTCTCCCTGCAAATGTGCCCTGCTCGATCGGCGATTGCCGCGCCGCGGCAGGCGGGAGTATCAGTGTTGCCTCTGCTCAAATCGTGGGCAGGTTGGTACGGCAAGAAGAAAGGCGGGCAGCATGCCGGATTCCGGAGCTTCGATACCGGGTCCGAACCCTGCCTCGCGTGAGCGCCCGGCCGAGGTCGAGGGGCCCGCCGCCTGGAGGGCGGCGATCATCACGCTGCTCCTTCTGTCGTTCTCCTATGGTTCTCCGCTCCTGATCGTCGTCGGACTGAAGCCGATCACCCAGGATCTCGGCACGGCGCGAGAGGTCGTCGCGCTGGCCGCCGCACTCGCCTGGGTCGGCACCGGCGCCGGCGGTATCCTGATGGGCTGGGTCGCCGAGCGGATCGGCATCCGCCGCACCGTGATCTTTGGCGCGCTCAACATCGCGGCAGGGCTGTGCCTGTCGGCGACCGGGCATATCTGGGCGCTCTATATCGGCCACGGCATCCTGCTCGGACTCTTCGGCAACGGCGCGATGCTGCCGCCGCTGATGGTCTATGTCAGCCGCTGGTTCGAGGTGCGTCGCGGCACGGCGCTCGCCCTCATCTCATCAGGCCAGTATGTCGCGGGCGTCGTCTGGCCGACCGTGTTCCAGCATGCGCTCGGCAGCTACGGCTGGCAGCGGACGATGATCGGGTTCGCCGCGATCGTGATCGTCACGGTCCCGTTGATCGCGCTTTATCTCCAACCGGCCCCCGAGGCGCCGGCCACCGGTCCCGTCGCCGGCCGCTCGGCCCACGCGCGGCGAGTCCTGGGTCTGCCGGCGAACCTCGTCATGGCGATGCTCTGCGCGGCCGGGTTCTGCTGCTGCGTGCCGATGTCGATCCCGCAAAGCCACCTGGTCGCATTCTGCAGCGATGTCGGGGTGCCGGCGGTGCAGGGCGCGGCGATGCTGTCGGTGCTCCAGGCCTGCGCGTTTTGCAGCCGCCAGTTCTGGGGCTGGCTCGCCGACCGGGTCGGCGGGCTGCCGACGTTGATGCTCGGCTCCCTGTGCCAGGCGCTGGCGATCGGCGCCTTCATGCTGACCCAGAACGAGGCTGGATTGTTCGCGATCTCGGCCGCATTCGGCCTCGGCTTCAGCGGCATCGTGCCGGCCTATGTGCTGATCATGCGCGAACTCTACCCGTCGAGCGAGGCGTCGTGGCGGGTGCCGATGGTACTGTTCGTCAGCATGGGCGGGATGGCGTTCGGGAGCTGGTGGGCCGGCGCCCTCTATGACCATTTCGGCTTCTACGGCCCCGCCTTCGCCTCGGGTGTCATCTTCAACCTGATGAACCTGACCCTCGTCGGCTCCCTGGTGCTGCGCCACGGCTGGGGCCGCGGCATGCGGACAGCGGCGGCGTAACGCCGTCCCAGTCTTCCTACTGGTTCCGCTCCCAGTCTTCGCGCCAGAGGAAGTCGGGGCCGAGTTCGTCGAGGCTCGGGCAGCCGATCTGCCCCATGACGAGATCGATCTCGCCGCGGAAGATGTCCACGGCCTTGTGGACCCCGGCCTGCCCGCCGGCGACCGCGCCGTAAAGGGTCGGGCGGCCGAAAAAGCACATCTCGGCGCCGAGGCAGAGCGCGATCAGGATGTCGGCGCCGCGGCGTACGCCGCTGTCGAGCATCACGGTCAGCTTGTCGCCGACCGCGCGCTTTACCGCCGGAAGCACGTCGAGGGAGGCCGGCGCCTGGTCGAGCTGCCGCGCGCCGTGGTTCGACACGATGATGCCGTTGCACCCGGCCTCGACGCAGCGCAGCGCGTCATCGGGGGCGAGAATGCCTTTGACGACAAGGTTTCCGGGGAAGATCTTGCGGTAGTGTTCGAGATCGCGCCAAGTCTGCGCGTGCGCCGGCACCATGTTCCGGTTGAACTTGATCGTCTCCTCGGCGCTGGCTCCGTTGGGCAGGTAAGGCAGCCAGTTGCCGAGCGCCGGCGTGCCGCCATGCTTGATGTATTCCCAGACCCAGCCCGGATGCGTCATCGCTTCGGCGAGCAAAGCCGGCTTGAGGCTCAGCGCCGCGCGCAACCAGTTGCCGCGGATGCTGGCATAGCCGTTGCGGGTGTTGCGCTCGCGCTTCGAATGCACCGGCACGTCAACGGTCAGCACCAGCGTCGACAGGCCGGCATCAGCGGTGCGTTTGATCAGATCCTCGGAGACCTTGCCGTCGCGCGCGGCGTAGAGCTGGTACCACGCATTTTTCGGGGCAACCCGGGCGGCGTCCTCGATCGTTTCGTTCGAAGCGCCGGACTGGATGTAGACGATGTTCGCCTCGCGCGCCGCCTCGGCCAGCATCATGTCGGCGCCGCGGCGGAAAAGCCCGGCGCTGCCGGTCGGCGAGATGCCGAACGGGCTGGAAAATTTTTGCCCGAAGATCGTCACCCCCTGGTCGCGCTTCGACACATCGACAAGGTAGCGCGGCAAGAGGTTGTGCTTCTTGAAGGCCTCGGTGTTGCGGTCGAGCCCGCGCTCGTCCTCGAGCCCGCCCTCGATGAAGTCGAAGGCGACCTTTGGCAGCCGCCGTTTCGCCATCTGGTGCAGGTCTTCGATATTGATGGCGTCGTTGAGTCTCATGGTTCTCCGCTCCCAGGCAGGCGCCGCGTATTCCAGCGAAAGATCGCCTATTTCGACGCCAGGGGACAACGCAGAAGTGTCGCGCGCGGGGCTGGTTCACGCTGGGCGCAGTGCGCCGGCCTTTGCCGCCGCCGTGCCGGCTGATAGCATCTTCTTGTACAGAATGTCGCACCAGGAGCTCACCGCCGAACATTAAAGACACGAACCAGGGAGGAAGGAATGGCACCAGCAGCCGGACATGCCCTTTCCGACACCGCGCACGCCGCGCAGTTACGCCGCGCCGTGGTCGCCTCGACCGTGGGGACGATCATCGAGGCCTACGACTTCCTCCTTTACGTGCTGGTCGCGCCGCTCGTCTTCGCCAAGCTCTATTTTCCCGCCTCCGACCCGCTGGTCGGCACGCTGCAAGCGTTCGGCATCTACGCCGTCGGGTTTATCGCTCGCCCGATCGGCGCCGCGTTCTTCGGCCATTTCGGCGACCGGATCGGCCGCAAGGTGACGCTGATCGCGACGCTGTTGCTGACCGGCTTGTCGACTTTTGCCGTCGGGTTCATCCCGGGCTACGACACGATCGGCATCTGGGGCGCAATCATCTTGACCGCCGTGCGTTTCATCCAGGGCATCGGCATCGGCGGCGAGTGGGGCGGCGCGACCCTCATCGCCATGGAATGGGCCAAGACCAACGCGCACCGCGGCTTTATCACCTCATGGCCGCAATGGGGCGCGCCGGCCGGCCTCTTCATCGCCAACGTCGTCGTGCTGCTGGGCAGCACCTTTGCCGGCGACCAGTTCTTCACCTGGGGCTGGCGCATCCCGTTCTGGATCAGCATCGCCATGGTCGGGATCGGGCTGTGGATCCGCCTCGGCATCCTCGAGACCCCGGTGTTCCAACGCATTCTCGACGCGGAGCAAGTCTCGCGGGCGCCGGTCATCGAGGTGTTCCGGCGGCAGCCCAAGGAGATCATCCTGACCGCGCTGTGCCGGATGGCCGAGCAAGGCCCATTCTACATCTTTGTCGCGTTCATTTTCACCTACGGCACGACCGTGCTGCACACCTCGCGCGACACGCTGCTGCTTGCCGTTCTGCTGGCGACGGCAACGTCGACGGTCACGCAGCCGCTGTGCGGCTACATCTCCGACCGCATCGGGCGCAAGAAGATGTACCTGATCGGCACCGTGACGACGGGCGTCTGGGGCTTTGTCTATTTCGCCCTGCTCAACACGATGGTGCCCGGCTGGATCTTCTTCGCGATCGTGGTGTCGCTGATCCCGCACGACATGATGTACGGGCCGCAGGGCGCGCTGATCGCGGAGTCCTTCAGCCCACGGCTCAGATACAGCGGCGCCTCGCTCGGCTATCACCTGTCGTCGATCATCGCCGGCGGCCCCGCCCCGCTGATCGCGACCGCGCTCCTCGCGAGCACCGGCTCAGGCTATTCGGTGGCGATCTACGTCGCGATCTGCGCCGTCGTCAGCTTGGCCTCGACGGCATTCCTTCCCGACTACACGAACCAGGACATCTCGGACGAGGAGGCTTACGCCAAGGAGCCCACGCGTCAGGGCCAGGCAGTACGTGCGGGGCAGTAGCGCCCGCACCACTCCCTGTCATTGCGAGGAGCGCAGCGACGCGTCAATCCCCCTCGGAGGAGCCTCCTGCGAAAGGGGATTGCCTCGCTGCGCTCGCAAAGACGAAGGATCAGTAGTAACCCACCCCGCCGTTGGCGTGGATCGTCTGCCCGGTGATGAAGCCGCTTTCGTCGCCGATAAGGAACAGGGCCGTGTCGGCGATCTCCGCGATCTCGCCCTGGCGGCCCAAGGGGATGCCGGAGGCGTCGGGCGGGCGGTTGCCGTACCATTCGGGGTTGGCGCGGGTCGTGTTGATGCTGCCCGGCGACACGACATTGACGCGGATGTTGTGCGGCGCGAACTCCGAGGCGAGCCCCCGCGCCAGGCCGATCAGCGCCATCTTCGCCGCCGACAGGTGGGCCCGCCCGCTGCCACGCCCCGAATAGGAGCCGTCGCCGACAAAGAACAGGACGCGGCCGTACCTGTTCTCGGCCATCTTCCCGATCAGCGCCCGGGTCAGATAGAACGCGCCGTCGAGGACGACCCCGCGCACCAGCTCCCAATCCTCGTCGGTGACCGTGACGAACGGCTTGTGCGGCCGGATCGCGGCGTTGTTGACGAGGATGTCGACGCGGCCGAATTCCGATAGCGCCTTCGCCGCCATCGCCTCGACCTGCGCCTTGCTGGCCATGTCGGCGAGAATCCCGATCGCCTTGACGCCGATCGCCTTAGCCTCGGCCACGACGCTGTCGAGCTCTTTCTGGTTCGAGCGCGCGTTGACGACGACGTTCGCCCCCTCCGCCGCCAGCTTCAAAATCATCGCCCGCCCGATATTCCGCCCCGACCCGGTGACCAGCGCGACCTTGCCGTCGAATTTGCCCATGCTTCTCTCCCTAAATCGTTCCTGTTCTTACTCGTCACCCCCGCGAAGGCGGGGTACCAGGGGTACCCGTTCCGTCGCCTGCCGTGGATTGCCGCCTTCGCGGAAATGACGACATGAGGTCGTCACTTGAACCAGTAATCCGCCGCCGCCGGGAACACCGTGTTGCAGCGTACCGCCTGGGTCGGGCCGTCGAGGGTGTCGGCCGCCGCCCGCCACACCGCGTAATGCGGCGCCGCGCGATGCGCCTCGAGCGCCGCCTCGTCGCGATAGACCTCGTAAAAGTAATAGGTATTCGAGTCCTGCTGGTCCTGCAGCACGTTGAACCGCGCACAGCCGGGCTCGTCCCGCTCGGAGCCGAGCGCGTCGACCTCGATCGCCTTCAGGAAATCCGCCTTCCGGTCCGCCTTCACCTTGACCTTGACCCACATCGCGATCATCGCGCCCTCCCTCGTTTCGCGGTCTCCGCCGTATCCTGCCACACGAGATCGCCGCCGCACATGGCGTCATCGCCGCGCGGAAAGCGTTTGGGTCGGCAAGCGAGGGACGCATGCGAATTCTGCTGGCCGGCGCAACCGGCGCTATCGGCCGAAGCCTTCTGCCGCTGCTGGTCGCGGCCGGCCATCAAGTCGCCGGGACGACGCACGCGGGACAGCTCGACCTCATCCGTCGCCTCGGGGGCGACGCCGTCGTGATGGACGGGCTCGACGCCGGGTCGGTCCGCCGTGCCGTGCAGTCGACCCGGCCCGAGGCTATCATCCACCAGATGAGCGGGCTGGCGCGGGTATCGGATCTGCGGAAATTCGACAGCGCCTTTGCCCTCACCAACCGCTTGCGCACGGAAGGGACGGATCACCTGCTCGCGGCGGCCGGAGAGGCCGGCGTCAAACGGTTTGTTGCGCAGAGTTACTGCGGCTGGCCGTTCGCGCGGGTCGGGAATGCCGTCAAGACCGAGGAAGCCCCGCTCGATCCCGAGCCGCCGCGTGAATTGCGCCGCAGCCTCGACGCGATCCGCCATCTCGAGGACGCCGTCACGCGGGCACCCGAGGTGGACGGCGTCGTGCTCAGATACGGAAGCTTCTACGGGCCGGGCACCGGCTGGTTCGAGCCCGCGGTCGTCGAGCAGTTCGCCCGCCGCCGCGTGCCCCTGATCGGCGAGGGCAACGGCTGGTGGTCATTCGTCCACACCGAAGACGCCGCAGCCGCGACGCTTCTGGCGCTCGAGCGCGGCCGGGCCGGAAGCGTCTACAACATCGTCGACGACGAGCCCGCGCCGGCGCGCGAATGGCTCCCAGGTCTGGCGGCCGCGCTGGGCGCGGCACCGCCGCGGCACATGTCCGCCTGGCTCGCGCGCGTTCTCGCCGACGAGCACCTCGTCGTCATGATGACGCAATCCCGCGCCGGATCGAACGCGAAGGCTAAGCGAGAACTCGGCTGGCAACCCCGCCACGCGACCTGGCGTCGGGGCTTTGCCAACGTCGCGCGCCTAATCGGTGCCTAGCGTCCAGATCTTCACCGGTTCACTGTGGCCCCGCAGTGCAGGCTCGCCCCGGTCGCGCAGCCGGCCGAGCAGCGCCGGGGCCTCAGCGGTTTTTCTGCCAGTCGTCCTGCCACAGGAAGTCGGGGCCGAGCTGGTCGAGGCTCGGGCAGCCGATCTGGCCCATCACGAGGTCGATCTCGCCCTGGAAGATGTCGACCGCCTTCTTGACCCCCGGAAGCCCGCCCGCCGCCGCGCCATAAAGCGTCGGCCGGCCGAAAAAGCAGAAATCGGCCCCGAGGCACAGCGCGATCAGGATGTCCGCGCCGCGCCGAACGCCGCTGTCGAGGAGGAGGGTCAGCTTGTCGCCGACCTGCTGCCGGATCGCCGGCAAGACGTCGAGCGACCCCGGCGCCTGGTCGAGCTGCCGCCCGCCGTGGTTCGACACGAGGATGCCGTCGCAGCCGACATCGAGCGCACGCTGCGCATCCTGCGGGCTCATGATCCCTTTTACGACGAGCGCGCGCGGGAAGAGCTTCCGGTAAGTCTCGAGGTCCCGCCAGGTCTGCGCGTTGAACGGGCGCACCGACGAGGCGAATTTGTACACTTCCTCGGCATCCGACCCCGGCGGCGCGTAGGCTTCCCAGTTGCCGAGCAACGGCGTGCCGCCGCCGCGGCGGAAATACTCGGCGACCCAGCCCGGATGCGTCATCGCCTCGAAAAGGATCGACGGCTTGAGGCTTAGCGCCTGCAACAGCCCGCCGCGCACGTTGGCAAACCCGTTGCGGATGTTGCGCTCGCGCTTCGACCCGACGGGCGTATCGACGGTCAGCACCAGCGCGCCGCATCCGGCATCGGCGGTGCGCTTGATCAAATCGGCATTGATCTCGGGCTTCCGCGCCGCATAGAGCTGATACCAGTGGTTCTGGCCGGCGATCGCCGCCGCCTCTTCGATCTTGTCGTTGCTGGCGCCCGACATGATGTACGGGATGTTCATATCGCGCGCCGCCGTCGCCAGCATCAGGTCGGCGTGATAGCGAAAGAGCCCTGCCCCGCCGGTCGGCGAGATCCCGAACGGATGGGAATAGGTATGGCCGAAGATCGTTCGGGTCTGGTCGCGCTTCGACACGTCGACGAGATAGCGCGGCAGCAGCCGGTGTTTGTGAAACGCCGAGGTGTTCGTCTCCAGCCCGCGCTCGTCCTCAAGACCGCCTTCGATGAAATCGAATGCGATCTTCGGCAGGCGCCGCTTCGCCATCTGATGCAGATCTTCGATATTGACGACGTCGTTGAGCCTCATGGCGCTCTCCCCCGGCGATGTTTCCGGAAGGATCGCGCGTTTTGGGCGGCAACGGCAATCTTTGTGTGACCTCACACCTCCGCAACGGCCACGCCCAGCGACCGGGCCGCTGTCGCCATCCCGCGATCGAACGTGACGAGGGTCGCGCCCCACCGACGGGCGATTGCGAGGTGGATGGCGTCAGGAGCACGCAAGGGAAGGTCGAGCCGCCGTATATACCCGTCCGCCTGCGCTATATCGACCGGAGCGACCTCGATCCGCAGCGTCGCCCGACCCGACCAGCCATCAAAATCGGCAAGGGCGTCGCGCGCCTCGTCCGTTTGCAGTTCACCGCTGCGCACGCGTCTGGCGATCACCGCCGCGAACTCCGCGGCGGCAAAGTCGCTGATCGCGAGCCCGTCCGGATTGGCCGCCAGGAACGCATCCGCCCGCCGACTGAACGCCCCTGGGATGACAAAATCGACGATCGCGCTCGTGTCCAGGTAAAGGGTCACCGCCACCCTTCGTCGCGCATCTGACGTATCAGGGTCACGGTGTCAGTCTTGGCCGGGGTCCGCTTTGCCCGGCGCTCTCGCATCCATTCGAGGTCAACGTCGGTCATTACCGGTCGCCGGGACGACTGAACCGGCCGCAGCTCGACCACCGGCTGACCGTGGCGGGTGATAATCACCCCTTCGCCTTTAAGGGCCCGGTTGATCAGCTCCGACAGATGATTCTTCGCCTCGGCGACGCTGTGCTCACTCATACCCATGAATATAGCCATCAGATGGCCATATCGTCGAAGGTATTATGCTGGCAATGTCCACGATCCATCCAAGGGAACAATCCATGGATTACAGCACGCTCGGCCGCACCGGGCTCAGGGTCAGCGTCGCGGGGCTCGGGTGCGGTGGGTTCAGCCGGCTGGGACTCGGGACCGGCGGTGACGAGGCCGGGGCGATCGCGATCGTGCGCGGGGCGATCGAGCTCGGGGTCAACCTGTTCGATACGGCGGCGGCCTACGGCACCGAGAATGTGCTGGGAAAGGCACTCAAGCCGGTCCCGCGCGACAGTGTCGTGATCTGCACCAAGGCGCCGTTTCGCTGGTCGAGCGGGCGGCCCGACCCGGCCGGGATCGTCGCCAGCCTCGACGAGTCGCTGCGTCGGCTCGATGTCGATCATGTCGACGTCTACCAGCTTCACGGCGTCGCTCCGGCGCATTACGACCATGCGCTCGAGGAGCTTGCCCCCGTCCTCCTGCGCGAGCGCGACAAGGGCAAATTCCGCTTTCTCGGGATCAGCGAGACCGCGCCGAACGACCTCAACCACGACATGCTGCATCGCGCCGCCGCGGACGAGGTGTGGGATGTATGCATGGTCGGGTTTTCAATGCTGCACCAGAACGCCCGCGCCCGCGTCTTCCCGGTGACGCGCGCCAACGGCGTCGGCACGCTCCTCATGTTCGCGGTACGCAACATCTTCTCGCAACCCGGCCGGCTTGCCGCGACGCTGAAAGAATTGGCCGAAGACGGCCAGGTCGCCACCGATCTCGCCGACGACCCGCTCGGCTTCCTGATCCATGAGGGCGGCGCGAGCAGCGTCGTCGACGCTGCCTACCGCTATGTCCGGCACGAGCCGGGCGTCGACGTGGTGCTTTTCGGCACCGGCAAGCCCGACCACCTCAAGACCAATATCGACTCGCTGTTGAAGCCCTCGCTCCCCGAGGCCGACCACGGCCGCCTCGGCGAATTGTTCGGCCATCTGGTCGGTGTCGGCCTCGACGCGCCGCACCTCACCCGCGCCGGGCAGGTACGCTGACCGCGCTCACGCCGCGGCATCGACGACGTCGAGCGATAGGATCTCGTCCGGCTCGCCCGTATAGACGATGTAAGTGACCGTCTCCTGGCCGATAAACGCGCTGTGCGGCTGCCCCGTCGAGTTGAGCCCATACCCGCCCGCCGCCTTGACCGGTGCACCCGTCTTCGTGCCGCGCCCGCCTTCGAGATTGAAGATGTGCTCGTCCGACAGCGCCTTGGCGACGACCTTGATCACCTTCCCCTCGGGCGGCCTAAACCGCGCGAGCCAGGCGATCCCGCCGCCCTCGCGGCGCCGATCGCTCAGCACCTTGAGCTGCACGATGTCCCGGCCCTCATGGACCGCGTTCGGCCCGTAAAACTCGACCGCCGGCGCCCAGTCCATCGCATCGAAATCGACCCGCATCGAGGTCATGCCTGCCTCCATTCCCGTGATTTGCTCGCCGATCGTAGCAGGGGCATACTGACAGCATTCTGTCAGGAGCATTGAGCTCGCGATGCGCCGTGCCGATCGGCTGTTCGATGTCATACAAACGCTGCGCGCGGCGAAAGCGCCGGTGACGGCGGCGGTGCTGGCGGCCGGGCTAGAGGTCACGGTGCGCACGGTCTATCGCGACATCGCGGCCTTGCAGGCGAGCCGGGTGCCGATCGAGGGCGCGCCGGGCATCGGCTATGTGCTGCGGCGCGGGTTCGACCTGCCGCCCTTGATGTTCACGAGCGACGAGGTCGACGCGATCGCGGTCGGCGCACGGCTCGTTCGCCGCCTGCGCGACCCACAGCTTACCGCCGCTGCGAACCGCGTCCTCGCCAAGATCGACACGGCGCTCCCCGACGCGCTGCGGGACCAGCTCGAAGCCGAGCCGTTTTATGTCTCCGACGGCAGCGCACCCGACATGGTGATCGACCTCGCCGAGATCCGCCGGGCGATCCGCGAGACCCGCAAGATCGCCCTCGCCTACCAGGATGAAAGCGGCCGCGCTACCCGCCGCACGATCTGGCCGATCGCGCTCGCCTATTACGTCGACGTGACCCTCATCGGCGCGTGGTGCGAATTGCGCCAGGATTTCCGCAACTTCCGCGCCGACCGAATCCGCCGCGCCGACATCCTCGACAACGTCTTCCCCGGCGACCAGCGCCGCCTGATGGAAGAATGGCTGGCGCTCCGGAAAGACCGGCCGAATTAGGTTTTCTCGACGCGGAGGTTGCGCAGAGGACGCGGAGGCAATGAGCCGGCGCGAAGCGCTAAGGTTACCACAGAGATAGTGAGGCACAGAGGGAGCAACGGGCTCGAGACCTCTGTGCCTCATTGTCTCTGTGGTAAATCAACTTTCCGCGGCTTCGCCGCGACACAGTGTTTCCGCAACCTCCGCGCCCTCCGCGTCGAAAGGGTTCGCTTTCTACCGGTTCCGGCCGAACTCGTCTTGCCACAGGAAATCGGGCCCCAGCTTGTCGAGCGACGGGCAGCCGATTTGGCCCATCACGAGATCGATCTCGCCGCGGAAGATGTCGATCGCCTTTTTGACCCCGTCGAGCCCGCCGGCGACCGCGCCGTAAAGGGTCGGCCGGCCGAACGTGCAAAACTCGGCGCCGAGGCAGAGCGCGATCAGGATGTCGGCGCCGCGGCGGACGCCGCTGTCGAGCATCAGCGTCATCCGATCGCCGACCGCGGCCTTCATCGCCGGCAGCACGTCGAGCGAACCCGGCGCCTGGTCGAGCTGGCGCCCGCCGTGGTTCGAGACGAGCACCCCTTCGCAGCCGATATCGGCGGCGCGGATCGCGTCGGCCGGGTTCATCAGCCCTTTGACGATCAGGTTGCGCGGGAAGAGCTCGCGATACCTCTCCAGCTCGCGCCAGGTCTGCGCATGCGCCGGCGTGTTGGTGCTGAACAGGTCGACGACCTCGTCGACATTATCGGCGTTCTTCGCATAGGGGCGCCAGTTGTCGAGGTTGGGCGTGCCGCCGTGGCTGATGTATTCCCACAACCAACCCGGATGCGTCATCGACTCGGCGAGGATATGCGGCTTGAGGCTCAGCGCCGCCTTGAGCCAGGTCCCTCGGATTGCCGCGAAGCCGTTGCGGATGTTGCGTTCGCGCCGCGGCCGCACCGGCACGTCGACAGTCAATACCAGCGCCTCCAAGCCGCAATCGGCGGCGCGGCGGACGAGGTCCTCGCTGATCTTGCCGTCGCGCGCGGCGTAGAGCTGGTACCAGGTATGGTTTGGTGCGACCTTGGCCGCCGCCTCCATCGAGTGGTTGCTGCCGCCCGACATGATGTAGGGCACGTTGGCCTCGCGTGCCGCCTCGGCCAGCATCAGATCGGCGCCGCGGCGGAACAGCCCGGCCGTGCCGGTCGGCGAGATCCCGAACGGGCTCGAGAACTTGCGGCCGAACACGGTCTGCGACTGGTCGCGCGCCGACACGTCGACGAGATAGCGCGGCAGCAGCTTATGCTTGTGGAACGCCGCCCGGTTGCTCTCCAGCGCCCGCTCGTCCTCGACCCCGCCCTCGATGAAATCGAACGCGATCTTGGGCAGCCGCCGCTTCGCCAACTGGTGGAGGTCTTCGATATTGACCACATCATCGAGCCGCATCACGAAGTCCCATGTGCTGTTTCGTTGAGCCTAAATCGTAGGGTGGGTTGAGGGAACCGAAACCCACCCATTCCTAGCGCAAACGGCGCGAAGTAGGCGCGGAGGCCGCGAAGGCGCCTTGCCGTAGCGAAGCTGCAAATAACTTACAATGAGACGGTGAGGCAGTGACGAGAGCGCGCCGACCCAACCTCACCGCCTCACCGTCTCATTGTGGCTCCGGCAGCGGCGGGGACGCAGGGCGCCGAAAGCGCGCTTGGCCCAAGGCAGGTGGCCGGTTGCGTACCAGTGGTCGAATCGCTCCTGGCCGACTTCGGGCACCTCGGCGCGGACCGGGAAATAGGCTTTGGCCACCCGTCTCTCCTCACTCCGCCGTATGCCTCTGCGCCGCCCACGCGACGACAACACCCGTCACCGCCGCCACCACGGCGACGATACGGAAGATCGCGCGGAAGCCGGAGAGAAACGCAGTCGTCGCGTCCGGTCCCACCTCGAAGGCATGAAACCCCATCGTCAGCACCGAGGCGGCGGTCACCACCCCGATGACCCGCGTCAGCTGGACGAGACTGCCGGCGACGCCGCGCTGGGCCCGCGGCATCGTCCCCATGACGATCTCCATCGACGCGACCTGGAAGAGACCGACTCCGATCCCCTGGACGAGCTGCGCCGCAACCATCGTGCCGGCGCCGGTGCCGTTGCCCCAGAACCCGACCCAGCCGAGCCCCGTCGCGAGCAGAAACGCCCCGGCCGGAGCCACCCGCCCTGCCCCATACTTGGCAACGAGCCACCCGGCCGGCGTCGAGGCCGCAAGCATCCCGACCGCCCCCATCGCCAGCACGGCCCCGGCAACCGGCAACGACAGGCTGGTAATCCGGGAGAAATAAAATGGGACGAGCAGCATGATCGAAAAATTCGACAAATAAATCAAAATATTGGAAAAGTTTATTAAGGCGAACCTGCGGTCGCGGAACAGGTCGACCCGAACGATCGGCCGGGCTGCCCGCCCTTCCCACCAGATAAACCCGGCGATGCTGGCAATGGCGATAGCGCCGGAAGGGATCGCGCGATAATTGCCGACGGCAAGAAGCGGCAGCGCGTTGACCGCGAACAGGAAGCCGATCAGCCCGGCCGCCAGCAAGGTGGCACCGGCGCCGTCGAAGCGTTCGCCGCTGCCGCCTTGCGCCGCACCCGGCGAGCCACGCCACAGCACCAGCGCGACAAACGCGATCGGGGCGCGGAACCAGAATACGGCCGGCCAGCCCCAGCGCGCGACGATCACCCCGCCGATCAGCGGCCCCATCGCCTGGCCGATAGAATACATCAGCGTGAAGATGCCGATCGCATGGCTGCGCCGTGCCTCCGGATAAAGGCTCGTCACCAGCACCGGCGCACAGCTCAGGACAAGCCCGGCGCCCACCCCCTGCATCACCCGCGCGAAGAGAAGCCAGGCAAAGCTCGGCGCCGCTCCGCACAGGAGGAACGCCCCCGTGCTCCACACGAGCCCGGTGCGGAAGACGCCGCTATGGCTCCAGATGTCGCCGACCCGGCCAAACGCCAGCATCAGCCCGGCATGGGTCAGGACATAGGCGATGATCACCCATTGGATCATCGCGATCGGTAGGCCGAAGCTGCCGGTGATGTCGGGAAAGGCGATGTTGACCGAGCTGTCGAGCGGCACCACCGACACGCCAAAGCCGATCAGGGCGAGCCGCAGCAAATGCCCGGCGCGGGAGGTTGAGACGATAGCCGCTTGTGACGCCATTTCGCCACAATACCCCGCGATGCGGCGTCGGAGTAAAGTGATCGCCACATGTCGGAAGACTTTGCCCTTGCGATCCACGGCGGCGCCGGAACGCCCCCGCGGGCCGCGTTCGATCTTGCCTGCGCACCTCAGTATCATGCGGGGCTGCAGCGCGCGCTCGCGGCCGGGCGCGATATCCTCGCGGTGGGCGGGGCGGCGCTCGACGCGGTGACGGCGGCGGTGATCGAACTCGAAGACGACCCGCTCTTCAACGCCGGCCGCGGCGCCGTCTACACCGCCGCCGGCACGCACGAGATGGACGCCGCGATCATGGATGGCCGCGGCCGCCGCGCTGGGGCGCTCGCCGGGATCTGCGGGCCGCGAAACCCTATTCTCGCTGCCCGCGCGGTGATGGAAAAGACGCCGCACGTGATGCTGGCCGGAGCCGGCGCGATGGAGTTCTGCCGCGCACAACGCCTCGATTTCGCCCCTCCCGGCTATTTCGACACCGAAGCACGCCGCCGCGCCCTCGCCGAATTCCTCCGCGGCCAGGGGCTCGACGACCAATCGCGTCGGCACGGGACTGTTGGCGCCGTCGCCCGAGATCGCGGCGGCAACCTCGCCGCCGCGACCTCGACCGGCGGGATGACCGGCAAGGAGCCCGGCCGCATCGGCGACAGCCCGATCATCGGCGCCGGCACCTTTGCCGACAACGAAAGCTGCGCCGTCTCGGCGACCGGGCACGGCGAATTCTTTATCCGCTACGCCGCCGCGCACGAGGTCGCTGCCCGCCTCACCCACGCCGGCGAGAGCCTCGACGCCGCGGCGACGGCCGTCGTCGCGCAGATCACCGGTGCCGGCGGCTCGGGCGGTCTCGTCGCGATCGACCGCCGCGGTGCGATCGCCTTGCCGTTCAGCACGCCGGGGATGTATCGCGGCTATGTGCGCGACGACAGCACCCTCCATACCGCCATTTTCGACGAGGCCTATCGATCCTCATGACCCGACCTTTCGCCGCCGCGCTCGCGGCGTTCCTCCTGGGTGCGGTTCCCTCGCTGGCTCAGCAGCAGCCGGCGATCTCCGACGGCGTCGTCAAGATGGGCATCATCCTCGACATGACCGGTCCCTACTCGGCCAATACCGGGCAGGGCAGCGTCGTCGCGGCGCACATGGCGATCAAGGACTTTGGCGGGAAGGTGCTGGGCGCGCCGATCGAGCTCCTTGTAGGCGACAGCGAAAACAGCACCGAGCACGCCCGCGCCGTCGCGCGGCAGTGGTTCGAGCAGGCCAAGGTCGACGCCATCATGGATGTCGCGGGCTCATCCGAAGCGCTGATCGTGCAGGCAATCGGTCACTCCCGCGACAAGATCGTGTCGCTGAGCGCACCCGCCGCGGAACGCCTGACCAACGAGGCCTGCAGCCCGACCGGCATCCACTATACGACCGATACCTACGCGATCGCCCATTCGGTCGCCCCGGCCCTCGTCAAGGCAGGGGGCAAAAGCTGGTTCTTCGTCACGGTCGATTACAGCTTCGGCTACGACCTCGAGTCCGACACCGCCGCCGCGGTCAAGGAGGCGGGCGGCCATGTGATCGGTCACGCGCTGCACCCGCTCGATGCACCCGATTTCACTTCGTATCTCGCCCAGGCCAAGGAATCGAACGCCAACGTCGTCGCCCTCGCCAATGCCGGCAACGACACTCTCAACGCGATCAAGGCCGCCGCCGCGCAGCAGATGATCCCCGGCAAGCAGACGATCGTCGCCCTCGCGCTGCGGACGAACGCGATCGACACGCTCGGCCTCCAGACGGCGCAGGGGATGATGCTGGCCGAGCCGTTCTACTGGGACCTCAACGACGCGACCCGCGCCTGGTCAAAGCGGTTCTTCCGCCGGGTCGGTCGGATGCCGAACTCGGTCCAGGCCGGGCTCTATTCGTCGGTCCTGCATTACCTGAAGGCGATCCAACAAGCCGGCACCGACGCGACCGAACCGGTGATGGCGGCGATGCGCGCGCTGCCGGTCGACGACATGTTCGCCCATAATGGCCGCATCCGCGCCGACGGCGTGATGGTCCACGACATGTACCTGTTCCAGATCAAGACCCCGGCCGAATCGCACTACCCCTACGACGACCTGAAGCTCGTCGCGACGATCCCCGGCAACGAGGCCTTCCTGCCCCTGTCCCAATCGAAATGCGCGCTGGTGAAATAGGGCGCGCCCCGAGAGCAACCATGCGAAGCATCATCGCCATCACTCAAGTCAAGCTGGACGGCGTGATGCAGGCGCCCGGCGGCCCCGAAGAGGATCCGAGCAACGGGTTCACCCACGGCGGCTGGGCCATGCCGTTCGTCGACGACGCCGCGCACCGGGTCATCGGCGAGACGATCGCCGGCGAATTCGGCCTGCTTTTGGGGCGCCGGACCTACGAAATATTCGCCGCCTACTGGCCGCACCAGGGCGACAATCCGATCGCGAAGGCATTCAACAAGGCGACGAAATACGTCGTCACACACCGCCCCGACCGTCTCGATTGGGAGACCTCGCTGCCCATCGGCGGTGTAGACGAGCTTCGCCGGCTGAAGGCGTCGGATGGGCCGGTATTGCATGTCTGGGGCAGCAGCCAATTGCTGCAAACGCTGATTGCCGCCGATTTGATCGACGAACACCGCCTCTGGGTCTTTCCGGTGGTGCTCGGGGGCGGAAAGCGCCTGTTCGAGAGTGGCGCCCCGCCGCACGGCCTTATTCTGGTCGAGACGCGGAGCACGCCCAAAGGCGTCCTCCTCAATCACTACCGGCCCGCCGGCTCCGTGAAAAACGGCTCGCCCTGAGCCTCGAAGACCTACGACAGCCCCCACGCCTCGCGCATCGCAGCGGCGATCTCTTCGAGGGCGGTGAAGGCCTCGGGGATCATCTTGCCGTTCTGGCAAAACCCGTGGATCTGGCCGCCGAAACGGCGCAGCGGGATTGTGCGCCCGGCGCGATATATTCGCGTGCCTCGACCGCGCCGACCGTGTCGAAGGAGGGCCGGTTCGCCGCCTTGACGATGTCGAGCAGGGCCTAGGCGTCAGGATCGAGCGGCATGTGCTTGTCTCCGGGGAATTAAGAGGGTTCGAGCCGGGCACGCGCCTCGGCGAGCTCGGCCTCATCCCAATATCCGATCAGGATCCCCGAGCGGAGCTGCTGGCCCTTGGCATAGCCCTCGATCCGCGCATCCGCGGTCGTGACGCGGTTGTGGTCGCGCAGCGCCCAGTCGAGGAGCTCGTCGCGCAGCCGGGCCCGCTCCGCCGCAAACGCCGGGTCGGCACCGAGGTCGTGCAGTTCGCCGGGGTCGCTCGCGAGATCGAACAGCATCGGCCGAAGGCCGGTCGGGTGGATCAGTTTCCACCGCCCGTCGAACACCATGAAGAGCCGGCAGTCGCGGATCGGCTGGTTGAGGGTGAGCCGCGCTTCGAGCATCGCATAGTCGTATTCGGAGAAAACCGCGCGCCGCCAATCCGCCGGCGCCGTGCCGCGCAGCAGCGGCAGCAGCGATCGCCCCTCGACGACATGCGGCTTCGGCGCCCCGCCGCAATACTCGACAAAGCTCGGAACCAGGTCGATCGCCTCGACGAGGGCGGCCGACGCGGTCCCGCGCGTCGCATCGGCCTCGGGGCTCGGGTCGGCGACGATCAGCGGCACCTTGACCGTGCAGTCGTGGAAGAAATCCTTCTCGCCGAGCCAGTGGTCGCCGAGATAGTCGCCGTGGTCGCTCGTGAAGACGACCAGCGTGTTCTCGGTCAGCCCGCGTTCGTCGAGGAACCTGAACAGGACGCCGAGCTGATCGTCGATCTGCTTGATCAGGCCCATATAGGCTGGGATCACCCGCTCGCGCACCTCGTCGCGCGAGAAATTCTGCGACACGCGCAGCCGCATCATCGCGTCATAGACCGGGTGCGCGCCCTCGCGCTCCGCCGCAACACGCACCGGCGGCACGATGTCCTGCCGCCCATACATATCGTGGTACGGCGCCGGCGCGATATAGGGCCAATGCGGCTTGATGTACGAGAGATGCAGACACCAGTTGCGCCCGTCGGCGAGCGCCTCGTCGATAAACTGCATCGCCCGCCGCGTCGTGTACGGCGTTTCCGAATGCTCCTCGGGCACCCGTGCGGCCTCGTCGCTGTGCGCCAGCAGCCACCCGTTTGAAATGCCGCCGGGGGCCTCGCCCGAATTCGCCCATTCCTCCCACGGGTTCTCGCCCTCGAACCCCTGCGCCCGCAGGTAATCGTCATAAGCCGGCCGCGCCCCGCGCCCGAGCGGATGCAGCCCGTCGTCGCGTTCGTAAGGCTCGAACCCGCATTCGGCGAGGCTCACCCCGAGCGACGAATTCGGATCGATCCCGAGCCGCGCCATCCCCTCGCGGTCGGCCGCCATGTGCGTCTTGCCGACGAGAACGCTGCGCACGCCCAACTCGGCGAGATGGTCGCCCAACGTCGGCTCGTCGACACGCAGCGGAAACCCGTTCCAGTTGGCTCCGTGCGAGCGCATGTAGCGCCCGGTGTAAAAGCTCATCCGCGACGGCCCGCAGATCGGCGACTGCACATAGGCCCGGTCGAACCGCACTCCGCGCGCCGCCAGCGCGTCGATGTTTGGCGTCTTCAGATGCGGGTGCCCGTAGCAGCCGAGGTAATCGAACCTCAGCTGGTCGCACATGATGAAGAGAATGTTCTTGCCGGCCATCTCCTACGCCGGCCCCTCCGGCTTTTCGCCGAGCGCCAGCAGCTCCATTCCGAGCCCATAGCCCAAGAGGTCGTGCATGTGCCGCCTGAGCGCCTCGGTCAGCAAGAGCCGCGTGTAGCGCAGCAGCAGCGTCGGCCGCCGCGCCAGATCCTCGGCCAGTTCCCACGCCCGCGCGAGGAGCTTGTCCGGCGCCAGCACCTCGGCGACGAGGCCCAGCTCCAGCGCCTTCGCCGCATCGAGCACCTGCCCCGTCAGCAGGAAGTACCGCCCCCGGTTCATGCCGAGCAGCAGCGGGTAGACGATGTGCATCCCGTCGCCGGGCACGACATCGGACGGGAAATGCGCCGAATCCTGGAACATCGCCGTATCGGCCGCGAGCACGATATCGCAGAGCAGCGGGATCTCCGAATGCCGCCACGCCGGCCCGTTGATCGCGCTGATCACCGGCACCTCGATCTCGAGGAGCTTCATCAACAGATGCCGCCCCTCCCAATGGATCCGGTCGATCCGGTCGATGCTGGGCCGCGTCGGAAACGACGAGGTGCCCGGGTTGGCCCGCGGCCCGGAAAACTCGTCGCCGGTCCCGGTCAGGATGACGACCTTGTTCTCCCGATCCGCCCCGACGTCATAAAACGCGTCGGGCAGCTCCCCATGCGGCAGAAACCCCCATTTGAGCGACCCGCCATCGGTATGCAGCGTCATCTGCAAGATGCCGCCCCGCCGCTCGAACCGGATCGTCTGGTACTTGTTCTGATAGTCCGCGAGCTTGCTCATCGCTGGACCTTCCTCCCTGAACTTCGCACCTCTCAACCATTTTTTTCGCTCCGTCGCACGTAAGGGCGCCGAACCGACGGGAATCAGCCTTGCCCCAATCCTCTGGTTAACGTATTATACTCGTATAGCGAGTATTTTTCTCACGGCATCAATATGACAAAAGAGACCACTCGGACCACAATTAATACGATTGGGGATGATGGCGAAGAGGTTTCGACTGAAACCGAAATCGAGAAACTGCATGGGCTAGAGCGATTCAGCTCGTTCTCGACCATCTTCGGCATTGCTGTCGCGTTGATTACAGTTATGGGAACCCTAATAAATTATCATTATCAGCATGAGCGGGATTTAGATGTCCGAGATAGAGAAATAAAGAAAATATTTTACGAGAATCAAAGCAAATTGTACATGTCGGCGACCGATACAGTGGCTAAAATAGCCTCCAACATAACACCATCTCAAGTAGATGTCGAAAAGTTCTGGACACTATATTGGGGTTCTCTGGCAACTGTCGAGGATACAGACGTCGATTCAGCAATGGTCGAATTTGGAAAACTGCTCAACCGAAAGGCGGAACAGCATTGCCTACAAGCTGCCTCGTTATTGCTTGCACACTGCGTAAAGCAGTCTTTTTCCAAAACCTGGAGAGTTGATTTACCCCAACCTCCCGAATTTCCTTGCACTCAGGACTCATTTAACAGTGTTCACACCTGCCATTGACCGTCTCCTCGTACGCCGCGTCTGCTCCGACGTAACTAGGTCATCCACCCCAGGATCGCCGCCGCGGTCTCTTCCGGCTTGTCGAGCTCGGCCAGATGCCCGGCGCCGGCGATCACCTTGACGTCGCTCTTGCCCTTGATCCCCTTGGCGAACCGGGCCGCGTAGCTTTGCGGCATGATGCGGTCGTCGCTGCCCCACACCAGCAGCGTATCCGCGGTGATCAGCGGCAGGCGCTTTTCGAGGCGGGTGTTGCCGAGGGGCCAGAAGATGCGGGCGGCGGCCTCGCTCGCGCGGACCTGCTCGATCGGCCATTCCGGGTCGTTGTGGCCTTCGGGCGGAGCCTTGAGCATCTCCCACATCTTCGGGTCGGCGCAGAACAGGTTCGGCACGTCGGGCGGGCGCTGGGCCCAGGGGTCGGTCGGCGGGTCCTCGTCGGCGTAGAGGCCGAACGGCGCGATGAGGGCGAGCCGCTTCACCGATTGCGGCCAGATCGCCGCGACCTCGGCCGCGAGCGCCGCCCCGACCGAGCTCCCCGCCAGATCCTCGCCGTCCAGCCCCGCCTTCTGCACGATCTCGCGCACCGCGAGGCACCAGTCGAGATGGCTGTCGAGCACCGTGTGCCCGCGCTCCCCGCCCGGAAACCCCGGCAGCGACGGCACCACCACGGTGCGCGTCTCGGCGAGCTTGTCGAGAAACGGGACCCATTTCGGCAACCCGCCAAACCCGGCGAAAAACCCGAGCTTAGGCCCGCTCCCGGCGGTCCACACGCGGCAGGAGAAGCCGTTGACCTCGATCGTCGATGCCTTTGGCTCAGCCATGCCGCGACGCCTCCAACTTCCCCTCTCCGCCCACTGAGGGGAGAGGGAGGGGCCCGCCGCGCAGCGGTGGGAGGGTGAGGTGGGCAGGCACTGAACACGCCCACCTCACCCCAGCCCTCTCCCCCCAATGGGCGGAGAGGGAGCTTATCTTGATCGACGGCTTCTTCATCATTCCGCCGCCGCCACATGCGGGGGAACAAAGGACGATGGCGCCGCCCGCTCCTTTTGTTCCATGGGTTCCGGCCACCAGCGGTCTTCCCAATCCGCATGCACGTGCCGCAGCTTCGGCAGCACCTTTTCGGCGAACATCCGCGTGTTGTACTTGGCCAGCTCCTTGTTCATGTTGCCGAACTGCAAGAGCATCATCAGGTGGCCGACATTGAGGTCGGTCGCGACCTCGACCAATTGCTCGACGACCTCGTCGGGCGAGCCGATGATCACATAGCCCTTGTCGACGATCGCATCCATCTCACGCGCGAGCGCCGCGAACTTGGTTTCGTAGCGCTGATGCTCGCGGCTGTTGTCGGCCGCCTGCGAGACCATGCCCTTGATGCCGCGCCGCTGCGTCTCCTCGGTCGCATAGCCCGGCGGGCCGGCGAAACGCGGGTCGATGTGGAGGCAGCGGCCATAGAAATACTCCGCCGGCTCGGCGTAAAGCTCCAGCGCCTGCTCGCGCGTCTCGGCGACGCCGACGAATTGCAGGAAGCCGGCGCGGTACGGGTTCCTGTCCTTGCCGAGCTTTGCCATCTCGGCCCAGAACCCGTCCATCGTCGATTTGCCGGCCTTGTACCCGTAATACGACAAATAACAGTAGACATAGTCTTTCTCGGCGCACCATTGCCAGGTCTCGACCGAACCGCCGCCGGGGATCCAGATCGGCGGATGCGGCCGCTGGATCGGGCGCGGCCAGATGTTGACGTAACGCTGCTGGTTGTAGCGCCCGTTGAAGGCGAAGGTGTCGCTCTCGGTCCACGCCTTGACCACGAGGTCGTGCGCCTCGAGATACCGCTCGCGCAGCATCGACGGGTTCTGGCCGTAGGCGAAGCACGTATCCATCGGCGACCCGACCGGGAAGCCGGCGATAAGGCGTCCGCCCGAGATGCAGTCGATCATCGCGAACTCCTCGGCGACTCGCGTCGGCGGGTTGTAGAGCGCGAGCGAATTCCCGAGCACACAGAGCGCCGTATCCGTCGTCCGCCGCGCCAGAGACGACGCGATCAGGTTGGGCGACGGCATCAGCCCATAGCCGTTGCTGTGGTGCTCGTTGACGCAGATCGCGTCAAAGCCGCATTCGGCGGCGTATTCGAGCTCGTCCATGAAGTCGTTGTACATGTGATGCGCGCGCCGCGGGTCGAACAGCGACGAGTGGATGTCGACCCACACCGACGGGTTCTTCTCCCGGAAATCGCCCGGCAGCTCGGTATACGGCATCAAATGGAACCACATCAGCTTCATAGCGCGCTCCCTTGGTGCTGCAGGGGAGAGTAGCGGGCGGGTAAGCGCCGTCAAGATCGTAAGTTATGCTTACCTTTCATGGCGGCCCTTAGATGCTGATCGCGTCGAGGTCCTTGCGAGCGTGCTCGGGGCTGTAGATCCAGATGATCGCGGCGAGGATCAGGAGGATCACCGGGATCAGCAGAAACGCCGCGACAAAGGAGCCGGTGGTCTGGCGCAGCCACACCGAGACGAACGGCCACAGCACCGCGCCGCAGAAGAACGCCACCGCCCACGAAAAGCCGTTGCCGACGCCCCGGATGCGGGTCGGGTACATCTCGGCCGTATAGGTCGTCACCGGCCCCCACACTCCGACAAAGCCCCAGTTCCACGCCATGCCGAGCACCCACAGCCAGATCTTGTTCTGGGCGAAGATCCAGACCGTCATCACCGAAGCCGCCTCGATCAGCAGGATGGCAAAGCCGATGCGGCGGCCGAAGCGGTCGATCAGCCAGCCGCCTACCCAGAACCCCCACGTCCCGAACAGCGCCCACCAGATGTAAAAGTTGCCGTACTCGGCCGTCGACCAGCCGTGCTGCTGAGCCAGGAACAGCGGCATCCACAGCCCGACCGTGCTGTACGAGACGAGCGCCAGCGTCGCGACCAGCGTCGCCATCACCGTGTTGCGCACCATGTCCGGATAGAAAAGCTGGCGGATGGCCGGTTTCTCGGTCTTGGCGATCCACTCGCGGTCGCTATCGTCGAGCGTGAAGCCGGCCGCCCGCCGCTCGTTGATGCGGTGCTTGCGGTCCTGCGTGCGCACCCAATACGGCGATTCGGGGCACAATAGCCGCACATAGACCGCGATGATCGCGACGCCGCAGGGAACGAGAAAAGCCGCGCGCCAGCCCCACACCGTCACGACAAACGTCACGAGCGTGCCCGCAAGCGCGGCGCCGATGCTCCACGCCGAGCGGTCGACGCTCAACACCACCCCGCGCAGCCGCGCCGGCCAGGTTTCCGCGACCAGCATCGACCCGACCGCCCATTCCCCGTTCAGCGCAAACCGCACGACGCTGTAGAACGCGACAAAGCTTCCCCATCCCGGCGAGAGCGCCACCAGCGGCATCGCCAGCGAAAACACCAGGATGTTGAGCGCCAGGATGTTGCGCCGGCCGAACCTGTCGGCGAGCCATGGCCACAGGTAAAGTCCGACGATGCTGATCAGGCTCGCGATCTGCACCCCGCTGCGATACGTGGGGAGCTCGATCGCGAACTCCTTCATCAACAGAGGCGCAACCAGGGCGAGAATCGCCCCGTCCATCCCGTCGAACCCCCAGCCGAGCCCGTTCGCCCAGGCGATGTGCCAATGGGTCGAGGTGATCCGGGTCGTATCGGCGGCGTTACGGTAGTTCTTCGACCGAAGGTGAACGGCCTCGAGCGGCCCGGCCGATGCGATCGCACCGTTGTCGTCGAGAGCGGCGGCGTCTTGCGTCGTCATGACTCCCTCCCGTCATCCAGGCGGAATCACTTTAATGCCGAGCGAAGATCATAAGCCATGCTTACTGTTCATGCCGCGATGCGCACCGTCGCCGGACCATGAAGGAGCGCGGGCGTCCCGCCCGTACCCCCGCACGAAAAGATGGCGGGTGGGAGGCCCGCGCTCCTTCTTTCCCTACCGCTTCCTCGGTGACGCCTCGCTGGCGAGCGGCGAGGTGATGTCGGCGAACGAGACCTTCATCGAGGTCTTCACGTCGATGACGGTCGGCACCTTCGCCGCGATCGCTTCCTTGATCGCCGGAC
This sequence comes from Allostellaceae bacterium, assembly GCA_036489765.1. GTDB lineage: Bacteria > Pseudomonadota > Alphaproteobacteria > ATCC43930 > CGMCC-115725 > DATARH01. The sequence goes on along the minus strand of DASXFE010000096.1, from coordinate 89,727 downwards.
CGAGCGTCTCGGGATCGGTGATCCGCACCCCGTTGCAGCCCATCGCGCGGGCGATCGCCCCGTGGTCGAAATCGTGGAACTCGGCGCCGAACGGCCCCGAGCCGTGGTAGACCCAGCCGAGCGCGTTGTTGTTGAGCACGACGACGACGATCGGGATGTCGTGCTCGATCCCGGTCATCAGCCCGTTCATCGTCATGCCGAACCCGCCGTCGCCGCACACCGCGACCACCGCGCGGTCGGGATGCACGAGCTTTGCCCCGAGCGCCGCCGGGATCGCAAACCCCATCGGCCCAGTGCCCGCCGCCTGGAGGAACCCGCCGGCCTTCTTGGTCTGATAATAGTGGGTCATCAGGATGCGGTTTTCGCCGGCGTCGCAGGTGACGATCGAGTCCTCGGGCAGGTTGCGCATCAGCTCGCCGATGACCCGCTGCGGATAGATCGGCGCCTCGGCCTGCGAGTATTCCGGCGCGTTGAAATAGCCCAGCGTTTCGCGATGCGCCGCGACCCGCGACCGCGCCGCCTCGCCCTTCCCGGCCCCGCGCGCCCCGACCGCCTCGACGAGCTGCCCCATCACCCCGGCTGCGTCGCCGAGCAGCACATGCTCGGCCGGGTAGGTCCATGAGGCATGGCGCGGCTCGATATCGATCTGGATCAGCGTCTGCCGACCCGGATCGATCAGCTTGCGGTTGGCCCACGCCGTGTCGCTCGGGCTGAGCTTCGATCCGACCACGAGTACCACATCGGCCTCGCCCAGCGTCGCGTTGGCAACCGGCGTGCCGAAGGTCCCGAAGACACCGAGCGCCAGCGGATGCGTCTCGGCAAAGGTCCCCTTCCCGGCCGCCGTCGTCGCCACCGGCAACCCGGCCGCCTCGGCGAGCTGCTGGAGCTGGTCGTAGCCCTGCGAAATCCGAACGCCATTGCCCGAAACGATCACCGGCCGCTGGGCCTTGAGGATCGCGTCGGCTGCCGCCTTGACCGCGCCGGAATCGGCAGGTGGCGGCGGCGCTGGCAGGTAGAACTTCGTGTGGAAGAGCCCAGGATTGGTATCCGGAGACACATCGCCGGCAAGCGAATCGTGACTGAAGAGGATCACTACCGGCCCCGGCTGCCCGGCCATGGCGTGCTTGATCGCGAGCTGCGTCGCTACCACCGCCTCGAGCGGCTCGTTCGCCTGCATGACCTGCTTAGTGATCCCGCCAAAGGCCTGGCGCGCGTCCCAGCTTCCATAGTCGCCGGTCGCCTGCTGATAGGGTGCGTGCAGGTGGAAATGCGGCGCGTCGCTAAAATCCGTCAGGAGCACCATCGGCGATGACGACAGATACGCTTCGAGCGTGCCGAGGAGCCCGTTCCCGAGGACCCACGGCCCCTGGCCGATCAAGACGCCGGGCTTCCGCGTCAGCCGCCCGTAAACCTCGGCCATCACCGAACCCAACGATTCCTCACGGACGGTCACCATGCGGACCTGGTTCTGTACTTGACTAAGTCCACTGATGATCCGGCCCGTATGCCCGCCGGAAATACCAAAGACATATTCGATTCCGGCCTCGGCCAAGACCCGCGCGACCAGCACACGCGCCGGAGTATCCTCGCTCAGCATCCGCTCGACCGCCATCGCGCCCTCCCGTGAGATTTGCGGGGAAGCTTACCCGGACCTCGGGCGTCCCGCCCGCTCTTTCTGTCGACGCGGCGGGACGCCCGCGGTCCGATAGTGGCTGTCATCGAACGGAAACAATTGCCATCAAATGGTCATCGGCTCAGCATCGCGGCATGTCGTTCGTCTCGACCACATGGGGTCGGTTTCAGGGGGCGCAGCGGCGGGTGATGGGGGTCGCCTGCGGGGCGCATATCCTGCACGACGGCTATACCGACCTGCTCTACGTGCTGCTGCCCCTGTGGCAGACCGAGTTCACCCTCGACTATGCCGAGGTCGGCATCCTGCGCGCGCTCTATGTCGGCGCGATGGCCGGGTTTCAGGTGCCGGCCGGCGCGGTTGCCGAGCGGATCGGCGGGCCGGTCCTGCTCGGGCTCGGGACGGCGCTCGCCGGGCTCGGCTACCTGACCGCCGGGGCGAGCCACGGGTTCTGGATGCTGATCGCGGCGCTCGTCATCGGCGGGATGGGGTCGAGCGTCCAGCATCCGATCGCCGCGAACCTCGTCGCCCAAGCCTTCCCCGGCGCAAGGTCGCGTTCGGCGCTCGCCAGCTATAATTTCTCCGGCGACCTCGGCAAGATGGCCTTCCCGGCGGCGACAGCCTGGCTGCTCACGCTGATGCCGTGGCGCGGCACGACGACCGTCATCGGCATCGTCGGGCTTGCGGCCGCCGCCGCGATCCTCGCCGTGCGCAACCTCCCCGGACGCGGCGCCACGCCGGCCAAGGAAGACAAGGCCGAGGCCCCCGCCGGCAGCGGCCGCGGCTTCCCGCTCCTCCTCTCTATCTCGATGATCGACAGCGCGACGCGGATGGGGTTCCTGACCTTCCTGCCGTTCCTCTTGAAGATGAAGGGCGCCGATCTGCCGATGATCGGCGTCGCGCTCACGCTCATCTTTGCCGGCGGCGCGACCGGCAAGCTCGTCTGCGGCTGGCTCGGCAATCGAATCGGGATGGTGCGCGCGACCTGGCTGACCGAGGGCGCGACCGCTCTCGGCATCCTCGCGCTCATCCCCTTGCCGCTCTACGCCGGCCTCGCCGTCCTGCCGCTGATCGGCATCGCGCTCAACGGCACCTCGTCGGTCCTCTACGGCACGGTCCCCGAGCTCGTCGCGCCGGAGAAGCGCCAGCGCGCGTTCAGCATCTTCTATACGGGCGCGGTCGGCTCGGGCGCGCTCGCGCCAGTGATCTACGGCGCGGCGAGCGACCTCGCCAGCGTTCCGGTGATGATGATCCTCGTCGCCGCGGTCGTGCTGATCACGCTCCCGCTCGCCTGGCTCCTCGGCCCGCATCTGCGCGACGCCGGCGGCCGCGCATAACCCCTCGACAGGCGGGATGGCGACGTTATAATCGCAAGCGAACAAACAACGAACATCGGCCAACGACCATGCCAGCCCGACCGCTGCAACGCGATACCGACCGGGCCTTCCCCGTGCGAGTCCGCCTCGCCGTGCCGCCCGACGGGTTCGGCCGCCAGCTTGCGACGATGCACGCCTGGCTCGACGAGACCTGCGGCCGCGACGGCTGGGCCTCGGCCCCGGCCGGGGTCGCCGGCATCGTCAACGACGCAGTCGCCTTCTATTTCGAGGACGCCGCCTTCGCCCACGCCTTCGTCAACCGTTTCTGCTGCGGCTACTGCCTCGTCGAAACCGACCGCTCCGTCCCCGGCGCCTTCTCCCTCCGGCGAGGGTCATAAGAGGCTCGCGTCAAAGGGTACGAAGAGCACGAAGAAATGGGGCGAAGCGCCAGAAATTCACAATGAGACGGTGAGGCAATGAGGTGACAGCGACTCGTTTCCTCACCGTCACACCGTGTCATTGTGGATAAATTTGTTGCGTGCTCCGCGCGCCTTCGTGCCCTTCGTGTCTCCGCGGTGAACCTTTCTTCCAGAAACAAACAATGCCCGTGATCGCCTGGGCCGGGATGGCGGCGACCTGCTTTTTCGCCGCGCTGTTGCAGGCGACGAACGGGTTCGGATTTGCCGTGCTCGCGGTGCCGTTCTTCCTGATCCTGGCGCCCCCCGACGAGGCGATCAGGATCATTCTCGTGTTGAGCCTCGCGATGTCCGTGGTCGTCGTCCCAGGCGTCAGGAAATCGGTCGAGCCGCGCCTCCTGACCCGCCTGACGCTCGGCAGCTTTGCCGGATTGCCGCTCGGCCTTCTCGCCTTTTCTTATGCGAACCCGCTCGCCGTACGCGCCGCAGCCGGGGCGCTCGTCGTCGTCTTCGCGCTGGTGCTGGCGGAAAGCCGCTGGACCGGCCGCCATCCGATCCTCGCCCTGAGCCCGGTCGGCGATCTGCTCTTCGGGGTCGTCGCCGGTGCCGCCACCGCGCTTGTGGGGATGTCGGGCCCGCCGGTGCTCATCTACCTGATGCTCGCCGGCGCGCCAGCTCAGCTCGCCCGCGCAACGCTCCTTTCATTCTTCTTCTTCATCTATGCCGCGACCGTCGCCGCCGAGACCGTCTTCTTCGGCATGCCGGCCCATGTCTGGCTGACCGCGGCGAGCCTCGTGCCGTTCGCCTGGGTCGGCGGGATCGTCGGCCTCAGGGTCGGCGACCGGCTCGACCCGGTCCGGGCGGCGATGCTGGCGATCGGGGTGCTCGGCGCGTCGGGGCTTTACACCCTCGCCGCCGCCGCACGCACCGCGCTATGGTGACGGACGCACCTGGAGACCTGCATGCCGATCCTCGACCGCATCCGCGAACACCACGACAACCTCACCGAGTGGCGCCGCGACATCCACGCCCATCCGGAACTGGGGTTCGAGGAGCAGCGCACCTCCGACCTCGTCGCCGAAAAGCTTGCCGGGTTCGGCATCGAGGTGCACCGCAATATCGGCAAGACCGGGCTCGTCGGCCGGCTCAGCTTCGGCAACTCGCCGCGTTCGATCGGGCTCAGGGCCGATATGGATTGCCTGCCGATCCTTGAGGCGAACCAGTTCACCCACCGCTCGCAAAACGCCGGCCGGATGCACGCCTGCGGCCATGACGGCCACACGACGATGCTGCTCGGCGCCGCCAAGTACCTTGCCGAGACCAAGAATTTCGACGGCACCGTACATTTCATTTTCCAGCCGGCCGAGGAAGGGCTCGGCGGCGCCGAGGCGATGGTCAAGGACGGGCTTTTCGACCGCTTCCCGTGCGAGGCGATCTACGGCATGCACAACCGGCCTGGCCTCGCGGTCGGCAAATTCCAGATCCGGGCCGGCGCGATGATGGCCGGCGGCGCGTTCTTCGACATCGCGATCACCGGCCGGGGCGCGCACGGCGCCCGACCCGAGGCCGGGATCGACCCGGTCATCGTCGCCGCGCAGATCACGAGCGCCTTGCAAACGATCGTCGCTCGCAACGTCCGCCCGGTCGACACCTGCGTCGTCAGCGTGACGCAGATCCACGGCGGGGACGCTTACAATGTCATTCCCGAAAAGGCCGTGCTGCGCGGTACGGTGCGATGCTTCTCGAAGGAAACGATGCGGCTCGTCGAAGACCGCATGCGCACGCTCGCCGAAAGCATCGCCGCCGGGTTCGGCGCCAAGGCGGAACTGGACTTCCGCGCCCTCTTCCCGGCTCTCCTCAATCACGTCGACGAGACCGATTTCATCGCGGATTGCGCCGCCGAGGTCGTCGGCCCCGAAAACGTCAACCGGCAGGGCCCCTTGACGATGGCGAGCGAGGATTTCTCCTACATGCTGGAAAAGGTGCCCGGCGCCTATATCCAGATCGGCAACGGCGACGGCGAAGGCGCCTGCGAGGTCCACAACCCCGGCTACGATTTCAACGACGCCGCCCTCCCCCTCGGCAGCGCCCTCTTCTGCCATCTCGTCGAAAAGCACCTGGCGCGGCTCGAACGGAAATAGCGCTGCCGTAGGACGGGTTGAGCGCAGCGAAGCCTGTCAAAACAATACTTGGGCGCAGAGGACGCGGACACGCTGGGCCGCGGCGAAACCGCATTAGTCACCGCAGAGGCACTGAGGCGACCGAGCCCCGGCAAACTCAGTGCCTCGTGTCTCCGTGGTGAACTCTACTCTTGCGTTTCACGCCGGCTCCTCCGCGTCCTGCGCGTCGAGAATCCGACCGATGGGCTTCGCCGACGGTCAGCCCATCCTACGCCGCTGTACCGCCCCTCGCCGGGATGCGCTATCGTCACCCCCAGGAACCAATCCTTATCGCGGAGGAAGCGGCGATGGCGAATATGGGCGTTGAGGTCGATTGCCTCGAAGGCATCAAGGTCGTCGATTTCACCCAGTTCGAGGCGGGCCCGTCCTGCACCGAGAGCCTGGCGTGGCTCGGCGCCGAAGTGGTCAAGATCGAGAACACGCGCGTCGGCGACCCCGGCCGCCGTCTGGCCGGCCCCGGCGCGCCCGACAAGGACCCGTGGTATTTCCACCAGTTCAACGCCAACAAGAAGTCGCTGACGCTCGACCTCAAATCCCCGCGCGGGCTTGAGATCGTCAAGGAGCTCTTGAAGCAGGCCGACGTCACGATCGAGAACATGGCGCCCGGCACGATCGAGCGCCTGGGCCTCGGCTATGACGAAGTGAAGAAGCTCAACCCCGGCATCATCTATTGCCAGGTCAAGGGTTTCGGCGCCGGCAGCCCCTACGAGCACAACCTCGCCTTCGACATGATCGCGCAGGCTGCGGGCGGCCCGACCAGCGTCACCGGCGAGGGCAGCGGCCCCCCGGTCAAGCCGGGCCCCAGCTTTGGCGACACCGGCACCGGCATGCTGATGGCGATCAGCCTCCTCTCGGCGCTCTACAAGCGCACCAAGACCGGCCAGGGTCGCCGGCTCCAGGTCGCGATGCAGGACGCGATGATCCACTACATGCGCGTGCCCTTCTCGCGCACCCAGGGTTCGGGCAAGGCGCCGGCCCGCGGCGGCAGCGCCAAGTCGGCGCCGGGCGGGCTCGTCCCGTCGGCGCTCTACCCGTGCAAGCCGGGCGGGCCGAATGACTACGTCTACGTCTTCTGCAGCCGCGGCAACCCCGAGCACTGGCAACGCCTGTTGAAGGCGATCGGCCGCGAGGACCTCAAGGGCGATGCGCGCTACGACACGCAGAACGCGCGCGCCGAGCACGCCGCCGAGGTCGACGCGATCATCTCGGCCTGGACCCACGAGCACTCCAAGGAAGACGCGATGAAGATCATCGGCGCCGCCGGCGTCCCGGCCGGCGCCGTGTTCGACACGGTCGAGCTGATGGCCGACGAGTCGCTCGCCGAGCGCGGCATCATGCAGACGATCGACCACCCGACGACCGGCAAGGTCAAGATGCCGGCCTGGCCCGTCCGCTTCGACGGCCAGCCGCCCCGCGTCAAGCCCTCGCCCCTCCTCGGCGGCAACAGCTCCGAGGTCCTCAAATCCTGGCTGGGCATGAGCCAGTCCGAGATCGATGGCCTCAAGGCCGACGACATCGTCACCGGAACCTGACGAACGTCCCCTCTCCGCCGCCCATTGGGGGGAGAGGGAGAGGGAGCGGACGGACAGGCTTAACAAAGCGAGGCACCCCATGAAGCTCTATTACGCCCCCGGCGTCTGCTCGATCGGCATCCACGTGCTCCTCGAAGAGATCGGCAAGCCCTACGAGCTCGAAGCCGTCAGCCTGCGCGAGGGCGCGCAGTATCAGCCCGGCTTCACTGCGGTAAGCTCGAAATCGAAGGTGCCGGCGCTGCAGCGCGACGACGGCTCGATCCTGACCGAGTTCCCGGTCATCGCGACCTATCTCGCGATGACCAATCCCGACAAAAAACTGATGCCGCAGGACATGGAGACGAGCCTGCGCGCCTACGAGGCGATGGAATACGCGGTCGGCACGATGCATGGGCAAGGCTTCGCGCGCATCTTCCGCCCAGGCAATTTCGGCCCCGCCGACCAGGAAGACGCGGTCAAGGCGCGCGGCCGCGAGATGGTCGAAAAAGGCTTCCAGATCCTCGACAAGGCGCTCGCCGGCAAGAACTACCTCGGCGGCAACGACCTTTCGGCGATGGATGCCGCGGTGTTCTACGTCGAGTTCTGGGCCGCCGCCCGCCTCAACATGACCCTGCCGCCGAACGTCGCCGCCCATTACGAACGCATGAAGTCCCGCCCCGCCGTGCAGCGCACGATGCAGCAGGAAGGCGTGGCTTAGACAGCGAGCAGCGCGCCCTCGCCCTGTTCGCTGCGGGAACGGCGAGCGAGACGGGTGAGGGGTAGGCAGAAAGGCACCGACATGCCCGAGGAACAGGTCGCCAACGCGGCGATGCAGCAATACTGGAACGAGGTCGCCGGGCCGCGCTGGGTCGCCCGCGCGGCAATCCAGGAATCCCGCAACCTCGAAGTCGCCCACATCCTGCAGGAGGCGGCCGCGCCGAAGCCGGGCGAGCGCGTGCTCGACATCGGCTGCGGCACAGGGGCGACGACGCTGCCGTTCGCGGCAGCGGTCGCGCCCGGCGGCTCGGTGACCGGCGCCGATCTCGCCGAGCCGATGCTCGCGCAATGCCGGCAGAACATCGCCAGCTCCGGCGCGACCAATATCGAGCTCGTCCTCGCCGACGCGCAGACCCACGCTTTCGCGCCCGACTACGACCTCGTGATCTCACGCTTCGGCGTCATGTTCTTCGCCGACCCCTTCGCCGCCTTCGCCAACCTCTACAAAACGTTGAAGAAGGGCGGCCGGCTGTGCATGGCCGTGTGGTCGACACTCGACGACAACGTACACTGGAAGATCCCGTTCGAGATCGCGGTCAAGCATCTCGGCCGCCCCGCGCCAGGCGACCCGAATGCGCCGGGACCAATGGCCTTCCGCGACCCCAACCGCTTCCGCGACATCCTTGAGAAAGCCGGGTTCGCCGGCATCTCGGTCGAGAAGCGTCAATTCCACATAGCCGGCCGCACCGCCCTCGTCGAGGCCGAGCATTCTTCGGGCGCCGGCCCAGCCTGGCGGCTGATGGAAGAAATGCAGGCGCCCGACGATGTGCGCCGGGCGATCGTCACCGAAACCGCCGCCGCGTTCTCGCCCTACGTGACCCGCGCCGGCATTCGCCTGCCCGGCAACATCCTGCTGGCCCAAGCAAAACGCACGAACTGAGAGGCTTCGATGGCAAAAATCCCGCGTGCGCTGCACGAACCGATCGGCGCCGCCTTTCCGGCCAATGTCTGCCTCGTCGCGACGGCGCTGCCGAGCGGCTTTGCGCAGGTGACCCCGCGCGGCAGCACGATGGTCTATGACGACGAGCATATCGGGCTATGGGAGCGCGGGACCGGCACGACCTCCGAAAACATGACCGACGGCACCAAGGTCACGATCTATTTCCGCAACCCCGCCCTCCGGGAATCCGGCCTCCTCCCGCGCGGCGGCATCGCCCGCCTCTACGGCACCGCCCAAATCCACCGCTCCGGCCCCGAATACGAGGAGGTGTGGCGCCGTTTGGTAAAGCCGGAGAAGGACCGCGACCCCGACAAGAAGGGGTACGCGGTGCTCGTCAAGATCGAGCGGGCCGAGGATCTGGCCGGCGAGGCGCTAAAGGACTAGAGATAATCCCCTCGTCCGCAGTGCGGGCGAGGGGATTAATCACAGCGTGACAGTCGCTTACGACGGCGCCTGGCCCATGAAATCGCGCTTGCCGATCTCCACGCCGAGGCTGCGGACGATATTGTAGGCGGTCGTCGTGTGGAAATAAAAGTTCGGCATCGCCGTATGATAGAGGTAGCTCTGCGCCTTGAATTTCCGCTCGTTGCCGCCCATCACGAGCGTCACTTCGCTGTCTTCCTTGCCGTCGATCGCTGACGCCGACAGGCCCTTGTTGAAATCGATCACCTTGTCGATGCGGGCCTGCATCTCGGCGTAACTTTTGTCCTCGTCGGCGAGGCTCGGCAGCGCAACGCCGGCGACGCGGCCGGCCGCTTGTGCGTGCACGCAGGCCTGGCGCACCTGGCGCTCCAGCGTGAACATGTCGGGATAGAACCGCGTGTTCAGCACCACGGCGGGATCCCACTTATGCTCGGTCGCATGCGCCTCCAGCTTTGACAGCACGCCTTTGAGGCCGCCGAGGAGCTGGATAAAGGTCGGCACCGCGCCGCTGAAATTAGTGATCGCCATCGGTCTCTCCTTCTCGTTTTGGGGGAAGTATCTGGCGGCGCGATCTTACGCGCCCCGCCCGGATCGGGTCTATACTGGCCCCGTGACAGGCGCACGACGCCGAAGGGCCAAAGGACTCGACGATGAAAATGCAGGAGATCCCGTTCGGCACGACCGATTGGAGCGAGGTCGGCGAGACCGAGCATCCCGGGGAAACCGGCGTCGCGCGCTGGCGCACCCGCGAGTTCGGCCCCATCCGCGTGCGGGTCGTCGAGTATTCGCCGGGCTATCTCGCGGACCATTGGTGCGAGAAAGGCCACATCCTCTACGTCCTCTCCGGCATCCTCGACACCGAATTGGGCGACGGCCGCACCGTCCGCCTGATGCCCGGCACCAGCTACCAGGTCGCCGACGGCGCCCAACCCCACCGCTCCCGCACCGAAACCGGCGCGAAACTGTTCATCGTCGATTGACGAGGCGAAGCCGCAGGAAAAAGATTTGCCGCCCAGGCCGCGGAGACGCGCGAAGCGCCATCAAATTTCACCATAGAGGCACCGAGACACGGAGGTGACAGCGCCTCGGCAGCTCTGTGCTCGGTACCTCTATCTTAAAACTCAATCGTTGCGGCTTCGCCGCTCCTCCGCGTCCTCTGCGGCAAAAACGACTTCAGTCGCCGTCGCTTTGGGGGCGGCTGGTCAGGGTCGTGCCGATGACCGCGTAGAGCGGGCTGCCGCCGCCGGCGGGCGTGCGGTCGAGGCAGCGGATGTCGGACCAGTTGCCGTTGTCGGCGAAGTGCTGTGCGACGAGGCAGAGCTGCGCCGCGTCGTCGAGGAGACACCAGCACGCGACCGCACGCGCCGCCTCGCAACGCTGCGAGAAGGTCACGACGAGCGGCGCGCCCGGCCGCAGCACGCGGGCGATCTCGCGGATCAATTCGCCGGGCCGGGTCAGGTGCTGGACCGCGACGCAGATCGTCGCGCCATCGAACTCGCCGTCGGCGAACGGCAGCTTCGGGTTCGCGTTCAGGTCCTGCACGCGCCACTCGTCGAGGAACGGGTTCTCCGACAGCGCGCAGGCGTCGGCGCCGATGCCGACCACCCGGCGATAATCGATTTCCGGCGGAAGATGGCTGATCCAGCTCGACAGCACGTCGAGGATCGCGCCGCCCGCCGGGAGGATTTCACGGTAGAGGTCGGTGATCGCCGCGATCGCGGCGTCGTCGATGATTTCCGGAGAGAGCTCGCAGAATTCCAGAGACGGGTCGGGGCCCGGGAGCGCGTCCGCCATCCCGTCGAGCGCAAAAAGCAAAGGCACCGGCACTGCTGCCATACTCGCCCTCTATTCCCTCCCACGGGTCACATAGTAAGCCGCCGCTATCGCCTCAAGACCCGGCAAGCGGCGATTTAGCGTCATTCCGTCAAAGCACGCTCCGGTGCCGTCAGCGGTAGCCCTAGATCGCGCGCCACGGCCACCTGCGTCAAGCGCCCGCGCGCCGCGTTAAGCCCGTTCTTCAGGTGCGGGTCGTCGCTGAGCGCGCGCCGCCAGCCGCGGTCGGCGATCGCCAGCGCGAACGGCAAGGTCGCGTTGTTGAGCGCCACTGCCGAGGTGCGCGCCACCGCCCCAGGCATGTTGGTGACGCAGTAATGCACGACCCCTTCGTCGACATAGGTCGGCGCCGCATGGGTCGTCGGACGGCTCGTTTCGAAGCAACCGCCCTGGTCGATCGAAATGTCCACGAGCACCGACCCCGGCTCCATTCGCCGCACAAGGTCGCGGGTCACGAGCTTTGGTGCCGTCCCGCCCGGCACCAGCACGGCGCCGACGACGAGATCTGCGGCCCCGACCTCTTTCTCGATGTTCTCGACCGTCGAAAAGAGGGTGTGAAGCTGCGACCCGAATTGCAGGTCGAGCTCGTAGAGCCGCTGGAGCGAGCGGTCGATCACCGTGACATGCGCCTCCATCCCCATCGCGACCCGCGCGGCATTGGTGCCGGAGACGCCGCCGCCGAGAATGACGACCTTGGCCGCCGCCACGCCCGGCACGCCGCCGAGAAGGATCCCCTTCCCGCCCTGCTCCTTTTCGAGGCAATGCGCGCCGACCTGCACCGCCATCCGCCCGGCGACCTCGCTCATCGGCGCCAGGAGCGGCAGGCCGCCGCGCGAATCGGTCACCGTCTCGTAGGCGATCGCAACGCAACCGGAGCGCAGGAGCGCCTCGGTGAGCGCCCGGTCGGCGGCAAGGTGGAAATAGGTGAAGACGATCTGCTCGTCGCGGAGCAGCGCGATCTCCTGCGGCTGCGGCTCCTTGACCTTGACGATCATCTCGGCGACCGCGAACACATCGCTCGCGCGTTCGAGGATGCCCGCGCCGGCGGCCTCATAGGCCTTGTCGTCGAACCCGATCCCGGCCCCGGCGCCGCTCTCGACAACGACCTTATGCCCGCGATGGACGAGCTCGCGCACGCTGCCCGGCACGAGCCCGACCCGGTGCTCCTCGACTTTCACCTCTTTCGGCACGCCGATCAGCATGGCCGCGCCAGCCTCCTACGCCTGTTGCATCGCGAGCGTCCGCGCCGGGCGCAGCCGCGCCGCAAACGGCACGATGATGCCGCCGATCACGACGAGCCCGCCCATGACCATCATCGGCATCCGATACGACCCGCTGATATCGTGCAAGAGGCCAACGAATTGCGGCGCGGTATACCCCGAAATATTACCGACCGAGTTGATGAACGCGATCCCTGCCGCAGCCGCCGCGGCGCCGAGAAACGCGGTCGGCAGGTTCCAGAACACCGGCAGCGAGCCCGAGATTCCGAACGCCGCAACCCCGAACCCGACGATCGTCAGCGGCGCACTGACCCCGATTGCGCAGCCGGTCAGGATCAGCCCGATTCCGCCGATCAACAGCGGCGTCACCAGATGCCAGACGCGCTCGCCGGTTTTGTCCGACCGCCGCGAGAAATAGAGCATGCCGAGCACGCCCGCCGCGTTCGGCACTGCGGTCCAATACCCGACCGAGATATCGGTAAACCCGAACGTCTTCAGGATCAGCGGCAGGAAGAACCCCTTGCCGTAGACCCCGAACCCGACGAGCAGATAGACGATGGTGAGAAGCGCAAGTTGCGGGCTGACGATCGCCCGCAGCGTCTCCAAGTGCCCGCCGATCGCGGCGCCCCGCTCCTCCTGCAACTTGCCCTCGAGCCAGCCTTGCTCATCCGCGTTGAGCCACGCCGCGTCGGACGGCTTGTCGCGGAGCACGAACGGGATCATCGACGCGAGCATCAGCGTCGGCAGCCCCTCGACGAGAAAAACCCACTGCCAGCCCTGGATGCCGAGCCAGCCGTCGAGCCGCAGCAGGTTCGCCGATACGGGCCCCACGAGGATGCCCGCAGACGAGCCGAACGCATAAAACACGCCCATCGCCCGCCCGCGATAGCGAGAGGGAAACCAGCAGGTCATGAAATACGCGACGCCCGGGAAGAACCCGGCTTCGGCGACGCCGAGCAGGAACCGGAAAAGGACGAACGAGTAGAGCCCGCTCGACAAAGCCGTCCCGGCGGAGCAGAGCCCCCACGCCATCGCGATCCCGCAGATCCAGCGCCGCGCCCCGACCCGCGTCAGCCCCTTGTTGGCCGGGATCTGGAAGAGCGTGTAGCTCCAGAAAAACGCGCCCGCGCCGAGCCCATAGGTCGTCGCGGTCAGCCCCAGCGCCTTGTTCATCGTCAGCGCCGCGACCGAGACGTTGAACCGGTCCAGCACATTGATCGTGTAGCAGAGCGAGAGCAACGGAATGAGCCGCCACGCCACCTTACGCATCACCGCGGACTCGATTGCGTCAGCCATCGTTTCCTCCGGGTCAAGCTCTTCGGCTTTTCTCCCGAAAGCATAAGCGGAGGTTTCCCCTCTACAACCGCAATTTCGCGATGGCGGTATCCGCTAACGGCAACGATGCGGTCAGCCCCGGCGATTCGATCCCGTACATGTTCACCAGGCCCGGAATGCCGTGCTCCTCCGGCCCCTGCACGACAAAATCCGCCGCCGCCTCGTTCGGCCCGCTGATCTTCGGGCGGATGCCGGCATAGCCCGGCTGCAACGCACCGTCCCTGAGCCCCGGCCAGTAGCGCCGGACCGCGTCGTAGAACACGTCGGCGCGGCGCGGGTTGACGGCATAGTCGACATCCGGGATCCACTCGACATCCGGTCCGAACCGCGCCTGCCCGGCCAGGTCGAGCGTGATGTGGACGCCGAGCCCGCCCGGCACCGGCACCGGGTAGATCAGCCGGGCGAACGGCGTCTTCCCGGTCAGCGTGAAATAGCAGCCGCGGCAGAAATAGGCGGGCGGGATCGTGTCGGCCGGGATCCCCTCGATCGTCTTCGCCAAAATAGGCGCGTGGAGCCCGGCGGCGTTGACGAGGATGCGGCAGCGGATCGTCGTCGGTTCGGCGCCGCCGACATCGAGCTCGAACCCGTTGCCGCGCACGCGCCCGCCGAACAGCGGCGTCTCGAACGCAATCATCGCTCCGGCATCCTCGGCGTCGCCCTGATAAGCGAGCATCAGCGCGTGGCTGTCGATGATCCCGGTCGACGGCGACAGCAGCGCCGCGACGCAGTGCAGCTCCGGCTCCATCCGCCGCGCCTCGGTGACCGACAGCCATTCGAGGTTGTCGACGCCGTTCGCCTTCGCCGCCGCCTCGATCTTCTGCACGCCGGGGATCTCGTCGTCGCTGGTCGCGACGATCAACTTCCCGAGCCGCCTGTGCGGCACCCCGTGCTCTTCGCAATACGCGTAAAGCCGCTGCCGCCCCTCAACGCAAGCCGTCGCCTTCAAACTGCCCTTCGGATAATAGAGCCCCCCGTGGATGACCTCGCTGTTGCGCGACGAGGTCTCGAACCCGATCGTATAAGCCTTCTCGAGGACCACGACCTCGCGCCCAGCCAGCGCCAAGGCCCGCGCCACCGCAAGCCCCACAACCCCCGCCCCCACAACAACAGCCTCAACCTCGTCCACCGCCCGCTCCCCGAATGCCTCTCCTAGAGGATTAGCATCTTACCTATAGAAAGGTCATTCCGGGGCGACCGAAGGCCGAACCCGGAACCCAAGAACACGGAATTTTCCCAATGAGGCGGCGGCGGAGCCCACGGCATGGTCCGTGTGCTTAGGTTCCGGGTTCATCGCTGTGCGATGTCCCGGAACGACTTCAAAAAGGGCGATTACTTCCCCCGTTCCCGCTCCATCAGCGCCGCTACCCGGGCCAGCTCCGGCCCGGTGAGCACGTCTTCCAGCGTCCGGGTGATGCGGCGGCGCCAGTTGGGGTGGGCGTCGGTGGTGCCGGGGAGGTTGGCTTGTTCCGCCTCGCCGACGACGTCTTCGAGCTGCACCAGCATCAGCCGCGCCTGCGAGCGGGCCAGATAGGCGTGGATCGCGTCGCCGAACTCGTCGGTGTAGACGGGCTCGCCGCCATCGGGGAGAAATTCGGCGAAGCGGTCCCAGGCGATGAGGCCCTCGCGCGCCAGCGCCTCCAGCATCATCCGCCGGTCGCGGTGGCGCTCGCCGATCTCGGTGGCCTCGGCGGCCTCGTCCGGGTAGAGGCCGAGCCGCCGGCGCCATTCGATGTCGCGGCCGAGCCAGTACCCCTTGAGGCTGGCGAGGTCGTGTGTCGCGGCAGAGGCTGCGGCGAGCGGCAGGTACTCGGCGGGCGGGATATAGGTCGCCCCCTCGTGCCAGCGCCGTTCGAAATGCACGACTCGGTACGACAGGATGTTCGCCGCGCGCAGCGTCTCGCGAAACCCCTCGGGCACCGTGCCCAGATCCTCGCCAATCACGGCGCAGCGGTACCGGTGGCTTTCGAGCGCGGTGAGCCGCAGCAGCTCCCAGAACGGATAGGCCACATAGGCGCCGGCGCTGCCCTCCATTCCGGACGGAATCCAGTACAGCCGCTGCAGCGACATCGCATGGTCGATCCGCAAGATGCCGGCATGCCGCATGTTCGCGCGCAGCAGGTCGATGAACGGCGTGAACCCGCGCCGCCGCAGCACCAGCGGGTTGATCGGCGCGAGACCCCAATTCTGCCCGGCCCGGCTCAAGGGGTCGGGCGGTGCGCCGACCGAGGCGCCCGGCGACAGCAGCTCCTGGTCGGCCCAGGCCGCGGCGCCGTCCGGGTTCACCCCGACCGCGGCGTCGCGGTAGAGCCCGACCTTGAGGCCGGCATCCCCTCCCGCTTTCGCGGCCAGCGCGAGCTGGCGGTCGGCCTCCCATTGCAGGAACTCGAAAAACTCGACGCGCTGCGCGTGGTCGCGCGCGAACGCGGCAACGGCGGGCGAGTGCGGGTCGCGCATCGGCTCGGGCCAGTCGCGCCACGAGAACCGACCCTCGCTCCCGTAGAAATGCTCGTGCAGCGCCTCGAAGATCGCGAAAGAGGCCAGGGCCCGGCCACCCCCGGCTTGGAACTGGCGGAAGGCCTTGAGCGCCCGCGACCGGCCGCCGCGCAACTTGCGGAACAAGATTTCGAGGATCGGCCGCTTCGCCGCGGCCACCGCCGCGTGATCGACCTCGCCCGTTGCGCCGAGCCTTGCCAAGGCCGCCGCATCAGGCATGTCGGCCTTGGTGAACCCCGGCACCGCGGTCACGTCGATATAGAGGTAATCGAGCCGCGACCGGCTCGACGGCGAATACGGGCTGATGTGGCGCGGCTCGGCGGCAAAGAGCGCGTGCAGCGGGTTGAGGCCGAGCGTCGCCGCCCCGAGCGAGCCGGCCGCCGCGGCAAGCCGCCCGAGATCGCCGAAATCGCCGATCCCCCAGCTCCGCCCGCTTCGGAGCCCGTACATCTGCGTCGTCAGCCCCCAGGCGCGAGCGCCATCGCCGAGTTCCGGCGGCAGATAGGCGCTCGGCGGCGCAACCGCGACGGTTGTCGTCGCGTCCTGGCCGGCGGCGCGGAGGTCGAGTTGGTAATACCCCGGCCCCAGCCCCGCAGGCAGCACCAAGCTGTCGCCGTCGCAGCTTCCGGAAGTGCGCGCGCCGTCCTCGCTCGTGAGCTGCCAGTTTGCCGCTTCGACACCGTGCGGCAGACGCAGCCTCAGGACCGGGTTCGGCACCTCCGCGGCCACGATCCACAGCGGCGGCACGCCGAGCGGCAGCCCATGGGTCTCGGCGGCAATCGCTTCGGCGGCGGCGTGCGGCTCCTCGGGCAGGCCCAGCGCCGCGATCAGCCGCGACAGGGCCTCCTCGCCCGGTTCGTGCCACACGCCGAACGCATCGTGATGACCGAGCGTAATCCCGACGAGACCGGCAACGTGGCGCAGCTCGTCAAGTCGGTTCACCGCATGCCTCGCGCCGCGCCGTTGCCGGAGCGGTCGATGAACAGCGCGAACGACCGCCCCTTCAGGTGATAGGCCTCGCCGGCGTGCCACAACACGCCGTCGCGCGCGAGCCCGCTCGGCTCGGCCGTGTCAACCAGCGCCTCCCACTCCATCCGCGCGGGCAATTCCGGAAAGGTGAAATCGAGCGCTTCGTGAAAGGCGTTCATCATCACGAGAAAGCTCGCGTCGATGTCGCGCTGGCCGCCGGTCGTGTAGAACTCGCCCGCCGCGCCGCCCAGCACATATCCGAGCGAGCGGGCCACCGAGTTGCCCCAGTCCTCGGCCGTCGCCTCGATCCCGGCCGGCGTCACCCAGGTGATGTCCTTGAGCCCGTCGCGCGACAGCACCTCGCCGCGGAAGAAGCGCGGCCGCGAAAACACCCGATGCTCCCGCCGCAGCCGGAGCAGGTAGCGGACAAAGTCGCGGAGCGCCTCGTCCTCGGGCCGGACGCGGCGCCACTCGATCCACGCGATCGCATTGTCCTGGCAATAGGCGTTGTTGTTGCCGTTCTGGGTGCGGCCGAACTCGTCGCCGGCGAGGATCATCGGCACACCGAGCGACAGGAGCAGCGTGCCCATGAGGTTGCGCCTCTGGCGGTCGCGCAGCGCGAGGATCTCGGGGTCGTCGGTCGGACCTTCGGCGCCGCAATTCCAACTATGGTTCGGCTCGTGCCCGTCGCGGTTGTCCTCGCCGTTCCCCTCGTTGTGCTTGCGGTCGTAGCTGACGAGGTCCTGTAGGGTGAACCCGTCATGCGCCGTGATGAAATTGGTGCTGGCCCAGGGCCGCCGCCCGCGATACCCGAACACGTCGGACGACCCGGCGAGGCGCGACCCCATCTCGGCGACAAGATTTTCGTCGCCCTTCCAGAACCGTCGCACCGCATCGCGGTACTGCCCGTTCCACTCGGCCCAGCCCGGCGGGAAATTGCCGAGCTGGTACCCGCCCATCCCGATGTCCCACGGTTCGGCGATCAGCTTGAGCCGGCCGAGGATCGGGTCCTGGCGGATCGCGTCGAAGAATGCGGCGTCCTGCATGTACTCGCCGCGCTCGCGTCCCAGCGCCGCGGCGAGGTCGAAGCGGAACCCGTCGACCCGCATCTCGGTCGCCCAATAGCGCAGAGAATCGAGCACCATCTGCAACACGCGCGGGTGCTCGGTATTGAGCGTGTTGCCGGTGCCGGTGTCGTCGCGGTAGTCGCGCCGGTTCTCTTGCAGCCGGTAGTACGAGAGGTTGTCGATGCCGCGGAACGACAATGTCGGCCCCAGCCGGCTGCCTTCGCCGGTGTGGTTGTAGACGACGTCGAGCAGCACCTCGATCCCGGCGGCATGCAGGCGCTGCACCGCGGTCTTCGCCTCGCTGATGTCCTCGCCGGGAAGAAAGCGCGGGTCGGGCGCGAAAAACCCGACCGTGTTGTAGCCCCAGTAATTGACGAGCCCCTTCTGGGTCAGCATCCGCTCGCTGATTGAGGCGTGGATCGGCAAGAACTCGACCGCCGTGACGCCGAGATTGACGAGATAGTCGATCACCGCCGGCGACGACAGCGCGGCAAACGTGCCGCGGTGTTCCTCTGGCACTTGCGGGTGGGTCTTGGTGAACCCGCGCACGTGCATCTCGTAGACGACCGTCTCTCCCCACGGGATCTGCGGCCGCCGGTCGTCGCCCCAGGTAAAGGCGCTCTCGACCACCCGGCATTTCGGCATGAACCGCGCGCTGTCGCGCCGGTCGAAAGACAGGTCCTCGCGCGGGCTGCCGATGCGGTAGCCGAACAGGATGTCGTTCCAGCGGAACTGCCCGTGGATGGCCCGCGCATAGGGATCGAGCAGCAGCTTGTTGGGATTGAAGCGGTGCCCGCTATTCGGGTCATAGGGGCCATAGACACGATAGCCGTAGTGCTGGCCCGGCCGCACCTCGGGCAGGTAGCCGTGCCAGACCTCGTCGGTGTATTCGGGCAGCGCGATCCGCGCCTCTTCCTGGCTGCCGGAGCGGTCGAAAAGGCACAACTCGACCTTCTCGGCGTGCGCCGAGAAGAGGGCGAAGTTGACCCCCTTCCCATCCCATGTCGCGCCCAGCGGATAGGGGCTGCCCGGCCATACGCGTGGTGTCGGCATGGTCCCTCGACCTCGGGTTGAAGTTATTGGAACGGCGACGCCGCGTCGCCGTTCCCCGGCCACTCTGCGACGATACCGCCTCCGCCCGCCGCCCGAAACCGCTTTGCCGCTCCGCACCTTGCCATGGCGACCGGTCAACGTTACACAACCACAGACGTTTCAAGGTGTTCTGTTGTTCTACCACAGGGTCCAATCCTGCGCGTTTGTGGTTAATAGCTTACTTCACGCTTACGAGGGCGGCCGGCCGCGTGCGCTGAGCATGAACCTTCGACCGAGCCCAGCAAATTCGTCAGCCACATCTACGCGACCTTCTTCTCGTAACGGCGGCAGGGCCCAGCCTACCGCTCGCGGGTGAACACCAGGAGGCCGAGCGGCGGCAGGGTCAGGCGCAGCGAGTAGGGATGGCCGTGCATTGGTTCGGGGTCGGCCTCGACGCGGCCGAGATTGCCGACCCCGCTGCCGCCGTAAGTTTCCGCATCGGTGTTGACCCGCTCGACATAACTCCCCGGCAGCGGCACGCCGACGCGGTAGTCGTAGCGCGGCACGGGGGTGAAATTGCCGACCACCACCGCCAGTTCCTCCGCGTCACGGCCGCGGCGGACATAGGAGACGGCGCTCTCGTTGCCATTGTTCGCGTCGATCCAGCGGAACCCGTCGCCTTCGCAATCGAGCTGATGCAGCGCCGGCGTCTCGCGGTACACCCGGTTGAGGTCGCCGAGGAGGCGGGCGACGCCGGCATGGAGCGGGTCGTCGTAGAGGTGCCAGTCGAGCCCGATATCGTGGTTCCACTCGCGCTCCTGCCCGAACTCCGAACCCATGAAGAGGAGCTTCTTCCCCGGATGGGTCCACATGAACGCGAGGTACGCGCGGAGGTTGGCATGGCGCTGCCACGCATCCCCCGGCATGCGCGCGATCAGCGACCCCTTGCCGTGCACCATCTCGTCGTGGCTGAGCGGCAGGATGAAGTTTTCGTGGAACGCGTAGAGGAGTCCGAAGGTCAGCTCGTTGTGGTGGTATTTGCGATGGATCGGGGCCTTCGAGATGTAGCGCAGCGTGTCGTGCATCCACCCCATGTTCCATTTGAACCCGAACCCGAGCCCGCCGACATAAACGGGGCGCGACACCATCGGCCACGCCGTCGACTCTTCGGCCGCCGTCGTCGCCCCCTCGGCCTCGCCAAAGACGAGCTCGTTCAGCCGCCGCAAAAACGCGATCGCCTCGAGATTTTCCCGCCCGCCGTACTGGTTCGGGATCCACTCGCCCTCGCGCCGGCTGTAGTCGAGGTAAAGCATCGACGCGACCGCATCCACCCTGAGCCCGTCGATGTGGTACTCGCGCAGCCAGTAGAGCGCGCTCGACAAGAGGAAATTGGCGACCTCACGCCGGCCGTAATTGAAGATGAGGGTGTTCCAGTCGTGGTGAAACCCTTGGCGCGGGTCGGCATGCTCGTACAGCGCCGTGCCGTCAAAGCGGCCAAGCCCATGCGCGTCGGTCGGGAAATGCCCCGGCACCCAGTCCAGCCAGACCCCCAGTCCCGCCTGGTGGCACGCATCGATAAAGGCACGGAAATCGTCGGGGGTCCCGTACCGCGCGGTCGGCGCGAAATACGACACCGGCTGATACCCCCACGACCCGTCGAAGGGATATTCCGTCACCGGCATCAGCTCGATATGGGTAAACCCGAGCCCCACCACATACGGCACGAGCTGCTCGGCCAGCTCGCGGTAATTGAGGTACCGCCCGCCCTCGTCGAGCCGTCGCCGCCAGGACCCCAGGTGCACCTCGTAGACCGCGATCGGCGCCTCGCGATGGTTGCGCCCGGCCCGCGTCCCCATCCACGGGTCATCACCCCAAACGTACCGCGACGGCGCCGCGACGACCGACGCCGTGCGTGGCGGCCGCTCGGTCTCCTCCGCGTAGGGGTCCGCCTTTAACGGCAGCAGCGCGCCGTCCGGCCCGACGATCTCGTATTTATAGCGCGTGCCCGGCCCGAGCCCCGGTACGAAGATCTCCCAGAACCCGCCGGCATGGCGTCGGCGCATCGGCATGCGCCGCCCGTCCCAGCGGTTGAAATCGCCGACCACCGAAACCCGCCGGGCATTCGGCGCCCAAACCGCAAACCCGACCCCGGCGACCCCGTCAAGCGTCATCGCATGCGCGCCGAGCTTCCGATGGCTTTCGAGATGGCTGCCCTCGACCAGCAGATGGAGGTCGAGATCGCCGAGAACCGGCGGAAATCGGTAAATGTCGTCAATGAGTCCGTCGCCGGTTTTCAGGCGGTACTTGAACGGCGTCTTGCGCGCGATCCGCGCCTCGAAGAACCCGTCTACATGAACCCGCCGCGCCTCGGCCGCGACCTTGCCGCGCGCGTCGACGATCGAGACCGCCTCCGCCTCGGGCAGAAACGCCCGCACGACGATCCCGCCACCCTCCGAATGCATCCCGAGAAATGCAAACGGATCGCTGTGTCGCGCCTCGACGATCGCGACGATCTGCCCATCATCCCGCCGCCCGCGCGTACGCGCTCCCTGTTCAGCAACCTGCTGCGTCATCACCCTGCCTAATAGAAGAAAGCCCTTGCAAGCCAACTATCTGCGGTCAAGACGGTTCCCCCTCGCCGGCCGCATCACCGGTAAAGATAGCAGCTGATGCTGTCGTCACGGCCGCCGCGCTTCCCGCTGTCGAGCGAGCGATATCCGGCGACCTCCCACCCGATCGCCGGATCGTCGCCGGGGCGCTTCGTCAGCTCGAGCACCGGATAGCGGCATCGGGCGCCGGGGCGCGACAGGACAAAGGTCATCCTGACCCCATCGGCGCCATCCCGCTTGCCGCGGACATCATAGGGCGACCCGATGCACCGGCTGAACGGCGTCGTCCAGAAGATCCGGTGCGTCGTGATCGTCAGCATGCCGTAGCAGGCGCGGCCGGAGCCCCTGTAATTGCCCAGCACCGGATCGTGCGGCGTCAACCCGGCCGCCACCGCGCCATTCAGAGCCACCGCTGCCGCGACCGGAACCGCGCCGAGCGCCAGCCTCACATGACCACCTCGACCAGGAATGGCCCCGGCGCGGCGACGCCGGCGGCGAAGTGGCGGTTGAACTCCTCCATGTTGGTGGCCTTCGCGCCCGGCACGCCAAGCGATTTGGCGAGGGCGACCCAGTCTATGTCGGGCTGGCCGATGCTCAGCATGTCGAGCGCCTTTCGCCCTGGGTTCCCGGCCCCGACATTGGCGAGCTCGCCTTTCAGGATCTGGTACGAGCGGTTGGAGAAGACGACCGTCGTCACGTCGAGACCTTCGCGCGCGTGCGTCCAGAGGGCTTGCACCGTGTACATGCCGCTGCCGTCGCCTTCGAGGCAGACGACCTTGCGGTCCGGGCACGCCACCGCGGCGCCGGTCGCGAGCGGCATGCCGATCCCGATCGATCCGCCCATATTGCTGAGCCAGTCGTGCGGCGCGGCGGCCTTGGTCGGCGCGAAAAAGCCGCGTCCGGTCGTCACTGCCTCGTCGGCGACGATGGCGTTCTCCGGCAAGAGCGCGCCAAGCGAGGCACCCAGCGCCTCCGAGGTGATCGCCCCGGTGCCGGGCCCCGCCGGCTTGTCGTTGACGACAGGTGCCGGCGTGCGCATCGCGCCGACCGCTTCGGCCAGCGCCTCGAGCGCCGCGATCGAATCCTCGCCCGGCTGCGACAGGACATGCCCCTCGCAATCGGGCGGGGTCAGCACGCTCGGCTTGTCGGGATAGGCGAAGAACGCGACCGGCATCTTCGCCCCAACGAGGATCACGTGCTTGAGCCCCGCCAGCACCCGCGTCGCCTGGTCGACGACATACGGAACCCGCTCGACCGAGACGCGCCCGCGGCCGCGTTGGGTCCGCGCATTCGAGCCCTGTGCGATCAGCCGCGCACCCGTCTTCGCCGCGATCCGCCCGGCGAGGTTGAGCCCGTCCTCGCGCACCGACCGCCCGGTCAGCAGGAGCAGCGTCGGCTCGCCGGAGCGCAACGCGCGGGCGGCCGCCTCGACCGCATCCGCGGACACCGGCGTCCACGGCTTCTGCGCCGCGACCGGAGCCGCCCCGGTACCCTCGGTCCAGGCCGTGTCGGCGGGGAGGATCAGCGTCGCGATCTGTCCCGGCCGCGTTCGCGCGGCCTCGATCGCCAACGCCCCGTCTCCGGCGACGGTCTTCGCGCTCGGCGATGTTTTCACCCAATGTGAACTCGGCCGCGCAAGCCCTTCAATATCCGAGGTCAATGGCGCGTCGTACTGGCGGTGATAGGTAGCATGGTCACCCACGATGTTAACCATGCCCGACATCGCCTTGTTTGCATTATGAATATTCGCTAGTCCATTGGCCAGTCCCGGCCCCAGATGGAGAAGTGTCGCCGCGGGGCCGTCGCTCATCCGGTAATACCCGTCAGCCGCGCCGGTCACCACCCCCTCGAACAGACCGAGAACGCAGCGCATCCCATCGACCCGGTCGAGCGCGGCGACGAAATGCATCTCCGACGTGCCCGGATTGGCAAAGCAGACATTGACCCCGCCGCCCACCAGGGTGCGCACCAAACTCTCGGCGCCATTCATCTGGGCCATAGGAAGCTCCCGAATTTCCGTTCGGCCCAGCATGCCCGCGTGCCGGTAAGGCTGCAAGCGAGCAGGAACTTCTGCGAATCCTCGCGGTCGCCTCCGACCGCACCCGGGCCAGTTCGCGGCTGGCTCCGACCCGCGCGATCAGTTCGCGAGATCGGCGGTGAATTGCGCGAGGTCGGTCGGTTCGACCACGGCCCGCGCCCGCCCGGCCTCGATCCGCGAGAAATCGCGGAGCGAGTTGGCGAGCTTGAAAAATCCTCTCCTCCGGAATTGCCAAACGCGGGCGGCGTGGGAAGGTTCTCGCGGGTTAGCGGCTCGCCGCTTCCCTGATTTTTTCATCCGGTTGCCGAGCGGGGCGCCCTATCGTGTAGGATACAACCCTCGCGCCGCCGACCGGCAGGCGCCCGCAACAGCCTGGCCCCTAACACACTGGAGACTCCCGGAATGGCCGATACGCAAGACTACACGCCCCCAAAGGTCTGGGTTAACAAGCCGGCCCTCGGCCGGTTCGCCAACATCAACCGCCCGACCGCCGGCGCGCAGCATGAAAAGGTGCTGCCGATCGGCAAGCATCCGTTCCAGCTCTATTCGCTCGGCACGCCGAACGGGGTCAAGGTCACGATCATGTTCGAGGAGCTCCTGGCGAAGGGCCACAAGGGCGCCGAATACGACGCGTGGCTGATCAAGATCGGCGACGGCGACCAGTTCGGCAGCGGGTTTGTCGAGATCAACCCGAACTCGAAGATCCCGGCCCTGATGGACCGCAGTGGGCCAAAGCCGATCCGCGTCTTCGAGACCGCGGCGATCCTGATGCACCTCGCCGAGAAGTTCGGCGAATTCCTGCCGACCGAGCCCGCGGCGCGGGCCGAGTGCCTGTCTTGGCTCTTCTGGCAGATGGGCAGCGCGCCCTATATCGGCGGCGGGTTCGGCCATTTCTATGCATACGCCCCGATCAAGATCGAATACGCGATCGACCGCTTCACGATGGAGGCGAAGCGGCTCCTCGACGTGCTCGACCGCCGGCTCGGCGAAAGCGAGTGGATCGCCGGGCCCGACTACACGATCGCCGACATGGCCTGCTTCCCGTGGTACGGGGGCCTCGCCCGCTTCAATCAATACGGCGGCGCCGAGTTCCTCGAAGCGCAGAGCTACAAGAACGTGCAGCGCTGGTGCGACGCGATGCTGGCACGGCCGGCGGTGCGGCGAGGCCGCATGGTCAACCGCCTTTCCGGCGAGCCGCACGAGCAGCTCCACGAGCGCCACGACGCCAGCGACTTCGACACGAAAACGGCGGACAAGATCGCCGCCGCCGCGCAATAAGCGCGGTCGCGAGCTAACGCGAGCTGATCACCGACCCCGAGGCCGAGCCTCCGCTCCGCCTCGGGGTCGTAACCTCTGTCGAGGAATTCAGCCCCCGCGTTGTCCCGACCGCGTTTCTTCGGCAGCGGATCGCCGCTCCGGATCGAGCCTGTCCCAGATCTCAGCGTCGCGGCCGTAGATGTCGGGGCGGAATTGCAGCTTGCCGTCGGCATCCGCGAACGCCGTCTCGTAGGTGACGAAGACCGGCACGGCTTGCGGCAGGTTGGCTCGGGTGGTGTTGCCCGTCGCGATTGCCTGGTCGATGGCCTGGACCGGTTCCCGCATCAATAGGGCGGCCAGGTCGGCCAGTTGCTCCACTCGGATGCAGCCATGGCTGATGCGCCGGTCGTCGCGGCCGAACAGGCTCTTCGACGGTGTATCATGCAGGTACACGTCGAACCGGTTGTCCATATACAACATGAGCTGCCCGAGCCCGGAGTTCGGTCCTGCCCGTTGCTGCAGGATGCCGTTGGGCAGCATCACCATGTTGTGCCGCGCCAGATAATTCGGATCGTGTGCGGCCTTCGGCAGGATCTCGTTGGCGGCGATGTCGGGCGGAATGCTCCAGGGCGGGTTGAACAGGATCCCGTCGATCGTCGCCTGGAACTCCGGGCTCTGGTTGCGCAGCTCGTCCTGGCCGACAATGACCTTTGCCGAGAAAGCCGGCTGGTCGTTGCGATAGAACGTGACCCGCTCGTCGGCGACGTTGACCACCACGCGGTCCGGCGGCAGCGGCCGCGGCATCCAGCGTTCGCGTTCGAGGTTCACCTCGATCTCGCGCAGGTGGCGCGGCGAGGTTCCGTTATCGCGGAAGGTCCGCAAAGTCTGGCGCAGCAACCGGTAGGTCGGCGTCGTCGGCGCCAGCGCTTCGATCACCCCTGCCGGGTCTGAGCTGGCGGCGGCCTTGTCGAGGACGGCCGCGACGTCGATCGGCTGAGGCGTCAAAGCCTCGTCGTCCGGGCGGCGCTCGACCGGCAAGGCCCCGCGAGCGAGCGCGTCGGCATAGGACAGGAAGGCGTCGGACAGTACCAAATCCCGGTAAAGCGGCGGTAATGTCGGCGACATCAGCAGACTGCCGTGAAACAGTTCGGGCGTGAGGCCGTGATCGCCGGCATGCAGCACGGCGTTGGTCAGCGAGGTCACTTGAGCCGGCCGGGACGTCCAGACCGGCTCAAAGCCATGGCGCGCGTAGAAACGTCGCAGCAGCGGAATGTTCAGCCGCTCGCCAGCGATCGCGAACCCGGGCCCACCCTCCAGCAGTCTGGCGAGCTCGCTGCTAGCGGAAACGGCAGACGGCGCGGCAAGAACCGCGGGCGCGGCGAGCACGAAGGCCGCGGCGAGCGCAATCGCGCCGCCCGCAAGCGGTCCGCCGAACGCCCAACACCTTCTCGTCGAGAATCTGCGCAGAAGGAACACGATAACCTCACCGAAAGCATGAGCCGGCACAACTTGCGCCGTTGGGGAAAACCGCGGCGCGCGTTTACCGTTCCGGAGCAAGGTCGATCAAAACGTCCACGCGACAACCTTTCTACAGCGATTGTGCCCACCACATCGGCGGTTGATCAAGCGGCGGTAAAGCGAGCATCTCGGTCTATCGACCCTCGGCTGTGGGCGGCGACGGGAGCCAGCGCAGTGTGGCGCCGAGAACTCCGATCCAGTTTTTTTCCACAGCGTGGGAACCAATAAACCCACGTTGCTGTCAATCACTTGATGATTGCGCTATGATGCCAGCGTATCAACTGCGGAGAAAACCGATGTCATTACGTACTGTGGCGTTGCTCGCCATTATGCTCCCCATGACGGGCCTCCTCGCGGGCTGCCTGCAACCCGTCGCTCCGGGCCCGGCACCGATGGTCGCTCCGCCCCCGCCGCCGCCGCCCCCGCCGCCGGTTCCGGTCGTCCGCGGCTGATCAACAGGGCGATCTTCACAGATCGCCCACATAGCCTGACCGCCGTCGAGAGGGGCACAGGAGGGCCGCCGAGCGCGTGAGCCGAGTGCTTACGTCACGCTAGGGCCTGCCCTTCTCCGGCGGCGTCTCAGTGCCGGCGCAACCTAGCCGGGTTTGTTCGCACCTCGAATGAGGTTGCGACCTGGTTGCAAGTGTGAGGTGGCGAAGCCCACTGCTGATGCAGGTCGAGGCCCGGGTTTTACCGTCACTCTTCTACACACCAGCCGTCTGTAGAGCACGGGATCGACTTCGCCGATCCCGATGGCGGGCGGCCCCTGCGCGCGAACGGAACCCTGCGAGCCGGCCAAGACGGGCTACGATCGGGCCGCCACCGAGGGAGCCTGCGCGATGAGCTTTACGATCTATCCCAGCCTCGCGGGCCGCACCGTCGTCGTCACGGGCGGCGCGAGCGGCATTGGCGCGTCGTTTACCCGCGCCTTTGCCGAAAACAAGGCCCGCGTGGCGTTTCTCGACATCCAGGAAGAGGCGGGCAAGGCGCTGGCCGGCGAATTGGGCGCGATGTTCGTGCCGTGCGACCTGACCGACACGATTGCGCTCCGCGCCGCGCTCGATCGGATCAAGGCCGCGCTCGGCCCGGCCGCGGCACTCGTCAACAGCGCCGCCAACGACCAGCGCTACGATTTCGAGGCGATGACGCCGGAGGAGCTCGACCGCTGCATCGCGGGCAATTTCCGCCACATCTTCCTTGTCGCGCAGGCGATTGTGCCGCAGATGAAGGAGCTGGGGTTCGGCTCGATCATCAACCTCTCGTCAGTGTCGTGGATGCGCGGCGTGCCCGGGCTCGAAGCCTATGCCTCGATGAAGGCGGCGATCGTCGGGTTCACCAACAACCTCGCCCGCACGCTCGGTCCCCACCGCATCCGCGTCAACGCGATCGCCCCGGGGATGGTACCGACCGAGCGCCAGCGCCGCCTGTGGTTCCAGGACGAAAGCGTGCTTGAGGCCGGCCGCCAGGTCCAGCTCCTGCCCGACCTCATCTCCCCCGACGACATCGCCAGCCTCGCCCTCTTCCTTGCCGCCGACGACAGCCGAATGATTACAAGGCAGACGATCTCGGTAAACGCGGGGACGGCTTAAGAGGCCCCGAGACGCTTGAGTCCCTCGATCGCCTCGGCGTCCTTCGGGTCGATCGCAAGGGCGGCGCGGTAGTCGGCCATCGCGTCGTCGCGGCGACCGAGCTTTTCGTAGATCACGCCGCGCGTACCGAGGCAGAACGGATTTTTCGGCGCCAGCTTGACCGCCTCCTCGGCGTCCGCGAGCCCGCCGGCATCGTCACCCTTCAGGTGCTGCGCCCAGGCGCGGTTGTTGAAGATGCTGAAATCGGGCTTGATCGCGATCGCCCGGGTGAAGTCGGCAATCGCGGCGTCTTGCTCGCCCTTTTTCATGCGCGCCCAACCGCGATTGTAATAGGCGCGCTCGAGACCGGGGTTGGCTTCGATCGCCGCGTTCTCGTCGGCGATCGCGTCGTCGTAGCGGGCGAGCTTGTTGTAGACGTTGGCACGGGCATTGTAGGCGAGCGCCTGAAAGTGCGGCTTCAGCGCGATCGTCCGATCCAGATCGTCGAGCGCCTGCCGGTAGAGGCGTTTCTGCGCATAGAGCTCGGACCGACGGAAATAGGCGTCGATGATGGTGAGCCGGTCGTCGCCGGGGAGCAGCGCGATGGCGCGGCTGTAATCGGCGATGGCGTCGTCGCGCCGGCCTTGCCGCTGGTAGAGCCAGCCGCGCATCGCGTACGTATCGGTGTCGCCCGGGTCGAGCTCGGCCGCCTTCGTGTAGTCCGCGAGGGCCGCCGCCGTATTCTTCTTCGCATCGTGACCGCGCGCGCGGTTGTAATAGACGATCGCGAGATCCGCCTGGTCCTGATCCCCGGCCGCGATCAATGCCGAGCAACCGACGATCTTGCCGTCGGGATCGGGGCCGGCGCAGCGGAGCGCGTCGTCCGCCCGCGTCTGCGCCAAGGCCGGCGACGCCAGCATTGCCGCGAGCGCCGCCGCACCTGCGAGCCCGGCTCGCACGCTACCGCCGCAGCTTCCGGGCAAAACTGAGCTCGTGCCCGTCCGGGTCGGTGAGATGAAAGAACCGCTCGCCCCATTCGGCGTCGCGCGGCGCGGTGTCGGGTTTGACGCCCGCCGCAACGAGCCGCGCATAGAGCCCGTCGACATCCGCCACGTAAAAAATCGCCCGCCCCCACCACGCCCAGCTTTTGTCCGCCGGCTGCGGGATCAGGTTGAGGAACCCGGTCCCGACCCTGAAGCTGGTGAACGAGGCACCCTCGCCGCCGTAGAGCATCTCGAGCCCGAGCAACCGGTAAAACCCCACCGCTCGCGCCATGTCGTGCGTCGCAAGCGTGATGGCGCTGATGCTCTCGATCATCCCGGCCTCGGACCGGCCACCGCGTCTCGAAGGACGCAGCGGCCGCGATGCAATCAAAGCGGCGTCGACAACAGGCTCGGCACCGCGAAGGTGTCGAGCAGCACCAGCTTGCCACGAAATTTCAACTGTCCGCCCTCCTCGACGACACGGTCGCGATAAAGGCCGGTCGCAAATAGCCGGCTCTCGCCCTCCTGATCGGTCTGGTACACGGCAAAACTCGCCTCGACCGCGACCTCCCCGCCCTCTTCTCCGAGAAGCCGAGGCAGCCCGATCAGGTGGCGGTCCCAGTGTATGTTGTATTTGTTGGCCTCCTGCAGGGCCATGATCCGGTCTTCGAGCACGGCGCGGCTGTCGCAATAGACGAGCCCGGCCGGCAGACCCCGATCGAAATTCTCGCGCGGCACGATGCTGTACCGGCACTGCGCGGCGAAAAGGTCGAGCCACACCGCCCACTCCGCCGCATCGATCAGCCCGCCGTAATTCGCGTAGAGGTCGAAGAGCGCCGCCCGGTCGAGCGTCATCGTACCCCACCCTCGGGCTCGATGCCCAAGAGCTCGGCGTAATACGACCAGAACCCGCGCAGCGGCACGTCGTGGACGCGATAATCGCGATCGGTGATCTCGCCGCCCCCGCCCAACTCGATGACCGTCGCGCGCTCGAAATCCGGGCCCGAGGCCTTGTGGGTGATCTCGACCGCCTCGCCGTCCTCCATCGACACGAGTCCGGCAGGGCCCACGAGATTGGCTTGGCGGAGCCGGTGCGCGGTCATCTCGGGCGGGTCGTCCTCGTAGCCCAGCATCATCTGGAATACCTCGACCTCATCGAGGCCGCGCGGCCGGATCTGCCGCACCGCCATGCTGTTGCTGATCTGCACGAACACCGCCGACGGGAACACCGAGCTGATCGCGATGTTCAGCCGGTCGCCGTGCTCGGGGTAGAACTTGACGAGCGCCGGCTCCTTCAGCGCCAGGTAGTCGTTGCGGATGTTGGCACCGCCATAGGCCTGCCGCACGACGTCGTCGGTGTCGCTCCCGGCCTCGGCCCAGGTAAAGCTGTGCCGGTGCCGCGCATCCATCTTGACCCCGCCGACCTGCGTCGAGCGGTCGAGACCAAAGGTCAGCAGGAACTCGTGCAGCAGGCTCGCATGGTAATTGTCGCGGGTGTTCTCGGCATAGATCTTCCAGTTGCCGCGGATGCGTTGGCGGTTGTAGCCGAGCACCTTGACCTTCTTATCGAAGAAGCGGGTGAGCTGCCCCATGACCGGTGGGCCGAGATACTCTTCGAGGCTCTCCCCGTCCTCCGCCAGCGTGCCGAAGATCGCGCCGTTGACCCGGCCGACCTTGAGCCGCCGCATCCCGTGCTCGCCCATGTCGAAATCGGGGCCCATCCCGCCCTTGCCACGGACGCCGCGGCGGAACGGGATCGCGGTCAGCCCGCCATGCAGGTCGTAGCACCACTGGTGATAGATGCAGATGTGCTCCTTGGCGTTGCCGCTGAGCTCGCGCCGCACCAGCGCTCCGCGATGGGCGCAGCGATTGACGAAGGCGTGGACCTCGCCGTTCTCGTCGCGGTTGATGATGACCGGCGTCTCGCCAACATACGTCGCACGGAAGTCACCCGGGTTCGGGATCTCGACGTCGAGCCCGAGGAAATTCCACGTCGGCCCCCGGAAGATGCGCTCCTGCTCGCGCCGATAGACGTCCTCGTCGTGATAGAGGCGGTAGGGCACCCGGCTGTAGTCGAGCGCCGGCCAGATCGCGGAATTCACCATCGCTTCCCCGCGGACAGCAGCGGTTGCCAAGGCCGGCGATCCTAGGCCACGGCCGCGCAGGTCACAATCGCGAGCCGCGGCCGGGCGCCCCGCCTCGATTCAGTTCGCCTGAACGCGCATGAGTATTTCAGCCGCTCCGTGGATTTGACTGAGCGCCCTCTGCTTGTCGCCGGGCGACAGCGAATCCTGCTGCAGCGTCTGCACCGCCGACGACAGGAGGTCGAGAGCCTCTCCGATCATCGCCTTGGGCGTCTGGGCATTTGCGCCGTGGGCCAACACCAAGATCGATAGCGACAGCACCGCGCCGGCTAATCTCTTTATGCGGATGGACATGGTGGTCTCCTCGTTTGGGGAGCCGGGAATCCGCCGGCTCTGTTGAAACGCGACCAAAAAAACGACGCCCGCCCTTGTGGCATTTAAAGCAAAAATTCTGGGCGGTGCGCGCGGGCCGAGTATAACTGGAGCGGGAATATATTGCCCATCCGGCGCGTTATCCGTCTCGGATGCAGACCCCCAAAGGAGGACGGAACATGACGTTGACGAAGCGGATCGCGGGTGCAGCGGCGTTTGGGACGGTGCTGCTGTTCGGGCTGCAAATGGCGTATGCCGACCCTGTCCCCGGCAAAGAGTGTCATGCGATGACCTCAAGTGGAGACAAAGTCAACGACGGCACCTATAACGACAAGAATGAATGCTGCGGCCCCGCCAAAAACTTTTGCATCAATTGCGACAATTCAAGCAATACTTGCGGTGACGGGCACAAGCAGCAATAGATTCTAATCGACTTAGTCTTTCCCCTGCCCAGGCCGGGCGAATGGGCAGGGGAAAAGAGGTCCGGCAATCCCGTCGCCCCGTTCGAGTCGAGGCCGCGACGGCTCGTACGCAAAGGACCTGGACCGCGTCCGGCGGTTTCACGAGATGGTGACTGGCCATTTGGGAGAGGAGCCCCAACCTTGAAGCATGGGTCTCCCAAGGCCTCCGCTACCATCTGTAGCGGCAAGAGCTTTGCTCCCTCTTTTGCATCGAGGATGGCATGAGACAGAACCGTATTTTGACACTGTTGGGCGGCGCCGCCGTGATCGCCGGCGTCCTCGCGCTGACCCCCGACGCGCAGGCCGCCTGTTATTGGGGCGCCACCGGCTGGACCTGCGAGCAGTCGGCGCCGCAGCAGATTGCCCAGGCGCCGCTGCCCTCGGTCCCCACGGGCACCAACTGGGGCATCCAGCGCTATACGCCGTATGGGTACAACTACAGCAACTACAACCAGATCCCGAACGACTACCCCGGGCCCGCCTTGACGGGCGGCAGTGGCGGCGGAGACAGCGGCGGCCGGCAGTAGCCGGAGACCGCGCCTGGGATTGAACCACCCAGGGTTGGCGAGTTCAAAAAAGGGCGGCGACCAGCCGCCCTTTTTTTGCGCTAGGATGCGTCGACCCATTCGGGAGGGACGCGATGGCCCAGTTGACGATCACCAAGCTGAAGCCCGGCATCGGCGCCGAGATTTCCGGCATCGACCTATCGCAACCGATCGATGCCGAGACACGCACGGCGCTGTCGCAGGCGCTCGCCGAGCATCTCGCCCTCGTCTTCCACGGCCAGTATCTCACCCCCGACCAGTACCTCGCCGCCGCCGGCGCCTTCGGCCCGGTGATGCGCCAGCACTATTCGCAGCACCACATGGAGGGGTACTCGAATATCGGCATGGTCTACCACCGGAACGGCCAGAAGCCGGCCGAGCGCTGGCACACCGACCACACCAATCACGAAAAGCCGCCGCTCGCGACGATCCTCTACGGCGTCGAGATCCCGTCGAAGGGTGGCGAGACCAGCGTCGCCAGCATGCGCGCCGCCTACGACGCGCTGCCCGCCGAGGAGCAGCGCCGCCTCGACACGCTGCGCACGGTCAACCTCCTCGACGAGCAGCGCCAGGACACCCGCGCCGAAGACCGCAAGAAGTATGGCGTCCCGGTCATCCACCCGATGGTCCGCACCCACCCGGTCCACGGCACCAAGGCGGTCTTTTTCCACATCCAGAAGGTCGGGCTGATCGAGGGCATGACGCCAGAGGACAGCAAGGCCTACATGGCCGACCTGATCGACCGCATGATCCGGCCCGAGATCACCTATACCCACCAGTGGACCAAGGGCGACGTGCTGGTCATCGACGACCGCGCCACGATGCACCGCGCCCACGGCGACTACGACCGCAGCGAAAGCCGCATCCTCTGGCGCATTCTCGTCGAAGGCGACCGCCCCACGATCAATTGATTGATTTTTGCGCAAGGCCATAGCGCGGGGCAACCCTCCGCTTTCCGCCGCGTTGTCGGAATATGTCGTCCCTTCTCATCGCCGCCGGGATCGCGGTCGGCACCCCTGTCGCCCTTCTTTCGCTGGCCTATTTTGCCGCGCTTTCGGCTTATCGCGCGCAGGCGCTCCAGGACGAGGAACTCGCCCGGGTCTGGAACCGGGTGCCGGCACGCGCCCGCCCGGCGGCGGGTGTCGTCACCCCGGCAGCTTCCCGCCGCCGTCCGCCGCTGCCCGCGACCTGCGTGGTGGTCGGAAACGCTGCCGCGCAACCGCGCCGCCAGCGCGCGCCCCGGCGCGCTGCCCGCTGATAGCGGCGGATTTTTTCGTACAGCTCCGCCCCTGAGATAATCCGGCGCTAGGCCGCCGGGACGGCAGCCTCTACCTTGGCCGCACCGGCAAGAGCGGTCACACGGAGCGGGCCCGATGCGTTACGGCTTCTACCTTCCCACGCGTGGGCCGACGGCGACGCGCGACGGTGTCCTCAACCTCACGCGCGAAGGCGAGCGGCTGGGCCTCCATTCGGCGATGGTCGCCGACCACATCGTCTTTCCGGTCGAGAGCCAGTCGCCCTATCCCTACACGGTCGACGGCAAGCATCCGAGCGAAGGCGACGCCCTCGACACGTTTTCGATCCTCGGCGTCGTGGCCGGAGCGACGGAGCGGCTCCGCCTCGTCACCTCGGTGCTGGTGCTGCCGTACCGCAATCCTGTGCTCACCGCGAAGATGGTGGCCTCGCTCGACGTCCTGTCGGGCGGCCGGGTGACGCTCGGGGTCGGCACCGGGTGGCTGAAAGAGGAGTTCGAGGCACTCGACGCCCCTCCCTTCGAGGCGCGCGGCGCAGTGACCGACGAGTGGATCGCGATCTTCAAGCAGCTCTGGTCGCAGTCGCCCGCCAGCTTCGACGGGCGGTTCTACCGCTATGCCGATATCCGCTGCGAGCCCTTCCCGGTGCAAAAACCGCATCCGCCGATCTGGGTCGGCGGGCATTCGCGGGCCGCCTTGCGCCGCACCGCACGACACGGCGACGGCTGGCACCCCGTCGGCGCGATCGCGGCCTCGCCCCTGCCGCCCGAGGAAATGCGCACGCACCTCGACACGCTGAGGCGGCTGACCGAGGCGGAGGGGCGCGATTTCTCGGCCCTCACGATTTCGTACAAGGCGCCGCTCTACGACACCGGCATCCCGCTGCCGGACGGGTCGCGCCGGCCGTTCTCGGGCACTCCCGAAGAGATTGCCGGCGACATCCACGCCTTTGCGGCGCTCGGCGTGCACGAGCTGATCTTCGATTTCCGCGGCCAGTCGATCGCGGCCAGCGTCGAGCGGCTGCAGCATTTCGCGGCAGAGATCAGGCCGCTCGCGGGCGACTAGAATGTCCGACTTTCATGCCCTGTTCACCCCGTTCGAGCTGGCCCGGAAGGTGCTGCGCAATCGCGTCGTGCACGCCTCGATGAGCCTGCTCGCCACCCCCGCGGGCCGCGTCACGGACCGCATGATCCAGTACCACGCGAACCGCGCGGCGGGCGGCGCGGCGATGACAATCACCGAGCCGCTGGCGATGATGCGGCATCAGGCCAACCTTCCTCGCGTCCAGGTCTGGCGCAGGGACGACCCCGACGGGCTCAAGCGCTTTGCGGAGGCCGTGGAATACCAGGACTGCCGCCTCCTAGGGCAAATCCAGGACGCCGGCCGCGGTCGTCACTTCCCGGGGCGTAATCCCGAAGCGATCGGCGCCTCCGCTCTACCCGACGACCTGTCCTGGACGGTGCCGCGCGCACTGACCACGGCGGAGATCCGCGGGCTGGTGGCCGAGATCGCCGACTCCGCAGCGTACCTGAAAGCCTGCGGGTTTTCCGGTGTCGAGATCTCCGGCGCGCACGGACACATGTTCCATCAATTCCTCTCACCGTGGTCGAACCGCCGGGACGACGGATACGGCGGCACGTGGGAGGGCCGGGTGCGCTTCGTGGCGGAGGTTGTTCGCGCTGTGCGGGATGCCTGCGGCCACGACTTCATCGTCGGGCTGAAGCTGCCCGTGGACGACGGCCTGCAAGGCGGCGTCGGCCCGTCCGAGGCTGCGATCATCGCCGATCTGCTGACCCGTTCGGGCGATACTGACTACGTTTGCTTTGCCGGCGGCGCCCACGCCCGCACGCTCGAGATGCACACGCCCGATCGCCACGGCCCGGCGATGCCGTACATGCCGGCGATCCGCGAGTTGCGGCGCTCGCTGAACGGCGTGCCGCTGATGGCGCTGGGCCGCATCACCGACCCCGCCGAGGCCGACGGCATCCTGGCGCGCGGCGAGGCATCGCTGGTGGCGCTGGGCCGCCCGCTGGTGGCCGATCCCGCCTGGCCACGCAAGGCCGCCGCAGGACGGACCTGGGATATCCGCTATTGCCTGTCGTGCAATACCTGCTGGGCCGCGATCATCATGATGCACGTGCCCATCGCCTGCGTGAACAACCCGCGGGTTGCCCGCCCGGACGAGGTCGACTTTGTCCCCGCACCGGCCCCGCTGCGCAAACGCGTCGTCGTCGTTGGCGCCGGGATCGCCGGCATGGAGGCGGCCTGGGTCGCCGCCGCTCGCGGGCACGACGTGACCGTGCTCGGCGCCTCCGACCGGATCGGCGGCAAGGCCTATCTGCGGGAGCAATTGCCGGGTGGCGAGACCATTTCCTCGATCTACGATTACCAGACGGTCGCTGCCCAGCGTGCGGGCGCCCGGCTCGCGCTGGGCCACCGGGCGACCGCAGCCGACATCATCGCGTTGGCGCCCGACACCGTGATCCTGGCGACGGGATCGTCGATGATCACCCCCGACTGGCTGCCGGCCGATGTGCGTGCCGAGGGCTGGGTTCCCGACCTCCGATCCGCCATGACGGAGGTCCTCCGCCACGAGAAGCTCCAACCCGGTACGGCCGTGCTGTTCGATGCCGATCACACCGAAGGCACCTACGCCGCGGCGGAGGCGCTGCGCGCGCGTTTCGGCCATGTGGTGATCGTCACCCCGCGCGACACGATCGCCACCGACGTGGCCATGACGACGCGGCAGGGCATCCTCCGGCGGATGGCCGAGCAGCGGGTCGAGGTTCTGACATTGTGCGAACCCCGATGGAGCGACGAGTGCGCCGAGGGGCGCCTCGATATCGTCAACATTTACAACGGCGATGTGCGGACGCTGAAAGACGTTGCCTTGGTCACCTACTCGACTCCCCGGGCATCGGACGATGCGCTGGCGGACGCGTTGCGGTCCGCCGGCATCGAGGTCGTCCCGGTCGGCGACGCACGCGCCCCGCAGGAGATGCTGTTCGCGACTGCGAGCGGGCATGCGGCTGGGGACTCGGTTTAGCGGATCGGCTAAGGTCGGCGGCGGTCGAACGTTCGGGGGAACCCAGTGAAGTTCAGTTTTTCCAGCGAGCAGGAAGAATTCCGCTCCAACCTCCGCCGCCTGCTGGCCGATCGGTCGTCGACAAAGGAAGTTCGGCGCCTGATGGAAACCGATCAGGGCTACGAGCGCGACGGCTGGGCTGCCATCAATACCGCGCTCGGTCTGACGGCGATCCGTATCCCGGAAGCCTATGGCGGCTATGGGCTATCGTTGGGCGACCAGTGCATCGTGTTCGAGGAGATGGGACGCGCCCTGCTCTGCGCCCCCTATTTCGCGACCGCGGTCCTCGCCGCGGGCGCGATCATGAATGCCGGCACCGAGGC
The DNA here is from genome assembly GCA_036489765.1 of Allostellaceae bacterium. Taxonomy (GTDB): domain Bacteria; phylum Pseudomonadota; class Alphaproteobacteria; order ATCC43930; family CGMCC-115725; genus DATARH01. The sequence continues at coordinate 52,489 of DASXFE010000096.1, read as the reverse complement.
CGAGCAGCAGGCACTATTACCGGGTATCGCCGCGGGCGAGACGACCGCGACCTTGGCCTGGGTCGAGGATAACGGGCGCTGGGAGGCCGACGGAACAATGCTGACCGCGACGGCTGAAGGCGGCGGCTTTGTGCTGAACGGGCACAAGACCTACGTCGTCGACGGGCATACCGCCGATCTGATCGTCGTCCTCGCGCGCGCGCAGCAAGGCCTCTCGCTGTTCACGGTCGACGGCAAGGCGGGCGGGCTGACGCGCCGCGCCCTGAAATCGATGGACCCCACCCGCAAATTCGCCCGGCTGGATTTCGGCGGCGTCAAGGCGCAGCCCCTCGGCGCGGCGGGCGCCGCCGCCGCGCCCTTCGCCCGCACGATCATCGAAGCTGTCGTCTGCCTCGCCAACGAGATGGTCGGGGGCGCCGACAGGCTGCGCGAGGATGCCCTCGCCTACGCGATGATGCGGATGCAGTTCGGCAAGGCGATCGCGTCGTTCCAGTCGATGAAGCACAAGCAGGCCGACATGCTGCTCGAGGTCGAGTTGGCCAAGTCGGCGGCCTATTACGCCGCCGCGGCGCTCGATGAGGGCGACGACGACGCACTGGCCGCCGCGCATCTCGCCAAGGCGCTTGCCAGCGATGCCTACACGCAGACCGCCATCCACGCGGTGCAGATCCACGGCGGCATCGGCTTCACCTGGGACAACGACACGCATCTCTGGTTCAAGCGAGCCAAAAGCTCCGAGGTGTTGCTGGGCGACGCCGGCTATCACCGCGAACTGATGCTGCAGAACTGGGCCGCGTGAGGACGAACGACATGACCGAGATCAACGAAGACACCGTCCGCGCCGAGGCTCGCGCATGGCTGGAAGCGAACTGGATTGCGGATTGCGGGCTGGTGGAATGGCGGCTCAAGCTCGCCGAGTCCGGATGGGGTGTCCCGCACTGGCCGTCGCGCTGGTACGGCCGCGACCTTCCCGTCGGACTGGTGCCGGTGGTCGAGGAGGAATTCAAGCGCATCGGCGCGATCGGCGTCGCCAAGGTCGGCATCCGCACCCTCGCCGCCGCGACCATCCTCGCGCACGGCACCGATCTGCAGAAGGAGAAGTTCCTCCTGCGCATCCTGACCGGCGAGGACATCTGGTGCCAGCTCTTCAGCGAGCCGGGCAGCGGCTCCGACGTGGCCGGGGCGGTGACCCGCGCCGATTTCCGCGGCAATCAGTGGGTGATCAACGGGCAGAAGGTGTGGACCACCAGCGCGCACAAGGCGCATTGGGGCCTCCTGCTGGCGCGCACGGACTGGGACAAGCCGAAGCACCCGGGGCTGTCCTATTTCATCCTCGACATGAAGCAGCCGGGTGTGACCGTGCAGCCGCTGCGGCAGATGAACGGCTATGCCTCGTTCAATCAGGTGTTCTTTACCGACGCAAAGGTCGAGCCCGAGATGCTCGTCTCCGAGGTCGGCAACGGCTGGGCGGTCACGACCACGACGCTGATGCACGAACGCCGCGGCGCCGACGCGCTGCGGAGCTGGGCGGTCGCCTCCGACAAGCCGGGCCGCATTTACGACGAGGAGCGCGACGAAATCCGCACGACGATGGAACCCTACAAATGGTATCCGCAGCGTGTGGGCCGCATCGATCTTCTGCTGGAGCGGGCGCGGGCGACTGGAAAGAGCGACGATCCGGTAGTGCGGCAGGAAATCGCCAAGGTCCTGTCGATGTCGAAGGCGGCCGAGTGGACCGCGCGGCGCGCCCGCACGGCGCAGGAGCAGGGGCGGCCGCAAGGTCCCGAGGGCTCGCTCGGCAAGCTGGCGTCCAGCCTCGTCGCGCGGGCGGCGGCGCGCGTGCACACATCGCTCCTGGGACCGGACGCGCTGTTGACCGGCGAGGACGGCCCGATGAACGGGCTCTTGGCCGAGATCCTGGTGTCGGTGCCGGCGTGCTCGATCGCCGGCGGCACGGACGAGATCCAGCGCAACATCATCAGCGAACGCGTGCTCAAGATGCCGCGCGAGCGCACCGGCGACACTGACAGACCGTTCAAGGACGTGCCGCGAAACACCGTGGGGTAGACTGAGCGTCCTTGCGGCCCGGGCAATGCGCGGCGTGGCAATCTCGGGCTGGGTGAACTCCTACGGACCGGGATTGCCACGCAGGCTCCGGCTCCTCGCAATGACAGTTCCACATAGCGAGGTCGTTGACCCGCCAGACGTGCACATAGACAAACCGCTCGCTCGTCGCGAACTCGGTCAGGTCCATCAGCGGCAGCCGCGCCTGCGGCAGCGACATGCCTTCGATGCCGCCGGCATGCGCGGACAGGAACAGCGACTTGCGGCCGCTGACCGGATGGCGCCGCACCAGCCTCTGGCGGACGGGCTTCAGGTGGCCCGCTCCGCGCCGGCAAAAGGTCGGGGCCAGTTGCCTGATCGATATGCTCACGCCGCCCTCCTACGCTCGATGCTAGGATGGGCCGAATTTGCCGGCGCCCGCGACCCGACGATAGCAACCACCGACGCGGCGCCACAACCGCGGGAGACAGACATGAACAGTCTCGACGGCAAGGTGGCCCTGATAACCGGCGCATCGCGCGGCATCGGTGCGGAAGCCGCGCGGCTGATGATCGAGACCGGCGCCAAGGTCGCGATTGGCGACGTGCTCGACGAGCGCGGCCGCGAGACGGCGCGCGCCCTGGGCGACGCGGCGCTCTACGTGCACCTCGACGTAACCGGCGAAGGGGATTGGAATGCCGCGGTCGCTGCCGTCCTTGGCCGCTTCGGCACACTCGACATCCTCGTCAACAATGCCGGGCTGTTCCTCGGCAAGGATATCGAAGCCGCCAGCCTCGCCGAGTGGGAACGTCTCTCCTCGGTCAACCTGACCGGCGTCTTTCTCGGCACCAAGCTGTGCCTGCCGGCGCTGCGCGACGCGGCCCAGCGGAGCGCTCACGGCAGCGCCATCGTCAACCTGGCCTCGACCGCCGGCCTCGTCGGCTCGACCCAGGACCCGCTTTATTCGATGACCAAGGGCGGGGTGACCCTGTTCACCAAATCGGCGGCGCTCGAATTCGCCCGCAAGGGCTACCGCGTCAGGGTCAACTCGGTCCATCCGGGAACGATCGACACCGACATGGGCGACCAGGTGCTGGCCACCCGTGCCCGCAACCTCGGCACCAACGACATCGAGGCGGCGCGCCGCCAGGTCATCGACCGGCTGCCGATCGGCCGGATGGGGACGCCCAACGACATCGCCAAGGGCATCGTGTTCCTGGCCTCCGACGACGCCGCGTTCATGACGGGCTCGGCGCTCGTCGTCGACGGCGGCATCACCGCGCAATAACCCCCGACATCGGCAAGAAGCAAAGACCGAGGTGAATGATGGGCATGGTGGTCAACGGAACCTGGTTCGACGACGATCCGCTGCCGGCCGACCGGGGCGGTGCTTTCCTGCGGCCGGATTCGAGCTTTCGCGATGCGGTGAGCGGGGACGGCAGCACCAAATTCGCGGCCGAGCCCGGCCGCTACCAGCTCGTCACCGCGCCGTCGTGCCCGTGGGCGCACCGCACCGTGCTGATGCGCGCGCTAAAGCGCCTCGACGGGGTGATCCCGCTCCTCGAGTCCGATCTGCCGAAGGGCGAAGGCTGGGCCTATTCGCGCGGCTTTGACGAGCTCGCGCCCAAGGATGGCGTCTTCCATGTCCACCAAGTCTACACCGCCGCCCGGCCCGACTACACCGGGCGCTCGACGGTGCCGGTCCTGTGGGACCGCAAGACCAAGACGATCGTCAACAACGAGTCGTCCGAGATCATCCGCATGCTCAACAGCGCCTTCGACGCCTTCGGCGACGCTGGTCTCGATCTCTACCCGGCCGCGTTGCGACCCGAAATCGACGAGGTCAACCGGTTCGTCTATGACAACATCAACAACGGCGTCTATCGCGCCGGACTGGCGAAGAGCCAGGAGGCATACGAGCAGGCTTTCCGCAACCTGTTTGCCGCGTTAGATGAATTGGAGGTGCGGCTCTCGCGCCAGCGCTGGCTCGTCGGCGGGCGGTTTACCGAGGCCGATCTCCGCCTCTTTCCGACCTTGATCCGCTTCGACGCGGTTTACTACCTGTTGTTCAAATGCAATCTCCGCCGGCTGGCCGACTACCACAACCTGTGGAACTACACGCGCGAGATCTATCAGATGCCGGGTGTGGCGGAGACCGTCGACTTCGACAAGATCAAGCTCGGCTACTACGGCGGTATGCGCCATCTGAACCCGCGAGGCTTCCTGCCGCTCGGCCCCGCGCTCGACTTCGCGGCCCCGCACGACCGCGCGCGGCTCGGCTAATCGGCCAGCCCGAACGCCTGGAGGATACGGATCAGCAAAGTCGGCGGACGCGGCCGGGCTCTGACAACCGGCGGTGAGCCCGGCTTCCGCGGATGGATGACCATCGCCGGCACCGGACCTGTGCGCCGTCGCGCCGACGGCAAGAGCGCGGCTGCTACACGAGGTTGGGGGCGGGGGCGCATCGGAGGCGGCTTCGGCGCCGCCCGCAGCCGGCCGACGAGCGCCCGGTTGGCCTGCAGTGGAATCTGGCGCGGCGGTGGGGGCTGGGGAGCCGCTGGTGGGGGTGGTCTGTTTCTTTCCAATTGCCTGACGAGTTGCCGATTGGACAAGCCTCGCGGCGTAGCGCTCGGGGGCAGATCGGCAACAGGTATGGTTTCGCGCTGCGCGAGGCGGTGCCCGGCTTCGGCGGCGGAAATGAAATTGACTTGGCTCGGATCGTCGAAGGCAATCCCGACCTGGGTCCGCGGCATCAGAAAAGCATCGGCGACAAAGGGCTGGGCGATCAATCCGGCGACGCCGACCCATTTGCCGACCCAGTCGCGGCCCGTCCCGTCGGCAAATCCGCCACGGTCGCTCCCGATCGTGAGGCGGACGACATGCCGCCAGCCTTTGACCAGGTACGCATGGAGACAAGGCAGGTCCTGATGCCCACGACCACGGGCCCGGCCCTGCTCGACCGCGACGACGCGCCCGACCAGCTCGACGCGACGGCCGATATGGTTCATCACCGCCGCGAAGTCCGAGGCATCGACCACCGGGTATGTGCCGATATAGCGAGCCGCTGCCGGGCGAGGCGGCGGCGGCAAACGCCCGATGCCGGCCGCATCCCCGGCCGTGCCCATCGCGTTGAACTCTTGAAGGGTGGGCACCGCCTCGATTGGCGCGTGGCAGAGCCTCGCCAGCGTCTGGGTGGGCCCGCTCAGCCCGGGCATGCGGGAGATCGCGTCGAAGACCTCCGAGTGGTCGGGATCGGCGAAGTCCTTGGCATGAAACAGGATGGTCTCGCCGCCTTCGCCGTATCGCCGAAACAGCGAGGGATCATCGATCAGCGCCGCAAGGCTCAGATCGATGACGATAAACGAAAACCGGTCGATCCCCGGCCCGTGATGCCGGTTCCCGCGCTGCGGATGCTGGAAATGCTTGTGCCCGCTCTCGCACCCCTGCCCGACTGCCATCCCGGGCACATAAACGCCGTCGTAATCGACCAGCTTGATGCCCTGGGGTGCGACGATGACATTGCCATTCTGCACGTCGCCATGCGCGATGCCGCGATCCTTGAGGTATTGCGCCAATACCGCAAACTGCTGCCGCAGGGCCGCCAGCGCGTTCCGGTCAGCGCCGTGCCGATCGAGCCACAGGCCGAGGACCTCGCCCTCGGCCCAGTCCATCTTGACGATCGGTGACACCTGCCGGTGCACCCGGATGCCTTGCCCGAGGAATTCGAAATCGACGAAATAGGGGCTCTTCAGCGCTCGGAACGCCCGCGAGACCGCCGCGTATTTCTGCTCCACGGCGGGGATCTCGCGGTGGAAGCAGCGAACGGCGAGTTTGCGCCGGCCGACCCTCACCATGTAGGTCAGCGCAAACCCGCCGGACAGCACCGCTGGCAGCCCCAGCGCATTTTCCTGGACGCGGCCTTGGCGTAGCTCGCTGTCGAGAAACGCCGTCTCCGGATGCTGGACGGCCTCGTTGTAATCCGTGATCTGCGGATAACCCGGCACGGCTCAGCACCCCCAGCACGCGAGCATCGTCGTATCGTCCCGTCGCAGATCGCCCGCCGCCCGCTCGTGCGCGACAAAGCGGGCGAACGCCCGGCGCGTCTTCAAGTCACGCAGCCCGGCAATCGGTGAAGGCTCGTCGTTCCGGTGGGAAATGATCCAGTGGCCGAGCGCGTCGCTGACGCAAAGAACCGACGGATCGGCCAGCAGGCCGATATCCCACGCCACGGTGAAATCCCGCTTGGCATCGCGCTCGGCTAGAAACGCGTTCTGCGTGGGATTGGTCGAGAGTAGCAGCGGTCTCTGGTCGAACTGCTCGGGCGATTCGTACGGAAACGTGGCCGCGACGCGGTCCGCGTCGCACAGCACGGCGATGCTGTCGCCGATCGCCAATACCTCGACCCGGGCGCCCCAGCGCCGCACGCCGAGCAATGAGGCAAAGCTGCCGCGATCGAACGCGCCCTGCTGCACCCACGACAGGCTCTCGCGGTCGTGCAGCGCTGCGAACTCCTGTAAGGCTGCCGCCAACCACGCATCGTCGAAGCAAGGGTCACGGGCGTATTGCCGGACGAGGATGCGCGCCCATGAGGCGGAATCGAACGAGATCGAGGCGCCGTCGCTCAGCGCAGCAACGCCTTTATGCGAGAATTGCCAGGCGTCCTCATTGGTCTGGCCATCCGCTTTCGGGGCCGAGAAGCCCTGCGGGTGCCAGGCTTCCTGCTTCCCGGACGACGGCGGGACGTCGCTCACCGATCGGCGGAAATCAGTCGCGGCCGTGTCCCGATCTCGAAGAAATCGACAATCAGCTGCGGGCTCGCGTTGAAGATGAAGCCGCGCGCGCCGTTCGCGACCGAATAACCCCGGTCGCCAGCCAGCCCCGCCAGATGTGGCGGCAACGGGCTCGACATGCGGAACAGCATCCGAGCGTACTCGTCGGCGAGACCGCCCTCCTCCCGCGCAAAGACCACTTCCTGCGCTCCTTGTGCGCTCACATGCAGATTGAACAGCAAGGCATTGCCGTCGGCGGTGTGGAGCTGGCGCATCGTGTCGGCGACGTCCTGCGGATCGCCGTCGGTCGACTCCCCGTCGGTGACGTGGAGGATCGTCGGCGGGTACGACTGAGGGTGCGTATCGCACCATTCCGCGACGATCTCGGCAGCGCGCGTCAGCCCGGCGCGCATCGGCGTGCGGCCGACCGCTTTCGGCTCGAACCACACCGGAAACTTGACCTTCTGCTCGATCACCCCGCCGGTGCCGTCATCGGCTTTGCGCGTCCGTTCCTCGACGCGCAACGGGGCGTCCGCCACGTCGGTGATGGGGCAGATGAGACTATGCCCGTTGATCGCCCGGCCAAAGCCGTCGGCGACGCTGTCGCCGAAATAGGAGAGCACGCCGATGTCGAAATACCGGCGAACGCCCTCCGCCTTCGAACAGTTCGTGACCAGCGTGTAGAGCGTCTTGTTGAGGACGTCGGCAACGAATTCGGCTTTGGCTCTGCCGCCGGCGAGCGGCTCTACCATCGATTCGGACTGGTCGATCACAAAGATCAGCGCGGTGGGGTGGTCGCGGCTGATTTCGGTGGAATACGGCATTTATTGTCTCCGGCTACCGGCTCCTTAACGATGGGCTCCGCGGCGCGGTTCCTGAGAAGCTCGGAACGGAGACAAGGCGCTCACCGCCCGGTCGATATCGGATTGGCGATGCTCTGCCCGGATGACGAAAACGAGCTTGTCGCCGCCGTCGCAACCGCGAACGACGGCGGTGTTGATCCCTTGCGCTGCGAGATGCTGTTGGCGTCGAAGCGGGTGATCCAGGGCGATCGCTTGCACCGGGAAAAGCGTTCGCGGCAGGCGGACGTCCAGTTCATCGATCGCTTCCTGGAGACAGCCCACCAGTCTCGCCAGGCGCTCGCGGAGCGCCTCGCCGCTCCCGGCGTTAAGGACAAGCGCCCGGCGGGCGGCGTGCAGCACGGCGAGCGATGGCGGGCTCGAATGGACCCGCGTCTCGCTATGCCGTTCAAAGCGCCGAATCAGCGCGGCATCGCCGCTGAGCGCGGCGAGCGGCGCCCCGAACCCTTTCGCCAGCGAGCTGCCGAGGATGACATGCGGCGAGCGCACACCGTGCCGTCGCAGGGAGCCCCCGCCCCCTCTGCCATAGGGATGGCGCCGCCCGGGATGCTCGCCCCAGATGCCGAGCGCCTGTGTGTCGTCGAGAACCAGATAGCCGCGCCGAGGGACGATGCCGTCGAGATAGCCCTCCAGCGGTGCCGCGCGGCCGCAGCTCGGGCAAAACCCGTCTGCCACGATGACCGGATGCAACGTCCCGCTCGCGGCGATCGCCCTGTGCGTCGCGTCGGCATCGTAATGCGGAAGGCGATGGACCGGCACGCCGAGCGCGGCCACCCGCTCGACCGCCCAGCGGGCGATTGGATAGGCACCGGCGTCGATGAAGATCCTGATCCCATCACGCCGCAGCATCTCGAACAGATCGAAATAGAGGTGCAGCGTCGACGGCATCAGCGTCGCGGCGTCACAGCCCTGGAGCTCGGCCAGCGCCCGCGCGACGGTCGCCGAGAGCGCCGGCGTGCCCAGCGCAGCAGGCTTTCCGGTGGTCAGGCTGGCCCAAGGCGCAAGGGCGTCGCTCGAATGCCGGAAGCCCAGATAGAGCGATGAGGTGAAATCGATCATCGCGGCCCGATAACAGCGATTTTCCGGCTGTTGCCCAAAAGTTTCGCCTTGTCGGCACGACGGCGCCATTCCCTCAAATACGCTACCCAACCGCCGTGACCAGAATTCTGCGACTGTGCGGCCTCGCGGCAATCGTCGAAGTTTCGCCTGCCTTTTTGGGTGGCCCCGCGACAAGGGGCGCCTCCGGGAGAGCGAGATGAGCGAGGAAGCCGCAGCATTCGCCCGTCACGACGACAATCCGTTTCCGATCGTCCCCGATGACGCAGCGGATGCGGCAGAGGCGACGATGCCGGACGACACCGGCGCCGATCCCAACCCCGCCACGACCCCCGAGCCGGAAGAACACGGCTTCACCGACCGGATCATCCCCGACCCGATCATCGGCGCCATCCGCGCCCCCGACAGCCGACAGTTCATCCGCGCGTTGATCACCCACACGATGGCCGCGGCTGATGACGCGAGTCTCGGCATCGCGCTGTCCCGTCTGGGCCACGCGCTTGCAGAAGACGGGCAGGACGAGGCCCTGACCTTCCAGACCTTGGTCGATGATCTCGGCCGCGGGCGGGTCGACCAGGCAGCGCTCCGCGGTCTCACCCCGGTGATCGTAGCCTTTGTCGCGCGGCTTGTCGCCGGCGGAAATCCCTCCGACGACGCCGAGGCGCTGCGCCATCTCGCCGCCGCCGCGGAGACGGTCGTCGGCGAGACGCTCGAGGCCGGGGGTTCCCGCGCCTGGCGTCGCCTGCCGCGGTTTGCGGCAACGATCGCGGACCGCGCCGCGCAGCGCGAGCTGCCGCTGGGCGCGGTCGCCGACATGCTGCCGCGTCTCGGCGGGCGGTTCGGGCTCACACGGAACGAGCCGGCCGGACGCGGCACCGTCATTTCCCTTACCGATGATCTGCGCGGGGACCCTCCTCGCGGAGCAGCGGCGGATGAGCCGCGTCGACTGGTCATCAGCGGACCCGTGGAAATTGTCATCCTCGACCGCTGAGCCGCAGCGGCACACCACCGCGAATAAAGGAGAGGACCATGAGTGACAGATTCGACGATGACCTGCTCGAGGATCTGGCCGAACCCGAGGGCCAGGCGTACTCGCGCTTCGACATGGGTGACTTGGGCGAGGACCTCGGCGACGAAGACTCGTTCCTCGGCGACATCCTGGGCGCCGAAGATTCGTTCCTCGGCGACATCCTGGGTGCCGAAGACCTCGGCGATATGGGCGACTTCGGCGATCTGGGTGACCTGGGCGACGAGGATGCGTTCGATCAAATCGACGACGCCGTCGCTGAAGTTCTCCAGGCCGACGACGCCGACGAGTTTCTCGGTGGGCTGCGCAACATCCTGAAAAAGGTCGCGCCGATCGTCAGCAAGGTGGCTCCGCTGCTGCCGATCCCGGGTGCCGGCCTCATCGGCAAGGCGGCTGACATCGTCTCGAAAGTCGCCGCCGACGAAGGCGACGAGATGGACGCGATCGACGATCTCGCCGATCTCGGCGAACAGGTGGACTCGGTCGACCCGGTCGCGCCGGTCCTCGCCGGGCTCGCGATCAAGAAGGCGATCCCGAGGGTTTCGGCCATGCCGCACGGCGCGCGCAAGCAGCTCGTCAAGGCAACCACGGCCGCGACCAAGCACGTCGCGCGGCATCACGGACCCGCCGCGGCCCGCGTCATGCCGGCGATCGTTCGCCATGCCCGCCGCACCGCGGCGAAGGCGGGTGCGCCGGCCAGCGCGCTCCCGCATATCGTCAAGAGAACCGCCGCCAAAGTGGCCCGTTCCCCGCACCTCGTTCGGCGCATGGCGCAGGCTTCCCACCGGATGCGCGGAGCACCGGGCATCGGTTCGTTCGGCACGGGCAGAGGGCGCGGTCGGGGCAGGCGTTCGGCCGGCATGGGCACGAGCCTGGGAATGGGCATGGGCACCGGCATGGGCCAGCACCATCGCCGGCATCGGCGCCACCACGGCTACGGCGGCTTCGGCGGTCGCGGCTATGGCGGCCCCGGCTACTCCGGTGGCGGCTCCGGCACGTTGTCCGGCGGCGGTACGCGCAGTCTGTCCTTGCGCGGTCCCGTCCGAATCACGATAGAGTCCGTTTGACGGACGGCGGGACGTCGAGGGCACGGCTATGGATGTCCGGACATTCCTGCGGGCCAAGCTCCGGTCGCTCGAAGGACGCGGCAGGCAGTTGGCGAGGCTTGACCATCAATCTGTCGGCATCCGCCCGCAGGACCTCCCCTACGCGCCGTCGCCCCGGCATTTTGCTGCGGTCAACGAGCGCCTGGCGGCGATCGACAAAAAGCTCGCCGCCAGGCTCGGGGATCTTCGAGCCAGAATAAGCGGCCTCAGCCCCGGGCAGGTCCTTACGGCGATCGCGATGGTCGAGCGCGAAATCGACCGGGCGCGCCGTACCTGGGGCCTCTTCTTCGAGGTGTTCAGCCAACGGGGCAGCTCGTTTGCCCCGACCCTCGCCGCGCACGACGTGATCGCCGACGACTGCTATTCCGCGGTCATCCCGGCGGTCTCACGGCTCTATCCGGGTCCTCAACTCCGGCCTCTCACCTATATGGAGCAGGGCTTCTCGCCGGTGACCTGGCGGCGCGGGGTCCAGCTCAGCCGATTGCTCGGCGAGACCAACCCATTTCCGCTGATCCGCATTCCCTGGGATCGCGACAACCTCTGGCAGGGCGTCTTCCTGCATGAATGCTCGCACAACCTGCAGGCCGATCTCGGCATCTGGGGCGAGAACCGCCAGGCCGTCGTCAGCCGGATTCTCCGCGACAGCCGCGACGCCGGCATGGCCCGCATCTACGGCCGCTGGCACAAGGAGATTTTTGCCGATCTGACGGCCCTGCTGCTCGGCGGCCCTGCGGCTGCCTGGGGTCTTGCGATATTCCTGTCACATCCGCGGCAGCGCGTGATGACCTATCGTCCCGGCGGCGCTCATCCCACAGGCTATTTCCGGGTGCTGATCCTGGCCGAGATGCTGAGGCGCATGGGCTTTGGCCGCGATGCCGCCCAGCTCGCCAAGGTCTGGCACACGCTTTACCGCGTCACGCCGGCTGACCGCCTGCCGCCGGCACTGCTCGCGAACGCGCCGAAGATGGCACGCTCGATCGTCGACGAGATCGCGTTCCAAACGCGGCGCAACCTGGGGCAGCACGCCCTCTCCGATGTCATCCCGTTCCGTTTCGCCGACGAGCAACGGATCAAGGAGGCCTCGCGCCAGCTCGGCGAGGGACGCCTGCCGTCGGCCGAACTGCCGCCGCGGCATCTCGTCAGCGCCGCGACCTATGCCATGACCCGCGAAGGCGGCTCGCCGCATACCCTGTCGCGGCAGGTCGTCACCCATCTGGCGGAGCTGCACGGCGCGCCCGCCAGCCACCACACCGCCGCGCGGCTCGCGTTGGCCGCCTGACCATCACGCAACGAGGTAAACCATGGCCCCATACACGCCGAATGGCTTTGCCCACAACGGGTCCCGGCCAGCCCCGAACGGGCGCGGACCGAATAGCGCCTCGTCAGTCAACCTGGCGCTGGACAACATGATCCGCAGCCAGCTCAAGGTCAGCGATCCGCGCAACCCGAAAGAGGTCGCGCGCGCCCTGCTCGATTACTACAAGGACCTGCCGCAGGCCGTTGCGATCAACGAAGAGGCCCAGGGCCTGCCGTTCCTGCAGGCGCCGATGCAGCAGTCGATGCTGCCGGCGCCGCGCTCGACCTCGTCGGACACCGAGTTCGGCGTCGCCAAGAACGATGTCGAAAAGGCCCTCACCGACCTGGCGACAAACCCGCTGACGGCCGATATCGTGCCCGAAATGCAAGGCTGGGGCCTGTCGATCCGCGACGCGGTCGAGGAAACCAGCATCGCGGCGCGGCAAGGGCTCGACCCGAGCCAACGCGACAAGGTCATCGCGATCCGCCGCCAGCTCGGCGAATATGCGCGGCTGGCCCGATTTGTCGGCGCCCTCGCGCCCGGCATGACCCAGAACTACCGGCGTCTCGGCCAAAGCCTCGACGAGGTCGCGGCCGTGTCTTTGGTCATGCTCGGCGAGTCGCTCGCCAGCGTCGGCTTTGCCTACGGCTACTACCTGCTCCAGGTGCCGCTGGCCGATCTGCGGCAGCGCCGCGACTCGGTGATCTTCGCGCTGCGCAACTTCTCGGGCGGCGCGCAAGAGTCTTACGGGCCCGACCAGTGGCCGCGCGGGATCAATGCCTACCGGCTGCTCTACAACTGGCTCGAACGGCAAGGTCAGGGCGACCTTCGCACCCTGCTCGTCGAGAACGAGCTATCCCGGATCATGGATACGCTGATCGCGCGGGCCCAGAACGGCACGCCCGAAGGGCTGCGCGCCCTCGGCGTCACCGCCCAGCTCGACCTCGAGCGCTTCCGCCGGCTGGCGATCGTCGCGCCGGGGGCGATGCCGCCGCTGCCCCACAGCTTGGGCGGCCCCGGCCTGCCGGATCTCTCGCCGCCGCTCGTCTCGTTCCTTGAGGCGTTGCTGCTCTTCGCCGACGCCTTCAAACCCGCCGGCGGCCTCCGGCTCCTGCGCATCGCCCGCCCGGCGATCCTCTTCTATGGGCTCTACAACCCGAACCTGCTCGAGCAGGACACGATGCTGCTCGACACGATCATGATCCGCGGCAATCTCGCAACGCTGCTCGACACCGTGTTCCCGACCGAGAGCGGTCGAGAGGTCGTGCCGCAAGTGCTGCTGGATATGCTGGTCACCAGCCTGGACCGTGCGATCGACCTCTTGTCGCTCGGCGGCGAGGCGGGGATCGACCCGGCTACCGACCTCCGCGCCGCCACATATTGGCTGATCTCGGTATCGATCATCCTCATCCTGAGCGGAGCTACCTTTAAAAGCGGCACGATAATGGAGACGAAGTCCGGCACCATCTCGGAAAATTTTCAGGATATGGTGCCGCCATTGCCGAGCGCGCTAGCGGCTGAGGCGCAGAGACTCTGCCAAGTATTGCCTAATCTCGAGGCGAGGGATGCTGCGCTGGGACGCGTGGTGGCTCGCCTTACGCACACGCTCGAACGCGCCCTGTCCGACGGACGCTGGCGGACAGCCCACGCCCATGTTGCCATCCGCGAGGAGCTGAGGGTTCAGCGCAGCCTGGAGCGTCGCTGGCGCGATCTGGTGCGCACCGTCGCACCGGAGGCGGGCAATCAGGAAACCGTGTTCGAGTGGCTTCAGGTCGTGATCGAGCTCTCGCTCCACATCGGTGGAATGACGACGCCGCTGCCGCGTAGCGACGAGCCGCTGGAACTGCGCGCCCTGCCGCCGCAATTCGAAGAGAGCCTGGCCCACCTCGCGAGGAGCATCAGATCATGAGCGATCCCAGGACCCCGACCGCCCTGACGGCACCGGGCGCCGAGCGCGTCGTGGCACCGCGCCACCTCCCTTCGCTGGTCGAGGCGTCGCTGGCCTCCGCCACGTCGATCTCCCAGACGATGACCGGGGTGATCCAGCCCCAGATCGACACGCACAGCGCCCAGATCGGCGCGGCTCAGGGGCTGATCGGCACGCAAGGCGAGGCGATGGCCAGCGCCAGGGTGCTGATCGACGGCCACACGGTCTCGATCACCGCCGCGGAGAAGGCCATCAGCACGCAAGGCGAGGCGATGGCCAGCGCCAAGGCGCAGATCGACGGCCATACCGTCTTGATCACCGCCGCCGACAAAAAGATCGATAGCCAAGGCGAGGCGATCGCCGGCGCGAACGCCCGGATCCACGCACATCACGAGCGGCTCACGGGCATGCAAGCCGACATCACCGCCCTCGGCGAGACGACCAGCAGGATCGACCACGCCATCAGCTTCGCGCTGGTGGGCGAAGAAGCCCAGATTCAGCAGCTCATCCGCCGTGTCGAGTGGCTCGAACACAATTGCAGTCCGCGCGAGGGATCATCCGGAGGCTCCGGCTCGGAACAATCCCGCGAAATGCGCGAGGCGAGCGATGCGTTGCACGAGCGCGTCACGTCGATGGAAGAGACGATACGCCAGTTGCTGGCGCGAGGTCCCGAAGGCGGCGCCCCGCGTCGCCCACGCTGACGATCGACGATCGCTTCCGATTTCTCCTGAGACTTCTCTGAATCGGGGAGCCAGTTAGATGGCCATTCAACAGACCGAAACGATCCAACGGCTTTGGGATCGCTTTATCCGCGACCAGCTCGCCACGGTGTCGCCGGAAGATCGCCCGGCCTTCGAGGCGCAACTCGAGGACCGCTTTACCGACCTGATCCAGGGCGGCGCCGGCGAGCCGGATGGCGGCGACGGGTTTCTCGACCTGCTCGGCTTTGGCGGACGGGGGCCTGTCGCCTTTGAGGAGATGGCCTATCCCTATGTGAAGGCCGATTTCGACGACGCCGTCGTCCCGAGCCAGCTCCACGCCGCCGCCGAGCTCTATTTCATCTACCAGTACGAGCGGTCGAAGGTGTTCCAGGCCGTCGACGTACTGCTCAAGCTCTATCACCTCGGCAAGCTCTACATCCAGCGCGGCCCGGGCGCGCGCGGGCTGTATCTCCTCGAAAAGTGGCAGCCGCTCCGTTACAAGCGCCGCGACCGCGAGATCGCCTATCGCCGCGCTTTCAACTACGGCGCGTCGCCGCCGCCGGCCGGCGCGGTCGTCAACCGCAATTTCCATCGCCAGATGGTCGGGTTCATGGTCGCGGTCGCGCAGTATTTCCGCGACCTGTTGATCGGTGAGGTAATCCGTGGCGGTCAGCTCATCGAGCAGCGCCCGTTCGGCAGCATAGGCACGGTGCAGCGCATCGGCCTCGATCTGCGCTACGCCCTCGATCGCGCGACCTACGGCAACATCTATGCGCTGACCGTCGAGACCGGTCACTACCTGAAGCAGGTGCTCGCCCTCCTCGACGCGCCCGACATCAAGAAGGCCTTCGACGCCAACACCAAGTGGAACGTCATCGAGGTCATCTCCGAGCGCTATCTCGGCGGCATGGCGGAGATCTCGCAGCGCGCCAAGATGGCCGAGAGCGGCCGCCGCATGCTGCAATTCGTCGCCGACAACGATTTCAAGACGGCGATCGACCCGCTCCTCTTCCAGTCCGAGATGCGGCCGATGGGTCCGCACGCCGAGGCTTGGCTCGCCGCCTATCGCATGACGCGCGAAGGGCGCGGCTTCCCCGGTGTCGTTCCGGCGCTCAAAGGGGTGTTGCACGACGGCGGCGCGGCCGCGCGAACAATGGAATTCGCCTAGCCGCGAGCCGAGATGCGCACGATGAGCCCGGTGTTCCCCGATCTGTCGGTCCAGATCTCCCGGCGCCGCTCCCGCTGCGTTCTGGACCCGCACCTGGCGCTCTCGCGCGACGGCCCCCTTCTAGCTAAACGCCTAGCCCCGTTTGCCGAACAATGGGTTGGACCGGAATTCTTCAACGTGCTTGATAGTGCATCACTGTACCTGGAAGAGCCGGAGCTACTGGTCTGGCCCAGTTCCGACGCCACCGCGATCGCGGACGTGCCCGACGTGCTGCACGCCTGGACACGGCTGCGTGACGAGTCGAACGGGTGCCTGTCGTGGATCGGCGACGCGCTGCGCGAAAGCTCGCTGCCGGACTGCGTCGACGAGGGGATCGTCTTCCGCTGGGAGCTCGCCTCGCGGACGCTCGATCAGCGCCTGCCGCATACGCTCGAGGCGACGGGACCGCTGGTCGCGGCGACGCGCGACGCCGCCGCGCTGTGCGCGGTATTGCCGGCCGCGCGCATGATCGGCCGCAGCGAGGGCGACAAGCCGCCGGCCGCCTGCCGCCAATTGCAGAAATGGGGCCTCGACTGCCGCCGGCTCAGCGCCGACGACCCGCTGGCCCGGCTCGAATGCAGCGACTTCCTGCGCCTTCTCGCCGATGCCGGGATCGCGCCGTCGGTCTGGGCCGGTCTGCATCTGTCGCTGGTCTATCTCTGGCTGCCGCGGGCCGGGGCGTTCGACTTGTCGCCGATCTATGGACACGAGATCGAGCCCGACCTGTTGCGGAAGGACGAAGAACCGGCCGCCTGGGTCAATCCTTGGGAGGGCGCAACGTGCTTCTGGTGCGACGTCACAGGACCGGCGAGCTGAGCCTTCTCTCGGACGGGGCGCTGCGCACGAACGCAGCCGACCTCGTCATGCAGGCGGTCATCGGCGAGATTGGCAGCCCGATCGGGCGCAGCAACCCCTATCGCATCGGCAATGACGGCGTGCCGCGGATCGTGCCCGGCCCCGGCGGGATCACGATCAACCGCCGCGTCGGCGACCGCTGCGTCGGGCTCGCCGCCGACCATGTCGAGCCGGGCGCTTCGATCCAGAACCACCAGCGCAGCAGTCACGGCGCCGCCGACGGTCCCAATCTCGCGCTGATGACGAGCGCCTGCGTCGGCAATCTGGCACGCGTCGTCAGCGGCGCGTGCCGCGGCGCGACCGGGCTCGTGACCGCCAAGCATGGTGGGGTCAATCATGTCCTCGTCGATTTCGACACGCGCACCCTGTCGCGGCTCAGCATCGGCGATCAGGTGCAGGTCTATGGCTGCGGCCTCGGCCTCGCCCTCCCCGATTATCCCGGGATAACGCTGAGCAACTGCGCGCCGAGCCTGTTGCGGCGCTGGAACCCGACGCCGCGCGGCGGCGCGCTCGAGGTCCGCGTCACGCACGTTGTGCCGGCCGAGATCATTGGCTCGGGCCGGGGCCAGAACACCGTCTCCCGCGCGGATTTCGACATCGAGCTGTTCGATCCTCGCGTGCGCCGGCGGCACGGCCTCGACACGCTGCGCTTTGGCGACCTGGTCTGCGTCGAGGGCGCCGACAGCCGCTTTGGCTTTTCGGCGCGGCATGGGCATCTCACGTTCGGCGTCATCGCCCACAGCGACAGCACGGTCAGCGGCCATGGTCCCGGCGTCGTTGCCTTGATGACCGGCCCGATGTCACGCCTGCGCCCGGTGTTCGACGGCAACGCGAATATCGCCGCGCTCTATCAGCGCCGGCGCCTCGCCACGCCGCAGCATCGCCAGCCCCTCGCCGGGCGCATACCAGCCCGCCTTGCTGATTCGCCCGCACGTTACCGACGCGCGCTTGACATGCCTGCGGCATTTCGACACCGTTAAGAACTCGCACTGTGGTCGACGATCTCGAACCTTCCGGATCCCGATGCCACAAAATCGTAAAATCCTTCCCCAAAATGAATCCAACCAGGGAGATTCCGATTCCCTTGGAACATTCCTAATTGATCGACATTGCTTTAAAATTGTTTCAGTCGATAAAGATGCGCATCTACCGGACAGATCAAATACCATTCGCGAGGTCGTGAGATTTAGAGTCGAAGGCCGGATCGTTGCTATCATCGAAGAGGCTCGTCCGCCCGATATCGAGGGCGAGACAAAAAAGATGATCTCCCGGCTGACGAGCCGCGAGCTGCAGATCGCGGCGATGATCGCACAGGGAAACGCGACCAAAAACGTTGCCTATAAATTGCGCATCAGCGAATGGACCGTCGGCACGCATCTGCGCCGCATCTTTGCCAAGCTCGGCGTCGATAACCGTGCCGCGATGGTCTATCGCTGTGCCTCGCTGATCGAAAACACTCCACCCGCCGAGCCCAGGAACCCCTCCACCCGCGCCCCCGCCGACTGACCTCTCCGCCCGCGAAGCGGATCCGTGCTCAGTTCGTGAAGAAGAGGTTCGCGGCGGTCAGGTGCGGGTCGTTTCTCAGGTGGGCGACGATTTCGCTCGCCGAGCCTGCTTGTTCCCCTGCGAGTCGTGATAAAGGGAACCCACCATCGGGCCAGGGAATCGTGAAACATAAACAGTGCAGCGGCAAAGATCGCCCTCGCGGCGCGCCCCGCCTGAGGCGCTGATTTCCTTCTAGGGATTTGCGCCGTAATACCGAAAAAGCTGGCGGACCCGATACGATTCGAACGTACGACCTCTGCCTTCGGAGGGCAGCGCTCTATCCAGCTGAGCTACGGGTCCCCAGGGCCGGTGTCTGGTGCCGGTCCGTGTGATTACCGCCTCGGGGGCGCTTGCGCAAGGCGCTAGCCGCTTTGGGCCGGCGTCGGGGGCCAGGGGCGGGTGTTTTGGGCGGCGTCCTCGCGCGACGGGAGCGGGGCCGAGCGGTCGAGAACCCAGCTCCCGACATCGTCGGCGACCGTCGCGCCATCGAGGTCGCGGTAGATCATGTGATAGCCGTGCGGGTAATAGGCGAGCCGTCGGGCCGCGTCGGGCGCGCGCGGCAGGTCGCCGACAAAAAGCTGCACCGGGGCGCGCGGTACCACCTGGTCCCGCGCGCCGTACTGGAGGAGCAGCGGCACTGTCAGTTTCGGCGCGGCGTCGAGCGCCGCGCTCATCAGGTTGACGAGGCCATAGACCGCGTCGACCCGCGTCTCCTTGATCACCAGCGGGTCGCGCGACAGCGCCTCCAGCACGGCGCGGTTGTCGCAGGGGACGATATGGAGCTGGCGGCCGGTCAAGGTCATCGTCGGGAAGAGGCGCACCATCGCCCACAGCGCCACCCGCTCGGGCAGGTTCATCGTCTCGTAGCCCCAGACGGCCGGCGCTGCGAGGATGATGCCGTCTACATCGGGCTTTTGCGTTCCGCTTTCCCCGGTCTCGGCGACGATCGCGACGGCCGCCCCCATGCTTTCGCCGAGGAGATAGACCGGCGTCCCCGGATAGCGCCGGCGCAGCAGGCGCACCGCGGTCGCGGCGTCGGCGGCGAGCGGGGCGCGGCCCGGCCACAGCCCGTGGTCCGGCGCGCGGCCGAACCCGCGCTGATCGTAGGCATAGGTGGCGATGCCGTCTTTCGCCCACTCCTTCGCCGGGATCGCGAAGGCATTGCTGTAATCGTTGAACCCGTGGAGCGCGAGGATCACCGCCCTGACCCGGCCGGGGCCGTCTCCGGGCGGCAGCCAGACCCTGAGCGGCAGCGCGACGCCGTCCGCGGCGATGAACTCGTGGTCGGCGAGCCGGGCCGTCGGGTCGAGGGCATAGGGAGCGCGGGCGGTGCCGATCCCTTCGTCGCGGGCGAGCCGGTCGGTATGGGGCGCGCAGCTCGCCAGCCCCGCCGCGAACACCCCCAGCACCGCGCAGAAGGCGGCCAACCGGGCGGCGAGACCGAGATACCGGGTCATTGGATTTGCACCGCCGCAACGCGTATCATCCGCCGCCGCGGGCGGTCAACCCGCGGTCCCAGCACCCCTTTTTCCGCCCATTCTCCTGGATATCCAATGCCCGAATTCGAAACCATCGAGATCGACGAGGCGGTCGCCGCGTGCAGCGGCAGCGGCGGCGCGCTCGGCCACCCGCGGGTGTATCTGAACCTCGAGCCGGGCGGCCGCGCCGAATGCCCGTACTGCTCGCGCACCTTCGTCAACAAGCGCCTGGCCGCCCACGCGGACCACGGCGCCGCCGCAGCCACCGGCGGGTCGTTGCACGAAGGACGCCTGTGACCTCATCGGTCCCCTTGAACGGAGCTGCTCGATGACCGACGTCGCCCCGCCTCATGCGGCGCCCCGCCACGTCTACCTGGTCGACGGCTCGGGGTTCATATTTCGCGCCTATCACGCGCTGCCGCCGCTCACCCGGTCCGACGGCACGCCGACGAGCGCCGTGCTCGGCTTTTCGAACATGCTGGCAAAGCTGCTCGACGAGACCGACGCCGACCACATCGCGGTGATCTTCGACCATTCGGGCCGGTCGTTCCGCAACACGATCTACGACCAGTACAAGGCCCACCGCCCCGACCCGCCCGACGATCTGAAGCCGCAATTCGCGCTCGTCCGCGCCGCGACCGACGCTTTCAGCGTGTGCCGCATCGAGCTCGAGGATTACGATGCCGACGACTTGATCGCGACCTATGCCCGCGAGGCCGCGAACGAAGGCGCAGTCGTCACGATCGTCTCGTCGGACAAGGATCTGATGCAGCTCGTCGGCGGCAGGATCACGATGTACGACCCGATGAAGAACCGCCAGATCGGTGACGCCGAGGTGCGCGAGCGGTTCGGCGTGGCCCCGGACAAGGTCATCGAGGTACAGGCGCTTTGCGGCGATTCGGTCGACAACGTGCCCGGCGTGCCGGGGATCGGGGTCAAGACGGCGGCCGAACTCATCAACACTTATGGCGACCTCGAAACACTGCTCGACCACGCCGGCGAGATCAAACAGCCGAAACGCCGCGAAAGCCTGATCGAGCATGCGGACAAGGCGCGCCTGTCCAAGGTGCTGGTGACGCTCGACACCAAGGCGCCGATGCCCTGCCCGCTCGCCGACCTCCGCGTCAAGCCGATGGACCCGGAAAAGCTTCTCCCCTGGCTCCGGCAGATGGAGTTCCGCACCCTGGCGACACGCATGACGCAGCGCCTCTCGGGCGCGATCGCCGTCGCCGAGGCCGCGGCGACGGGTCCGGCCGAGGCAATCATGCCCGAGGCGATGCCGTTCTCGGCGCCGCACGACTATGCGCTGGTCGACACGCTCGAAGGCCTCGACAACTGGATCGCGGCGGCGGCGGCGATCGGTTCGATCGCCATCTGGCCGGCGGCGAGCGCCATGGCCGGCAGCCGTCCGGCGCTTGCCGGCATCTCGCTGGCGGTGGCACCGGGCAAGGCCGCCTACGTCCCCCTCGCCCACCGCTCGCCGGGCAGCCAGCCGTCGCTCGACCTCGATGCGCCGCCACGCTCGAACGCGCTGTCGCTCGACGACGCGCTCGCCCGCCTCAAACCGCTCTTCGAGGACAGATCGGTCCTCAAGGTCGTGCCCGACGCCAAGGCCGCCGCTCATATGCTGATGCGCCACGGCATCGCCCTGGGCCCCTATGACTGCACGATGCTGATGTCCTATGTGCTCGATGGCGGCCAGGTCGAGCACGCGATCGAGCCGCTGATCCAGCGGACCTTCGAACACAGCCTCTCCACGACAAAAGACGTGCTGGGCACCGGCAAGAGCCAGGTCGCCTTTGCCGAGATCGCGCCCGAGGCGGCGCTCAATCATGCCGCCGAGCGCGCCGACGCGGCGCTGCGCGTCCACGGGGTTTTGAAGGCCCGGCTTGTCCGCGAGAAGATGACGGCATTCTACGAGACGATCGAGCGTCCACTCGTTCCCGCCGTCGCGGAGATGGAGAACAACGGCATCCGGCTCGACAGCGAGGCGCTCGGCGACATGTCGCGCGATTTCGCCCAGCGGATCACCGAGCTCGAAGCCGCGATCTATCAGGATGTCGGGCACGAGTTCAATATCGGGTCGACCAAGCAACTAGGCGATGTGCTGTTCGAAAAGCTGGGCATGCCCGGCGGCCGGAAGGGCAAGACCGGCGCCTACGGCACCGACGCCTCGATCCTCGAAACGCTCGTGCCGCTCCACCCGGTGCCGGGCCGCGTCCTCGAATGGCGGCAGCTCACCAAGCTCAAATCGACCTATGCCGACGCGCTCGGCGAGCAGATCGACCGCGAAACGGGGCGCGTCCACACGACCTATGCGCTCGCCGCGACCTCGACCGGGCGGCTGTCGTCGAACGACCCGAATTTGCAGAACATCCCGATCCGCACCGAAGAGGGGCGCAAGATCCGCGCGGCCTTTGTCGCCGCGCCGGGGCATGTGCTGCTGTCGGCCGATTACAGCCAGATCGAACTGCGCCTCGCCGCCCATGTCGCCGACATCCCGGCCCTGAGGGAGGCGTTCCTCGCCGGCCACGACATCCACGCCGCGACCGCGAGCGAGGTGTTCGGCGTGCCGCTCGAAACCATGGACCGCGAGACGCGCCGCCGCGCCAAGGCGATCAATTTCGGCATCCTCTACGGCATCAGCGCATTCGGCCTGGGCAATCAGATCGGGGTGACGCAAGCCGAGGCACGCGAGTATATCGCCAAGTATTTCGAGCGCTTCCCCGGCATCCGCGCCTACATGGAAAAGACCAAGGCCGAGTGCCGGACCCAGGGCTACGTCGAGACGATTTTCGGCCGCAAATGCTACATCCCCGGCATTCGCGACACGAACCCGATGCGCCGCGCCGGCGCCGAGCGGCAGGCGATCAACGCGCCGCTGCAGGGCTCGGCCGCCGACATCATCAAGCGCGCGATGGGCCGCCTCCCCGCCGCGCTCGCGAAAGCCGGCCTGACGGCGAGGCCGCTCTTGCAGGTCCACGACGAACTCCTGTTCGAAGTGCCCGAGGCGGAAATCGACAAGACCGCCGCGCTCGCCAAGGACGTCATGGAAGGCGCCTGCGCCCCGCACTGCGAAATCTCGGTCCCGCTGGTCGTGGAAACCGGCTCCGGGCGGAGTTGGGACACGGCGCACTAACCGGACCGCGGGCGTCCCGCCCGCTTTTTCGGTAGACGCGGGCGAGACGCCCGCGGTCCAAGGATGACACCGCAAGCCGCGGGAAGATTTGCCCCGGCGCACGCCTCATCTTGGCTCCATCAACATAAGGAGCCTGTCATGAGCTTTCGCATCACCGGCCTGCCGGCCGAGCCTTTCGCTCCGCTTTTCGATCTTTCCGACGAGGCGCTGGCTGCGCGCGGCGCGGTGCGCCGCATCGCCGACGAGCGCCGGCCGGGTTATCCCTGCCGCGTCAGCCTCACCGATTCCGACCCCGGCGACGAAATGATCCTCGTCAACCACGAACACCACCCGGTCGATTCACCCTATCGCATGCGCTTTGCGGTCTATGTGCGGCGTGGCGAACAAACCTTTGACGCGATCGACGAGGTGCCCGAACAGCTCCGCATCCGCACCCTTGCCGCGCGTGCTTTCGATGTCGACGGAATGATGGTCGGATGGGAAATGGTCGAGGGTCGCGATCTCGAGCCCGCGGTCGAGCGCCTCTTCGCCAACCCGCAGGCGGCCTACATCCATCTGCATTACGCGGCGCCGGGCTGCTATGCGGCGCGGGTCGATCGGGTGGGCAAGAGCCTGGGACGCCTACGCTAGGGCTTTGTTAAGCCTGCATCGCCACCATTCCGGCGGAGAGTACCGGGAGTGGGTGATGCGGCTGGGCGAAATCCTTGTCGGCGGCGGGTTTGTCGGCGTCCGCGATGTCGAGGCGGCGATCATCCGACAGAAGGCCGAAGGCGGGCGGCTCGGCGAAAACCTGGTCGCCCTCGGCTGCCTGAATTCGGACGACCTGACCAAGGTATTGGCGGCCACGCCGGCCCCGCCGGCCAGCATCGCAGATACCGGGATCCATCCGCGCAACCTGTTGAACCTGCTGTTGAAGCTGATGCATCTCGAATCGTGCGAGACGGTGCCGGAGCTCAGCGAGCGGATGCGGTTGCCCTCGCGCGTCGTGCAGGAGGTCATCGATGATGCGACGAAGCAGCGCTATGTGCAGGCGATGGGCTCGGTGCAGGGCCAGGCGGCGTTCGGCATCCGCTACGGGCTCGGCGAGCAGGGCCGTGCCGCGGCACGCGACGCGATCGAGCAGAACGCCTATCTCGGCGCCGCGCCGGTGCCGCTCCCGATGTGGCAGCAGCAGATCCACCGCCAGCGCGTCTCGAACGAGATGCTCGACGCCGAGGCGCTGCGCAAAGGCTTTGCCGGGCTCGTCGTCCCCGATCATTACCTGCGCAAGCTCCTGCCCGCGATCAGCGCCGGCCGCACCGTCCTGCTGTTCGGCCCGCCCGGCAACGGCAAGACGACCCTCGCGACCCGCGTCGGCAAGCTCTTCCGCGATGTGATCTATGTTCCGTATGCCGTTGACGTGGCAGGCCAGATCATCCGCATCTATGACCCGGCGCTGCACCTTCCGCCGGTGTCGGAGGAACAGGCCGGGTTCCTGGCCAATGACGGCGGGTTCCAGCGTGAGCGCTTCGACGAGCGCTGGGCCGCGTGCCGTCGCCCGGTCGTCGTCGCCGGCGGCGAGATGACGATGGATATGCTCGACCTGCAATATTCCACCGACACCAAATTCTACGACGCGCCGCTCCATGCGAAGGCGCTCAACGGCATGTTCCTGATCGACGATTTCGGCCGCCAGAAGTTCAACCCGACCGAGCTCTTGAACCGCTGGATCGTGCCGATGGAAAACCAGATCGACTATCTGCGGCTCAACACCGGCACGACGTTCTCGATCCCATTCGACCAGTTGGTCGTCTTCTCGACCAACCTGAAGCCATCGGATCTGATGGACCCCGCCTTCCTTCGCCGAATTCCCTACAAAATCAAGCTCTTCTCACCGACACGTGAGGAGTACCATCAAATTTTTTCGGGGGTCGCAAAGCACTACGGCCTGGGCCTTCCCGACGATGTATTCGATTTCGTCGTCAAGCGCCTCGACCGCCGGTTCGGCCTCGCCTACTACCAGCCGAAATTCGTCTGCGAGCAAGTCATCGAGGCCTGCAAATGCTTCGGCATCCCGCCGCAGCTTACCGTCGAGCGTGCCGGCGAGGCGCTCGCCAACCTCTATTTCGACATCGAGGACGAGCAGGACGGCGAGCCCCCGGGATGGGTCTCGCCCGCCTAATCCACCCGGCCTAATCCGCCTTGATGAAGCGGTCGATCTTTCTGACCTTGAAGCGCCAGCCCTCGGCCGTCTTGACCATGTCGTCGGCATAGCCGCCGCCCGAGCCGATCTGCGGCCCTTGCGGGCTGTTGGTCGCGACCACCCAGTTCGACCTTACGCTCGCCTTCGCGCCGTCGAGCTTGACGACGATGTTGGTCGTCAGGTGGATGCCGCGGGGGCGGGGTTGCGGCGGGCCGCTGCGCAGCCGCGCGGCCTGCGCCGCGATCGCGGGGCGGCCGGTCGCGGCGCCAAAGGCCGTGTCCCAGGTGCCGTCTTCGGTGAAGAGGACCGCCATCTCGTCAAACTGCCCACCGTCGAGACGGAAGCAGTATTCCGCCAACACTTCGCGGATCGCGTCCTTGTCTTCGAGTTCGGATGCCATTGCGCTCATCCCTCCCTTACGGCTCAGCGCGCGTTGGCCGGCGCATCGAGCGGCCACAGCGCCGCCCGCCAGCGTAGCGCGATCACCCCGGTCAGCGTCACCCCGATCGCGCAATAGAGCGAGCAGGCCAACGCAAAGCCGACCTCCTCAATCATCACGCCCGCCGCCATCAGCCCGAGCGGCACGCCATAGATGCACAGCATCCTGACCCCCATCACCCGTCCCCGAAACCGCTCGCCGGCGCTCGCCAGCAGCATCACCGACATCGGTACGAGGCTCAGCGCCTGGGCGCAGCCGGCGATGTACAGCATGATCCGCCCGCTCGCCGGCCCCGGCATATTGACGAAAATCACCAGCATCGCGTACCAGCCGAGCGCGAAGACCAGCATCATCCGCGCCGGCCGGATCGCTTGCCCGGCGAGGCTGCAGACGATCGAGCCTGTCAGCGACCCCGCGGCAAAGCTCGCGATCAGCGTGCCGAGGCCGGCCTGCCCGACGTGGTAGACATCCCTGGCCCCATAGGGCCAGAGGCCGCTCGTCACCGGAAACGCGGTCAGGTTGACGAGAAACGCCAGCCACATCGCGGCGAGCGAGCACGGCGTGTCCCACACGTACGAGAGGCCCTCGACAAGCTCCTTCCACAGAGTGACCGGCATCGCGCCGATCACCGCCAGCCGCATCCGTGGCTTGGCGATGCCGAGGCTCATCAGGAACCCGCTGAAATAGAACCCGGTGATCACCGCATAGACCGCCCCCATGCCAAACGCCGCGAACAGCCCGGCGCCGGCGAGCGACCCGGCGATCCGGGCGGAATCGGCGGTGGTCCGCGAGATCCCCATCGTCGCCATCAGCCGGTCGGCCGGTATCGTCTCGGCGACGAGCGCGTTCCGCACCGCCTGGTCCGACGGCCGGATCAGTCCCGACAGGGTCGTCACGCCAAAGACCTGCAGCGGGTGCAACCGCCCGGAAAACGCGAGCAGCATCACCCCGCTCGCGAGCACGGTGTAGGCCGCGCGCATGATGCACAGCACCCGCCGATGCCCGACCCGATCGCCGACGAGGCCGATGATCGGCGACAACAGGACGCCGAGATACTGCAACGCCCAGAATAGCGTCAGCAGAAAGACCGAGCCGGTCTGCACTAGGATGAACCAGCTCAGCACCAGGTTCTCCATCTCCTGGCCCCATGAGGTCAGGAGATCGGCCGGCCACTGAAACCGAAAGCTGCGCACCCGGAACGGGGCCAGCAGCGCCGCCCCGGAGAAAGGCATCACCATGTCGCGGCGCGTCCGCCGGACGGCCGATCAGCCAATGATGCCAATGGGCTAGAGCGAACTATGCACCGTTCCCCGCATGCATGGGCCGGTTGCGAAAAAGGTATGCATGACTGACCTGCTCTGGCGGCTGTTGTGCAACGCAACATGGGCCTCTATGTGCAACTGAGACGGTCGACGACCCAGTAGCAGAGAACGTAAGTCCGGGCCGTTCAAGGGGTTTTTAACCAAATTCTACCAGTCTGGGCCATAACGACGCCCGAAGCACCAGGAGTGAGGGGCATGCGCTTAGCACCTAAATTGATCGCCAAGTCGGGCTCATCCCGAGAGTTCCTCCGCCGGGCCGACAAGATCGCCGGCGACTTGAATGTCGTCCTGTTCATTTTCATGGTCGGTCTGGCCACGCTGGATTTCACCTTTCTCCTGACCCAGAAAGTCGTTGAAGCCCTGCCGCCCGCGACCCGAATCGTCCACGACCAGTCGGATTCGATCTTCAGCCAGCAGCAGCCGCCGACGGCCGCCCAGCCGGCGAAGTAGCAGCCGCCAACTCCGTCTCCCGCCAAATCCCTCTCTGTCCGGAAGGCGCAGAGAGGGATTTGCATATCTGGATACCAGGGCTTGCGCCCGCCCTCGTTCGGCTTCGTAATGCGGCCGTAGCATTCGGGGGAAGCCGTCACCGTGCCGCGCGTTCTGACCGCCCGCTTCATGCACGAAACCAACACGTTCAGCCGGGTCAAGACCGACCTCGCGCTGTGGCAGCGGCGCGACTTTCATCGTGACAACGAGATCCCCGCAGCCTTTCGCGGGACCCGCTCGGCGCTCGGCGCGAGCTTTGAGGCAGCGGACAAATACGGCTGGACCCTCCTCCACCCGATCTCGGCCAACGCGAACCCCTCGGGTACCGTCACCGACGACGCGTTCGAGCATATCGGCGGTGCGATCCTTGCCGCCGCGCGCGACCAGGGCCCGATCGACGGCGTGCTGCTGCACCTGCACGGCGCGATGGTCGTCGAAAGCCACGAGGACGGCGAAGGCGAGCTCCTCCGCCGCCTGCGCCAGGTCATCGGCCCCGATGTCCCGGTCGTGGCGACGCTCGACCTCCACGCGAACGTCACGCAGGCGATGGCCGACCACGCCGACGCCCTCATCGCCTTTCGCAGCTATCCGCACATCGACATGTACGAGCGCGCCTGGCAGGGCGCCGATTTGCTGGAGCGCGCGATGCGGGGCGACGTGAAGCCGAGGACCGTCATCGCCACCCGCCCGACGATGTACGGCCTCGATTGGGGCCGCACGCAGCGCGGGCCGATGGCCGAGCTGATCGCCCGCGGCGAGGCGCTGGAAGCCGCCGGCACGGTGCTGGCGGTAAGCATCTGCGCCGGCTTCCCGCTCGCCGACATCCGAAATGTCGGCCCGACCGTGACCGTCACCGTCGACGGCGCCGATCCCCGAAAGGACGCAAGGCGGGGCCAGGCGATCGCCGAGGAGTTCATGGATCACGCCTGGGCGACGCGCGACTTCACGACGGTCCACATGCTGACCGTCGCCGAGGCCGTGGCGCGGTGCCGCGAGGGCAAGGCCGGTGACAAGCCGCTCGTCGTCGCCGATTTCACCGACAATCCCGGCGGCGGCGGTTATGGCGATGCGACCGCGTTCCTGAAGGGGCTGGTCGAGGGCGGGGTCGAGAGCGCCGCCTTTCATGCGATCTGCGACCCTGAGGCCGTCGCGGCCGGAATGAAGTTCGGCATCGGCCCGGCGACACTGACCCTCGGCGGCAAGACAGACCCCGCGCTCGGCGGCGGTCCGCTGACGCTGTCGGGCGAGATCACGCACCTCACCAACGGCCGCTTTATCGCCTATGGCCCGATGGGCGGCGGGGTCGAGCGCAATTACGGGCCGTCGCTGGTGTTTCGCGTCGTCGGCGTGGACATCATCCTGATCACCAACAACGGCCAGGCGACCGACCTCGCCCAATTCACCTCGCTCGGCATCGACCCGACGCGCTACCGGACCGTCGCGGTCAAATCGATGCAGCATTTCCGTGCCGCGTTTGAGCCGATCGCGCGCGAGGTCGTGATCGCCGATACCGGCGCGCTATGCCAGGTCGCCTATACCACCGAAAACTACCAGCGCGTGCGCCGGCCGATCTGGCCGATCGACGACATCGCCTGACGGAGAGACCCGTGAAGAGAATTTTGGCGGCGGCGACGGCCGCGCTGTTGCTCGCGGCGGGCGGGTCGGCGCTGACGCAAGAGGACTTCCAGTACCTCAAGGGGAAATACGGCATCGGCCCGAACAGCGGCGTCATCACCGAGCTGACCGCAAACGAGGCCGCTGCCCTGCACAGCGCGATCGATGACCTGAAGAGCTATCCCGCCGGCCGCGACCGCTCGGTGCAGTCGTACCTGGCGCTTGTCTATAGCCGCGAGTGCAAGCGCTGGAACCGCGAAGACCCGTCGCTGCCGTGCTCGCCACCGCCCGACCCCGCCGCCACACCGGGCAAGGCGGTCTCGGATCAGTTCTGCGCCTCGTGCCATCTCTTCGGCACCGAGACGGCAAAATCTTTCCACGACATGGCGAACGCGCGCGGCTGGAACGCGCACAAGGTCGAGCACGCGCTCCACCACAACCCCGGCATGGTCGCGACCAATCTCTCGCCCACCGCGCTCGACCAGCTCGCGATCTATATCAACTCGCTGAAATAACTCAGAAGAGCCCGCGATAGAACGCGGCCACTCCCGCCGGCCCGACGACGCTCTGCACCGGCCCGAACGGCGACAGCATCGTCAGTACCCACATCGCCTGCGCCATGACGACGCTGACGACCGCGCCGACCGCGAGCCAGCCGCGTCGCATCCCGGCGACATGGGCGAACCCGACAAAGGCGGCCAGCTCGAGAAACGGATAGAATTCGAGCCGGTAGCGAAAGGTCAGGCTGATCGCCGTCAGCATCAGCCCGATCGGCACGAGAAACCCGAGCAGCACCGGCAGCACCAGACGGTCGCGCCGCCGCGCCGTGTCGATCGCGCCGTAGACCGCCAGCGCGACGAGCAGCGGATCGGAGACGAGGAAGCTCGCCGGCGGCAGCTCGACCGAATCGAACATGCGGTCGCGAAACCCCGTCCAGATCAGCTCCGGCAGCGCCCAGATCGGGAACAGGTAGTAGCTGAGCCCGAACGGCAAGCGGGCGAGATTGAACTCGCCGTAACGATGGAGCCGCGCGAGCCGGTCCGGGAACCGCGCCCCGATCAATGCCCTGCTGAGGTCGGCGAAGACGAGCGGGTTGCCCCAACGCGCCAGGTTGATCGCACCGGCCATCGCGGCAAAGCCCAAAAGGATCGCGATCGGCGCCACCTGGCGCCAGCGGCGATCGCGCCAAACCACGACGAGCCACAGGAACCCGAGCGCCAGATAAAGCCCGAGCGCCGTCGACACCCGCGTCAAAAGGCACATCCCCGCGACCGCCGCCATCGCGCTCATCAGCCGCGGCGAGAATCCTGCGTCGCCGCTCCAGCCGCGCAGGAACAGATAGACGAATACCGCCGCCCAGGCGGCCGCCCACAGCCCGACCTCCTGAAAGATCGACGGCCGCAGGAACTCGATTTGCGCCCCGCCTGCCAGGATGACGACGAGCAGCAGCGTCACAAGCGCGCCGTTCGCCGCCGCCGCGCGCCGGGCGACGAGCTCGACCGACAGCACCTTGAACAGCGCCATCACCGCCACCGCCGACAGGCACGCGACCCGCGTGAAATCGGTCGTCGCGAATTCGGCGAGCGGCAGAAGCAGCATCCGGGACAGCGCCGGAAAGATGCCGAAATAGGCGTAGACGAGCCCGTCGCGCAGATACCCCTCGTCGCCGATCGCGGCCGGATCGACATCGAACTGCCCATGCAACAGGTGGAGCGCCATGCTGTTGAAGACGAGCCCGTGCGGGACCGGCGCCGTCAGCCCGCCACCCCCGGCGCACAAGAGCAGCGCGTACCAGACACAGGCCGGCAGCAGCCACCAGAGCGGCGGGACACGCCGGCTTCCGGCGACGCCCTCCGAGACGGCGCTAGCCATTACGTTTCGCGACGACCAGCAGGTTCTTGCCGAACCAGCGGCCGGCCCAGCGGTCGAGCCATCGGCTGAGCGGAAAGACAAACCGGTCATAGGCGACGAGGCCGCCGGGATCGATCGCGCCGCAGTCGTTGCCGAAAAAGCGGAATATGAGCGCCGCGCAAAAGCCGAGGCAATCGCGATAAACCGCCGTCTCGACCTTGACCCCCGCCTCGCGCACGAGCGCCGCCAACTCGTCGCGGCGATACCGGCGCAGGTGCCCGACCTTTCGGTCCATGCTGCCGAACAGCATCGGGAATGCGGGCACGTAGATCACCAGCGTGCCGCCAGGCCGCAATCGCGCCCCCAGCGCCGCGACGGTGCCCCGGTCATCCGCGATGTGCTCGAGCACGTTGAACGAATAGATCAGATCGAAGGCCTGGTCGGGCAATTCGGGATAGGCGGTCAGGCCCGATGACGCCAGCCGCGCCCGCAACCCCTCATCGGGCTCGACGCAAGCCACCCGGTAGCCCGCGTCCACCAAGGGTCGCGCCAGCGTGCCGGCCCCGGCCCCGAAATCGAGGATCGCATCGTCCGTGCTTGCCCGAGCGGCGACCAACCCGCGCAGAAACGCGTTGTAGCGCACCGCCCCCTCCATGATCTCGAGGTTGTCGGTCCCCGAGTAGGGGGCGACATCGGTCATGGCGGCGGCAGGCCGAGATAGAACAGGCGCCGCAGCTCGGTGCGGCCGCGCGTCACCGTATCGAGCACGAAGCCGCTGGCGAGCGACAGAAACGCCAGCAGCATGGTCCCCATCGCCAGCATCGCCGTCGGCAACCGCGGCACGAGGCCGGTCTCGACATAGGTCAGGGCGATCGGCGCGGCGAGCCCCAGCGACACCGCCATCAGCGCGAGCGCGCCGAACCCGAAGAAGGCCAGCGGCCGCTCGCCCTTTACGAGCTGCACGATCGCCCGAGATATCTTGAACCCGTCGCGTACGGTACGCAGCTTGCTCTCCGCGGCAGGGCGGCTCGCATAGGGCGTGGGCAGCTCCGCGACCGGCATGCGCAGCCGCAGCGCGTGCACGGTCAGCTCGGTCTCGATCTCGAACCCGGTGGCCAGCGCCGGAAACGATTTGACGAAGCGCCGCGAGAACACCTTGTACCCCGACAGCATGTCGTCGAACCCGTTGCCGAACAGGCGGCCGACGATCCGGTTGAACAGGCGGTTGCCGAACCGGTGGCCGCGTCGCTCGTGGCCCCCGCTGCGCAGCCCGTTGACGAAGTCGAGGTGATTTTCGAGCAGGTGCAAGACGAGGTCGGGCGCGACCTCGGGCGCATAGGTGCCGTCGCCGTCGACGAGCACGTAAACATCGGCGTCGACATCGGCGAACATCCGGGTGACGACGTTACCCTTGCCTTGCAGCCGCTCGCGGCGAACGATCGCCCCGGCCTCGCGACCGACCGCGGCGGTGCGGTCGCTCGAGTTGTTGTCGTAAACGTAGATGCGCGCTTCGGGCAGGGCGGCGCGAAAGCCGCTGACGACCCGCCCGACCGCCGCCTCTTCGTTGTAGCAGGGGATCAGCACGGCGATATCAGCCGCCTCCACTGCCGGAACCGTACGGGTGCGGCGGAGCGGAGCGATAACGGAGTCGAGCACGGCCATTCCAGCCATGCTGGAACGGCAGGCTTAAAACCGGGTTAAGTCGGGGCCAGTTCGCGGTAAAGCGTCAGGTACTCCCGCGCCGCCGCGGCCCAGCTGAAGTCCCGGGTCATCGCCTGCCACACCATCCCGCGCCACCGTGCCGGAT
Organism: Allostellaceae bacterium; assembly: GCA_036489765.1. Classification (GTDB taxonomy): domain Bacteria; phylum Pseudomonadota; class Alphaproteobacteria; order ATCC43930; family CGMCC-115725; genus DATARH01. The sequence continues at coordinate 19,775 of DASXFE010000096.1, read as the reverse complement.
CGCGGTAAACGGCGAACGCGCGCGCGGCCGCGCCCAGCAGCGCCTCCGCGGTTTCGTCGTCAAAGGCAAACCCGGTCGCGGTGTCGTCGTCGGCATCGACGACCGTATCGGCGAGCCCACCGGTCCGCCGCACGAGCGGCAGCGCGCCGTAGCGCAAGGCGTAAAGCTGGGCCAACCCGCACGGCTCGAACCGCGACGGCACGGCGATCACATCGGCGCCGGCATAGATCAGCCGCGCCAACCCCTCATCATAGCGCAGCGCCGCCGCGACCCGCCCCGGCTCGGCCAAGGCCGCCGCCGCAAACCCCTCCTCGAGATCGCGATCGCCATTTCCGAGCAGGGCGAACTGGCCGCCGAGCTCGATCAAACCCGGCAACGCCGCCAGCAGCAGATCCATGCCCTTTTGGGGGGTGAGCCGGGTGACGGTCGCGAAAAGCGGTGCCGTCGCGTCTTCGGCCAAGCCCATCCGCCGCTGCAATTCCGCCTTTGCTACCGCCTTCCCCGCCTCGGCATCGTCGACCCCGTAGCCGCGCGGCAGGGCCGCATCCGCCGCCGGGTTCCACACCGTCGGGTCGACCCCGTTGAGAATGCCGCGCAACACCCCGGCGCGAGCCTGAAGCAGCCCGTCGAAATTGGCGCCGTAGCGCGGCGTCAGGATCTCGGCGGCATAGGTTGGGCTGACCGTAGTCAGCTGGTCGGCATAGAAGAGCCCGGATTTCATCAGCGACAGGTCGCCGTAGAACTCGACCCCGTCGATCGCGAAGAATTCGGGCGGCAGCGCCAGGTCGGCGAAACGAGCGGCCGGGAAGAGACCGTGGTAGGCGAGGTTGTGAACCGTAAAGACGCTCGGCACCGCGCTGCCCCGCGCCTTCAGGTAAGCCGGCGCGAGCCCGGCATGCCAGTCGTGACCGTGAAGGATCTGCGGCCGCCAGCCCGGGTCGGCCCCCTCCGCCAGCGCCGCCGCAACCCAGCCGAGCAGCGCAAAGCGGCGGTGATTGTCCGGAAACTCGCCGTCGGGCCCGCCATAAGGCCCGCCCGGCCGATCAAAGAAAGCCGGATGATCGACGATATAGGCCGGCGGCTGCCCCGGCAGACGCGCGAGCCCGATCCGGACCCGCTCGACGGCGAACGGCGTCGCGAGCCGGACGACCTCGTTCTCGCGCGCGGCGTCGAGCAGTGCCGGCAACCCCGGCAGACACAGCCGCAAATCCGCGCCCGCGGCGGCTAGTGCCGCCGGGAGCGCCGCAATCACATCGCCGAGCCCGCCCGTTTTGACCCACGGATAGATCTCGGCCGCGACATGGAGGACGCGGAGCTTTCGGCGGCTGCGCGGCAACGCTTCGCGCCCGGCGGCTAATTCCGCGTGCGGTCGACCAGCGCGTTCTGCTTGATCCAGGGCATCATCGCGCGAAGACGCTCGCCGACCTTTTCGATGTCGTGCTCGGCGGCGCGGCGCCGCAGGGCTTTGAAGCTCGCCTGCCCGGCGGCGTTTTCGAGAACCCATTCGCGAGCGAAGCGGCCGGATTGGATCTCGCCGAGGATCCGCTTCATCTCGGCCTTCACATGCTCGTCGATGACCCGCGGCCCGCGCGAGTAGTCGCCGTACTCGGCGGTGTTGGAGATCGAGTACCGCATATTGGCTATGCCGCCCTCGTAGATCAGGTCGACGATGAGCTTTACCTCGTGAAGGCATTCGAAATACGCCATTTCCGGCGCATACCCGGCTTCAACCAAAGTCTCATATCCGGCCACGATCAGCGAGGTTAGTCCACCGCATAGGACAGACTGCTCGCCAAAGAGGTCGGTCTCGCATTCCTCGCGGAAGCTGGTCTCGATGACGCCGGCGCGGCCGCCGCCGATTGCGCTTGCATAGGAGAGGGCGATCTCGAGCGCGTTCCCCGATGGGTTCTGCTCGACCGCGACGAGGCACGGCACCCCACCGCCCCGCTGGTATTCGGACCGCACCGTGTGCCCCGGCCCCTTCGGCGCGATCATGAAGACGTCCATGTCGGGCCGCGGCTCGATCAGGCGGAAATGGATGCTGAGCCCATGGGCAAAGGCGAGCGCGGTCCCCTCGCGCATGTTCGGGCGAATGTCGCTGTTGTAGAGCGCGGCCTGCAATTCGTCGGGCGCCAGCACCATCACGACATCGGCCCATTTCGCGGCATCGCCGGGGGTCATCACCTTGAGCCCGGCCGTCTCGGCCTTTTGCGCCGAGGTCGAGCCGGGGCGGAGCGCGACGACGACTTCCTTGACGCCGCTGTCGCGCAGATTGTTCGCGTGCGCGTTGCCCTGGCTGCCGTATCCGATCACCGCGACCTTCTTGGCCTTGATCAAATTCACATCCGCATCGCGGTCGTAATAAACGCGCATCCCTCTCTCCTCTCAAAAACTACCGGGCCCGCGCGCGATCGCGGCGGCACCGGTGCGCGAGACCTCGGCGAGGCCCAGCGGCTCCATCAGCGTGATAAAGGCGTCGAGCTTCTCGGCCGAGCCGGTCAATTCGAAGACGAAACTCCCGGTCGTCGAGTCGACGACGCGGGCGCGAAAGACATCGGCCAGCCGCAAGCTTTCCACCCGCGCCTCGCCGCCGCCGACCACCTTGATCAGCGCCATCTCGCGCTCGACATGCGGGCCCTCGTCGGTCAGGTCGTGGATCTTGTGCACCGGGACGAGGCGCGACAGCTGCGCCTTGATCTGCTCGATGATCATCGGCGTGCCCGAGGTCACGATCGTGATCCGCGACAGCCGGTTGGACCGGTCGACCTCGGCGACGGTCAGGCTTTCGATATTGTAGCCGCGTCCGGAAAAGAGCCCGATCACGCGCGCCAGCACGCCGGGCTCGTTATCGACGAGCACGGCAATCGTATGGCGTTGGATATCGTCGCGCATGGCTACACCAGCACCATGCCTTCTTCCGAGACCGCCTTCTCCGCCCTGTCGGCCGGGCCGAGCAGCATTTCGTTGTGGGCGGCGCCCGACGGGATCATCGGGAAGCAGTTCTCCATCTCGTCGACCGCAACATCGAGCACAAAGGCACCCGGATGGTCGAGCATCGCGCGGATCGCGTCGTCGAGTTCGGCCGGCTTGGTGACCCGCGCGCCCTTGCCGCCGAACGCATCGGCGAGCTTGACGAAATCGGGGAGCGCCGCCGTGTAGCTTTCCGAATAGCGGCCGCCATGCAGCAATTCCTGCCACTGGCGCACCATCCCCATGTACTGGTTGTTGAGGATGAACGCCTTCACCGGCAGGCGGTACTGCGCGATCGTCGACATCTCCTGGATGTTCATCAGGATCGATGCCTCGCCGGCGATATCGATGACGAGCGCGTCCGGATGCCCGACCTGCACCCCCATCGCCGCCGGCAGCCCGTACCCCATCGTGCCGAGGCCGCCCGAGGTCATCCAGTGGAACGGCTCGTCGAACTTGAAGAACTGGGCCGCCCACATCTGGTGCTGGCCGACCTCGGTCGTGATGAACGGGTTGCGGCCTTTGGTGAGCTCATAAAGGCGTTCGAGCGCGTATTGCGGCTTGATGACGTCCTTCTTCGAGGGGTCGTAGCGGAGGCAATCGCGGCTCCGCCATTGGCCGATCTCGGCCCACCACGCCTTGCGCGCAGCGCTGTCGCCCTTTTTCTGCTTCTTCACCGCCGCCGTGAGCGCCGTCAGCACCTTGCCGCAATCGCCAAGCAGCGGCACGTCGACGCGCACGTTCTTGTTCAGGGACGACGGATCGATATCGATGTGGATCTTCTTCGAGTTCGGCGCAAAGGCATTGAGCCGCCCCGTCACCCGGTCGTCGAAACGCGAGCCGACCGCGATCATCAGATCGCAATCGTGCATCGCCATGTTCGACTCGTAGAGCCCGTGCATTCCGACCATGCCGAGGAAATGCGGGTCGCTCGCCGGGAACGCCCCGAGCCCCATCAGGGTCAGCGTGCACGGCGCATCGACCAGCCGCACCAGTTCGGTGAACCGCGCACAGGCCTCGGCCCCGGAGTTGACGATGCCGCCGCCGCCGTAGAAGAGCGGCTTTTTCGCCGCTGCGATCAGCGCCGCCGCCTCCTCAATCCGCGCCGGGTCGGCGTCGAGTTGCGGGCGATAGGTCTTGTGCCGCCCCTGCTCGGGCCCGGCGTACTGTCCCATCGCAAACAGCACGTCCTTCGGCAAATCGACCACGACCGGGCCGGGCCGGCCGCTTTTCGCGACGTAAAAGGCCTCGTGCATGACGCGCGCGAGGTCATTCACGTCCTTGACCAGGTAATTGTGCTTGGTGCACGGCCGGGTGATGCCGGTCGTGTCGGCCTCCTGAAAGGCGTCGTTGCCGATGAGGTGCGTCGGTACCTGCCCGGTCAGGCACACCACGGGGACCGAGTCCATCAGCGCGTCGGTGAGGCCGGTGACGGTGTTGGTCGCGCCCGGGCCGCTCGTCACCAGCACGACGCCGACCCTGCCGGTCGACCGCGCGTAGCCTTCGGCCGCATGCACCGCCCCGCCCTCCTGCCGCACCAGGATGTGGCGGAGGTTATTCTGCTTGAAGAGCGAGTCGTAGATCGGCAGAACGGCGCCGCCGGGATACCCGAATACGACATCGACGCCCTGGTCCGCCAAGGCTTTGATGACGATATCCGCTCCACAGATCGGCTCGGCCGACATGGTCCTCTCCATCGCAGGACAACGAAAAACCCCCGAGGCTGGCCTCGGGGTTGGTCGGCAAACTACCCGCCTAGCGGCGATGGGTCAACAAAAAACCATCAATAAAATGACAGGAGCACTGCAACAAACTTTCCGAAAATTGCGCGTCGAGGATGAGGCCGGCGTCGAGTTGATGTCGGAACCAGGTGGTCTGGCGCTTGGCATAGCGGCGCGTGGATTGCTGCCCGGCCACGATCGCCCCCTCGCGAGACAGCTCACCGCGTAGATGGCGCAGCAGCTCGGGCACTCCGACCGCCTTCATCGCCGGGAGATCAGGGCTGAGGTTCCGCGCCGCAAGCGCCGCCGCCTCGTCGAACCCGCCGTGGGCGATCATCGCCGCGAACCGGGCGTCGCAGGCAGCATACAATGCCGGCCGCGGCGGCATCAGCAGGATCGTCGCCGCCGAAACCCGTGAGACGGCCGCCGCACGCGCCTGCCATGCGGCGAGCGGCGCGCCCGTCGCCCGCACGACCTCGAACGCCCGGATCAGACGCTGGGTGTCACCTTCATTGAGCCGCGCGGCCGCGGCAGGATCGTGTTCGGCCAGGCGGCGACGAAACTCGGTACCACCGAGGGCCCGGTGCAGCGCGATCGCCTCGTCGCGTACGCCGGCTGGAACGTCGGGCACCTCCGCCAGCCCGGTCAATAGCGCGCGCAGATAGAGCCCGGTGCCGCCGACAACGATCGGCAGCCGACCAGCCGCGTGCGCGGAAGCGATCTCCGCCTCGGCGAGGTCGCGCCAGCGCCCGACCGAGCCACGTTCGGCGGCATCGAGCACACCATAGAGCCGATGCCGAGCGGCAGCCTCCGCGGCGGCATCGGGCCGCGCGGTCAGGATGCGCAGATCGCGATAGATTTGCAGCGCGTCGCCATTGATGATCGTGCCGCCATAGGCCGCCGCCAGCGCGAGCGCGAGGGCCGATTTCCCGCTCGCCGTGGGCCCGGCGATGACGATTATGGGGAGCTTCGATTGCGTCTGGTCTTGACCCTGATCGCCGGCCCGGACGGCCACGCCGCACTGCCCGGCATCACCGCCGCGGTCGCCGGCACGATCGCCGTCGCCGTCACCGGCCCCGACTGGCTCGCCCCCGGCGTTGCCTGCGACCTGCACTTCGATGGCGACGCCATCGCCGCCGACCTGGCCGCGCGCGGCGTCATCGGCCGAGCGCCGATCGATTGCCTCGTTCAGCCGCTCGCCGGCCGGCGCAAGCGGGTGCTCGTCGCCGACATGGAGTCGACGGTCATCGAGAACGAGATGCTCGACGAATTGGCCGAATTCGTTGGGCTGCGCACCGAGGTCGCCGAGATCACCGGGCGGGCAATGAACGGCGAGCTCGACTTCGCCGCAGCGCTCGCCGAACGCGTCGCGCTGCTCAAGGGCTTGCCGGTGTCGGTACTGGACGAGGCCTACGCAAAAGTGCGGCTCATTTCCGGAGCGGCCACGCTTGTCGCGACGATGCGCACGAACGGCGCGGAGACGGCGCTGGTTTCCGGCGGGTTCGGCGTCTTTGCCGACAAGGTCGCCGCGCGCCTCGGCTTTGGCCAAATCGTCTGCAACCATCTCGACCTCGCCGGCGACACGATCGCCGGCACGGTCGCCAGCCCGCTCGTCACGGCCGACACCAAGCGCCGGACGCTGATCGACATCGCCGCCACGCGCGGGGTGCCGCTCGCCGAGACGGTCGCGGTCGGCGACGGGGCGAACGACCTGCCGATGCTGCTCACGGCCGGGCTCGGCGTCGCGTTCCGGGCCAAGCCGGCGGTCGCGGCGGCGGCGCGTTGGCGCGTCGACCACGCCGACCTGACCGCGCTGCTTTACGCCCAGGGCTATCGGCACGACGAGATCGTGGGACGATAGGAGCGCGGGGTCTCGCCCGCATCTACGCCGAAAACAAGTGGGCGGGACGCCCGCGCTCCTAGTCGGGGCCGTCTCAACCCTGGTCGAGACGGAGCGCGACGAAGCGCAGGTCGCCGTTGCGCTGAACCAGCAGCAGGATCGATTTGCGCCCGGATTTCTTGGCGGCGTCGATCTTCGTGGTGACCTGGCCCGTCGACTGGATCTCCTCCTGCGCCACTTCCATGATCACATCGCCGGGCTTGATGCCTTTCTCGGCCGCCATGCTGTCTTTGCCGACATCGGTGACGACGACGCCTTTGGCGTCGTCGGCCAGCGAGAATTTTTCCTTCAGCACCTGCGTCACGTTCGACAGCGTCATGCCTAGCGCGTTCACGGCCGCCGCGTCTTCTTTCTGCGGCTTGTTCTTGTCCTTCTTGTCCTGGTCGCCGGCGCTGGCCGTCTCGGTTTCGTTGAGACGCCCGAGCTTGACCTTGACAGTCACCTGATGCCGTTTGCGCCAGACCGTCACGTCGACGGTCTTGTCGACCGGGGTTTCGGCGACGAGGCGCGGCAGGTGGCGCACGTCGGTGACGGTCTTGCCGTCGAAGGTCACGATGATGTCGCCGGGCTCGATCCCGCCGAGCTGGGCCGGGCCCTTGTCGTTGACGCTGGCGACGAGGGCGCCGTGCGGCTTATCGAGGCCGAGGCTTTCGCCGATCTCGTCGGTGACGGCCTGGATCCTGACCCCGAGCCAGCCGCGGTGGACGGTGTGATCGTTTTCGTGGATCAGCTCGCTGACGACCTCCTTAGCCATCGACGACGGGATCGCAAAACCGATCCCGATCGAGCCGCCCGACGGCGAATAGATGGCCGTGTTGATGCCGATCACCTGCCCGTCCATGTTGAACATCGGGCCGCCGGAGTTGCCCCGGTTGATCGATGCATCGGTCTGCAGGAAATCGTCGTAGGGGCCCGAGTTGATATCGCGCTGCCGCGCCGACAGGATGCCTGCCGTCACGGTGCCGCCGAGCCCGAACGGATTGCCGATCGCCAGCACCCAGTCGCCGACCCGTGACGTGTCGCTGTCCCCCCAGGTGACCGCGGTCAGCGGCTCGTGGGCGTTGATCTTGAGGACGGCGAGGTCCGTCTTGGTGTCGCGGCCCACGAGGGTCGCCTTGAGATTGGTGTTGTCGTGGAGGATGACCGTGATCTCGTCCGCGTCGTTGATGACGTGGTTGTTGGTCACGACATAGCCGGACGAATCGATGATGAAGCCCGAGCCGAGCGAGGTCGTGCGCCGCGTCTCGGCCTGCGGCTTGCCTTGCTCGCCGCCGTGGTCCTGCTGGTGATCGAAGAAGTTCTTGAAGAACTCCTCGAACGGCGAGCCGGGCGGGAATTGCGGCATGTCGGGCTTGAGCCGTTCGCTGGTCCCGCTGCCGCTGTCGGCCTTCGCGGTCTGCGTCGTCGAGATGTTGACGACGGCGGGCAAGAGCTTCTGGGCGAGGTCGGCGAACCCGTCTGGTCCCGGCCGCGCCGATGTCGGCAGCGGCGCGATCAGAACCCCCGCGAGCACAACAAGGGCGAGGCGCCCGATGCGGAACGAAAGTAGCGACACCGTATGGAGCTCCTTGCAGCAAAATCCGGCGCGAACACGGATCGTTGGCGGCACCGCGCGCCGATATCGCCTCGGCCCGAGATTACGGGAGAAGCCCGCCGCAAGCCAGAGGCGACGCGTCGCGCCGAGAGGTCAATGCCGCAGCAGCCACACCAGCATCACCCCGATGCAAGCCGCGGCGAGGCCGGTCATGCGCAGAGTTTGCGGCGGCACGGCGGCGGCGCGCGCGGCAACGCGGCGCATCCCTTCCGGGGCCAGCGCATAAAGCACGCCTTCGATCACCAGCACCAGTGCCAGCGACGTCCACAGGTCGCGCATCAGTGCGGCGGGGGCGCAGGCGCCGTGGAGGGCGGAATGACCGGCGGCGCTGCCGCCTGCGGCCCGGCCGGCTTCGCGGCGGTCGGTTCCTGCGAGCCGTTGAGATAGCGGAAGAACTCGCTGTCGGGCGCCAGCACGAAGGTCGTGGTCTGGCCGTTGAGCGCGTCCTTGTACGCCGCCAGCGAGCGATAGAAGGCGAAAAAGCTCTTATCCTGGCCATACGCGTCGGCGTAGATCTTGATCGCCTGCGCGTCGCCCTCGCCGCGCAGCTTCTGCGCGTCGCGGTTGGCGTCGGCGAGGATGACGGTGCGCTCGCGCTCCGCGTTGGCGCGCACCGTCTGCGCCGCCTCGGACCCCTCGCCGCGGTATTGCGCCGCCTGCTGCTGCCGCTCGGACTGCATCCGGGCATAGATCGCCTCGCTGTTCTCCGGCGGCAGGTCGGCGCGCCGGAGCCGCACGTCGATGACGTGGATGCCGAACCCCTTGGCCTCAGCCGCCACCTCGTCGCGAATATGGCTCATGATCGCGGCGCGCTTTTCCGACAGCACGTCGGACAAGGTCACGCTGCCCAGCACCCGGCGCAGACTGCCGCTGACGATCGACAGCAGCCGCGCACGAACCCCATCCTCGGTGCCGACCGTCTGGTAGAAGAGCAGGGGGTCGTCGATGCGATAGCGGGTGTAGCTGTCGGCGACGAGGCGCTTCTGGTCAGACGCGATGACCTCCTCGTGCGGCGGCTCGAAATCGAGGACGCGCTTGTCGTAGGAGATCACGTTCTGGATGAACGGCCGCTTGAAGTAGAGGCCGGGATCGCGCACGACCCGCACCGGCTGCCCGAACTGCAACACGAGCGCCTGCTCGGTCTGCTCGACGATAAAGAGCGAGCTGTCGGCGAGCACGCCGACTGCGATCAGCACCACCGCGACGATGGTCAGGATCCGCCGGTTCATCACCGCCTCCCCGCCGTCGGGGCCGCGGGCGCGGGGGGCGCAGGCGCCGCCGCGGGCGGGTGCACGTTGCCGAAACCCGGCAGGCTCGGCAGCGGCAGGTACGGCACCACCCCGCCGCCACCCTCGGCGGCGCGGTCGAGGATCACCTTGTTGCTGTTCTTCAGAATCTCTTCCATCGTCTCGATGTAGAGCCGCTGGGCGGTCACGTCCCGCGCCACCTTGTATGCCTTGTAGACGTCGTCGAAGCGCGCGGCGTCGCCGGTCGCGCGAGCCACGGCTGAGGCCTTGTACGCCTCAGCCTCCTGACGGACTTGCACTGCCGAGCCGCGCGCCTTGGGCAAGATGTCGTTGCGATAGGATTCCGCTTCGTTTTTGAGCCGGGCCCGATCGGCCAGCGCCCGCTGCACGTCGCGGAAGGATTCGATGACCGGATCGGGCGGATCGACCTTCTGCAGTTGCACCAGCGTGATCTCGATCCCCGAGCCGTAGGAATCGAGAATCTGCTGCAGCAGCTTTTCCGTCTCGGTTTCGATCTTGCCGCGGCCCTCGGCCAGCGCCGAAGCGATCGGCGTTTCGCCGACGATCTCGCGCATCGCGCTTTCGGCGGCGGATTTCACCGTGCCTTCCGGGTTGCGGATATTGAACAGGTAGGACTTCGCGTCCTTGACCACCCAGAGGACCGTGAAGTTGATATCGACGATATTCTCGTCCCCGGTCAGCATCAGCGCCTCTTCCGGCACCTGCCGGCCGTGGCTGGATGAGCCTTCACTGGAGCGGTAGCCAACCTCGAGCCGGTTCTGCCGCGTGACGCTCGGCGTCTCGACGCTCTCGATCGGCGTCGGCATGTGATAGTTGAGGCCGGGCTGCGTCGTGCGGTTATAGGCGCCAAAGCGCAGCACCACGCCGACCTCGTCCGGCAGCACGCGGTAAAACCCGCTCGCCAGCCACAGCACGACGACGGCGATGATCGCCACCGCGATCCCTGCGCCGGCGCGGAACCCCCCGCCGGGAAACATGCCGCGCAGGCGGTCCTGGCTGCGGCGCAGGATTTCCTCGATATTCGGCGGCGTCGGCCCGCGGCCGCGCGGGGCACCCGGGCCGCCGCCATCGCCGCTCCCGTTGCCCCCACCCCAAGGTCCCCGGCCGCCCCCGCGCGGCCCCGTTCCCCAAGGCCCGCCGCCCTCACTTTTCCAGATCATCGAGGTTCAACCCTTCCCGAGGGTCCGGTCGCCGGATCGCCGCGGATAGAGGGCGCCAGCGCGGAAGTTGTCAAGCGATAGTGGGTCAAGCGATGGCGGGGCTTTCGCCGCACGCGAGAGGTGTTGTCAAGCGCGGCGCCCCGACCTAAATGGCGTCCATCCCTCACGCACCGGGCGGAGAAGTGCATGGCCGAGGTCACCGAGAAAGACGTGCTCGCGGCGCTCGCCCAGGTGCGCGACCCCGACAAGGGCCGGGATATCGTCTCGCTCGGCATGATCACCGGCATGGTGATCCGCAATGGCAATGTCGGCTTTGCGATCGAGGTCGAGCCCGAGCGCGGCCCTCGTCTCGAATCGCTGCGCAAGGCCGCCGAGACCGCGGTCGAGATCCTCCCCGGCGTCCTCTCGGTGACTGCCGTCCTGACCGCCGAGACCGGAGCCCGCGGCGGCCCACCCCGCCCGCATGCGGCGCCGCAACCAGCCGGCCATCCGCCGCATGCACACCAGGCACCGGCGCAGAAGGGCGGGCTCGTCCCCGGCTGCAGGGCGATCATCGCCGTTGCCTCCGGCAAGGGCGGTGTCGGCAAATCGACCGTCGCGGCCAACCTCGCGCTCGGGCTTCGCGCGAACGGGCTTCGGGTCGGCGTGCTCGACGCCGATATCTACGGGCCGTCGATGCCGCGGATGCTCGGCATCTCCGGCCGGCCGACCGCTTCCGCCGACGGCAAGATCTTGAAGCCGATGGAGAATTACGGGCTCAAGGTCATGTCGATCGGGTTCCTGGTGCCCGAGGACACGGCGATGATCTGGCGCGGCCCGATGGTGATGAGCGCGCTGCAACAGATGCTGCGTGACGTCGATTGGGGCGACTTGGACATCATGGTCGTCGATATGCCGCCCGGCACCGGCGACGCGCAACTGACGATGGCGCAGCAGGTCGCGCTCGCCGGCGCCGTTATCGTCTCGACCCCGCAGGACATCGCGCTCATCGACGCGCGGCGCGGCCTCACGATGTTCAACAAGGTCAACGTGCCGGTGCTCGGGATCATCGAGAACATGAGCTATTTCCTGTGCCCGCATTGCGGCGAGCGCACCGAGATCTTCGCCCACGGCGGCGCCCGCCAGGAAGCCGCCCGCCTCGACACCGAATTCCTCGGCGAAGTCCCGCTCGACCTCGCGATCCGCGAAACCTCCGACGCCGGCCACCCGATCGCCGTCTCCGACCCCGGCAGCCCCTACGCCGTCCTCTTCCGCGAAATCGCCGCGCGGCTTTGGCAGAAGGTCAGCGGCGACGACGCCCCGCTGCGCGCGCCGCCGCGGATCGTGGTGGAGTAATCGAGCCGTCCGTCATGGGCTCGCTGGGCTGAGGTTTCTCCTTCACCGTCGTCTCAAGCCCTCACCTCGACCACGTCCTGCGCGAAGATCATCTCCTCCTGCCCGGCCAACGCCGGGTCGCGCGGCGAAGACAGGTAGCGGGCGAAGACCCAGACGCCGTCGGCCGGGTTGTCGATGATCTCCACCTCCGAGCCGTCGACCAGCGCCACCCGCGTTCCGGGCGCAAGGTCGCGGATGTTGATGGGGTCAGGCATGAGTGCGTCCTTCGAGACGCGGGCTGCGCCCGCTCCTGAGGATGAGGAAAGCCTTTAATGCCATCTGCAATTCTTCCTCATCCTGGGGAGATCGCGGAGCGGCCGTCTCGAAGGACGCATCTTGCTCATGCAGCCCTCACTACTCCGCCACGTCCCGGTCATTCCGCCGCCAGGTCGCGAGCTCGGCCCAACTGTCGGCCATCATGAACTCGTTCCAGCGGCGGTAGAGGTTGCGCATCGGCTGCTCGCTCGATTGCACCTCGGTGATGTCGACGACATCGCCGGGCACCTGGAGCCCCTGCCATTCGAAATCGCGCACCGCGGTGTCCATGCCTTGCTCGTAGCTGTAGGGATGACGCCGGGCGATGACGCCCTGGCTCGCCTTGTGGGCGTAGTTCCAGTTTTCCATGTCGTCCTGCTCGGTCATTCCGGCCGGGCCCGAATAGCGGATGTAATAGTCGCGCAGGAATTCCTTGACCTCGTTCGGCGCGTCGCGGTCGACGAAGAACCAGCGCCAGCACTCGGTTTGATGCGGCCCGCGGGGGTGCCACACGGCCATCGTCCGCGGCTGGCGCGACAACAGCGCCGTGTTCGGGAACACCTCGCCCGGCGCGCCGACGAACCGCCCGTATTCGCCCCGCCGCCTGCGCTTCTCGGCCTCGCAATGGGCAAAATACTCCGACACGATCGGCGCGCTCTGATAGGCCACCGGCGTCGGCTCGCCCTGCGGCATCAGATAGAGGATCGTCTGGTGGCCCCGGTCGGGGATGCAGACATGGAGCTTGCGCGAGATGTCGCGCTCGCCGTAGTCGCGCCGGCTGCGCCCCGATGGCCCGATGCCGGCGAGGTCGACCGAGCGGTGGCTGATATTGTGATACGTGTCGCCGCTGAAATTCTCGGCCGGGAATTTCCAGTTGCACGGCACCAGCCATTTCTGGACGCCGCCAAGGATCTCGGCCTGCCCCTCGCGCCCGTCCCAGCCGTCGAGCTGAAGGTCGAGGTAGCGGGTGAAATCGCCGAGATATTCCTGGAACGACGGCGCCTCCTTGTCCCAGGTCGCCCAGATCGAGCCCTTGTAGTTGCAGAGCTGCGCGACCTCGACGAGGCCCCATTTCGCCTTGTCGAGCTTCGAGTGATACGCCTCGCGGAAATACGGCACGCCGACGAGCCGCCCATCGGTGCCGTAGCTCCAGCCGTGATAGGGGCAGGTGAAGACCGCGGTCGTGCCCTCGTCGTAGCGGCACACCTTCATCCCGCGATGCCGGCAGGAATTGAGGAACACATGGATCGCGCCGGCGCGGTCGCGGCAAAGGATCACCGACTCCTCGCCCATCGACGACACGAAATAGTCGCCTGGGTTCGGGATCTGGCTCTCATGCCCGACATGCAGCCAGGCGCGCGAAAAGATCCGCTCCTGCTCCTCGGCATAGATGTCGGCATTGACGAAGATCTCGCGGCTGACCTCGCCCGCATCGAGATCGACGAGGCCGGGGTGGTAGCCCTTGGTTCCGTTCGACGCCATGGTGCAGCCTCCCTGTTCCGGGTGTCATTGCGAGCGCAGCGAAGCAATCCCCTTCCACAGAGGGCTATTCCGATGGGGTTTGCCGCGTCGCCTTCGGCTCCTCGCAATGACAGCTACGGTTATATGAAAAACGTCAGGTTCTTCGACAACAGCACATTCTGGTCGAGGATGATCCGGCGCCGCGCCAGGAGCCAGCTCTCACCGCCGCGCCGCAGGAAATCCTCGCGCTTGCCGACGAGGATGTCGGTCTCGGTCTCGACCCGGTTGCGGTAGATCAGGAACCGGCATTTGACCGACACCTCATCCGCCGCGGCAAAGGACGGCGTCGCTGCCAACACCTGCACGTTCGACACCATGTGAGAGATGCGCGAGCGCGGCTCCTCGGCCCAATGGATGCCGGTCTCGATCTGCTTGACGCGGCGGGAAAGCGTCTCCTTGCCCTCGTCGAACCAGTTGATATCACTCTTCTCGCGGGTGAACTCCCGCCCGTCCTCGCCGTATTTGACGTTGCGCCGCATCGGCATCCAATAGCGGATGTCGTCGGCGAGCAGCGCCAGCCACTCCTGGTACCGCCGCTCGTCGAGCAGTTCCGCCTCGGCATAGAGAAAGTCGGCGATCTCCTGCGTCAGCAAAAGCCGGTCGAGCCGCTCATCCATCGCCGCGGCTCCTGACTTCCGCGCCCGCCATAGCCTCGAGGATCTTCACGACGATCGGAAATCCCTCCTGCCCCCAGCCCTGCGCCTGAGCCCGCTTGTAGACATCCCACGCTGCCGACCCGAGCGCAGCCGGCGCCCCGACCTCGCGCGCCAGCTCACAGGCAAGCTCGATATCCTTGGCGACGATATCGAGCGTCCCGCCCGACTGGAACGTGCGGCTGAGCACTCCGCGCGGCACATTGTCGAAGGTGCGGTGCTGCCCGGCGCTGACCGGGACGATACGGGCCAGCATGTCGAGATCGACCCCCGCCTTCGCCGCCATCAGCATCCCCTCAAGCCCGGCAATAAAGGCCGCATACCCCATATACTGCGTCGCCAGCTTGGCAACGCACCCGGCCCCGCTCGGCCCGACATGGAAGACATTCTTCCCGATCGCCTCGAACAGCGGCCGATATGTCTCGAACGCCGCCGCCTCGCCGCCGACCATTACGGTCATGTTCGGCGGCCGCCCGCTGACCGGCGCATCGAAAAACGTGACACCCCGCGCCGCGCAAGCCTCCGCCACCTTCCGGATCGTGGCCGGCGAGTTCGTCGTCAGATCGATATAAGCCCCGCCCTCGCGCACTCCCGCGAGCAGCCCGGTCTGCGCCGCAAATGCGACCTCCTCGACCTGCTTCGGCCCCGGCAGCGAGGTGAACACCACCTCGCTCGCCAGCGCCGCCGCCGCCGCGCTATCCACCGCCCGCGCGCCCTTTCCGACGAGCGCCGCCGTCGCCTCCGCCCGCGCGTCGAACACCGCCAGCTCGTGTCCCGCCGCCACGAGGCACGTCGCAATCGGCGTCCCCATCGTCCCGGTGCCGACAAAGCCGATGCGCATCCGCGCCACCTCCGCTCTCACCTGTTGTCCCTGTTTTTATCAGAGAATTAACAGGACGGCCGTTCTCCGCCAGATACAATCATCCGGAATCCTAGCACGCAATTAAGGCGATTTTTCGGTGCGATTCGGCGGGCGTCACGGTACGCGACCGCCGTAACTGCGCATGATGAAATCGATATACCACTGCATCCAACGCAACCTCGGCGAGTTCGCGGCGATCCGAGACAGCGGCGCCGCATTCGTCAGCACGAAATCCCTCGACGGAGTCAGGTTGCGAAGGCGCGCGACAGCCTGGGCGCGGACAAGCCCCGCCTGGTCTCGCGCGGTATCGACCAGCCGGTCATACCCGCCGCCAAGAACCCTTGCCGCCTCCTTGACGCGGTCGCTCTCCCGCAGGACCAGGCCTGCCGCCATCGTCACAACGGCTCCGGGTTCCGCGCCCGCCCATGCCGCGAAGGTCGCGACCGCAGCCCCGGGGATCAGCAGCGTCGCGGCGTGCCCAAACGTCGCCAAGCCGAACACGGCTCCGCGGTTTGGGCGTGTACCCTGGCCGATGACCTCCGCCGCATCCAGCACGAGGGTGCCGGCCGAGGGATCGGTGACGCGCGCATCGCTGGCCAACCTCCGCGCCACCTCGGTCGCGTCGGCCCGCAGCGAGGATTGGATATCGGGGGCGAGCGCAAAGCGGTCCGACTCCTCGGTCAGCTCCCGCCCCTCGCCTGTCGCAAGGATCAGTGGGCCATGTATCGCCAATAAAGCGTCGAGGCTGGATTTCGGCGCGTCTTCGAGCCTCGGGCGCATCTGATCGGCGGGTTCCGGGCGCTCGGCGGCGGCTGCGGCGCTCTCCAGGATCACGCCAAAGCCAAACACGGTACCCCACGCGACCGCCTCGGCCTCGGTGTCGATGGCCGCTCGGTAGCTGGCGACGGATCGCTTCAGTTCGGGAAAGGCATTGGTCGCCGCCAGCGCTTCCGCGAGATTGTCGGCAGCTTGGCGCGCAGCGGGAAGAAGTTGACGCAGCCGGGAGAGATTGTTGCCGGCGGGATCGAGCGCGCTCGGTTGCGCCAACACGATTTTGCTCTCGTCGTCGAGCGCAAAATGCGGCGGCGGCGTTCCGGCGCAAACGTTCGAGATGCTGGGGATATTCCGCGACGCTTCGAGCAAGGAAGCAGGCTCGAAACACGGGCAGGACGACGCGGGCCGCGAATTCCTGCCTGTCGCGGGCGGTCTCGATCAGTGGCAGCACGCGCAGCGCCGCGCGCACCGCGATGGCCACACAGACTTGCCGGCTCTGCCCGGCGAACCAGCGCCTCGCCTCGTCGCGATCCGCGAAATTGACCCTTTCGGCCGGCGGTCTTCGGGCTCGCGCCATGTCAGCGACCCAGCGTCGCCATCAGTTCGCGCCACTCGCGCGCCGGCAGGCCGCTCGCCGCCTGATCGACCAGCTCACCAGCGAGCATCCGCTGGATCACCCTGAGCCCGGTGGCCGAAACCAGCGCCCCATTCATCCGGTATTCCAGAAACGCCGCGTGGGTCAGCGGGACCCAGCGTTGGAGCGAATCGAGCATTGCGTCGGCATAGGCGCGGATTTCATATTGGGCATGAGGGTCAGCACGCAAGCTCAGGAAATGCATCATATTATGGAGGTTAGTCTTCCAGTACCATTGAGTATAGAAATTGAGCGATAGGTTCATGCGGGCTAATTCACGGGCTAATCCCGGCCAAGTGGGATCGCGGGGTTGGCCGGCTTCGTCCTCGTTGAGCAGTTCGGAGTAGCCCGCATAGGCGCGTTCGGCGTCGTTGCGGAGGAGGTCGAGAACGCGCTTTGCGGGCTCGCCTTCGAGGACGTCGCCGCGGCCTTGGCGATTGGTGCTGGCCTGGGCGGCGAGGTGTTCGGGGGCGGGGATGTAGAATTCGTTATCCAGGATCGAGTATCGGGCGGAGTACTCGTTCACGTTGGCGGTGCGGTGGCGGATCCACTGGCGGGCGACGAAGATCGGGAGTTTGACGTGGTACTTGATCTCGCACATCTCGAACGGGGTCGTGTGGCGGTGCCGCATCAGGTAGTTGATGAGCCCCTTGTCCTCGCTGACCCGCCTCGTGCCGCGGCCGTAGGAGACGCGGGCGGCCTGCACGATCGCACCGTCGTCGCCCATGTAGTCGATCACGCGAACGAAACCGTGGTCGAGCACCGGCACCGCCTCGTAGAGGATTTCCTCGAGCGCCGGCACGGTCGCGCGGCGCGTCGGGCGGGTTTCGCCGCGCTGTGCCGCGATCTCGGCGCGCTGGTGGTCCGTCAGCGGCATTCTTGTCTCCGTTGCGCCCAGTGATTGCGCCAATGGGGCGCCCATCCTATATCTTCCCCCGTCGGGCAACCGACTATGGCGATACACGGCTTGTGGAATAAGCGTTGCGGACCCGGGGGCGGTACCCGGCGCCTCCACCAATTCCCGACTCGGCTGTTTGAGTAATTGGCCGGGTCGGGCTTATGGGGGCGAAACAGGCTCGACGCGCGTGGTAAAGGCAAGAACCGTCGCCCGGCATGATTCCACCGTTATCGGGTCATCATCTAGATGCGAACGACAACTTCGCACCTGAGGCGCTCGCGGCCTAACCCTTAGCGGGGTGAAAGCCTAGAGTTAATCGCGGTTCGGGGGGCACCGGGCAACAGAAGCCCCCCACTCGCGTTTCAAGGGGTGGTACCTAGCAGCGCCAAGGCCAGATCGTCGGGGGCACATGCCGCAAGACTCGTTCCACTACGACAAGATGATCGAGGGCGCCCTGCGCGGGGTCGTGCGCGACGCACTCGCCCGCGCGTCCAGGGAAGGGCTGCCGGGCGACCATCATTTCTACATCGGCTTTGCGACGAAGGAGCCGGGGGTCGAATTGCCGGCATCGCTCCTCGCCCGGTTTCCCGACGAGATGACGATCGTCGTCCAGCACCAGTTCTGGGATCTCAAGGTCGAGGACGAACGGTTCTCGGTGGTGCTGAGCTTTCAGCGCCAGCCCGAGCGGCTGGTGATCCCGTTCGCGGCGATCAAGAGCTTTGCCGACCCGTCGGTCAACTTCGCCCTCGAATTCGCCTCGCCGGTGGCGCCGGCCACGGCCGGCGAGCAACCCGCCGCCGAGGCAGGGACCGAAACCGCGGCGCTCCCCACCCCTGCGGAGGAACCGAAGGAGGAGCGCACGACCGGCGAGGTCGTCGCCCTCGACGCTTTCCGCAAGCGATAGGCGCGCAGCGCTAACAGGAATCACAGTGAGGCGGGAGGCGGTGAGATTTCGAGCCGCGGCCCCTCACCGTCTCATTGTGGATCATCCTTTTTACGGCTTCGCCGCTCCTACCAGCAGAAACGCCGGGCGTTCGCGTTCGCCGACCCATTCCGGGTGGGCGGCGAGCTGCTCGTGGGTCGGCCCCCATTCCTCGACGTGTTCGACCCTGAAGCCGAGGCCGGTCAGCATGTTGAGATAGGTGCCGATCGTGCGGTGCTGCTTGATGACGCCTTTCGCCAGCCAGTCGGTCGAGCGCGGGCCCTCGGCGAGGTACTGGTCGAGCGGCCAGGTCCGGTGGCCGTCCTGGGCGACGCGGAAGCCGGGCTCGCGCGGGGCGGTGTAGATCGGGTGCTCGCACGAGAAGACGAGGCTGCCGCCGCGCACGAGCGCGCGATAAACGGCGCGCATCATGCCTTCGAGATCGACGAGATAGTGAAGCGTCAGTGAGCTGTAGGCGAGGTCGAAGGCGGCTTCCGGCAGGTCGAGGCGTTCGAGGTCCTCGCGCCTGTATTCGACCGCCGGGTCGGCCGTATCGGCCCGTGCCCGCTCCAGCATCTTTTCCGAAACGTCGAGCCCGAGCACCCGTGCCGCGCCGGCCTCGCGCGCCCAGCGGCAGAACCAGCCGAACCCGCACCCCAGATCGACCACATTCCTGCCGTCGAGCGGCGGCAATATCGCTGCCAGGTTCGGCCATTCGGGCGCGGCGTCGAGCCCGGAGACCGAACGCGGCAAGCGGCTGTATCCGGCGAAGAACCCGTCGTCGTCGTAGATGTTTTGCGTCATCGCGCCCTCGCTTGGTCCGGTATATAGCGGGTGGTTGACGACGCCGCCGAAAAAACGATGCTGCGGCGCACTGGATCGGGGATTACGGGCATGAGCGAATTGCCGTTTCACGAGCTTTTTCCGCTGGGCGAGGACGAGACGCCCTACCGCAAGCTGACCGCCGACCACGTCGGCACCGCGAGCTTCAACGGCGAGCGCGTCGTCACCGTCGAGCCTGAGGCGCTGACGATGCTGTCGCGCCAGGCCTTTGTCGAGTGCGCGCATCTGTTGCGCCCGGGTCACCTCAAATCGCTGTCGGCGATTCTCGACGATCCCGAGGCCTCGGCGAACGACCGCTTCGTCGCCTACGACCTTTTGAAAAACGCCAATATCGCGGCCGGCAAGGTGCTGCCGATGTGCCAGGACACCGGCACGGCGATCGTCATGGGGAAAAAGGGCCAGCATGTCTGGACCGGCGGTGATGAC
>DASXFE010000088.1:0-2378 GCA_036489765.1 Allostellaceae bacterium | reverse complement strand
GACCTCGTCGCGGTCAAGGGCAAAACCCAGGCGCTCCGCATCTTCACATTGCCGCCGCAGCCGATCGAGGCCGTGGGATTCGGAGCGCGCCACGCGGCGCTGCTGACGGCCTATCGGCACCGCGATTGGGAGGCGGCGCTTGGGATTTTGGCCGATGACACGCTGTCGGGCGAGAGCGAGATGGCGTCGTTCTACAAGCTCTTCCGCGAGCGCATCGGGCACCTTCGCACCGAGGGGTTGCCGGCCGATTGGGACGGGGTTTTCGTCGCCCTCGAAAAGTAGGCCCGCGCGCCCTTGCCCAATGTAACGGCATGGTGACAGCCACGTGACGCATTTTGAGACAATTAACGCCGATTTGGCTTCAATTCGCGGCGATGGTCTGGGATAATCTTATCGCGGGGACAACGCGGTGCGCCGTTTCCGGGCCGAAAGGGCCGGTGAGATGCATCTGTAACGATAACGTTACAAAAGTCGCGGGGCGGTCGCAGAAGATGGGAATCATGGAATTCCAGGTTTGCCAGCAAGGCGGCGACGCACGGTGGATCGTCAGGCTCGACGACACCGAATACGGCGCCTATCTCGACAAGGAGCAGGCGCTGCTCGACGCGGTCGAGTCCGCTCATGACGCCCGCGAGATCGGCCGCGAGGCCGAGGTGTGGCTCCACGAGGAAGCGAGCGCCGCGCGCATCCTGTAGGGATTGGGAGCCCGCGCTCCCGTCTTATCCCAACGCCCGGATTATCCCAACGCCCGGATCATATCGCTGGTGACGAGGACGACGCCGCCGTCGCTGAGGTGAAAGCGCTTGGCGTCGAGCACGGGATCCTCGCCGATCACCATCCCCGCCGGGATCGAGCAGCCGCGGTCGACGATCGCCTTGGTGATCCGAGCGTAACGGCCGATCTCGACCTCGGGCAACAGCACCGCCTCATGCGCGCGGGCGTGCGAGTTGACGCGGCAGACCGAGAACAACAGCGAGCGCGAGACATGCGCGCCCGAGATGATGCAGCCGCCCGATACCATCGAATCGACCGCCATCCCGCGCCGATCCTCGTCGTCGAAGACGAATTTCGCCGGCGGGAGCTGCTGCTGGTAGGTCCAGATCGGCCAATACGGGTCGTAGATGTCGAGCGAGGGAACCGGGCTGCACAAATCGAGGTTCGCCGCCCAATAGGCGTCGATCGTGCCGACGTCGCGCCAGTAGGGCTCGGCGTCGTGGGTGGTCTTGACGCAGCTTTCCTCGAAATTATGTGCTGCGGCGAGGCCGCGGCTGACGAGGTTGGGGATCACGTCCTTGCCGAAATCGTGGCTCGAACCGGGTTCGCGCGCGTCCCGTTCGAGCTCGGCATAGAGGAATTCGGCGTTGAAGACGTAGATCCCCATGCTGGCGAGCGCCCGGTCGGGACGGCCCGGCATCGCCGGTGGCGTTTCCGGCTTTTCGAGGAAGTTCTTGATCTTGCCCGAGGCGTCGACATCCATGATGCCGAACTCGGACGCTTGCGCGAGCGGCACGTCGATGCAGGCGACCGTGCAGTCGGCACCGCTGGCGACGTGGCGGGCCAGCATGTCCGAATAGTCCATCTTGTAGATGTGGTCGCCGGCCAGCACGACGAAGTACTCGGGCCGCGCCGCGCGGAAGATGTCGAAGTTCTGGAACACGGCATCGGCGGTGCCGCGATACCAGGTCGCCTCGTCGAGGCGCTGCTGCGCCGGCAGGAGGTCGAGAAACTCGTTCATCTCGGGACGCAGGAACGACCACCCCATCTGCAGGTGACGCAACAGGCTGTGCGCCTTGTACTGGGTCAGGATGCCGATCCGGCGGATGCCCGAATTGATGCAGTTCGACAGGACGAAATCGATGATCCGGAACTTGCCGCCGAAGAACACGGCAGGCTTGGCGCGCCGGCCGGTCAGATGGTGCAGCCGGCTGCCGCGGCCGCCCGCCAGCACCAACGCGATCGCGCGCTGAGACAGCCTCTGCTGAACGCGGTCGGCCGATAACACAGGGGTCTCCTCCACTGGCCGGAGCGATGCCGGCGGGGACAGTAGAGTAAATCTCCCCAACGCGATATCGGTTCCCGGCGGATATTGGAGCCCGGGGCGGCCCGCCCGGTCTTTCGGAAGATGCGGGCGGGACACCCGCGGTCCACTACAAGATGAACCGCGACAAATCGGCGTTTTGGGCGAGGGAGGAGACGCGGTCACGGACGTAGGCATCGTCGATCGCGATCGCCGTGCCGTCGGGCTGGTCCGAGGCGGTGAAGCTGATCTCCTCGAGCAGCCGTTCGAGGATCGTGTGCAGGCGGCGGGCCCCGATATTCTCGACCGTGGCATTGATTAGCTCGGCAAGGCGGGCGATCTCGTCGATCGCGTCGGGGCG
>DASXFE010000002.1:0-4770 GCA_036489765.1 Allostellaceae bacterium | reverse complement strand
CGACTCCACCCCTCGGTTCAAATCGATTTTCGCGGTCGCGGCGAACGGGCGAGCGTCGGCGACTTGTCATCACCAGGACGCGGACGCACTCTCGGGGAACCGGATTTGCATTAGGAAAACCCATGCCGACCCTCCCCGAGGACATCTTTACCGAACCTGATTTTTCGCCGGATACGCTGGCCAATCTGGGCCCGCTGCGCCGGCTCGCCGGCGAGTGGGAGTCGGACACGGGCGTCGATGTAAGCCCCAAGGCCGAGGGCCCCGAGCGGCGCGTCATCCGCGAGCACATCCGGATGGACCCGATCGACCCGCAGAACAACGGCCCGCAGCTCCTCTACGGGCTGAGCTATCACATCCACATCAACACGGCCGAGGAAGCGATCACGTTCCACGACCAGGTCGGCTATTGGCTATGGGAGCCCGCGACCGGTCTCATCATGCAAACGATCGCCATTCCACGCGGACAGGTGGTGCTCGCCGGCGGCACCGCAAAACCCGGCGACGACCGCATCTCGGTCGAAGCGCGCCGCGGCGACACCCGTTTCGGAATCTGCTCGACGACCTTTCTCGAAGAAGCGTTCCGCACCGACTATTACCGCATCGACATCACCTTCAACGCCGACGGCAGCTGGAGTTATGTCACGCGGGCCGACCTGGCAGTCCGAGGGAAGGTGCCCGCGTTCAATCACCACGACACCAACACGCTCCGCCGCATCGCGCCACCAACGCCAAACCCAATCGCCGGAACCTGAGAAGCCGCTTCGCGGCTAATTCACGGCTAACCCTTTGATCCTTATATTATGGAATATTTTCCATAATATATATTATGCGATATCTGGATTAAGCGTCCCCGCCGCGGCCCCGGCGCTGACCTTCCCCCGCTGGCGATCCGGTGGAACGGCGGTTAGCATGGGTGTCTTGATCCCCAGCAACGGAGCCGTGTCGTGAACCTGCCGCCAGGCTGCCGGCTGACCGTCGAGTCCCATCCCGACGAAAGCGATGCGGAGGCGCTGGGCCTCGGTCTCGACGATCACAATCGCAGCTCTTTCGGCGACACCGGCTACGCTCGCATCGCCCTCTTCGTGCGCAGCGGCTCGGGCGAGATCCGCGCCGGGCTCGACGGGATGGCTTATACGGGGTGGCTGTTCGTCAAATTGCTGTGGGTTCACGCCGATTTACGCCGCGGCGGGATCGGCCGGGGCCTCCTCGCCGAGGCCGAACGGCGGGCGGTCGAGCACGGGTGCCACTCGGTATGGCTCGACACGTTTTCGTTCCAGGCCCCTGAATTCTACAAGAAGCTGGGCTATATCCCGTTCGGGACGATCGAGGTTCCGCCCGGCCACCAGCGCATCTTCTTGCAGAAACCCCTCGCGCGAGGATGATCCGATGCCGATGCGCCTCGAAGGGTCGTGCCGCTGCGGCGCCGTCAAGTTCGCCGTCGACAGCCGCACCCCCTACCCCTACCAGCGCTGCTACTGCTCGATCTGCCGCAAGAGCGCGGGCGGCGGCGGTTATGCGATCAATATCATGGGCATGGCCGACACGCTCAAGGTGACCGGGGGGCGCGCGATCCGGGTCTGGCATGCGACGATCGACGGCAGGGAAGGTTCGGCCGAGCGTCATTTCTGCCGCCAATGCGGGACGGCGCTGTGGGTCAGCGACCGGAGCTGGCCCGAGCTGATGCACCCCTTCGCCAACGCGATCGACACGCCCCTTCCCGTGCCGCCGAAAAACGTGCACCTCCTCCTGCGCGACAAGGCCGAATGGGTCGTGCCGCAGATCGGGCCCGACGACGAATGCTATGACGGCTACCCCGAGCTGTCGATTGAGGATTGGCACAAAACCAACGGATTATGGATCGATTGAGATGCAAGCCTATCGCCCGATCGACCGCCTCCTCGGCATCATGGCGCGGCTCCGCGACCCCGAGCACGGCTGCCCGTGGGACCGCGAACAGAATTTCGCGACGATTGCGCCCTATACCATCGAAGAAGCCTACGAAGTCGCCGATGCGATCGAGCGCCGGGACATGGCGGCGCTGAAGGACGAGCTCGGCGATCTGCTGCTGCAGGTCGTATTCCACGCCCGGATGGCCGAGGAAGACGGCGGTTTCGCCTTCGACGATGTCGCCGACGCCATTTCGGACAAGATGATACGGCGGCATCCTCATGTCTTCGGCGACGCGGTGATCGCGACGGTTGCGGCGCAGAACGAAGCCTGGGAGGCGCACAAGGCGGCCGAGCGCGGCCCGCAAGAAAGCGTCCTCGACGGCGTCGCCCTCGCCTACCCCGCGCTGCTGCGCGCCGCCAAGATCTCGAAACGTGCCGTCCGCATCGGCTTCGACTGGCCCGACGCGTGGTCGGTGGTTGAGAAGATCAACGAGGAAGTGGCTGAGATCGAAGCCGAAATGCCTGGGGGTGATCGCGATCGTCTGGAGGACGAGATCGGCGATCTCCTGTTTGCTGCCGCCAACCTCGCCCGGAAGTTGGAGATAGAACCGGAAACCGCCCTCCGCCGCGCCACCGCGAAGTTCGAGCGGCGATTCCGGGAAATCGAGGCGCTGGCTGCGGAGCGCGGAGCCGGTCGGGACTTGGATGCGCTCGAAGCGCTGTGGCAGGAAGTGAAGGGTAAGGAGGCGGATTGAATTACCTTGCCCGTCGTAATGCGCCGTCATCCCGGCGCAGGCGGGGACCCACTCGTCCGCGGCTCGTGCGTTTGAACCGTGGGTCCCCGCCTGCGCCGGGATGACGGCCTCTTGTTTATTTCGCGGCCTGGACTGCGCGCGGCGCCGTCGCGTCCCGCGCGAGCCGCATCAGAGTTTGGGTCAAACCCGCAACACCTTTGAGGCGGATTTTCTCGTCTTCCCAGTTCCTTAGATAGACGATCTTGTGATCCGGCCTGAGGCGCATCGCGCCGGGGTGTTTCTGGATCAGGTCGACGAGGCCGGCGGGGTTGGCGAAGCGGTTGTTGCGCAGCGTGATGACCGCGCCCTTGGGGCCGGCCTCGACCTTTTCGACGCCGGCTTCGCGGCAATACCGTTTGATCGCAATGATCTGCAGGAGGTTTTCGACCTCGCCCGGCAGGGGACCGAAGCGGTCGATCAGCTCTGCGGCGAAGGCGTCGCGCTCGCGGGCGCTCGAAAGCTGCGCGATGCGGCGGTAGAGGCCGAGGCGGACGCCGAGATCGGCGACATAGCCCTCGGGGATCAGCACTGGGGTCCCGATCGAGATTTGCGGGCTCCATTCCTCCACGGCGGCGGCGCTGTCGTCGCTCTTCGCGGCCGCCACGGCGTCTTCCAGCATCTGCTGGTAAAGCTCGATGCCGACCTCGCGGATATGGCCCGATTGCTCGTCGCCGAGGAGGTTGCCGGCGCCCCGGATGTCGAGATCATGGCTGGCGAGCTGGAACCCGGCGCCGAGCGTGTCGAGGGTCTGCATGACCTCGAGCCGGCGCAGCGCGGTCGGCCCGAGCTGCTTGCGTTCGGGCAGCGTCAGATAGGCGTAGGCGCGCACCTTGCTGCGCCCGATCCGGCCGCGGAGCTGGTAGAGCTGGGCGAGGCCGAACATGTCGGCGCGATGCACGATCATCGTGTTGGCCGACGGGATGTCGAGCCCGCTTTCGATGATGTTGGTCGAGAGCAGGAGGTCGTAGGACCGCTGGTCGAACGCGGTCATCACGGTTTCGAGCTCGGTCGGCGACATGCGGCCATGGGCCATCGCGACACGGATTTCGGGCACGATCTCGCGCAGCCGCTCGCGCACCTCGTCGAGATCGGCGATGCGCGGGGCGACGTAGAAGACCTGGCCGCCGCGGTCGCGCTCGCGCAGGATCGCCTCGCGCAGGACGACCGGGTCGTATGGCGTCACAAAGGTGCGCACGGCGAGGCGGTCGATCGGCGGGGTGGCGATGATGCTCATCTCGCGCACGCCCGACAGCGCGAGCTGCAGGGTGCGCGGGATCGGCGTCGCGGTCAGCGTCAATACGTGGACATCGGCCTTCAACTGCTTCAGCCGTTCCTTTTGCACGACGCCGAAATGCTGCTCCTCGTCGACGATCACGAGGCCGAGATGGTGGAAATGAACGTCCTTGGCGAGGAGCGCATGCGTGCCGACGACAATGTCGAGCCGGCCCGCCGCGGCCTCTTCCTTGACCGCCTTCGCGTCCTTGGGCGAGACCATGCGCGAGAGCTGGCCGATGCGAACCGGAAGGCCGGCGAAACGCTCGGTGAAGCTGCGCAGGTGCTGCCGCGCGAGCAGCGTCGTCGGCACGATCACCGCGACCTGGCCGCCGGAAAATGCGGTGATGAAGGCGGCGCGGAGGGCGACCTCGGTCTTGCCGAAGCCGACATCGCCGCAGATGAGGCGATCCATCGGCCGGCCTGAGGCGAGGTCGGCGAAGGTGTCGGCGATCGCGCGAAGCTGGTCCTCGGTCTCGGGATAGGGGAATCGCGCGGCGAATTCCTCGTAGAGGCCATCGGGCGGCACGACCGCCTCACCGGGCTTCAGCTGGCGCTCGGCGGCGATGCGGATGAGCTCACCGGCGATCTCGCGGATGCGCTGCTTGACCCGCGCCTTGCGGCCCTGCCACGCCACCCCGCCGAGCCGGTCGAGCTGCGCGCCGGCATCCTCGGAGCCGTAGCGTGACAGCACCTCGATATTCTCGACCGGCACGAAGAGGCGGTCGTCGCCGGCATAAAGCACCTTGAGGCAGTCGTGCGGCGCCCCGGCGACATCGATCGTCTCCAGCGCCTCGTAGCGGCCGATGCCGTGT
>DASXFE010000019.1:0-47133 GCA_036489765.1 Allostellaceae bacterium | reverse complement strand
CGTCGACAGCGATCTCGCCTTCAACCAGCCGACCGTCCGCGTCGATGTCGACCGCTCGAAGGCGAGCGAGCTCGGCATCACGATGCAGCAGATCGGGAACACGCTGGCGCTGCTGGTCGGCGAGAACTACGTCAACCGCTTTAACCTCCAGGGCCGCAGCTACGAGGTGATCCCGCAGGTCCCGCGCGTCGACCGGCTCAACACCGAGCTGATGTCGCAATACTACGTCAACTCCTCGGCCGGCCAGCCGGTGCCGCTGTCGAACCTCGTGCACCTGACCCGCCTCACCTCACCGAACGCGCTGACCCAGTACAACCAGCTCAACTCGGCGACATTCCAGGCCGTGCCGATGCCCGGCGTGACGCAGGGCCAGGCGGTCGATTTCCTCGAGCAGCAAGCAGCCAAATTGCCGGCCGGGTACAGCCACGACTACCTGTCCGATTCACGGCAATACGTGCAGGAGGGCAACCAGCTCGTCTACACGTTTATCTTCGCCCTCATCGTGATCTTCCTCGTGCTGGCGGCGCAGTTCGAGAGCCTGCGCGACCCGCTCGTCATTCTCGTCAGCGTGCCGATGTCGATCTGCGGCGCGCTGATCCCGCTCTTCATCGGCCTCGCGACGATGAACATCTATACGCAGGTCGGCCTCGTGACGCTGATCGGGCTCATCAGCAAGCACGGCATCCTGATGGTCGAGTTCGCCAACCAGCTCCAGCTCCAGGAGGGGCTCGACCGGCGCCACGCGATCCAGCAATCCGCCCGGGTCCGGCTGCGCCCCATTCTGATGACGACGGCGGCGATGGTGGTCGGGCTCTTCCCGCTGATCATCGCGACCGGCGCGGGTGCGGCGAGCCGCTTCTCGATCGGCGTCGTGGTCGTCGCCGGGATGTCGGTCGGGACGCTCTTCACGCTGTTCGTGCTGCCGGCGGTTTACACGGTCCTCGCCAAGGACCACCTCGCCGCCAGCCGGTCGACCCGCGCGCGCGAACTCGCTCAGCTTTCCTGAAGCCGTCCCGTGCGGTGGTGAAGCCGCAGGGTCAACAGCACCGCGACGGTGACGAGCCCGATCACAAAGCCCCACCAGATGCCGACGGGGCCAAGCCCCAGCGGAAAAGCAAGCACCCAGCCGCCGGCGAAGCCGATCAGCCAATAGCCGAGCCCGGCGAGGAGCATCGGCACGGTCGTGTCCTCGTAGCCGCGGAGCGCCCCTGCCGCGACGACTTGGACCCCGTCGGCGATCTGGAACAAGGCAGCGAAAACGAGGAACCGGAGCGCGAAGGCGACGAGCGCCGCATTCGCCGGATTGTCGATCGCGACATAGGCCGAGACGATCAGCGCCGGCACGGTCCAGATCACGATTGCCGACACGGTCATGACCGACGCGCCGAGCGCGAGTGCGACAAACGCCGCCCGCCGCCCCGCCGCCGGCGCCCCGGCCCCGCGCTCGGCCGCGACCCGCACCGTCGCCGCCTGCGAGATGCCGAGCGGCACCATAAAGGTCATGCTGGCGTAGTTGATCGCGATCTGATGCGCCGCGAGCGCATCGGCCCCGAAGAGGCCGACCACCGCAGCCGAGACGACGAACACCCCGATCTCGAGCGCCTGCATCCCGCCGATCGGCCCACCAAGCTTGAAGATGCGGCGGAAATCGGCCGCGATCTCGTGCAGCTCGCCACGCAGCCGTGGAGCCTTGTCACGCCGACGCAGCGCCCATACCGCAGCCGCGAGCCCGGCGAACATCAGCCACTGCACGCTCGCTGACGCATAGGCCGCGCCGGTGAGGCCGAGCGCCGGCATCCCGAGATGCCCGAAGATCAGCACCCAGTTGAGCGCGATATTCGCCGGCACGCACAGCATCAGGACGATCATCACCGCCCGCGCCCGCGCCAGGGATGCAAGAAAGCTGCGCAGCACGACAAACCCGAGAAACCCCGGCGCGCCCCAGCAGATCGCGTGGAGGAACCGCGCGATCTCCGCCGCCAGCGCGGGGTCGTAGCCGATCAGACCCAGAAACCGGCCGCCCGCCAGCATCACCGCGATCACCAGCACCGAGAACAGGGCGCCGAGCACCAACCCGCTGCCGGTGATGCGCCCGGCCGCCTCCCGGTCGCCCCCGCCGATCGCATAGGCCGAAAGCGGCGCGATCGCGGTCAGCACCCCCTGGCAGATCACGACGCTGGTGAAATAGAACCCACCGCCGAGCGCGACCGCGGCCAGCGGCACGGCACCGAGCGTGCCAACCATCACCGTGTCGACCACCGACATCGCCATCTGCGACACATTCGCGGCAGCGAGCGGAGCGGCAAGCGCGAGCGTCGCGCGGACCTCGCGGAAAAGAACGGAAGGCATTGTAAAAGCCGTTGAAGCTGCGCCCGCGTGCTCGATCGGGAGCAGGGACAGGGGCGCTATCGGTGACGGGACGACCAGCGTCCCGAGACACAAGGCTCAAGGGGCGTGGGCGATGGCGATTGCGGCGGCCGGTTTGACGCTTCTTCGCAAACGCCCTACGCTTTTTCAAGCTAAATCGCCCTATGGCCGAATCGTCGTATGCCAACCCGTCGTGTGGAGGAACTGCCATGACATACCGGATCACGCCGCTGACCCCGCATACCGGAGCCGAGGTCACCGGGATCGACAT
Organism: Allostellaceae bacterium; assembly: GCA_036489765.1. Lineage (GTDB taxonomy): Bacteria > Pseudomonadota > Alphaproteobacteria > ATCC43930 > CGMCC-115725 > DATARH01. Next base: position 44,495 of record DASXFE010000019.1, on the reverse strand, counting down.
ATCCCGCCCGCTGGACGCCGAGACCAAGACCGCGCTCAACCGCGCCTGGGCCACGCACCATGTGCTGGTAATCCGCGACCAGAAATATGTGCCGCAGGACTTTATCAACGCCGCGCAGGTGTTCGGCGAATTGCAGCCGCACGACAAGAAGGACCACCATATCCCGGGCTTCCCGGAAATGTACTACGTCACCAACCAGGAATTCCTTGGCACGCGGCGGATGATCCCCGGCGAGACGTTCCACACCGACCATTCGAACCACCCGGCCCCGCCAAAGGCGACGATCCTCTACCCGGTGGATTTGCCAAGTTCGGGCGGCGATACCCAATACGTCAACATGCACCTCGCCTACGACGAGCTTTCCCACGCGATGAAGGAGAAGATCGACGGGCTCAAGGCCGTGCACGTCTATCTGAGCAAATACAGCCCGCGCCCCTTAAAGCCGCTCAACGAGGAAAGCCTCAAGGCACTGCCGCCGCCGGGCATCCACCCGCTTGTCCGCGTGCACCCGGAAAACGGCCGCAAGGCCTTGTTCCTCAACCCGGTGCGCATCGAATCGATCGCCGGGATGAAGGACGAGGAGGCGCTCGACCTCGTCACCCAACTGATGACGCACGCGACGCAGCCGAAATACGAATACCGCCACCAATGGCGCCAAGGCGACATGGTGATCTGGGACAACCGCAGCGTCCTGCACAAGGCCAACCCGGACTACGACATGAACGAGCGCCGCTACCTCTATCGCCTGATGCTCAAGGGCGAAGCGCCGATCCCGGTGCGGGCGGCGGCTTAGCAAGCAAAGGAGCGCGAGCGTCCCGCCCGCATTTCTTGGTGAGATGCGGGTGAGACGCCCACGCTCCTCCTCAGCCTTAATGCGACATCAGCACCGGCACGGTCATGTGGTCGAGCAGGTCGTAGGTGACGCCGCCGAAGAGGGCCTCGCGATAGGGCGAGTGGTGGTAGGCGCCGGAGACGATCAGGTCGGCGCCAATATCCGACGCGCGCGACAGCAGCACGTCGGATACGCCGAGATCGCCGCGCAGCGTCGCCTCGGCCTGGGCCGAGATGCCCTTGTGCTCAAGATGCCGGACCACGCGATCGAGCGAGGCCAAGGCCCCTTCGCGCTCGCTTTCGCTACTGACGACGGTGACCACGGTCGCGGCCTCCGCCATCTCCATCAACGGCATCGCATCGTGGAGCGCGCGGGCGGCTTCGCGAGTCGTGTCCCAGGCGACGAGCACGCGGGTGCCGATGGTCGGGAAATTGCCGGCATAGGGAATGATCAGCACCGGCCGGCCGCAGGCGAGCGCGATGTCCTCGGGCCGGACCGCGGTGCGGCCGCGCCCCTGCCGTTCGAACTGGCCGGCGACGATGAGATCGGCTGTCTTGGCGAGGTCGATCAGCTCGGCCGATTTGCCGCCCTCGAGCATGTGCCAATCGCCGCCGATCATGTTGAGGCGCAGCGTCTCCTGGAAATGCTCGGCCGCGATCTCGGCTTGGGCCATGCCGCGCGGCCTGGCGATCGTGGGTTCCATGACGCCGACCGCGGCGGTGCCGGTCGAAACCCCGGCCGCCGGAACCGGGTTGGACGGGAACAACGTCACCTCGACGGCATCATCATAAAGCGGATAAACGCCGAGCAAAGCGGCACCGGCATGGCGCGCCAGACGGGTGGCGGCGGCGAGCCGTTCTTCACCTGCCGGCGACGAATCGAAGCAGACCAAAATATCGGCGAGAGGCATGTCACCCTCCGGGTGTTTGCACTTTCCGTCTCAACGCCAATTTGATCGGGATGTTCCTACAGTGCCCCCGTCGTTCCCGTAAAGGCGGGATCCAGGGGCAAGCTCCGCCACCCGCCCTGGATTCCCGTTTTCGCAGGAGTGACGAAGAAAAGGGTGATGATTCAGGTGGTTGGGACGAGGTGCTAAGCGTCCGCGAGCCCGCGCAATTCGGTCTTCAACACCTTGCCGTAATTGTTTTTCGGCAGCGCCTCGACGTGACGGTAGCGGCGGGGGCGCTTGAAGCGAGCGATGTGGTCGAGGCAGAGGCGGTCGAGCGCCGCATCGTCGACCGCGGCGCCGGGGCGCGCGACGACAAAGGCGACGACCTCCTCGCCCCATTCCGGGTGCGGCCTGCCGATCACGGCGGCCTCGACGATATCGGGGTGGCGCAGCAGCACCTCCTCGATCTCGCGCGGGTAGATGTTGCTGCCGCCGCTGATGATCATGTCCTTCGACCGGTCTCGCAGCGTGACGAGCCCGTCCGCGTCCATGCTGCCGAGGTCGCCGGTGTGCAGCCACCCGCCGCGCAGCGTCTCGGCATTGGCGGCGGGGTTTTGCCAATACCCCTCCATGACGCCATCGCTTTTAGTGACGATCTCGCCGACCTCGCCGTACGGCAGCTCCGCATCGTCTTCGCCGACGATCTTGACGAGGCAGCCGGTGCGCGGATACCCGGCCGAGGCGAGACGGCGCGGGTCGACATGCAGGCGGTGCGAGAGGCCGGAGATCGTCATCGGCGACTCGCCCTGGCCATAAAGCTGGTAGAGCCGCGGGCCAAAGAGGGCGAGCGCCTTTTCCAGATCGGCGACATACATCGGGCCGCCGCCGTAATAGATGGTCTTGAGGCCCGAGAGATCGGCGGCCGCCGTCTGCGGCGCGTGGACGAGCCGGGTCAGCATCGTCGGCGCCGCGAACATCGACACCTTCTCATGGCGCGCGATCACGTCGAGGACCGCGTCGAGATCGAAATGCGGCAGCACGATCTGCCGCGCCCCCTGCAGCAGAAACGCCAGCGCATATAGCCCGGCGCCATGCGACACCGGGGCCGCGCAGAGATGCGTGTCGCGCTCGTCGACCCGGTCGATGTCGGCGAAATAGCAGTGGCTCATAAAGATCAGGTTGCGGTGGCTCAGCACCGCCCCTTTCGGCCGCCCGGTCGTGCCGCTGGTGTAAAACAGCCAGGCCCGTTCCTCGGCCGATGTCCCGGGCGCCAACAGCGGCTCGCCGGCGGCGAGCCCGTCGTACCGGCTCGTCCGCGTCGAGACGACCGGCAGCACCGCCTCGAGCGGCGCCAGTGCCTCGGCGAGACCCGGCGTCACGACCAGCAGCCGCGCGCCCGAATTCTCGGCGATGTATTCGACCTCGCGCGGGTGCAGCCGGGCATTCGCCGGGATCGCGCAGAGCCCGGCCGCCCAGCAGCCAAGCAAAAGCTCAAAGAACTCGGCGCAATTCTCGAGGCTGAGGATCACCCGGTCGCCCGGCGCGAGCCCCATCGCCCGCAGCCCGCCCGACAGCCGCGCCGCACGCTCGCACAATTCGCGGTAGGTCCACGCCGAGCGGTCGTCGGCAACCGCCGGCGCATCCGGCAGTCGACGCGCGATATCGAAGACTAGGGAAGCTAAATTCACAGTGCGACCGCTCCTCTATTCCCCTTGGTCGAAAGTTGTTCCGACCATCCACGTCTTAAAGACGTGGGCCCCCCGGTCAAGCCCGGGGGAGGGGAACATGAGGAAGCGCCGAGCGGTTAAGCCACCCCGTATTTCTTGAACCAGTCGAGCATCAGCTTCCACGCGTCCTTGGCGGCGTCAGCGTTGTAGCTCGGACGGTAGTCGGCCATGAAGCCGTGCGCCGCGTCGGGGTAGCTCTTCATGTCGCAAGGTTGCGCTTGGCGGCATTGCAGCAGGCGCTTTTTCGTCGTGTCCACCGGGATGCTCGGATCCTTGCCGCCATAGAAGGCGAGCAGCGGGCAGTGAATGTCGGCCGCGACGTCGACCGGGTTTTGCGGCGTCAGGTCGGTGATCTTGCGGTCTCCGCCATAGTACGCGACCGCGGCCTTCAGCGCCGGCTGGTGAGCCGCGTACATCCAGGTGGCGAACCCGCCCCAGCAGAACCCGGTGACGCCGAGCTTCTTGGTGTCGGCCTTGCCGGTCGAATGGGCGTAGACGACGGTGGCATCGAGGTCGCTCATCACCTGGTCGGTCGGCACGTTCATAACGATCTCGGTGACCAGCTTTTGCACATCCGTGTATTTGAGCGGATCGCCTTGCCGCGCATAGAGATCGGCGGCGATCGCGAAATAGCCGAGCTTGGCGAGGCGGCGACAGATGTCCTTGACCCACTCATGGACGCCGAACACCTCCTGGATCACGAGGATCGTCGGAAACGGGCCGCCCTTGTCGGGCATGGCGCGATAGGCCGGCATATCGCCGTCGGCGGTCGGCACCTTGACTTCGCCGGCGGTGAGCCCCTGCGTGTCGGTCGTGATGGTGTCGGCCGAGACCGGTTGCACCGACAGCGCAAAGCCGGTCGCCAGCGAGGTCACGACAAAACCGCGGCGCGAAAAGCTCGTGCGCGGGACCATCGTCAAGAGTTCAGGAATCGTGTCCACAGAAGTCTCCCCCAGCGAAAAATCGTTGCTGGCGAGGATAGTGCAGGGCGCCGCGCCGTGAAAGCGCCGCTCTCGCCGAGTTGATCAGCCGGTCAATCAGTCGCGGTTGCGCCGTAGGACCTCGAGCCGCATCGGCTGCGGCGCGCCGAGCCACAGCGCATGCTCGGAGTGGTCGGTGTACGCGTCGCCCGTCTCGGGATGGACGAGGATGTCGAGCCCGTCCCGGTTCAGCATCAGCCACGGCACGAAGCGCGGGAAATCCACGACATCGAACACGACCTGATACATCGCGACGCCGTGCGGGCCGACCGGCTCATCGTGCCACGAGCCTACCAGCATCTCCGGGAAGCCGGCGGCAATCGCCTCGCGCAGTCGCGCAGCGTCGCCGCGCGTCTTTGCGGGATCGTAGTAGATATGGGCGTGATAGCCCTCGACCACGCCGGGATCGACGATCGCCGTCATCCGATCACCCTCATCCGATTACCCTTAGGGGCTTGCCGTCGAGGAAGGCGACGATGTTCTCGACGTATTGCGGGAACGAGCTGCGGTAATTTTCGTCGGTCACATAACCGATATGCGGGGTCAGGATCACGTTGGGGCACGTGCGCAGCGGGTGGTCGATCGCCAGCGGTTCCCTGTCGTAGACGTCGAACCCGCCATAGGCGAGCTTGCCCGCCTTCAGCGCCGCGATCGCCGCCTCGGTGTCGACGATCGGCCCGCGCGAGGTGTTGACCAGGATCGCCGACGGCTTCATCAGCCCGATCTCGCGTGCCCCGACCAGGCCGCGGCTGCGCTGGCTCAGGACCAGATGCACCGACAGCACGTCCGATTGACGGAACAGCTCGTCCTTTTCGACCCGGGTCACGCCCTGTTCGGCGGCTTTTTCGGCCGTCAGGTTCTGGCTCCAGGCGATCGCCTTCATGCCAAAGGCAAGACCGACCCGCGCCACCGCGCTGCCGAGCCGCCCAAGCCCGAGGCAACCGATCGTCTTACCGGCGAGGCGATGCCCTACGCGCGTCTGCCACCCGCCCTGGCGCATAAAGGCATGATCCTCGGCGATCCGCCGCGCCGCGCCGAGGATGAGGCCCCAGGCCAGTTCCGCCGTGTCCTCGTTGCCGCCGCCCGGCCCGCCGGTGCCGCAGACGGTGATCCCCTTCGCCTTTGCCGCCTCGACATCGATCGAGGCGTTGCGCATGCCGGTGGTCATCAGCAATTTCAGTTTCGGCAGGCGGTCGATGACGTGTTTCGGGAAAGCGGTGCGCTCACGCATCGCGCAGACGATCTCGCTGTCGGCGAGCGAGCGGACCACGTCGTCCTCGTCGGCGAACGGAAACCGCTCGACCGCGACCTCGATCCCCCGGCTCTTGACCGGCGACCAATCCGCCATGTCGAGCGCGACACCCTGATAATCATCGAGAATGCTGACCCGCATCATCTCTCTCCCGCAAGTTGGGCGCATTCTTAGCGATGGGCTTCGCCTTGCTCAACCCATCCTACCGAGCCCGCGCCGTCATCTTCTGCCGCACCACCATCCCGCCGACCACGGCGATATGGGCGAAATTGACCGCGATCCCGATCGCGAAGGCGGCGGCGTAATAGCCGAAACGGTCGTAGACCGCGCCGGCGAACCAGCCGCCGAACGCCATGCCTGAGCCGGTGAACATCAGCACGGTCGGGATGCGCCACGCCGCCTCCGCCGACGGAAACAGCTCACGGATCGCCAGGACATAAGCGGGGATGATCCCGCTGAACCCGAGCCCGAACCAGCCGGCGACGAAAAACAGGCCGAACTCGTTCTGTGTGAAAAGGAACCCGACAAGCGCCGTCACCTGGCACACCGACCCGGCGAGGATCGTCTTCAGCCCACCGATCCGGTCGCTGAGCACCCCCCAGAACTGCCGGCTGACAAAGGCGCACCCGAGCACGACCGAGAGCATGGCCGCCCCTTGCGCCGCGGGGATGCCGAGATCACTACAATAGGCGACGAGGTGCCCCTGCGGCAGCGCCATCGGGGTGCAGCACAAGAGCCCGGCAAGACAAAGAATGCCAAGCGCGACGTTGGGACGGAGCCCGATCACCCGCTCGACCCGTCGCGCCCGGCCCGCCACCGGCGACGGCTCGGCGGTCTCGGGCGCGGTCGTGAAGACCAGCCACGCCAGCGGCAGGATCGCCGCGATTTCGACCACCGCGAACAGCAGCATCGTGCGGCGCCAGCCGTAGGAGGCAATCCCGTGCTCGAACAGCGACGGCCATACCGCGCCGGCGATGTACTGCCCGCTCGATATGAGGGCCAGCGCCGCACCGCGGCGCTTATCGAACCAACGCGCGATGTAGATGTAGAGCGGCGCATTGATGCAGGCGTTGCCGACGAGCCCCATAAAGACGCCATGTCCGATGACGAGCGCCGTCGCGCCGCCGGTCGCGCAGACCGCCAGGCCGATCCCGATCATCACCGCACCGAGGCTGACGACCGCGCGGATCCCGATGCGATCAGCGAGCCGCCCCATCAGCAGCCCGCCGATCGACGCGCCGAGCCATGCCACAGAATAGGCGAGCGCGGGGATCGACCGGCCGCCGCCGTATTCGCCGGCGATGGTCTTCAGCCCGACGACCGTGATCATCGGCGCGCCGTAGGAAAACGCATACACGACCACCGCCGTGGTCGCGACGATCCACGACCGGCGAGTCTCGATCGTATCCGGCACCACCGCGGCGCCGGTTGTCGTGAGAACGGCCATGTTGCGCAGCTAGGAAAGCAGCGGAACGTAGCCGTCGATGATTTTCAGGATCTCGTCGCGGCTCTTGTCGGGGATCTCGAGCACCGCCTCCTGGATCCCGGCCTCGCGGTAGTCGGCGAGCGCGGCCTTGTCGGCCGGGGCGCGGAACACCGAGATGAACAATTCGGCGAAATCGCGCCCGTGCTTGTCGGCCATCTGGCGCAGCCGGTCGCGCTCGTGACGGATGTCCCAGCCGCGCTGCGGGCGCGGGAACCAGCCGTCGCAATATTCGACGACGCGGCGCAGTGTGTAGTCGGTCTCGCCGCCGAGGAGGATCGGCGGGTGCGGCTTCTGCGCCGGCTTCGGCCACGACCAGACGGGATCGAAATTCACCATCTCGCCGTGATAGGCCGCCTCGTCCTCGGTCCAGATCGCCTTCATCGCGAGGATGCGCTCACGCATCAGCTTGAAACGGGTTTTGTACTCGGCACCGTGGTTCTCCATCTCCTCGACATTCCACCCGCCGCCGATGCCGAAGACGAAGCGCCCGCCCGACATCTTGTCGAGGCTGGCGACGCATTTCGCGGTGACGATCGGGTCGCGCTCGGGAATGAGGCAGATGCCAGTGCCGAGCATCAGCTTTTTCGTCGCCGCCGCCGCGAAACTGAGGCCGACGAACGGATCGTAAGTATGCGAATAGCGCTGCGGCAATTCCCCGCCGCCGCCGAACGGCGTCTTGCGGCTGGTCGGGATGTGCGTGTGCTCGGGCACGTACAGCGACTCGAACCCGCGATCCTCGAGCGCCCGTGCCAAGTCGGCGAGGTCGATGCCGTAATCGGTCGGGAAATAGAACACGCCAATCCGCATCACCTCACTCCCACAAGCGGTCTTTGCCGGGGAGACTAGACCCATTTGCGCTGCCATTGCGAGGAGCGAAGACGCCGTATGATGGGTAGAGCGCAGCGAAACCCATCATACGACCCGGAGATCGCTATCCCGCGGCGGACCGGATGATCGCGGCCTCGGCGAGATCGACGGCGGCGATGGTGGCGACGCCGGTGGCGGCGGCCTGGCCGGCATCGGGCGCGGCTGCGCCGATGGGCGCCGGCATGTGCGTCAGCACCATGGTCGTGCCGGTGGCGAACTGGATGCCCTTTTCGGCGAAGGCCTGGTACATGCGCTTCAGGTACTCGCGTTGCACCCAGCTCGGCTTGACCGGCCGGGCGGTGAACTTGAAGCGCAGCACGAGGGCGTTGTCGACGACCTCGGCGATGCCCTGCAATTTCAGCGGCAGCATGACCTCCCCGGCGAGCTCGGCGTGGTCCTCCTGCATGGAGAGGCCGATCTGCTTTGTCACCTTGCGCACGGTCTCGATATCTGTGTCGGGCTGGAAGCGCAGGTTGAACTTGATCGTCGCGAAGTCGCGGCTGAGATTGGTCACCGCGCCAAGCTGGCCATAGGGAATCGTGTGCAGCGGCCCGTTCTGGTGGCGCAATTTCACCGAACGGATGCCGAGCGTCTCGACCGTGCCCTTGAGCCGGCCCGCATCGATGTACTCGCCGACCCGGAACGCGTCGTCCCACATATAGAAAAGCCCGGAAATGATGTCGCGCACCAGCGACTGCGAGCCGAACGACACGGCGAGGCCGAAGACGCCGGCGCCGGCGATCAGCGGCGCCGTGTCGACGCCGAGCCGCGACAGCACGACGAGCGCGGCGAGCACCCCGATCACGATCCCGAACGCGGCGCGCAGCAACGGCAGGATCGTCTGCAGCCGGGACGCCGGCGCCGCCAGTTCGTCCTCGCTCTCGGCGCCGGGGAGGGCCGGCCCGCCGCCCGCGCCCTCCAGATGCCGGTCGATCGCAAGCCGCACCAGCTCCCACGCGATGTAGGCGACGAACAACGTCGCCACGGCCGCCCCCACCGAACTCATCGCGGCGTCGGCCGCCGCATCCGATATCTCGACCGCGTTGGACCAGGTCCAGGCCAACAGCATCGCGGCGACGGCCAGCGCGGTCGCGCGCAGGATGTGGTGGATCGTACGGGCGCGCAGCCGATCGGACCCGACAATGACGCCTTCGGGGTCGTGCCAGGCCTTTTCGGTGAGGCGATCGAGCACCAGCACGACAAACCAGATGCCGAGCGTCGTCGTGACGGCGTGATAATAGGACAGCAGGCCCAGCGACAGCCCGGCGATGAAAAAGACGAAGAGGCCCGCGACCAGCGCCAGCGCGGTCGCCATCCACGCGCCGGCGAGCGCGTCGCGCACGGCCGCGATCGGTCCACCCGTGCGGCGGCCGCGGATCAGCGCCTCGACGACGACACGGGAGCGAAGGACGATCGCGATGTAGATGCCGCAGACGAGCACGGCGTTGATCAGCCCGATCACGTGCGGGGCGCCGCTATCCTCGTCGAGCAAGGCGTAGCGGCCAAACCCCACGAGCGCGATGACCGCGAGGATCGACAGCGACAGGAACCGCCGCAACCGCCCCGCCTCTTGGTCGGAGATCTCGACCAGGCGGGCGACCGGCTCGTCGGGGCGCAGGATCGCCTCGTTGATCACCGCAACGACGCGCCAGCGGATCAGGACATTGGCCGAGAATACCGACAGCGCCAGCGTCACGTCGGCGGCGGGGAACAAATGCCGCTGCGCCACCGTGAACGCCGCGTAGAAGCCCACGAGGCCCAACACCTCGTAAAACAGCAGCCCGAAGAGATCGCCGAGATGCGGCCCGCCGGCACGGGATCTCATGCGCTGCCGTTTTCGGCTGCTCAGCCCGCGCGCCACGCCTCGCTGGACGAATAAGGCGATCATCGCGGCGACCGCCACCCAACCGACATCGACCAACACCCCGGGCGCAGAGCCGGCGCGATCGAACGACCTCCAGTCGCGGCTCACCGCCGACCACACGTCGGGCGCCATCGACACGTCGGACACGAATTCGCCTTCGACCTGGGCGACGGCCTGCTCGAACCAGCCTGACATCTGCGGCATGGCGGCGGGCGCGTCGGCAGCCCGTACCCCGCCAAGCGGCAGCAGCAGGGCCGCCGCGACGATCCATGCGAAGCACCACCGCATCGCGGTGTCCTCCCTCGAAAAGCGAGGGGAGTTTAAAGCACTTTGCGGTAGCGCGGAATTCCGGGGTTTCCCCAGTTCCCCTCTCCGCCCACCCCGGCCCTCTCCCCGCAATGGGCGGAGAGGGGGCTTTTTCAGAAAGTGGCGAGCGCGGCGTTCAGGGTCGCACTCGGGCGCATCCCCGCCGAGGTCTTGGCCTGATCGGGCAGATAATAGCCGCCGGTATCCACCGGCTTGCCCTGCGCGGCGATCAGCTCGGCATCGATCTTGGCCTCGTTGGCGGCGAGCGTGTCCGCCAGCGGTTTGAAGCGGGCTGCCAGTGCCGAGCTGTTGTCCCGCGCGGCCAGCGCCTGCGCCCAATAGAGCGCCAGGTAGAAATGGCTGCCGCGATTGTCCAGTTCGCCGACCCTGCGCGCCGGCGAACGGTTGTGCTCGAGGATCTTGCCGTTGGCCTCGTCGAGCGTCTCGGCAAGAACCTTCACATCCTCGTTCCCGGTCGTCTGCGCCAGATGCTCCAGCGACGCGCCGAGCGCCAGGAACTCGCCCAGCGAATCCCAGCGCAGATAGCCTTCGTGCTGGAACTGCTCGACATGCTTGGGCGCGGAACCGCCGGCCCCGGTCTCGAACAGCCCGCCGCCCGCCAGGAGCGGCACGATCGACAGCATCTTGGCCGACGTGCCGAGCTCCATGATCGGGAAAAGATCGGTCAGGTAGTCGCGCAGCACATTGCCGGTCACGGAGATGGTGTCGAGCCCCTTGCGGATGCGGTCGAGCGAGAACTTGGTCGCCTCGACCGGCGCCAGGATGCGTATGTCGAGACCCGACGTATCCTCGTTCTTCAGGTAGGTCTCGACCTTCTTGATCAGCTCGGCATCGTGCGCGCGCTCGGCGTCGAGCCAGAACACCGCCGGCGTGTCGGTCAGGCGCGCGCGGCGCACCCCGAGCTTGACCCAGTCCTGGATCGGCGCGTCCTTGACCTGGCACATCCGGAAGATGTCGCCGGTCTCGACCGGCTGCGACAACAGAACCGTGCCGTCATCGGCGACCACGCGCACGGTTCCGCCCGTGGCGACCTCGAACGTCTTATCGTGCGAGCCGTATTCCTCGGCCTGCTGCGCCATCAGCCCGACATTCGGCACCGAGCCCATCGTCTTCGGGTCGAAGGCGCCATGTTCCTTGCAGTCCTCGATGACCGCCTCGAAGAGCGGCCCGTAGCAACGATCGGGGATCGTCGCGATCACGTCGTGCAATTTGCCGTCGGGGCCCCACATATGCCCGGACTCGCGGATCATCGCCGGCATCGACGCGTCGATGATCACGTCGCTCGGCACGTGCAGATTGGTGATCCCCCGGTCCGAATTGACCATGGCGAGGCCGGGCCGCTTTGCGTAGGTGGCCTCGATATCGGCCTTGATCGCCGCCTTTTCGGCCTCCGGCAACGTCTCGATCCGGGTCAGCATGTCGCCCAGACCGTTGTCGGGATCGACGCCGAGCCGCGTCAGCGTGGCGCCGTGCTTTTCGAACACATCGGCGAAGAACACCGAAACGCAATGACCAAAGATGATGGGGTCGGAGATCTTCATCATCGTCGTCTTGACGTGCAGCGAGAACAGGATGTCGTCCTGCTTCGCGGCGTCGATCTGTGCGGCGAAGAAGGCGCGCAATGCCTTGCGGCTCATCACCGAGCAGTCGATGATTTCGCCGGCTTGAAGCGGCGCCTTCGCGCGCAGCACCGTGGCCGCGCCGTCGCTGCCGACCAGCTCGATCCGGAAATTGGTCGGCGTCGCGATGGTCGTTGCAACCTCGGAACCATAGAAATCGCCGCCGGACATGTCCGTCACGCGCGATTTCGAGTCCTGGGTCCAGTCACCCATCTTGTGCGGATTGTTGCGGGCATACTGCTTGACGGCGCCGGCGGCGCGGCGGTCGGAATTGCCCTCGCGGAGCACCGGATTGACGGCGCTCCCGAGCACCTTGCCGTAGCGGGCGCGGATTTCCTTGTCGGCCGGCGTCGCGTCGCTGTCCGGATAGTCCGGCACGTCGTAGCCCTTGCTCTGCAACTCCCTGATCGCCGCTTTGAGCTGTGGGATCGAGGCGGAGATATTGGGCAATTTGATGATATTGGCCTCGGGGCGCATCGCCAGCTGGCCGAGCTCGGCCAGCTCGTCGTTGATCTTTTGCTCCGGCTTCAGCTTGTCGGGGAAGTTGGCGATGATGCGGCCGGTCAGAGAGATGTCCTTCAGCTTCATCTTGACGCCGGCCGCCCCGACGAAGGCCTGGACGATCGGCAGCAGCGAAAACGTCGCAAGACCGGGTGCTTCGTCGACCTTTGTCCAGACGATTTCGAGATCCGCCATTGCTTGCACCTCCGCGCGCCGCTTACGTTTCGGCTGAGTTGATCTATCGACGATGATGGCCCGTCTCGTCGGCGCGGAACATAAAGGCCGCGGCGAGCCTAGACAAGCGAGGCTCTAGCCCGGCTCCCGTGCCGAAATCGCATCCATGAGGGCGTTCACGTCGGGCACCACCTCGATGAGGCGCGGCACGAATGGCGCGGCGAAACGGTGGGCGACGATCTGGTCGAAGAGGGCCACCAGCGGCTGCCAGTAATCCGCGACGTTGACGAGGTAGATCGGCTTGTCGTGGAGGCCGAGGAGGCGCCAGGTGACGATTTCGAAGGTCTCGTCGAGCGTGCCGAGCCCGCCGGGCAGCACCGCAAAGGCGTCGGCGTTCTCGGCCATGATGCGTTTGCGGTCGTGCATCGTGTTGCAGACGATCAGCTCGCTAAGCCCGCCATGCGCTAGCTCGCGGTCGCGCAGCCGGGTCGGGATGACGCCCGTGACGCGCCCGCCTCCGGCCATCGCCGCATCGGCGACGACCCCCATCAGCCCGATATGCCCGCCGCCGAAGACGAGCCCGATCCCCGCCGCCGCGAGCCGGGCACCCAAATCGCGCGCCGCCTCGCGGTAGGCCTCGTCGACATTGCCGGCCGACGCGCAATAGACGCACAGGCGCCCAATCCGTGCCATGACCCCGTACCCTTCGTGCCCAAACCCTTCGTATGACCGCCCCGTCTTGGGCGGTTTCCGGCGCAATTGCAAGAAGGCGCGCCGGGCTCTAGTCTCCGCAATCGTTTGGCGAACGGGGTGGCTGGGATTCTGGTGCGACGCGTCATCTGGCTCGGCGCCGCCGCGGCGGTCTTGATCGTCGCGCTGATCCTTTACCTGACCCCGGGATCGGAAACTCCAGGGCCGGCCCTCCCGTCGCGACAGGCCGCCGCGCCCGCTAAGCCCTCGCACGCCGGCCCCAGCTTCGACGTGGTCAAGGTCGATCCCGCGGGACATGCGGTGATCGCGGGCCGCGCCGAGGCAGGCGACAAGGTCCGCGTGCTCGACGGCGACAAGGCCCTCGGCGAGGTCACCGCCGATAACCGCGGCGAATGGGTGCTGGTGCCGGACGCGCCGCTCTCGGTCGGCGACCACAAGATCGGCCTCGCAGCCACCGACCCCGCCACCGGCGAGAAGCGCAACGGCTCCGGCACCGTCGCGCTCGTCGTCGCGCCGCCGGCCGCCGTGAATTCGTCCGTCGCCGTGCTGGTTCCGAGCAATGGCGCCAAGCCTGCCGAAGTATTGCAGCAGCCCGGCGGTCCCGCCGCGCCCGGAGCGCTGACGATCGACACCGCCGAGGCCGACGGCAACGGCAACATCGCCATCACCGGCCACGCCGCCGCCGGCGCCCCGGTCACGATCTATGGCGAGGACAAAAAGCTCGGCCTTGCCACGGCCGACGCCTCCGGCAAGTGGTCGGTCACTGCGCCGTCGCCGGAAAAGGGAAAAGGTTTCGAGCTGCGCGCCGAGAGCGGAGCCCTACGCGTCACCCAGCCCTTCGGCCCGCCGACTGCCGCCGCCCTCGCGGCCGGCGAAAGTTACACGGTCACGTCCGGCGACAATCTGTGGTTCCTCGCCCGCCGCACCTACAGCAACGGCCTTCGCTACACGATGATCTACCAGGCCAACCGCAGCCACATCCACGACCCCGACCTGATCTACCCGGGCCAGGTGTTCCTCATCCCAAAGGGGCAGTAGCGTACAATTCGGGCGGCAGCGTCGGGGCCGAACGTTTGCGCTTGTGGAGGTAGTGCTGCCAGAAGAGGCAGCAGGCGACAGTGCGCCAGGGGCGCCAGCGGTCACCGAGGTCGCGCAGCGCCTTTTCCGCGACGCGCTCGCCGAGCCCGAGGCATTCGGCGACGCCGAATTGCAGGCCGAGATCGGCGGCGGGCCAGACGTCGTTCCGGCCGAGCGCGAAGATCAGGTAGATCTCGGCGCTCCACCGCCCGATGCCCTTGAGCGCGACGAGGGTCGCCAGCGCCGTCTCGTCGTCGGCCTCGCTCAGCCGCGCAAAGTCGAGGCTGCCGTCGCAGACCGAGGCGGCGAGGCCGCGGCCGTAGCCCATCTTCTGCCGGCTGAACCCGCAGCTCTTGAGCGTCAGGTCGTCGAGTTTCAAAAACGGCTCCGGCGCCAGCGGGACGCAAAGCCCGGCCAGCCGCCGGTGCATCGCCGCCGCCGCGTCGATCGAGACCTGTTGCTCGAGGATGATGTGGAGGAGGGTCGGAAACCCGTTCCGTCGCGAGCGGAACCGGGGCGCCCCGGCGCGCTCGACGATCGCGTCGAACACCGGATCGCCGGCCAGCGCGGAAAGCCCCTCCTCCAACCGAGAGGGCGCGTGGACGATCGTCTCTTCCAGGCCGCTCAACCCCACAGCTCCAGGCTCGGCGGCTCGACCATCCCGCCGTCGTAGCGCAGTCCGGGCTCGCGGTCCTTCGCCAGCAGCGTCGGCCCGCTGAGATCGACGAACTGCGCCTTTTGCCCCACGAGCGTCGCCGGCGCGGCGCCCAGCGACGTACCGGTCGGGCCGCCGACAACGACCGCAAGGCCCCGCGCCACCGCCGCGTCGGCCAAGGCCAGCGCCTCGGTCAGCCCGCCGGTCTTGTCGAGCTTGATGTTGACCGCATCGTACTTGCCGACGAGCCGGTCGAGATCGACCCGGGTGCAGCAGGCCTCGTCGGCGCAGACCTTGACCGGGTGCGGGATGCTGCCGATCGCCGCGTCGACGATCGCGGAGAGCGGCTGCTCGATCAGCGCGACCCCCAGCTTTGTGAATTCGGGGCTGTTGCGCGCATAGTCGCGGAGGGTCCAGCGCTCGTTGGCGTCGCCGATCAGCCGGGCGCCGGGCGCCGCCTCATGCACGGCGCAGATGCGCTTCAGATCGTCGGTGCCGGTGAGACGCAATTTGAGCAGCGGGCGATCGCGATGCGCGGCGGCGGCCTCCGCCATTCGTTCGACCGTGTCGAGACCGAGCGAGTAGGCGGTGGTCAACGGCCGCGGCGGGTCGAGCCCGGCGAGCGCGGCGACCCGGGTGCCGGCGCGCTTGGCCTCAAGGTCCCAGAATGCGCAATCGAGCGCGTTGCGTGCGGCGCCCGGCTTCATCGCGAGCTGCAATTCCCGGCGATCGAACCCGCTCGCCACTGCGGCCGCCACCGCGCGGATCGCCGCCAGCACGCTTTCGGCCGTCTCGCCGTAATAGGGATAGGGCACGCCCTCGCCGCGGCCGCGCAATTCGCCGTCGATGATCTCGGCGACGACGACCTCGGCCGCGCTGCGGCGGCCCAGCGAAAACCGGAATGTCGTGGCGAGCGGCCACGTCTCGCTCCGTGCGATCAGACGAGGCGCCATCGCCGCGGCTACGGCGTCAGCCCCACAGGGCCGCCTCGGGCGGGTGGACGAGGCTGCCGTCGTAGCGCAGCCCATTGGCACGATCCATCGCAAGAAGGAGCGGCGCGTCGAGGTCGACGACCATCGCCTCTTGCGCCACCAGCATCGCCGGCGCCATCGCCAGGGAGGTGCCGATCATGCACCCGACCATGATCTTGAACCCACGCTCGCGCGCCGCCGCGGCGAGGCTGAGCGCCTCGGTCAACCCGCCGGTCTTGTCGAGCTTGATGTTGATCGCCTCGTATTTCCCGGCGAGCCGGTCGAGATCGGCGGCGACGTGGCAGGATTCATCGGCGCAGACCGGGACCGGGTGCGGCATTTCGGCGAGCGCGTCGTCGGCGTCGGCCGGAAGCGGCTGCTCGATCAGCTCGACCCCGAGCTCGGCCAGGGCCGGCGATAGCGCCTCGAAATGCCGGAGCGTCCAGCCCTCGTTGGCGTCGACGATCAGGCGGGCCGCCGGTGCGTTGCGCCGCACCGCCTCGACCCGCTCGATATCGCCGTCGCCGGTCAGTTTCAGTTTCAGGAGCGGGCGCGTCCGGTGCGCCGCAGCCGCCTCGCCCATCCGCTCGGGCGTGTCGAGGCTCAACGTATACGCCGTCGTCACGGCACGCGGCGAGGCGAGCCCGGCGAGCTCCGAAACCCGAACGAAATTGCGCTTGGCATCGAGGTCCCAGAATGCGGCGTCAAGCGCGTTGCGCGCCGCGCCGGGCGGCAACGCCGCCTGCAGCTCGGCCCGGTCGAGACCCGAGAAGACCGCGCGCTTCATCCCCTCTAGCGTCGCAAATACGCTGTCGACGCTCTCGCCATAGCGCGGATAGGGGACGCATTCGCCACGCCCGCGGTACTGGCCGTCATAAAGCTCGGCGACGACGACGTCCGCGGTCGTCTTGCTGCCGCGGGAGATCGCGAAGGGCTGCGCGAGCGGCCAGCTCCGTTTACTGACCGATAAATTCTGCGGATGCGGCGCCATCTCAGGCGATCCTGTCGACGATCGGGCCGACCCCGGTTCGCACCGGATCGACGCAGGGGAGGCCCATCCGGTCCTCGGTCTCGCGCAGATAATCCCGCGCCGCGCCGTGATCGAGCCGGCTCGTGTTGACGCTGATCCCGACGCATTTGACCGCCGGGTTGGTGAGCTGTGCCGCCTCGAGATTGCGGTCGATGCAGAGCTTGAGGTCGGGCAGCTTGTACCCTGGCAAGCCGCGCATGTGCGGCCGCGTCGGCTCGTGGCAGACGACGAGCGCATCGGGCTGCGCGCCATGGATGAGGGCGAGGGTCACGCCGGCATAGGAGGCATGGAACAGCGACCCTTGCCCTTCGACGACGTCCCAATGATCCGCGTCGTTGGCCGGACAGAGCCATTCGACGGCGCCGGCGACGAAATCGGACACGACCGCGTCGATCGAGATGCCGTCGCCCGCGATCAGGATGCCGGTCTGGCCGGTCGCGCGGAAATCCGCCTTGAGCCCGCGCCCGCGCATCTCCTTTTCGATCGCCAGCGCCGCGAACATCTTGCCGATCGAGCAATCGGTGCCGACGGTCAGCAACCGCTTGCCTGGCCGCTTGATCCCGTTGCCGATCGGGAATTCGCGGGTCGGATGGCGGACATCGGCGATCTGGCGGCCATAACGCTGGGCCGCGTCGCGCAACGGCGGGATGTCCGCGAGGCGATGGTGCAGCCCGCTCGCCAGATCCATGCCGAGCTCCATCGCCCGCACCAACAGCGCATCCCAGCCCTCGCCGAGCACGCCGCCGCGGTTGGTGGTGCCGACGATGACGGTCTTGACCCCGGCCTTTGCCGCCTCCTCGACATTCATGTCGGCGAGACCCAGATCAGCCTTGCAGCCCGGCAGCCGAAGCTGGCCGAGGCATGCCTCGCGCCGCCATTGGGCGACACCGTCGGCGGTCTTGGCCGAAAGCTGGTCGGGCGCGTCGCCGATGAACAAAAGGTACGGGGTGCGCAGCGCCACAGCGCTCACCTCTGGCTTGAGAAAGGGCCTTCGCCTTTGATCTTAGGGGAAGAGCCAAGGGAAGCGAAGGCTCTTCCGGGCGGGTATCGACAGCGGCGGGCGAACCCGGCACAGTGCCGTTATGACCCGCTCCCTCGCCTCTTCCGTCTTCCGGATCGCGGCGCTGTGCGCTTTCTCCGTCCTGGTAGCCGGCTGCGGCTCGGGGATGATGACCGAGGAGCCGTACCTCAAGTCCGGCGACGCCAACGGCGCGGAGGTCGCGTTCGAAACCAACCGTCCCCTCGCCGACAACATCGCCCTGCGCCATTGTGCGCAGTACAACCGCGTTGCCCGCTTTATCGGCAGGGGCCCGGACTCCGCCAATTACGAATGCGACGAGAAGTGACCCGGTGCCGGGCGCCGGTCGACTCGTAAACGCAAAATTAACCATATTGCCGGATCGTTAACCCGCCCGAATCGAGGCCCGAAAACGACCGCGATGCCGCCACGCCCAGCAGAGTCTGATCCGGCCGGAGCTTTTAGCTGCCAGCGCTGCACCGCGGCAGCGCTGGCGATCGTGCTGATCGGGGCGTTTTTTGGTCTGGCCGCGGAAGACTGGTCGGAACGCAATGCTGCCGCGCTGCGCGAGCACGACGCGGTCGTCGCCCGGACGGTCGCCTCGGTCCACGGCGCCTTCGACCAGGACGCCCGGCTCCTTGACGTCCTCGTCAATGCTCCGGCAGCGGCCGGCTCGGCCGCCGTGCAGAATGCGCTGAACGTCGCGCCGGCCCTCGTTCCGGGGGTGCGGGCGGCGGCCGTGCTCGACCGCGACGGCAGCGTCGCCGCGAAGATCCCCGATGCGCCGACCGGGGACGCGCTCGACACGATCGCCGGCGAGGCGCGTGCCGCCCTGGCGATGCCGAACCCGCCGACGCTCTATGTCTCACGCCCGATCCACGACGCCGACCGCGGGCTCGACTTGATCGGCCTCGTACGCCCGGCCCACGGCGGCCTCGCGATCGTCGCAATCGACGCCGCGAGTCTCGCCCCGACCGAAACCCTGCCGCACGGCGCGCTGAGGATCAGCCGCGACGACGGCCAGGTTCTCTATCAATCCGGCTCAGTTCGATCTGGTGACGGCAACGCCGCCAGCACCGAAGCCGCCGCCGTTCCCGCCACGCCGCTCGAGGTCTCCTATGGCCGACCCGCGGGCGCAATGTGGCGGGAATGGCGCGCGGTTTGGCTTCGCAACGGGGCGCTCGTCGGCCTCGCCGGCCTCGTCGCCGCGCTGTCGGCCGCGCTGATCGACCGCCGCCGCCGCCGCCTGGCGATGCGCAGCGCCGAGACCCGGGCACGCGAGGCCCTCGCGCTGCGCAAGACCAACGCCGCTCTCGCTGCCGCTGCCAGAAGTGCGGACGAGGCGAGCCGCGCCAAATCGCGCTTCTTCGCCCAGGTCACGCATGAGCTGCGCACCCCGCTCAACGCGATCATCGGGTTTTCCGAGACGATCCGCGGCGAGATGTTCGGGCCGGTCGCGAACCCGCGCTATGTCGAATACGCCGCCCTCATTCACGACGCCGGCGGGCACCTGTTGTCGCTGATCAACGACCTCCTCGACGTCTCGAAACTCGAAGAGGGCAAGATGGAGATCACGCCGATCCGCGTCTCCGCTGCCGCGCTGGCGCGCTCGACCCTCGATCTAGTCGAGCTCCTCGCACGCGACCGCAATGTCGCGCTTGCGGCAAGCGGCGTCGACGCCTGCCCCGACCTCACCGTCGATCCGCGCGCTGCGAAGCAGGTGCTGGTCAACCTCCTGTCGAACTCGATCAAGTTCACCCCGCCAGGCGGGCGGATCGACATGGGATTCGCGGCCCGCGGCGACGGCGCCGTCGAGATCACGATCGGCGATACCGGCGTCGGCATGTCGAAGGAGGAGATCGGCCTCGCCTTCGAGCCGTTCGGCCGCGCGACCGGCGCCTCCGCCCAGGGCACCGGACTCGGCCTGCCCATCGCCCGCGCGCTCGTACGCCTGCACGGCGGCGAGCTGTCGCTGGCCAGCGCCCCCGGCCGCGGCACGACCGTGACCGTCGTCTTCCCACCCGATGCGAGCGCGCCGCGCCCGGCCGAGACCCTCGCGCCCGCACGCGCGGCCTGACGCCTTCGCGGCAGAGCGGCAAGTTTTCGCACGCCGCCGCTGGAAACATGCTCTATACCGCTGCGTTCTCGTCGGGAGATGACGATGCGGCAACGGCAAAACCTCGTGCGCGCGGCGCTTTTCGCCGCCGTCGTGGTCATTGCCGGCGCCGGCGGGGCCCGCGCGCAAAGCTGCGACGAGAACAACCCCAAAAGCCCGGCCCGTACCACGCAAGTGTTGCTCGGCGCCTCGGATTTCACCGACGAAGCGCATGACGCGCTGCGCAGCTTTATCCTGACCGGCAGCCTCGGCCCGGTCACCGCCCGGGTCGTGGCCGCGAGCCCGCCCGGGATCGTCCAGTCGATGAACGCGACCGCCGAGATCAGCCGACTGTCGCCAAATTACGGCGAACAGCTCAAAGGCATCGATATCCGCGTCACCCTAAAGCGCCACGACCGCGCCGCCTCGATCTCGGTATCCCTGCGCCAGGTCTGCGCGCAGTATTTCCGTAATACGTTCCTCTACTAGGCTCGGCGTCGGCGCCGCAGGCTCTTGCTGACGTACTCTTAGAATTGCACCCTTTGCGTCAGCGCGCCGTCGACGATCAGGTTGGTGCCGGTGATGAAGCTGGCGCGCGGGCTGGCGAGGAAGACGACGGCGTTGGCGACTTCCTCGGGCGTTCCCATGCGGCCCATGGGGTTGCGCCCGACCATCACCTTGAACGTCGCCGGATCGCGCTTTTCGAGCTGACCCCAAACGCCGGTGTCGAAATAGACGTTACCCGGCGACACCATGTTTGCCCGCACGTTCTTCGGCGCGAGATTTCGCGCGAGCCCTTTGACGTAAGGCACCAGGGTCGCCTTGACCGCGGCGTAGGAGCGGGTCGGACCGTTGATTTCGACGAGCGCCGTCGAGCCCACCACGATGATCGACCCGGCGGACGATTTCTCGATCGCCGGCAGCGCCGCCTCGATCCCGAACACGGTCGCCATCACGTCGATCTCGAACCCCTTGCGCCACGAGCCTTCGTCCATCCCCTGCGCGAGCGCGCTGACATTGGCGACGAAGATGTCGAGCCCGCCCAGCGCCGCGGCGGCCTCGCCGACCCAGGCCTTCATCGCCGGGATGTCGGAGACATCGACCGCGCCGCCGGTCGCCTTCACGCCCTGCGCCGTCAGCGCCGCGACAGTCCCGTCGACGACATCCTTGCTGCGCGCGCACAACGCGATCTCGCAGCCCTCCGCGACGAGCAGATCGACGATCGCCTTTCCGATTCCTCGCGTGCCGCCGGTGACCAACGCCTTCTTGCCCTTGAGCCCCAGATCCATCGCCAGTCGCCGCTCCCCGTTTCGTCGGTCGGATGGCAGACCCGCCCGAAAGACCGACCCGCTCGGTCCCTTGCCGTGTAGACTACGCCGGCGCGGCCACAGGCAACAACGGGGCACGAATCGCCGCGTACGGGGAACGCCGAAGAAGCTCACCGGGATGCGGATCAGCAAGCTCTTTTTTTCGGCGCGCAGCCTCGCGGCGACGCGGCCCGATGCCGTTCCCCGGGCGCCATCGAATGGCGTACTGAGCCTGTTCCGGATCCCCGATTTCCGCCGGCTATGGACGATCGGCCTGGTGCTGTTCGCGGTGCGCTGGCTTGAGATGCTGGTCGTCGGCGTGTTCGTCTATCAGCACACGGACTCGGCGTTCCAGGTCGCGCTGATGACCCTCTTGCGCATGGCGCCGATGATGATCTTCGGCCCGGTTATCGGCGCGCTGGCCGAGCGGCTGGAGCGACGCAAGGCGCAGATCTTCTTCGCGGGGGTGACGCTCGCCAACGCGGTCGCGATGGCCGCGCTCGCCTTTTCCGGAACCCTGGCGGTCTGGCATCTTGCCACCGCGAGCTTTGTCAACGGTATCGCCTGGGCCGGCGACAACCCGGTGCGCCGGGTGATGATCGGCGAGGTCGTGGGCGCCGAGCGGATGAGCGGCGCGATGGCGATCGATGTCGGCGCCAACAACGCGAGCCAGATGCTGGGGCCGACGATCGGCGGGCTGGTGCTGGCGCATCTCGGCATCGCCGGCGCGTTTTCGATCAGCGTCACCTGCTACACGCTGGCCCTCATCTCGGCGATCCGGCTACGGCACCACAACGCGGCGGCACCCTCGACCGGCACCGGGATGCTGACGCGCCTCGTCGAGGGGCTGGTGATGGCGGCGCACGACCGCCGGCTGATCGGCATCCTGACCGTCACGGTGATCTACAACATCTTCGGCTGGCCGATGACCAGCATGATCCCGGTGATCGGGCAGGACAGCCTGCACCTTGCCGCGAGCGGAATCGGCGTCCTCGCCAGCATGACCGGGGTCGGGGCCTTTGTCGGGGCGATCGCGATCGCGATATGGGCGCGGCCGCCACACTTCACGCGGCTCTATATCGGCGCCGTCTTGAGCTACATGACGCTGATCATCGTCTTTGCGATGACGCCGGTGCCGCTCGCCTCCGGCACCGCCCTCCTGGCGACGGGCCTCGCCAATTCCGGGTTCAGCGTGATGCAGGCGACCCTCATCTATCTCGCCGCGCCCGTAGAGATGCGCAGCCGGCTCTACGGCGTCCTTTCGCTCTGCATCGGCTCGGGCCTCGTCGGCTTTCTCCATATCGGGCTGTTGGCCGAGCTGATCGGGGCGCCGTGGGCAACGACGGCGAGCGGGCTCGAAGGCCTCTTGGCGATGGCCCTGACCTGGCGCTGGTGGCGGATACTGGGCAAGGCCGGAGAATAGGTTAAGCTCGTGGCGACGATAACACCGGTGCAGGGGAGGCCGCCGATGTGGCCGAGGTTCCGCAATCCCTGGTGGGTGGTGTTTGGTGCGGTGATCGGGCTCTTGGTCTGCAACGGCCCGGTGCTGGCCTATACGTTCGGGATCTTTCTGAAGCCGATCACTGCGGATATGGGCTGGCAGCGCGGCGAGACCTCGTTCGCGCTGTCGATCGGCAGCTTTATCGGGTCGATCGCGGTACCGTTTCTCGGCCTGATGATGGATCGCTGGAGCATCCGGGCCGTCGCCTTGCCGGGGATCGCAATCTATTCGCTGCTCCTCGCGGTCGTCGGGCTGAGCTCGCACTCGTTTCTGGTGTTTACGCTGCTGTTCGGCCTTGCCGAGGCGACGAGCGCGATCCAGACGCCGATCGCCTATGCCAAGGCGATCTCGGCTTGGTTTGACCGCCGCCGCGGCCGCGCGCTCGGCATCGCGATGGCCGGGATCGGCATCGGCGCCTTCATCATGCCGCAGCTCTCGGAGTACCTGATCCTTCACATCGGATGGCGCGGTGCCTACAGCGTGCTGGCCGGGCTGACATTGTTGATCGCCTTCCCGGCGGTCGCCCTCTTTATCCGCGAGCCCGGGCCCGGCGAGGGCGAATACCGCCGCAACCGCGCCGACGGCCTCCCCGGCCTGTCCCTCGGCGAGGCCGCCGTCACCCTCCGCTTCTGGCTGCTGATCCCGGCCTTTTTCCTCGTCGCGATCGCGATCAACGGCACGGTCGGGCATGTCGTGCCGTTGTTGACCGATCACGGGCTGTCGCCGTCCGCCGCCGCCGCGACGATGGGGCTCTACGGCCTCGCGACGATGACCGGGCGCCTGACCGCCGGGTTCCTCGTCGACCGCATTTTCGCCCCGTATGTCGCCGCGGTGTTTTTCCTCGCGCCGATCTCGGGGTTTGCCTTTATCGCCTCGGCGGCCGGGGTGTTGCCGGCGGTCGGCGTCATCCTGATGGGGCTCGGCCTCGGCACCGAGATCGATCTGATCGCGTTCCTGGTCAGCCGCTATTTCGGGCAGAAGAGCTTTGGCCGGCTTTACGGCTGCTTCTTCATGGTGTTCGGGATCGGCACGGCGATGGGGCGCTATCTCGGTGGCGTCATCTACGACGTCGCCCACTCGTACAACCCGGGCCTGATCGGCGCCGGCGTGTCGCTGGTGATCGCGGTTGCGCTGATCACCCGCCTCGGCCCCTACATCTACCCGGTCGAGCGAGAGGAGGCCGGCGGGCTGGCTCCCGTGCGCGCCTGATCATTCCGGCCGCGCCCCGTAGCGGTGGAGGTGATACGGCATCCGCGCGAGGCCGGGGCAATAGCTGCCGACGACAGGCTCCAGCGCGTCGTAGAGCCGGCGGTTGTCGGCGTTGAGGGCGGCCAATCGTTCCCGCGCCGCCTCCGCCCGCACCCGCAGCGCGACAAGATCGATCCCGACCGGCCGCCGGTTCTCGACGACCATTCGCCCGCCGATCATCACCGCGTCGACCGCGGTGCCGTCCTCGGCGTGGACAAGCTGGTTGACGGGATCGTTGAGCGGCAGCCAGTTCGGATGGTCGAGGTCGAGCATCACGAGATCGGCCTTCCATCCCGCGGCGATCCGCCCGATCCGGTCGCCGAGCCCGAGCACGCGGGCGCTCCCCTCGGTTGCCGCCAGCGCCGCTTCGCGCGTCGACAGCCACCGGCGCCATTCCGGCCCCTGCACCTTCGACACGAACGACGCCAGCCGCATCGCCTCGTACATGTTCTGGTTGTCGGCGCAGGAGGCGCCGTCGGTGCCGATACCCAGATTGACCCGCCGCTCCAGCATCGCCCGCGTATCGGCAAGCCCGCACCCCAGCCGCATGTTGCTGCCCGGATTGTGCGCGACCGAGGCGCCGTGGTCGCCGAGCCGTGCCATGTCGTCCTCGTCGAGCCAGACCCCGTGCGCGACCGTGAAATGCGGTCCGAGGACGCCGAGCGCATCGAGATGCGCGGTCTGAGTCTTGCCGTAGATCTTGAGGCTCGCGACAGCCTGCACCTTCGATTCGGCTACATGGCTGTGAAGACCCACATCGAAATCCCGGGCGAGCCGGGCACAGCCGAGGATGAACTCGTCGGAGCAATGATGCGGTATCGTCGGCGCCACCGCGGGCCGCACGAGCTCACGGTCGGCGCTCCACGCGCCGAGCCCGTCACGGATCGCCGCCAATGTCGTCGCGCCGGGTGCAAGCCTGAGCTGGGCGACCTTTTCCTGCAATGAGGCGGGCAGTGCCTCGGCAAGGCCCGGAATCGCCTCATAGAAGCTGCGGTCGGCGACCATCGGCGCGATAACGGCCCGCATGCCGAGTTCGGCATAGGCCGAGGCGACGGCCGCCATCCCGTCGCGGCTCGGCACCGGCCATTCGAAGAACAGGTCGTAGCAGGCGGTGCAGCCCTTCAGCATCATCTCGATCGCGCCGATCTGGCACGACAGGATCAGATCGTCGAGCCCGCGATTGCCGCCAAGCCACGGCGCCGCGCTGAGCAGCAATTCGAGCGTCCACCGGTCGCCCATCCCTTTCGCGAGGTTGCCGTGCGAATGGGTGTGCGCGTTGACGAGACCGGGATGGATCAGCCGGCGCGACGTATCGATCTCACGCGTCCCCTCCGGCGCCGGCAGGCCGGGGGCGGCGACGGCGCGGATCGTGTCGCCGTCGATCAGGATGTCGGCGAATTCGGCGGTGCCGGCGGCGATGTCGAGAACCCGGCCGCCGCGCAATACGGTATAGCCCATCGCCCTCTCCCCCTCGCGTGATCCAGGCCGTAAAGGCGGCGATCGCCTCCGCCCGGTGAAGGAAATGCCGGCTCGGCACACTGCGGGGCCGTGCCCCGAGCCGCGCGTGCGCCAGCGACAACGCCACGTCCCGCTGCCCCGCGCGCAGCGCCGCCTCGATCAGCGTCCAGTCGATGACGTCGCGCTGCGCGTGGCTGCCGCCGATCTGCCAGAGGTCGGGACGGGTCTGCAGCAACAGATCAACCGTGCGGCCGTAATGCCCGCGGTGGAACGCGATCAGCGCCTCGACCACCGGGACCCCGACCGTGCCGTAAAGCCGCGCCGCCTCGATGCCGCCCGCCGCGCTGTCGCGCATCGCCGCAAGCCGCGTCTCGGCCCGCGCCTCCTGACCCGAGCGCAGCTCGGCCATCGCCGCGTGGATATCGGTAAAGACGAGGCATTTCCCGTCCGCGTGCCCCTCCCACAACCCGACGAGCTCTTCCCAGCGCCGGCGCCCGACCTCGGAGCCGAGCGCGTCGAGC
Source organism: Allostellaceae bacterium (assembly GCA_036489765.1). Lineage (GTDB taxonomy): Bacteria > Pseudomonadota > Alphaproteobacteria > ATCC43930 > CGMCC-115725 > DATARH01. The sequence goes on along the minus strand of DASXFE010000019.1, from coordinate 18,385 downwards.
CGCCACAGCAACGCCGAGGCATTGGTCAGGCTGTTGCCGAGCTTGCGCTGCGTCGCCCGGATCGGCCCGTCATAGAGCGCCAGCGCCGCCTCGTATTGCCCGAGCTCGAGATGGAACAGCGCCCGGTGCCACCAGACATGCACCGCATTGGTGTGGGTCGGCGTCGACCACAGCGGCTCGCGCGCCGCCATCCAGCCAAGCCCGTCTTCCGGCCGTCCGGTCATCTCCATGACATGCGCGACCGTGTGGTGCGGCCAGAAGCAGGTCGGCTCCAGCTCGAGCGCCTCGCGCGATTCGGCCTCGGCGCGGGCATAGTCGCCCGCCTCCTCGCAGCCGAAGGCGTGATAGGCGAGCATGAACGCGTAGCCGGGCCGGTCCTTCGTCCACCGCGGCAGCGCCCGCGCCGAGCGTTCCCGTACCCACGAGAACCGCCCGAGGAACCCGTCGCCGAGCGCTGCCGACTGATGCGCGACGAGATCGCGTGGATGGCTCATCAGGTGCCGGTCGAGCACGGCGACCGCCGCTGCCCTGGCGCCCGCGACCTGGTGCGTCAGCGCCTGGAGATGGGCCTCCTCCCGCGCATTTCTCCCAAGCCTGCGCGCAGTCTCGACGAGTACCTGCGCCTGCACCAGAAGCGGCGGATCATTCGCCGCCGTCAGCACCCAAGCCTTCGCGAGGTGCGCCATCGCACAACCCGGCGCCGCCTCGCGCGCCGCGTCGAAGGCCCCGATCGCGTCGCCTTGCACCAGCGCGAACGCCCGCACCCCCTGATCGAAGGCCCGGGCAGCCGCTGAATCGGCGCCCGAGAGGCGGTGTCCTTGCGCATCCTCGATCATCGGGCGCCCCCATCTTCGCAGCACCCGAGCTTAGTTTAGCCGAAGGTAAAAGCGTAGGCCTCAACACCGGGATCGAGAAACCGGATCTCAAAGGTATGGCCGCCAATCGTGCCCTCTGGCGGATGAGCTGGTAGAGGCGCCGGCCGTTCACGACGCATTGCCCGTCGGCGTCGGTATCCGCCCCGTCTTCAACGACGGCCCGCGGGTCACCGGGCTGCGCCATTGCATGAACGGAGCGGCGATGACGTTCAAGTCGGCCGACAAACCCGCCGCCGCGCGCGAGGGCAACGGCGAGACGACCCTGTTCGTCCGGCCTAATTCAGGCGGCGTCCTGACGATCATCAGCCCCTCGGATCGGCTCACCCGCCCGGTGGTGGTGGCGATTCGGGGCCTGCAGGAAATGCTGGCAGGCCGGGCGGGTTGGTGGAGCTGAGGGGGATCGAACCCCTGACCTCGGCATTGCGAACGCCGCGCTCTCCCAGCTGAGCTACAGCCCCATCCGCGCATTGGTGGCCCGCCGGGCGGCGCGGACTATGGGGAGCGGGCCCAACCCTGTCAAGCGCGGCTCGGCCCCAGCGGCGTCCGGGCGCTTGCGAGGGGGCGATGACGCTTGTACCGTCGCGCCCAGCGATCCGACACGGTGGCCTATGAACGCACTGCTTTGGCTTATCGGTACCCTGATCACGATTTTTATCTGGCTGTTGATCGCCCAGGCGGTGCTGAGCTGGCTGCTGGCGTTCGGGGTGATCAACCGCTACAACCGCGGCGTCACGGTGTTCGGCGATTTCCTCTATCGGATCACCGAGCCGGCCCTGCGTCCGATCCGCTCGTTTCTGCCGAATTTCGGCGGCGTCGACATCTCGCCGATCATCCTGATCCTGATCCTCCTCTTCATCGAGCACCTGCTCTACCAGGACGTCGCCCCGCACCTGATTGGGTATTGAGGTGACTAGGACGTAAACGAGACATATCAGAGACGCCGAGCACAGCGTCAGCTCGATGCAACGAGCCCCGTCCTTATTTGTTCTCTGTGGACATCCCACCTGTGATAAGAAACGGGCGTTGGAAAAGGCCGGTTGGGCAAAACAGCGTGCGATGACCGATAAGCTGGCAATCTTAATCGAGAAAGCGCGTTCGGTTCGCATGTCATCTCGCGAGAGCGAGGAGCAGCGGCGTAGCTTTGCCTACGGCAATACCAAGATAGAAAACGACCTGATCACGCGCGCGATGGTCGACGAGCAGGCGGAGGCCTTGCGCCGCGCCCGTGAGTGATCCGGCAAGCGGAAGCCGACACAGCGAAGCCGCCTCCGCCGATTTGATCGCAGATCCTGAGGAACGGGCTCGAAGGGAGGCTGAGAATGGCCTCAAACAATTCGACAGCGTCGTGTCCCTTGTTCAGCGTTATCAAGCAGAGCACTGGCGCTTTGCCCTGCGGGTGTCGACCATCCGGGGACTTCATAGGGATGCCCTGCTTGGTATTCACCCGCTCGCCGGAAATTTTCGACCGTCGACGGTGAAAATCGTGGGAAGCATGCATCAACCCCCTGATGCTTGGCAGGTGCCCGTGCTCGTGGAAGAATTATGCGACTATGTGAATGACCAATGGACAGCTTCCCCGGCGCTGCACCTGGCAGCCTACGTTATGTGGCGGCTGAATTGGATCCACCCATTTGCAGACGGCAATGGCCGCACCGCTCGAGCGGTATCCTACTTGGTTTTATGTATGAAGATGGGAGGCAGGATAGCCGGCACCCGGACGATCCCAGATCTCATTTCTCAAAATAAGGGGCTTTACTACGACACCCTGGAAGCCGCGGATAAGTCTTTGGTATCCAGTCAAGCGCTCGATTTGAGCGAACTCGAAGGTGTCCTCGAAAATCTGCTGGCCAACCAACTGGTTTCGGCGCTCGAAGAGGCGAGCGGGCATCCCATCGTTCAGCAGTAGCAAAAACAAAACCGCGGTGGTGTCACCGGCCCGGCGCGGCGGTGATCCAGGCGGCGATCCGCTGGACCACCGACCCTTCGATGCCGAGATAACCGTGCGGCGACAGGGCCTCGCACGGGTCGGACTGGATCGTGCGGCTGTCGACGAGGATCAGCTCCTTGCGCGGCGAGGCCGCCATCGAGGCGAGGAGGCCCGTCGCGTCCCCAGGCGGGCTGGCGCGGCAGGTGTCGCCGTTGTTGGCGACGGCCAGCTCCGGCGCTGCGATGGCACCGGGGCCGGCGTCGGCCACGACCTCGTGGGAGCGACTGAGGCGGGTGACCGACGATGTCAGCACGACGCCAGAGACGCTGGCCCCGAGGTGGGCAGCGCCGTTTGCCGCGCCGATCGATCCTTGGCTCGTTCCGACAAGCCAGACCGGCACATTGCTTCGCGACCGCGCGAAACTGACCCCGCCCCGAGCGCCCCGAGATACGCAGCACCCGACCGCTGACCCATCAGCGACTGGTTGTTCGGTGAATCGAGGATCACGGCGTTGATCCCGTACGACGCCCACATCACCCGCGTGCGGATCAGGAAGTTCTGGTTGCCGGTGTCGCCCGCCTGGTTGATCCGCACGATCCCCTCGCCGCCGGCGAGCAGCACGACGGTCGCCCGCGCACGCGGCGCCGCCAGAAACGCCGCCCGTTCCGTTCCGAGCGGGGTCGGCAGATCGGCAACGACGGCTTGTGCCTGCGCCGCGCCGGCGAGCAGCAGCACCGCGGCGGCGGCGAGGAACGCGAGCGATCTCACGTCTGACCCCTCCGCGCCGCCAGACGCAGCCGCAGCGCGTTGAGTTTGATAAATCCCTCGGCGTCGCGCTGGTCGTACACGGCGTCTTCCTCGAAGGTCACGTGCGCCTGGCTGTAGAGGCTGTACGGCGATTGCCGCCCGACCACCGTCGCCGCGCCCTTGTAGAGCTTGAGCCGCACCCGCCCGTCTACCCGCTCCTGGCTCTTGTCGATGAGCGCCTGCAGCATTGCTCGCTCGGGCGAGAACCAGAACCCGTTGTAGATCAGCTCGGCGTAGCGCGGCATCACCTCGTCCTTGAGGTGCATCGCGCCGCGGTCGAGGCACAGGCTTTCGATGCCGCGATGCGCCGCCTGCCAGATCGTGCCGCCGGGCGTCTCGTACACCCCGCGCGACTTCATCCCGACAAACCGGTTTTCGACAAGGTCGAGCCGCCCGATCCCGTGCTTGCCGCCGAGTTCGTTGAGCCGCGCCAGCATCGCCGCTGGCGACAGCGCCTCGCCGTCGACCGCAACCGGATCACCGCCCGTGAAATCGATCTCGATATATTGCGGCTGGTCCGGGGCCCGCTCGGGCGCGACCGTACGGCTGTACACGTATTCTTCAGGCTCGGACCATGGGTCCTCCAGCACCTTTCCCTCGGCCGAGATGTGCAAAAGGTTGGCATCGACCGAAAACGGCGCGTCACCGCGCTTGTCCCGCGCGACCGGGATCTGGTGCATATCCGCGTATTCGAGGAGCCGCGTGCGCGAGGTCAAATTCCATTCCCGCCACGGCGCGATCACCTTGATGTCGGGTGCCAGCGCGTAATAGCCGAGCTCGAACCGCACCTGGTCGTTGCCCTTGCCGGTCGCGCCGTGGGCGACGGCGTCGGCGCCGACTTGGCGCGCGATCTCGATCTGGCGCCGGGCGATGAGCGGCCGCGCGATCGACGTCCCGAGCAGGTATTGTCCCTCGTAGAGGGCGTTGGCGCGGAACATCGGCATGACGAAATCGCGAACGAACTCCTCGCGAAGATCGTCGATGAAAATCTCCTTGACCCCCATGTCCTCGGCCTTCTTCCGCGCCGGCTCGAGCTCTTCGCCCTGCCCCAGATCGGCGGTGAAGGTCACGACCTCGCAGCGGTAATTCTCCTGCAGCCAGCGCAGGATTACCGATGTGTCTAACCCTCCAGAGTAGGCGAGTACCACTTTATTGACGGAATTGGGCATCGATTTGACCTTGTCAACCTTTCGGTGCATGAAGCCAGCTAACGATCAATCGACGGTCGATCGGAGATGGCAGATGCATACGCTGTTTCGCACATGGCTGACGGCTTCGGCAATGACGGCTGCCCTGGCAGCGCCTGCGGTGGCTCAGGGCGCGCCCGGGTTTGACGGCAGCTATGCCGGCGTGTCGCGCAAATTGGTCAGCGATACCAGCGCGCACCACATCTGTCCGCCCAGCGGCGGCATTGGGGTTTTGACCATTCGCGGCGGCGTCGCACAGACCAGGTGGGGCAGCGGAACCTATGACGGGCAGGTCACCGCGCAGGGCACCTTGACCATGAGGGCGTCGAACGGCGCGCATTTCGACGGGCACATTTCCGGTAATGTCGCGCAAGGCCAAAGCCTCAACGGCCCCTGCACGCAAGAGCTCACCTGGCAGAAGCAATAAGAGCGCCGCCGGGCCCGCCGCCGCAGAGCGGCTAAGCCTCGGCCAGCGCCGCTTGCGATCGTCGCAACCGCACGCTCTCCGATTTGAGCTGGCCGCAGGCGGCGAGGATGTCGCGGCCGCGGGGCGTGCGCACGGGGGCGGAATAGCCAGCCTCGAAGACGATGTCGGAGAAGGCCGCGATCGCCTGGTCGGTCGCGCAGTCATAGGGTGCGCCGGGCCACGGGTTGAACGGGATCAGGTTGACCTTGGCCGGGATACCCTTGAGGAGCCGCACCAGCTCGCGTGCCTCGGCCGGGCTGTCGTTGACGCTCTTCAGCATCACGTACTCGAAAGTGATGCGCCGCGCGTTGCTCGACCCCGGATAGGTGCGGCACGCGTCGAGAAGTTCGGCGATCGGGTATTTCCGGTTGAGCGGCACGAGCCTGTCGCGCAGCGTGTCATTCACCGCGTGGAGCGAGATCGCCAGGTTGACCCCGATCTCCGCGCCGCAGCGGCGGATCATCGGCACCACGCCCGCCGTCGAGAGCGTGATCTTGCGGCGCGAGATCGCCAGCCCCTCGCCGTCCATGACGATCTTCATCGCCGCGGCGACGTTGTCGTAATTGTAGAGCGGCTCGCCCATCCCCATCAGCACGATGTTGGTGAGCTGACGCCCTTCTGGCGGCGACGGCCATTCGCCGAGCGCATCGCGTGCCAGCATGATCTGGCCGACGATCTCGCCCGCCGTCAGGTTGCGCACGAGCCGCTGCGTGCCCGTGTGGCAGAACGTGCAGTTCAGCGTGCACCCAACCTGCGACGAGACGCACAGCGTCCCGCGGTCGCTTTCGGGAATGTGCACCGTCTCTACCTCGTGCCCGTCCGCGAACCGCAGCAGCCATTTGCGCGTGCCGTCGGTCGAGGCGAGCGCGCGGCTGACCCCGGGCCGCGCCAGCGTATAGGTGGCGGCGAGCTCCCCGCGGAACCCCTTAGCCAACGTCGTCATCGCCGCGAAATCGGTCGCGCCGCGGTGATAGATCCAGTGCCACACCTGGCGCGTGCGGAACGGGGCAGCGCCGAGTTTCGCGAGCTCCGCCGCCAGTTCCTCGCGCCCCATCCCTACAAGGCTGGGGCCGACGAGACTGGTCATGCCCTCAGCGTCTGACACCGCAGGCCTGGTCGATCAGCGACAGCGCCTTGGGAAACCCGGCGAGCAAATAGATGTCCCTCGTCGCCGGACCCTTTTGCGGAAGGCCGCGGGCGACGACGTCGCGCCCCTTCGCCAGCGCCGTCACGATCTCCTTGTCGAGATCGGAGGTCGCGGCCCAGGCGGCGTCGTTTTTGGTGAACAGCTTGAACTCCTTCTTGCCCATTTTCAGCGTCACGTCGCTGCCGTCCTTCAACGGCACGCCCTCGACAAAGCTGACGACGTTGGCGACGTTTTCCTTCGGCCGGTGCGTCACCATCACGCTGGCCTGCCGGTGCAGCGACGCCGGCAGCGATTTCGCCGGCTGACCGATCAGGTAGCAGACCTTGCCGGTCCGGTCCTCGGAGACGTAGGCGGTCCACGCCCCCTCGCTGCCGAGCGTACGTGCCGCCGGCGGGTTCCCGCCGGCCGGGCCCGGCGCCGGCTTGTCCGCCGCCCAGGCCGGCATCGCCACCGCGGCGGCCAAAACGCCGCCGATCATCAATCCTTTGCTGTTCATGCCCCTCATATACCCCCAGCGCGGCGGCGGCGCCACGGATGGGACGCCGCGCCCCTTTCCCCTGCGCCGCAAAAGCGGGCAGAATGAGGCGGCATGGAACCCTTCACGATCCGGCCCGCCCATACCGGCGACGCCGCCTCCATCGGGCGACTCGACGTCGAGACGTGGCAGGCGGCCTATGCCGGGATCCTGGCGACGCCGTATCTGGTCGAACTCTCCGCCGAACGGCGCGAGCGCGGCTGGGCCGGCGTCATTCGCCGTGAGCCGCGCGACGTGCGCGTCGCGGTCGGGCCGGATGGCGCGATCCTCGGTTTCGGCAGCTGCGGCGGATGCCGCGACGAGCCGAACTATACCGGCGAGGTCTTCACCCTCTATGTCGCGCCGGATTGGCAGAATCGGGGGATCGGCCGCGCGCTGATCCTTTCGCTGTTCGCACGGCTCGTCGAACGCGGCACCCGCTCGGCGGTGGTCTGGGTGCTGAGCGAAAACCCGTCGCGGTTCTTCTACCAACGTCTCGGCGGCCGCGAGATCCGGCGCAGGATGCTGCCGTTCGCCGGTGCCCAGGTCGCCGCGACCGCGTTCGGCTGGCCCGATCTGCCGCAATATCTTTCGGCCATCGCCTCCGGCGAACACCAGCCGGAGCCGTGATGCCGCTTGATGTCGGCCGGTGGCTGCGCGGCCTCGGCCTCGACCAATACACCGCAGCCTTTCGCGACAACGACATCGACGCCGACATCCTGCCCGAGTTGACCGCCGAGGACCTGTCGGGTCTCGGCATCGCCTCGATCGGCCACCGGGCGAGACGGGTTTCGCTACTTTTGCCCCTCCTGCCAGCGCCCCGCTTTTTTCAGCGCCTCGGCGACCTCGGGGGGCATGTATTTCTCGTCGTGCTTGGCGAGGACGTTGGTGGCGACGAAATCGCCCTTGCCGTCGAGCCGCCCCTCGGCGACGACCCCCTGACCCTCGCGGAAGAGGTCGGGCAGGATGCCGTCATAGGTCACGGCAAGCTCGGTCTTGTTGTCGGTGACGCGGAAATGCACCGTGCGGCCGTCGGGATCATGGACGACGCTCCGCGCCTCGACGAGCCCGCCGATACGGACGAGCCGACCGGGCGCGATGTGCCTCGCGACCAGTTCAGTCGGGCCGTAGAAGAACACAAGGTTGTCGTTGAACGCCGACAGCACCAGCGCCGTCGCCCCGCCGAGCCCGGCGAGCGCGCACACGGCGATCACGAGGCGTCGGCGCTTGCGGGTCATCGCCGTCCCTCGCGCTGGAGCCGGTCGAGCGCGCGGCGGCTTGCCCGGTAGCGCCGCCACGACTGGATCGCGATGCCCCCGAGCACGACCAGCGCGACCGCATAGGCCGGCCAGACAAAGGCGGCATAGCCGCCCATCGCGAGATAGCGGCTCATCCGCCCTGAAGCCGCAGCGCGCGAACCCGGCGCTCGTTGAGCATCGCCCGCATCCGCACCATCAAGAGCGCCGCGAACAGCAGCATGAAACCGACCGCCATCACCAACAGCGGCCACAGCATCGACGGGTCGATCGTCGACCCTGTGAGGGAGATGCTCGCCGGCTGGTGCAGGGTATTCCACCAATCCACCGAGAATTTGATGATCGGCAGATTGACGACCCCGACCAGCGCCAGGATCGATCCCGCCCTCGCCCCGCGCGCCGGGTCGTCAAAGGCGCTCACCAGCGCGATATAGCCCAGATAGAGGAAGAACAGCACCAGGACCGAGGTCAACCGCGCGTCCCACACCCAATAGGTGCCCCACATCGGCCGCCCCCACAGCGAGCCCGTCACGAGGCACACGAGCGTGAACGCCGCCCCGACCGGCGCCGCCGCCTGCGCCGCGATCTCGGCGAGCGGATGCCGCCAGACGAGGGCGACAAAGCTGGCCACGGCGATCACCAGATAGACCAGCGAGGCGAGCCACGCCGCCGGCACGTGGATGAACATGATCCGCACGCTTTCGCCCTGCTGATAGTCGGGTGGCGCGATCACCAGCGACCAGTAGAGCCCTACCGCCAGCACCACCGCCGCCAGGCCCGCGACCCACGGCAGCAGCACCGCGCTGACCCGCATAAAGCGCGCCGGATTGGCCAGGTACGTGATGGTCATGGCGACTTGTACCACGTCACCCCCCTGGCGGATGCGGCGTCATTCGAGCGCATCGCGCAGCGCCGCCGCCGCCGCAATCGGCGCCAGCACGAGCGCGCCCAGGCTGAACGCACCGAGCAGCAGCAGGTGCGCCCGCGCCCCGCCGCCGCCCATTCCCGCCTCGACCGCCCCGGCGCCGAAGATCAGCGGGGGCAGATAGAGCGGCAGGACCAACAGCGCGGACAGCACGCCCGGCCGCCGCGCCCCCAGCGTCAGCGCCGCCCCGATCGCGCCGATCAAGGTCAGCGCCGGCGTCCCGAGCAGGAGCCCAAGTACCAGCACCGGCATGTCCGCCGACGCCATATCGACGATCACGGCCAGCGCCGGACTAACGATCGTGAGGGCTAGTCCAGTTGTTAGCCAGTGCGCCAGGCATTTAGCTAAGACCGCGACTTCGAGCGGCAAAGGCGACAGCGCGATCAGGTCGAGCCCGCCATCCGCATGGTCCGCGGCAAAGAGCCGGTCGAGGCTCGATACCGCAGCGAGCAGCGCCGCGACCCAGATGATCCCGGCGGAGACCCGGCGCAGCAATTCGGGCTCGGGCCCGACCCCGAAGGGGAACAGCACCACCGCGAGCACAAAAAACCCGACGGCGAGGCCGATCTCGCCGCCCTGCCGCCAAGCGAGGCAGAGGTCGCGGCGGACAAGCGCGAAAAACCCCGCCATCGTCAGCCGACGCCTGCGGGTGTGTAGTCGCCGATCGCCAGCGTCCCGGCCGCCTCGATCGCGAGCGGCTGATGCGTCGCGGCGACGACCCGGCCGCCGGCGGCGCGATGCGCGGAAATCAGCGTCACGAGCCGCCCTTCGCCGTCGCTGTCGAGCGCCGCCGCCGGCTCGTCCAACAGCCATACCGGCGCCGGTGACGCCACCAGCCGCGCCAGCGCGAGACGCCGCCGCTGCCCGGCCGAGAGCCAGCGGCATGGCCAATCCGCGACCCGGTCGAGCCCGAGCGCGGTGAGCGCGTCGCCGACAGCCGCGCGCCCGACCCGTTGCCCGGCCCAGAATTCCAGCGTCTCGCGCGGGGTCAGCGCCGGCTTGATCGCATCGAGGTGGCCGAGATAGTGGATCACGGCCCGGTACGGCGCCGGGTCCGCCGCGATCGCCGAACCACCCCACAGCAGCCGTCCCGTCTCCGGCCGCAGCAGTGTCGCCAACAGGCGCAACAGGCTCGACTTGCCGCTGCCGTTGGCCCCGGTCACGACCAGCGCCGCGCCGGCCGCGAGCCGCAGCGACAAGCCCCGGAACACCAGGCGTTCGCCGCGGCGGCACGCAAGATCTTCCCCGACGAGCTCGCTGGAGAGATCAAAATCGCGGCTAGAGCCGATCAAGTTCGCTCGCCCGACCTCGTCACCCTCGCGCGGGCGGGGGTCCGGCAGGCCACCGCTCCGCTTCTCGCCCTGGATTCCCGGTTTTGCGGGAATGACGACGCAAAAACGTGATCCGGGCAAAAAAGCGGCCTCGGAGGGGGAGATCCGAGGCCGCAACGCTTCCGGCCGAGCAAATCGGCCGGAATCGAGGTTTGGGGGACAAACCTGTAAGGCTGAACCTTACGCATAGGATATTCGTTCCCGATTGGGTCTTTGGTGTGACAAATTTTGGCGATTCGATGAATTCTACCCGATCGGCCGGCGATCTTCGATCAGCCTGTCGTCGCTCGCCAGGCCGCCCGCCGGAACCCGCGCGACCCCGCCGCGCAGCTTGGTAACCGCCTGAATCGACTCGATGATCGCCGCGTCCTCGGCCTCGGGCCCCGTCGTTTCGATGTGGAGCGTCATCACGTCGGCGCTTTCCGGCCGCTCGATGACGAGCCGCGCCTTTGCGATCGACGGGTGCCGGCGGGCAATTTCGCCGACCTGGACCGGGTGGACGAACATCCCGCGCACCTTGGCCGACTGGTCGGCGCGACCGAGCCACCCGCGGATGCGCTGGTTGGTCCGCCCGCACGGGCTCGGCTCGGGCAACAATGCCGAGAGGTCGCCGGTGGCAAATCGAATAAGCGGGTACTCGGGGGTCAGCGTCGTGACGACGACCTCGCCGACCTCGCCCGGCGCGACCGGGTCGCCGGTACCGGGGGCAACGAGCTCGAGGATCACCCCCTCGTCGAGCATCATCCCGTCACACAATTTCCCGCCGGCATCGACCGTCTCATAGGCGATGAGGCCAAGGTCTGCGGTGCCGTAGCACTGCAGCACGGCGAGCCCGCGCGCGGCGAACTCGGCCCGCAGCACGCCGGGATAGGACTCCGCGCCGACCACTCCCCTCGTTAGCGACGAGACGTCCGCCCCCAATTCGGCGGCGCGGTCGAGGATGATCTTTAGAAATGATGGCGTGCCGACATAGGCGCTCGGGCGGAGGTCGGCGATCGTGTGCACCTGCAACTCGGTCTGCCCGGTGCCGGCGGGGATCACCGGGCAGCCGAGCGCGTCGGCCGCGCCCTCGACCATCGCGCCGGCCGGGGTCAGGTGATAGGAGAATGCGTTGTGCACGAGGTCGCCCGCCCGGATACCGGCGGCGAACATCGCCCGCGCCATGCGAAAGAAGTCGGGCCGCCGCGCCGCCGGCTCGTAGATCGGCCCGGGCGAAGCATAAATCCGCGCCAGCGCCCCGACCGGCACCGCGTTGAACCCGCCCAGCGGCGGGTGCCGCCGCTGGGCCTCGATCAGCGCCGATTTCCGGGTCACCGGCAGGTGGGCAAGCGCCGCGCGGCTCGAAATCGCCGCCGGATCCACCGCGGAGAGCGCGTCGCGATAGGCTGGCGCGGCGTTTTTCGCAGCCGCCACGAGCCCCGGCAGCGCCGCCGTCAACGCCGCCTCGCGCGCCCCGTGGTTGCGGGTTTCGAGGGCATCATAAAATTCCAGGCCAGCCACGCCGCGATCCTCCCCGTGGGGGCGCAAGAGATTGCGCCGCGCCTCCGGGTTCATCAAGTGTTTGAGCATCAACAGTTGCAAGCAAAAAGCAGGCTCGCTTAAGCGAAACCAGGGGTAAGGTTAGCGCAGGCGAAACGCTATCCCCGGTGTGGAATAAAGCTTGCTCGATGCGACAACACCGCTATCGTCGTGGGGGCGCCAATAAAATCTGGGGCTGAGGTGATGCGCCGAGTGACGCGTCGAAAAGACTATCGCAGAGCTGCCCGCTTAATATCGCGGTTTTTAATGGGGTCGTGGCTCGTCCTGGCGCTCGGCATCGCCGCGTCTTGGGCCGACGCACCGGCCGACAGCGATAAATCGCAGCTCCAACAGAAAAAGGAAGCCCTGTTTCAGCAGATGCTGCACGACCCGTCGAACCTCGACGTCACCTTCGCCTATGCCGATGCCGCGGCGAAGCTGGGCGACAACGAGGGCGCGGTGTCGGCGCTCGAACGGATGCTGCTGTTCAATCCCGACCTGCCGCGCGTCGATCTCGAGCTCGGGGTCCTTTATTTCCGCATGGGCTCGTTCGACGTCGCCGAGAGCTATTTCCAAAAGGCCGCGGCCGCCAACCCGCCCCCGGAGGTTGCCGCCCGCGTAGCGGAATACGAGGCCCAGATCGCCAAGCAGGCATCGCCCGTACAATTCGCGGGCTCGCTCTTCTTCGGCATACAGTACCAGTCCGACGCCAATGTCGCGCCCGGCTCAGCCTCGATCATCTCGCCGGTCAGCGGCCAGCTCCTGTCGCTGTCGCCCGAATTCGTCAAACAGCACGATTTCAACGCGTTCGCTGCCGGGAACTTCCTGCTCAGCTATGACCTCGGGACCCAGGACCACGACACGTTCGAGGTTGGCGCCAACACCTACGTAAACCACTACTTCATGATCCGGCACTTTGACCTCGATTTCGCCGAGGTGACCGCCGGACCGCGCTTCCGTTTCCCGAACCTCGGCGTGCCCTGGGTCGAGTCGGCGACCTTGAAGCCGTACGTGATCGGCAACGAGGTCGGGCTGGGGGAAAACCAGTATTTCTCCACCGCCGGCGCCGGGCTGGAAGCGACGGCGGCATTGCCCTGGGACATTCAGGTGAAGAGCACGTTCGAGTATCGGCGGAAATATTTCAGCAACGCCGCCGACCGGCCGCTATCGACCGGGCTCGATGGCAGCGACAAGCTCGTCTCGCTGTTCGCGACCAAGGCGCTGACGGAGAATTCGGCGCTGGGGGCTGAGCTCGACTATCTCGACCAGGACACCAGCTTTCCGTTCTACGCCAACAAGACCTATTCGACCGCGGTGAGCTATCGCGTGCGCTATGCTGACCCGACCGGGCTGTTGAAACGGCCGTGGGAGACGGTGATATTCGGCAGCCGCAGCTGGGGGCTCTACAACGCGCCCGACCCGTGCTGCGTCACCGGCGGCACCGCCTTCGCGCCCAATTTCAGCGACCGCCACGACCGGCACTGGCGCTTTGGACTGACCCAGACCTTCCCGATCGACGACCGGATCTCGCTGGTCGCTCAGATCCAGCGCGACATCGTTTCCTCGAACCTGCCGATCTATGCCTATACCAGCGATTCTGCGCTGATCGGCGCGCAGATCAAATTCTAGGACGGAGGCGAGATGTTGTCCCCGGCTCCCCGTTCCCTCTGGCTCGGCGCCGCCGTCGCCGCGGCCCTGCTGGCCACCGCTCAACCGGCCGCCGCCCAGCGCGTCGGCGTCAGCAGCGCGGTCAACCCGGCGACGACCGGCCAGCCGCCGGGCGGCACCGTGAAGACCCTTCTCGTCGGCGAGAACATCGTCTTCAATGAACACATCAACACCGGTTCGGACGGTCAGACACAGCTCCTCTTCGTCGATGAATCGGCGATGAGTATCGGTCCTAACTCGGACATGACGATCGACGAGTTCGTCTACAACCCGAAAACCGGCACGGGTACCGCGGCGCTGAGCGCGACACGCGGGGTGTTCCGCTATGTCGGCGGCAAGCTGTCGAAGGGCGAGACCCCGGTTACGATCAAGACCCCGGTCGCGACGATCGGCATCCGCGGCGGCGTGTTCGTGATGAGCCTCGACCCCAGCGGCAATCTCGACGTCGTCTTCCTCTACGGCAACGGTCTGACGATCACCGGGCTCAACGGCATAAGCCAGACGATCACGCGGCCGGGTTTCGCGGTCACGGTCAACGGGCGCGGCGCCTCGCCCTCATCGCCGACCCACGCAGCGAGCGGAACGCTGACCTCGTTCATCACTCAGCTTGACGGCCACAACGGCGGCAGCGGCGGCGCCACCCAGGTCCCGACCGACTCGACCGTGACCAATAGCGGCGTGACCCAGACCGTGTCGGGCAATATCAATGCCAGCGTCCAGTCCGCGATCCAAACCCAGCTGGGTCAAACGCAGACGCAGAACCAGACCCCGACCACCAATAACGTCGCGCAGAACAACCTCAACACAACGGGAAGCCAAAGCCAGCCGCAGATCGCGGCGGCAGCAGGCGGCAACACGACGCCGCAAACCCCTCCTCCTCCGCCCCCGCCGACCAACACGGTTCCCGCGGTCCCGCCCGGAGGGCCGCTGGCAGGTGCGACGACCCAAGTCGTCACGGCAAACCGTCAGAGCGGGTTCACCACCCCGCTCGTGCCTTACAGCGGGGGTTCCGTCAGCAACGGCGTGTTCATCGCCCCGATCGGTGACGACACGCTGTCGGTATCGCTCGCTCAGGGCACCGCCACGCTCTATACGCCGTCGGGCAATTTCACGCTCAACGCCAGCCCGGTCGTCAATTCGGACGGCACGTTCTTTTATAGCGGCTTCAGCGTCGCCAACGACCCGACAAAGATCGCCTTCGGGTATGGCGGGCTGCCGGCGGGCGCCGGCGCCTACACCCCCAGCCCGAACGCCACCGTCAAGGCGTTCCAGATCCAGCCCGACTTCGCGCTGGGGTCGCCGGTGCCGTTCGTCCCCAACCAGATCGGCGGTCAGATTCCGAACCGCAGCGTGTCGCCGCTGTACCTGGCGATCCCTGCCGGCACCGGTCTCTCGAACGGCTCGTTTCAGGGCACGAAGCCGGCGATCCTGCAGGCGAGCCTCGCGATCGACGGCATCGGTGCCGATCAGACCTCGGCGCTGGTCGTCGCCACCGGCAACGTGATCGTCACCACCGGCAATCCCGGCCAAACCACCCCGCAACCCGTGTTGACCGGCGCGGCCGAGGGCTCGTACCGGTCGAATGGCACGACGCCGCAAACCCTGATCAACACGTCGCTCCTCACCGGTATCGACGCTACCGGCAACAGCTTTTACGGCAACAACAACGTCGAGGGGTTTGTCGTCACCCCGAACGGCTGTTGCAGCAGCACCGACGGGTCCCAGATCCCGCAGCTCGCCACCGCGACCAACACCGCGACCAATGCGATGACGAACTACGGCTTTGTCCAGCCCGCTCTGGCGGTCCAGGCGCCGGCCGTCGCCAGCGGACCGCAGACCGCGCAGACCCTGTCGGGGCTCGTCGGCGGCACGATGGTCGGCACCGTGAACGGAACCTCGACTCCATACGCGGTGATCGGCGGCATCGCGATCACCACCAACCCGGCGGCGATGCAGATCTCGTCGGCCATCGCCGGCGTCGACCCGTTCACCTCGTCGCAAAGCGGCGTCAGCTCGTTCAATTACGTGTATGGCTTCGTGCCGGGACAAAGCGGCAACATGACCAACCAGGGCTACATCAACGACAATCTGTTCGGGGCGCTCCAAGCGCCCGCCGCCAACTCGAACGTCAATGGCAACCTGGCGACCAACGCCAACCTGTACATGGTCAACGCCAACGCGGTTCCGAACAACTCGCTGCTGCCGTCGACCGGGCTGTGCGTGTGCCAATACCTGCAATGGGGCTATTGGGGCGGCGAGGTCGACACCGGGAGCGGCAGCACTGCCCGCACCGACATCGCCCACATCAACACCTGGGTCGCCGGCATCCAGACCCCCGCCGCCGACATTGGCAATCTGACCTCGATGAGCGCGACCGCGAACTTCACGGGCAACGCGATCGGGACCGTCAGCAACAACGGCGCCAGCTATCTCGCCTCCGGAACGTTTGCCGAGACCTATCATTTCGGCAATTTCACCGGAAACCTGTCGATCAACAATTTCGACGGGAAGAGCGTCAGCGGGTCGATCGCAGGCGGCCCGCGTTCGCCGGCCTATGCCGGCAGTCTCTCCGGGAGCAACCTCACCGGCGCCGCGGCCGGCTTCTTCTTCGGCCCGAACGCGGCCGAGACCGGGGGCAGCTTTGCGGTCAAGTCGATCAGCGGCCTTCCCTACCAGGCAGCCGGCGTCTTCGGCGGCGCCAAACACTAGAACCGGCGCTACTTGGCGGCTTGCTGTCCTGAAGGCCGCCCCGCGCGCTGCCGCCGAGCCGTGAGTTCACCGGCCGATCGGCCGACAGGCAAATATCGACGCCTGTCCACGCAGGGCAGATCGGCTGAGCGCACGCAATTCTCGTCCCGCCCGCCCAGACTCGATGCCCCGTCCTGGGCTTGGGGGGGATGGCGCGAACCTCAGGCCCACTCGGCCGAGGGAGCGATTCCGCCAGCTTGAACCGCTCCATTTCCCAAGTCGGTTGGACCGAGCCGAGGGCTGAACACCGAGCCCCGCACCGGCCCAATCGGAGCTCGCCTGGTAGAGGCGTACGCCCCTCGCCTGACCCGCCGTGACAACCGCCTCGGTGCAGCAGGCCGTTGCCGCGACCGGACAGCCCGCTTATCCGATGAACTCGGGTCCGCCTGTGCCTGATTGCGCAATACCAGCGATGCGGATGCGATCATGGCGATGCTAGCCCTGGTGATGCTCGGACGGGTTTCGTTGGACACTGGGACTGGCGAAGCCCGGCGGTGTGGGAACCAGCGGAACGAGGGGCTGTGGTCCCCTTCGGACAAAGAAAAACCCGCCGGCCGAGGCCGACGGGTTTTCCCTTAGGTATGTCGCGTCAGATCAGAACGCCACGTCGAACTTGCCGATGAGGGTCTGCATCTGCTGCGAATTGGCCGTCGTGCCGATCGGAGCGACGGCAACCGTCCGCTGGCCCCACATGTATTCGATGCCGATCGTCACGAACGACACCGGGTTCCAGATCAGGTTGGCGTGAGCGGTCTGGAGCTCCTTGTTGGCCGAGGTGATGCCCGTGCCGAGATAGGCCGCGTTCAGCGAATACTCGCGATTGACGCCGTAGCTGAACGTCGAACGCAGGTTGTCGCTCCACCAATGCTGGTAGCCGATTTCCGCGCCGATCGACGGGATCAGCTTGGTGGCGACGCAGTTCGAGGTCGTCGGAGCTACCGTCGCCGTCGGGGTGCTGGCCGGGCCGCAAGCGCCCGCCGCCCCGATGGTGTGGTTGGTCATGTTGGTCTCAAGAGCGGCATTGGTGCTGCTGTTGAGATACCCGCCGAGGCCCGAACCACCGGTGAAGTGGAAGGTGAAATCGTCCTTGGGCGTGAACCAGCCCGGCTTTACGTCAAAGCCGAGGTGGCCACCGCCGCCGACGAAGTCCTTGCTGTAGTAGGCGCCGTCGGAGATGCCTTCCGGCCGGATGATGCCGGAAATGTCGATGTGGCCCCAGGGCTGCGGGATGTACAACGCCGCAGTCAGGTCAGGCGCGATCGGCTTCGCAGGGTTGATGTTCTGCGCGGCCGCGATCGCCGCACCGCCCGCCGTGCCCAGGCCCGGCGACATGCAGGCGCTGGAGACGCCGGCGTCCGAGCCGCAGATCCCGTTCGGGGTGAACACTTCGACGTCGGAGTTTTCCAACGAGAACGACAGCGCGCCGCCCCAGGCCCAGGTCAGAGGCATCGTGTAGCGCAACTGAGCCGTACGGACGCGGCCCGGTTCGCCGACGTTGCCGCCGAAGTCGAGGGTTTCTGCGTTGGCGTCAGGATCTTCGAAGTTCGAGTTCGCCTGACCGGCAAGCCACCCGCCCAACGTGCCGTAGGCGTATTTCATACGAGGCACGAGGTTGTCGGAGATTTCGCCGGGTGCCGTCCCGCCCGGGTCGTAGGCGGTCGAATTCGCCCAGTCCATCGACAAGTACGACCGCGCCTCGCCGTACGGGGTCGGGGTGCGGGTTTCGACCGACAACTGCGACTGCCGCATCGACTCGCCGAAGTCGGCGGCGCCCTTGGCACTCGTCGTGTTGTTGAAGCCGATCGACTGCACGGTGCCGTTGGCGCCGATCGTCGTCGACCACGGGCTGCCGTTGGCCTGGCCGCCCTCGAGGTAGTAGTCGGCGATCCAGGTGATGTTGCCGCCGACACGGATCGACGTGTCGGTGCCCGGGATCAGGAACGACCGCGGGAAGCTGCCCGCCGTCGCCGCCGCCGTCATCGCCTGCGCATCGGCGGAGAACAGCCGCGACGGACC
>DASXFE010000163.1:0-13009 GCA_036489765.1 Allostellaceae bacterium | reverse complement strand
CGCCCCGTAGTCGACGAACGTGTCGTTCTTGACCGCAGCGAGGATGCCGGCCGGAACGCCGATCGCGAGCGCGATCACGAGTGCGAAGAACCCCAGTTCGCCGGTGACGGGCAATTTCTCGGCGACGAGGTCGAGCACCGGTCGCTTGATCCGGATCGACTCGCCGAGGTCGCCATGCACGACTCCCTCGATCCACAGCGCGTAGCGGACGGGAAGTGGCTCGTCGAGGTTATATTTGTGGCGCAGATAGGCGATGACCTCGGGGTTCGCGTCCTCGCCCGCCAGCGCCAGCGCCGGGTCGCCCGGCAAGAGCTGCTGCAGCCCGAAGATCAGCACCGACACGAAAAAGAGGGTCGGCACGATGAGGGCAAGGCGGCGAAGAAGAAACGTGGCCATCGTTCTGTTTTCTCGGCCTCTCTGACTCACCTTGGCCGGGCTTGACCCGGCTACCCAAGCCACGCCTCGACAATTTTGATGCCAATCACATTCGCACGGGATGGGACTGAACGTCGCTTCAAATGTCCGGCACCGACCGACGCGCCGCGGATCCCCGGGCCAAGCGCGCGGAGGCTTTGCGATAGGCTTGAGCGAGCTAAAGTGATACTCGACCCCCGCCGCCACCGAGGAGAAGCCCCCCATGCTGTTTACCTGCCTTCCGCCCGGCACGCCGATCGAGGGTCGTTTTCCGGGGCCGGTTCATGCGCGCGGCAAGTGGTTCACGGTCGACATTCACTGCCACGTTCATCTCGATGCGGCGGACGAGATGGTCAAGCCGCACTGGAACCCCGAGCGCGACGCGACGATGAAATTCGCCAACGAGCGCACCCGCGCCGTCCAGGCGGAACAGGCGCGGCGGACGCACGGGCAGCTCACCTCGGTCGAGCAGCGCCTCGCGGACATGGACATCATGGGCATCGACATGCAGGCGTTCTCTCCGGCGCCGGTGCAGATGTTCTATTGGACCGACCCCGAGCTCGGCCTCGCCTCGGCGCGGCTCGTCAACGACAACATCGCCGACATCGTCGGCAAGCATCCCGACCGTTTCGTCGGGCTCGGCACGATCCCCTTCCAGGCGCCGGAATTGGCGATCCGCGAGCTGGACCGGATCACCGGGTCCCTCGGCTTCCGCGGCATCGAAATCTCGTCCAACGTCGACGGCACCGATTTTTCCGACCCGAAATTCCGCCCGATCTTCCAGCGCTGTGAGGAACTCGGCGTGCTGCTGTTCATGCACCCGTCGGGGTTCACCGAGGGGCGGCGGTTCGGCGACCATTATTTCAGCAACATCATCGGCATCCCGCTCGAATCGACGATCGCGGTGCATCACTTGATCTTCGGCGGCGTCCTCGACGCCTATCCGGGGCTGAAGATCGTCGTCGCGCATGGCGGCGGATATCTCGCTGCCTATAACGGCCGCATCGACCACGGCGCTTCGGCCCGGCCCGATTGCTGCGAGCACCTGAAGGAAGACCCGACGACCTACCTGAAGCGGCTGTATTTCGACACGATGGTGTTCACTCACCACCAGCTCGAATACCTCGTGCGGCAGTACGGGGCCGACCACGTGCTGATGGGCACCGACTATCCCTACGACATGGGCGAGGTCGACCCGATCGGGTTTGTCGAGCGCTCGCCGGGGCTCAGCGACGCGGAGCGCCGTCGGATCTTCGGCGGCAACGCTGCGCGCCTCCTGGGCATCGAGGTGCCGGCCAAATTGCGCTGACGGCTTGCCGATCGGTCTAATTGCGGCGCGCTAACGCGCGTATCCGGAACCTTGGTGTTCCCGGCTTGTTTGGGGAGGACATGTACTGGTTTCGGAGTTCAGGCCATGGACAAGGATCGTGTGACCGGAAGCGTCAAGAAGGCGACCGGCAAAATCAAAGAGGTCGCGGGCCGCGTGGTCGGCAGCCGCCATACCGAGGCTGAGGGTAAGGTCGAGCAGGCCGAAGGCCGGTTCGAGAACGCGCGCGGCAAGGCCAAGGATGCCGTGCGCGAGCTCGTCGGCAGCGAGAAATAGGAGGGCGCCGGAATGCGCCTGATCATTCTGGTCATCCTGATCCTCCTGCTGATCGGAGCCCTCCCCTTGTGGCCATACAGCGGCGGCTGGGGATACTACCCGTCGGGCGGATTCGGACTCCTGGCGATCATCCTGGTTATCGTCTTGCTATTTTGAGGACAGCCCGCCGCCGTTGACAGCTCATCGCTCCGCCCGCCACCATCCGCTCGGACTGGTGTGTGGGAGGAAAGCGCATGAACGACGGCGGCGACGGGCTCGTCCTTTACGAATGCAGCGACAAGATCGCGACGATCACGATCAATCGGCCCGACAAGCTCAACGCGGTCAGCGACGAGGTTGTGGCGGGGCTGTCGGACGCGCTGCGCCGGTTCGATCTCGACGAGAATGCGGAGGTCGCGATCCTTAACGGCCGCGGCCGGGCTTTTTCGAGCGGCGCCGACGTCCGGCAGCGCCAGCTCCGCAGCCGCGAGGAATTCGAGAAGCTGGGCGGTCCGCAAGGCTGGGGCACCAACTCGGCCGATCTGTTGACGCGGGCCGTCAACTGGAAGCCGGTCATCGCCGCGGTCCACGGCTATGTCATGGGCCTCGCACTCGGGCTGACGCTCGAATGCGACCTGATCGTCGCGGCCGAGGGCACCCGGTTCCAGCTTACGGAAACCGCGCGCGGACTCGGCGCCTCGCGTTACTGGGCCCTCTTTCAATACCGCTCCGCCGCTGCGTTCGGCGACGAGATCGCGTTCACCGGCCGGTTCTTCACGGCGGAGGAAGGGTTCAAGGCCGGGCTTTTCAATCGTCTCGCACCCGAGGGCAAACATCTCGACGTCGCGCGCGAACTGGCGGCGCAAGTCGCGAAAAACCCGCCGCTCAGCGTGCGCACGACGGTGCGGACACGGCGCTGGTACATGGAGCGCCTGACCCGCGAGGCCCAGTACATGGCCGCGCCGTTCCGGCTTTACCTGACCGAAGACTTCAAGGAAGCCGCCAGCGCCTTCGCCGAAAAGCGCCAGCCCCGCGGGTTCAAGGGGAAATAGGTGGCTACGCAGACGGATCCCCTCTCCCGCACTGCGGGAGAGGGTGGCGAGCATAGCGAGCCGGGTGAGGGTCTGTGCGCCGCCGCGCCTTCACCCTGTTCGCTTCGTGAACGGTCCCTCTCCCGCAATGCGGGCGAGGGGAAAGTCGGTGCACCATGAAAACCCGCCCCAACACGCCCCTTGCCGGGGTCGTCGTGCTCGATTTCGGGCAGGTGTATCAGGGCCCCTATGCGTCGATGCTGATGGCGAAGGCCGGGGCCGACGTCATCAAGATCGAGCCGCCGCAAGGGGAGCCGCTGCGCCGGCGCGCGCCGCCGGGGCTCAGCACGACGTTCCCGATCGCGATGCTCAACGGCAACAAGCGCGCGATCACGCTCAACCTCAAGGATGCGCGTGGGGTCGTGCTCTTGAAGCAGCTCGCGGCAAAGGGCGACGTGTTGCTGGAGAATTTCGCGCCGGGGGTCATGGACCGGCTCGGCGTCGGCTGGAATGTGCTGCACGAGATCAATCCGCGTCTGATCTATGCGTCGGGGTCGGGATATGGGCTGTCGGGGCCGGACCGCGACAACCTGGCGATGGATCTGACGATCCAGGCCTTTTCCGGGATGATCAGCACGACCGGAGAGCCCGACGGAGTGCCGCTCAAGGCGGGGCCGGCGGTCGTCGATTTTCTCTCCGGCATCCACCTCTACGCGGCGACGCTGACGGCACTCTACGAGCGCGAGCACACCGGCAAGGGCCGGCTCGTCGAGGTGGCGATGGAAGAGGCCGCCTATGCGACGATGACCTCGCAGATGGAGGCTACCTGGCGCACCGGGAAAACTCCCGAGCGGACCGGCAACGCCAGCCACGGCCGCGTGCCGATCAACGTCTACCCGACCGCCGACGGCTATATCGCGATGAACCTCGCGGTCGAGGAGCACTGGTACAATTTGCTGGCGGCGATGGGGCGCGAGGAATTGCGCCATGACCCGCGCTGCAAGGACAACGCGGCCCGCGTCGCCAACCGCGAATTCGTCGACGACGCGATCTCCGCCTGGACCAGGGCGCTGCCGAAGATGGAGATCTTCGCGATCGCCAAGCAGCGCCGCATCCCGCTCGCGCCGGTCCGCAATGTCGACGAGGTCATGCAAGACCCGCACATGCACGAGCGCGGGATGCTCGAATGGATCGAGCATGACGAGATTGGCCGCATCGTCGTGCCCAACACGCCGCTGCGCGTCCACGGCGCCGACAAGATACCGGCGACGCCGAGCCCCAAGCTCGGCCAGCACAACGACGAAATCTATGGCGGGGTGCTGGGCCTTTCGCCCGACGAGATCGCCGAGCTCAGGGCCGACGGCGTGATCTGATGCTGCCCGAACTGGGCTTTGCCGAGATTCCGGCTAAGGCGCGGGGGCGGTACGCCGGCGACCCGTGAAGGAACTCGCGGATCAGCTTGTCGACCTGCTCCGGCATCTCGACCTCGGGCAAATGCCCGCAGCCGTCGAGCACGACAAGCCGCGCCTGAGGTACCGCCTGCGCCAGGCGCGCGGCGTGCGCGTCGAGCGGTGTCACCCGATCCTCGGTGCCTTGGATCAGGAGAAGCGGCATCGGCCCGGGTCGCGCGAAACGCAATCGATGCGGACTACTTTTAAGACTTATTAAACGAAACCGGCTCCCTGTCATCGAGGAATGGCGATTCGCCATTTTGGTGGGGCGAAAGACCGCGGCGCTGTTGGTGTAGAAGGCGGTAAATACAGCGAAAATCGCAGTACGATTATTGGATCAGGCCGCGTCTGCGATGATCTCTCCTGCGTAATCAGGGCTTCTCTTGGTGCACCTTTTCGCGGGAGGTAACGATGTCTCCTCGGTACGCGCGGATTCGTTCCCTGATGGGCCCTGTGGCGATCGCCGCATTAGCCGGATGTACGCCGTCCGGCCAGCCGATCGTCATCGACGGCGCGAACCCGATACCGCTCGGGTCGACGAACACCGGGCAAAACCCGGCGCCGCCGGAGATCGCCTATCCGGTCGGTGTGACGCCGGAGGATGCGCGCAACGAGATCGTCGGGCGCTACATCCGCGAGTCCGATCAGCTTTGCGGAGAGTATCTCCAGAACCTGACCAGGTACCAGCGCACGAGCAACCTGATCTTCGGCAGCCTGTCGACCGCGCTCGGCGGCCTGGGCGCGGCGTTTACGCAGGCCTCCGTCGTGCGCCCGCTGTCGGCAGCGGCGTCGATCGCGAGCGGCGAGCGCGCGGAGGTGGAGGCAGATGCCTTCGCGAAGCAGACCGCCGAGGTGGTTGCCGCGGCGATCAAGAACAGCCGGCTGCGGACCTACAACGACATCGTCCAGAACAAGTTTCCGAGACCGATCTCCGCCTGGCCGACCGGCCTCGCGATCGCCGATGTGGTCAGCTACCACAACAAATGCTCGCTGAACGAGGGATTGGCCGAGGCTGCCGCCTCGGTGGCGGCGACGACGACGACGGTTCCCCACGACTCCACCAATCCGGCCGACCCGGTCGGGCGGTCGGGCGGGCCGGCGACCCCGGCGGCTCTCGTCAACGCTGCGATCGGGGCCGGCATGGCCCAGCAGACCGGCGCCAACGCCGGCGTAGCCGCCCTCGTCGCCGGCTCCGGCCCTTCCGTTGGAGGGCCGACGCTGCCGCCGAGCCCGGTAATCGTCCCGCAGAATGTGATCCCGGCGCCGCTGCCACGGGTGGTGCTCCCGCCGGGCACGGTGATCTTGAAGGGGCCGATTCCTACGGCCGTTCAGGCCCGCAAGACTGCACTGCTGTTGTTCATTCGCGACAGCGCAACCTCAGATCAATTGACTCAGATAATCGATATCCTCAAGCTGCCAAAGCCGGCCACGGAAAAGGCCGCGCGCAGCGAGATCAGGCAAAAGATCGGGAGCTTTGTCAGCGACCCCGCAACCGCGGCCCAGCAGATGGACTCCTTGTCCCAGACCTTGCTGCCGGCGTTACCGCACCCGTTCTGATCTTTAACGAGTGCTCATTCTGACGGTACGGCCCTTAGGAGGCTCACGACGATCGTTCTGAACATTCGGGGAGATGAATCATGAGCAGCGACCCTGTTGCGGTGAGTGGCGGACTCTCTCTCGCGGATTTGGAAACATTTGTCGGCCAGCAGGAACAAGACCTCGGCGCGCTTCTGACGATCGCGACCGACGGCATCAATTCGGTCTTTACGTTCGATGAGGACAACGACCCGGCGGTATTTGTCACGCTGCGCGTCGTCTCGGGGGGAGCGGCGCCTGCGCTCGCCGGTTTTGACCTCGTTTGCGAGGGCGACGCCGTCGTCGGCGGGGCGGTCTCCCGTCTCGCGGCTTATCGCGCGGCGCAGCAGGACGCCGACGCAACCCAGGCCGGGGTCGAACCGGGATCGACCGGCGATGCGCTGACGGACGCTCTGCGCCTCGCGCTCCGGACCAACGAGATCGGCAGCGACACCCCCTACAAGCTGTCCTTTGCCGGCAAGGCGAACAGCGGCGCGAGCTTTGGCTTCACCCAAGGCGACCTGAACGGCAAGCAGACCGAGGTGAAGAGCACCTTTCAACAGGTGCTCACCGCCGCGGGGATCGCGTCAGCCGCGATCGACGATTTCATGCGGCGGCTTTGCGTGCCGCTCGCCCGTAATCCGTTGACCGTGGCGGAAACCAATCTGATCGACGGCGCCCTTGCTTCCGCCGCCGGGCGGCCGCTGGTCGACGCGATGGACGAGCAGGTGTTCGCCGGCGT
The DNA here is from genome assembly GCA_036489765.1 of Allostellaceae bacterium. GTDB lineage: Bacteria > Pseudomonadota > Alphaproteobacteria > ATCC43930 > CGMCC-115725 > DATARH01. The sequence goes on along the minus strand of DASXFE010000163.1, from coordinate 6,214 downwards.
CCGCGCGCAGCTCGGTCGGTGCACCGCTGCGGCGGCGGCCGCGCAGCGGACGATCGAGCCGCAGGCGCAGATCTACATGCTGCTGTGGATCAACATGACCGGCGCGCCCAGCAAATTGCTCGACTGGCTGGGTGGCGCCGAGGTGACGCTGGCGCGGCTGGTGCCGGCGCCCGGGCCGGTCGTCGCTGCGGGCGACATGGAAATCTATCTCAAGGCGTCGAAATATTTCACCGAGAACCCCGACAACTTTCCGCACCTGCAGCAAAGCATGCAGGCGGGCGCCGCGTTGCTGGGCGGCTCGGCAGGCGCGGCACCGGGCGGCGGCCAGCCTCAGCCTCAGCCTCAGCCTCAGCCTCAGCCTCAGCCTCAGCCTATAAGTGGCGGTCAGGCCCGCCTCTCGGCCGCACCTCGCATCAGCCTCACCGCGACCCCCGCGATCCAGCAACTGGTCGCGATCCTCACCGAGGCCAGCAAGTCGCTCCCCGAAGGATTTCGGGTCGTCGTGACGTCGACGAATCGCCCGGGAGCGACCGTGGCCGGCACGGGCGGGGTATCTCAGCACGCGCTCGGCAAGGCGATCGATGTACAGATTATCGACCAGAACGGACGCCCGATTTCGAACACGGGGCCCGATGTGACGCATCTTTATCGGGGGTTGGCAGTCGCGGCGTTTCACGCCAACGAGCGGATGTTTCCTGCGCTGTCAGGGCAATTGGCGTGGGGCGGCAATTTTACGACCGGACCGAGCGATGGTCCCCACGACCTGATGCATTTCGACTATGGCGGCGATCGCGGCCGGTTCGGCCGCCTCGCGGACGAGGCCCGAACCGCATAGGGAGTGGGCGCGGCCATCCGCGAACGCGGTAGGCGTGGGATCGAAGACGCGGGCGGTTGTTTACCGCTACGCAACCTTGCCGGACGGCTTCCGAATGCCCGCCTCCCGTCGTCGGTCGCGCAACGCCAAGAGCGACTGGCGCGAATGGGCCCACTGGGCGGGGTTTGGGGTCGTCATCGCGGCTCTGTGCGGGGGCTGGCTGCTGCTGCCGTTGCGCGAGTGGATGGACGCGCTGCAGTCCTGGCTCCAGGGGTTCGGGGCCTGGGGCGTCGTGATCCTGGTACTGATCCTCGTGTTCACGACGTTCCTGCCGGCGCCCGATTGGCCGCTACCGATCGCCGCCGGTTACGTCTACGGCGGCTGGGCCTTCCCATTGGTCTACGTCAGCATCGTCTTCGCGAGCGCCGTCGCTTTTTTGGCGGCGCGTCATCTCGGCGGGGATCGCATCCGCGCCCTCCTCGATCGCCGCGCCAAGTACCGCGCCTTCGACAAGGCGGTCGGCGAGGAAGGCTGGACGTTGGTGGCACTGGTGCGGCTGAGCCCGATCATGCCGTTCAACCTGCAGAACTATGCCTTCGCGGTGACCGCGATCCCGTTCTGGCCTTACCTCGTCGGAACGGTGGTGGGCCTCATCCCGGGTACTGCGCTCTACGTCTATTTCGGGATTTTCGGGAAAGGGCTCGGCAAGGGCGGCAACACGCTCGAATGGGTACTGTTCGGCGTCGGGATCGTCGCGACGATCGGGCTCGGTGTGCTGGTGACCGTCAAGACCAAGGCAAAGTTTTCCGAGGCCGAGAAATCGCACTAGGCCAAATTTTCGGGCTAAGATCGCCCTCCCCTTCCGGAGGATCGATCGATGCCCCTCTTCAACGAAAAGCAAGGCCATGTCGCGATCATCACGCTGTCGCGACCGCAGGCACGCAATGCCTGGGGCATGGATTACAATGACGGGCTGAAGGAACTGCTGCCGCAGCTCGAGGACGACCCCGAAGTCCGCTGCGTGATCCTGACCGGCGACGACACCGGCGGGGCATTCAGCGCCGGGGCCAACATCAAGGACCCGAAGACGCACACGAGCGACTCGATCGCCGCTTTTATCGAGGAGTTGCCGAAACGCCGCCGCTACCAGGCGATGAACCTCCTCAGCGATTTCTCAAAGCCGATCATCGCCGCGGTCAACGGCTATGCGGTCGGGATCGGGTGCATCGTCACCTATTGCTGCGATCTGATCGTCGCCTCGGAAAAGGCCGAGTGGCGCCTGCCGCAGGTCGGGCTCGGGATTTTGCCGGCACAAGGCGGCACGGTACGGCTCGCGCGCTGGGTCGGGCGCGGCCAGGCGATGAAGGTGGCGCTCGGCTTTCCGCTGAAGGCCGATGAAGCCTATCGCATCGGCCTCGCGCAATGGGTCGTGCCGCACGAGAACCTGATGGAAAAGGCGTTGGAGGTCGCGAACCACATCGCCGCCCTGCCCCCGCTCGCCGCGCGGCTCGCCAAGGAGTCGGTCACCTTCGGCCAGGACGTCCCGCTGCGCGAGGCGGCCAACGCCGATCTCTACCGGTTCATGGCGCTCGAACTGACCGAGGACAAGAAGGAGAGCCACCAGGCTTGGCGCGAGCGGCGGCCGCCGGTGCTCAAGGGGCGCTGATCCTCGCGGAGAATTGATGCCCACCCTCCCCTGTTGCGCGCGACACTCTCAGCGCGTGACAAGGGAGGCCGTAATGACTGCCAGCAAGACCCTCGCCCTCGCAATTTCCGTCGCGATGCTGGCCGCGGGCTTCGCCTGGGCCGACAGCACGCGCGAGGTGCCGACACCACCACCCATCCAGAGGCCCATCCCGTCCCCGGCGATGGCTCCTGCCCAGCCCGTCCCGCCGACTCTCGACGGCGCACAGAAGCGGATCGACGCCGGCGATTTCCGCGGCGCGATCCCGATTTTGACGCAGATCGTCAAGGCCGAGCCGCGCAACGCCGACGCACTCAACCTGATGGGCTACAGCCTGCGCAAGACCGGGCAGACCGACCTGGCGCTCCAGTACTACAACGCCGCGCTCGCGCTGATGCCGCGCCATCTCGGCGCCAACGAGTATCTCGGCGAGCTCTATGTCGAGCTCGGCCAGTTCGACAAGGCAAAGGAGCGGCTGGTCGTCTTGCGCGCCGCCTGCGGCGAGGAGTGCAAGCAGACCACGGAGCTCGAACAAGCGATCCAGAGCCGCGGCGGCCGCTGGTAGGCCGATCCCCCACCGCCTGCAATCACCTGTTTTGCAAAGCAGCCGCGCACATAGTGCGTGCTGATCTGCCATGCGTGTTTGTTAGGCTGATTAAAAAAGATGAAACAAAATTAATCTTAACGGGGGATTCGCTGATGAGCGTCACGACGAGCGGCCTCAGCCCTGAGGAGCATCGCGCGCACCTGAAACGTGCGGTTATCGCCAGTACCGTCGGCACCACGATCGAGTGGTACGACTTTCTGATGTACAGCATCGTCACCGGGCTGGTGTTCGGTAAGCTGTTTTTTCCCGGCCACGATCCGCTGGTCAGTACGCTGTCGGCGTTCGGGGTGTTCTTTATCGGCTTTGCCGCGCGTCCGATCGGCGCGGCAATCTTTGGTCACTACGGCGACCGCATCGGCCGCAAGGCGACGTTGATCGTCACGCTGCTGATGACCGGCATCGCCACGGCCCTGGTCGGCCTCGTTCCCGGCTACGATTCGATCGGGATCTGGGGCGGCATCATCCTGACGCTCCTGCGCCTCATCCAGGGTATCGGCGTCGGCGGCGAGTGGGGCGGCTCGGTCCTTCTGGCGATGGAATGGGCGCGGACCAACAAGAACCGCGGCTTTATCGCCTCGTGGCCGCAATTCGGCGCGCCCGCGGGTCTCTGCCTCGCCAACATCGCGGTCTTGGTGTTCAGCTTCCTCTCGGGGGACCAGTTCCTCGTCTGGGGTTGGCGCATCCCGTTCCTGCTCAGCATCGTCATGGTTGGGATCGGGCTTTACATCCGCCTCGGCATCCTCGAAACGCCGGTGTTCCAGCGCCTCGTCGCGGAAAACAAGGTCGAACGGGCGCCCACCCTCGAGGTGATCAGGCGGCAACCGAAGGAGATCATCCTGACGGCCCTCTTGCGCCTCCCCGAGCAGGCGCCGGGCTATATCTTCAATGCGTTCATCTTCACTTACGGCACGACGGTGCTGCACGCCTCGCGCAATCTCCTGCTGTTCGCGCTGATGGTGTCGACGTTCCTCGGCTTCCTGTGGGTCCCGATCGCCGGGGCGCTGTCCGACCGCATCGGAAGGCGCGAGATGTTCAGCCTCGGTGCCGTTTTTGTCGCGGCGTTCACCTTCGTCTACTTCATCATGCTCGACACCGGGGGCACGTGGATGATCTTCATCGCCGTGGCCCTGTCGTTCATCCCCGTGATGACGATGTACGGGCCCGAGGCGGCGCTGATCGCCGAGGCGTTCACCCCGCGGCTGCGCTATAGCGGGGCGTCGCTGGGCTATCAGCTTGCCTCGATCATCGCGGGCGGGCCGGCGCCGTTCATCTCGACGTATCTGTTTGCCACCTATCACTCGACGGTCCCGATCGGAATCTACATCGTCGTGTGTGCGGTGATCGGCATCGGCGCAACGTTTATGCTGCCCGACTACACCAATCGCGAAATCTCGACCGAGGCAGAGTACGGAGCCGCCGACTGACACCGCTTCGGCAACCTCTATCAACTTGACTGGAAACAGCGCCTTCGAAAAAGGGGCGCTGTTTTTGCCGTGACCGAACGTCGCAGCCGTGTTTAAACTTCGCCCAATAAAAAGTTTTCACAGGGAGAAGTGCTATGGCGGCGTCCACTATCAGTACGTCCCGAATATCCGATGACGAGCATCGGGTGCAACTTCGGCGTGCATTGATTGCAAGCACGGTCGGCACCACGATCGAGTGGTACGATTTTCTGCTTTACGGCACTGTAAGCGCGCTTGTTTTCGGGCCGATCTTCTTCCCGAAATCCGACCCCCTGATGGGTGTCCTCGAATCGTTCGGGATCTTTTTTATCGGATTTGTCGGGCGGCCGATCGGGGCGGCGATCTTTGGCCACTACGGCGACCGCATCGGCCGGAAGGCGACGCTGATCGCGACGCTCTTGATCACCGGTATCGCAACGTTCTGCGTCGGGCTGGTGCCGACCTATAGCAGCATCGGGATGTGGGGCGCTGTGCTGCTGACGCTCATTCGCCTCATCCAGGGCATCGGCGTCGGCGGCGAATGGGGCGGCTCGGTGTTGCTCGCCATGGAGTGGGCGCAGACGACGAAGAACCGCGGCATGCTCTCGTCATGGCCGCAATTCGGCGCGCCGTGCGGGCTGTTCCTCGCGAATTGCGCGGTGCTCGGGTTCAGCTTCCTGTCGGGGGACCAGTTCAACGTGTGGGGCTGGCGCATCCCATTCTTCCTCAGCGCCATCATGGTCGTCATCGGATTGTGGATCCGGCTCGGCATCGCCGAGACCCCGGTGTTCCGGAAGGTCGTGGAGGAGGAACGGGTCGAGCGCGTGCCGGTTCTCGAAGTGCTGAAGCGGCAGCCGAAGCAGGTGATCCTGTCGGCCTTGTTGCGGATGCCCGAGCAGGCGCCCGGTTACATCGTCGGGGCGTTCATCTTCACCTATGCGACCGGCGTCCTGCACCAGAGCCGCGACTTCGTGCTGACCGCGGTCATCACCCAGACCGTGCTCGGCTTCCTGTGGGTCGTCTTTGCCGGCGCGCTGTCGGACAAGGTCGGGCGGAAGAACATGTTCATGCTCGGCTGCGTCTTCATGGGCGTGTTCGGGTTCGTCTACTTCGCGATGCTCGATACGGGGATCCCTTGGGTGATCTTCCTCGCGATCGCGCTGTCGCTGCTGCCGGTGATGACGCAATACGGTCCCGAGGCGGCGCTGATCGCCGAGAGCTTCTCGCCCCGCCTGCGCTACAGCGGCACCTCGCTCGGCTACCAGCTCGCCTCGCTCATCGCCGGCGGCCCGTCGCCGTTTATCGCGACGTGGCTGTTTGCGACCTATCATTCGAGCCTGCCGATCGCGATCTACATCGCGCTCTGCGCGGTGATCGGCATCGTCGCGACGGCGCTGTTGACCGACTACACGGGCAAGGACATCTCGGCGGAATACGCCGGGGTATAACCCTTCCCGTTACCGCGTGAAGACCAACGGCGCCGCCTCACCGCGGCGCCGTTTTTCTATGTCGGTTCTGCAACCGGGGTTAACGGCTAGAGCGGTATCCGAACTGACGGAGTCGGATAAAGTGGATTCCCAAAGAGATTGAATTGGGATTCAAGGTGTGGGCTGGGAAGGGGGCCAGCCTGCATGGCACGACCATATGCACGCGATCTGCGAGAACGG
>DASXFE010000086.1:0-16910 GCA_036489765.1 Allostellaceae bacterium | reverse complement strand
GCCATGATGATCGCCATGACGAGGAGCGGCAGCGACTGCATCATCTCGAGGAGGCGCTGCGTGACCAGGTCGAACCAGCCGCCCAGATATCCGGAAAGAAGGCCGAGGGTAACCCCAAGCGAGCAGCCGAGCGCCATCGAGCCGACTGAAACCGCGAGCGAGATGCGGGCCCCGTAGATGATGCGGCTATAGACGTCGCGGCCCATGAAATCGCAGCCGAGCCAGTGCGTGGAGCTCGGCGCGGCGAGCGAGGCGGCGGCGTTCGTCGAGAGCGGGTCGTAGACCGTGATGTAGGGAGCGAACGCCGCGGCAAGCACGAACATCGACATGATCACGGCGCCGACCGATCCCAACGGATAGCGGCGCACGAAGAATTTGATGCGGCCCCAGCGGGTGCTGACGTTCGCGCCGGCGGCCGACAGCTCGGCGTTGAAGTCGAGAGTGCTCACGGTCGTCTCCCTGCCCGTCCGGTCTAGTCGCCGTATTTGATCCGCGGATCTAGCACCGCGTAGAGCATGTCGATGAGGAAATTGATCGATACGACCACGACGGCGATGAACATCACGAGGTTCTGCACCATCGGGTAGTCGCGCCAGCGGATCGCCTCGACGAGAAAGCGGGCGACCCCGGGGATGTTGAACACGGTCTCGGTCACAATGAGGCCGCCGAGCAGGAACGCCGCCTCGATGCCGATCACGGTCACCACCGGCAAGAGCGCGTTCCGCAGCGCATGGGAATAGTTGATCGTCGTCTCCGACGCGCCTTTCGACCGGGCAGTGCGGATGTAGTCCTGGCGCAAGACCTCGAGCATCGACGAGCGGGTCAGGCGCATGACCAGCGCCGAACTGCGGAACCCGACCGCCGCCGCAGGCACGCTGTACATGCCGAGCGTCGCCCAGAACCCGGACGGCGCATCGGAATAGATCGGGATCGTGCCGAAATAGCGGACGAAGAACATCAGAATGAGAAGCCCGAGCCAGAAGGCCGGCATCGACAACCCCGAGAGGCTGAGCACCCTCAGCAGGTAGTCGAGCCTCGTGTTCTGGCGCACCGCGCTGATCACGCCGAGCGGCACGCCGATCAGTACCGAGAAGGTCAGCGCGATGCCGGCGAGCCGGGCGGTGATCGGGATGCGCGGGGCGATCTCCTCGATCGCGGGCTTTTCGGTCTGGTACGAGTAGCCGAGGTCGCCCCTCATCAGGCCGCCGATCCACTGGCCGTATTGCACGACGACCGGCTTGTCGAGCCCGAGCTCCGCCTCGATCCGCGCCTTGTCCGCCTGGTCGACGAAGCCGCCCGCGTCGAACAGGATGTCGGCGATATTGCCTGGGGTCAGCCGCAACAGGCCGAAAATGATCACCGAGATGCCGAACAAGGTCAGCAGCATCAGCGCGAAGCGCTGGATCAGATAGGCCGCCACCGGTTTCGCCTCCCCTTCCGCTACGCAACGGTTCGATCCGCGCGGCGGTCACGATGTAACCACGAATCCGCTCGAATTACTGCGGAAGATTCAGCGCCGATGAAAAAAGCGAGAGATTTTGCGGCGCAGACCGGCCGCACGCGAGATCAAAACTGCGTGAAGTCTTTGTTTCCGCCACGGGTTCAGCGGTCGAGCCACACATCTTCCATGCGCCACAAATTGTAAGGGCTGTTGACGCCGACCACGCCGCCTTTGACGTAGGGGTAATTGCACGTCACTTGGCGCGGGTGAAAGATAATCGGGCGGCCGGCGTCCTCGGCGAGGCGGCGCTCGATCTGCCAGACGAGGTCCTTGCGCTTGGCGGTGTCGGTCTCGATCGATTGCGCGTCGATCAGCTTGTCGGTCTCGGCGTCGCAGTATCCGGTATAGTTGCGGTCCGAGCCGCAATAATAGTTTTCGTAGAACATCTGATCGGGATCATCGAGCCCCGTCTCGGTTACCGTAAAGGCGATCGTGTAGTCCTTACGCATCACGGTCGGGTACCATTGAGTCGTGTCGATCGCATTGAGCGTACCGTCGATATAGATGTCCTTGAGCTGGCCGATCAGGATGACCGCCGGGTCGCGGTAGGCCGCGACGTTGCGGGTGGTGACCGTGACGGCGAGGCGCTTGTCGGGGCCGTAGCCCAGCTTCTCCATGATCTTGCGCGCCTCGGTGCGGTTCTTGGCGATGTCGGGGTCGTAGCCGGGCAGGGTTTTCAGCATGTCGGCAGGCATGCCCCAGACGCCATCGGGCGCGGGCTGCATCGTCGCGCCGATCAGCCCCTCGCCTTCACCGATGATCTTGATGAACTCGCTGCGGTCGAGCGCGAGCTGGATCGCCTTGCGCAGTTCGGGGTTGTCGAATGGCGGCGCGCTGCGGTTGGTGATCAGCGTGCGGCTCGTGTTCCAGCTATCGATCCGGCAGATCATCTCCGGCGCCGCGCCCTTGATCTCCTTCAACAGGGCGGGCGCGATAAAGCCGGGGCCGGTGCGGTCGTACTGGTGCGCGCCGAGCGCGAGGATCCAGGTCGAGGCGTTCTTGATGATCGTGTACTCGATCCCGTCGAGATACGGCCGCCCGGGCTTCCAATAGTCCGGGTTGCGCACCAGCTTGATCGACTCGTTGGGCTTGAACTCGACGAACTTGAACGGGCCTGTCCCGATCGGGTGCTGGCGCATCTGCGCCGGCGGGACGTGGCAGGGATAGACCGGCGACCAGCCCGAGGCGAGGAACTGGATGAAGGTCGGCTGCGGCCGCTTCAGGTGAAAGCTGACCTCGAAATCGCCGTTGGTGGTGACGTGGTCGAGGTTGCGGTACCACGATTTTCTCGGGTTGACGCGAAGCTTCTCCTTTGCGGTCCCGGTCAGCAGTTCCCAGGTGCATTTGACGTCGGCGGCGGTAAAGGGCTTGCCGTCATGCCATTTGACGCCCTGGCGCAATTTGAAGCTCAGCGTCGTCTTCGCGTCGTCCCAGGCCCATTCCGTCGCCAGATCGGGCACGATCGTCGCGGCGCTGGTCTGGGCGACGTGCTGGTCGAACATCACGAGGTTGTTGAAGACAGCCATCGTCGGGCCTTCGGCGATGATCGTCGATTCCTCGAGGATCGACATGCTCGCCGGGCTGTCGCCGATCGGGACCCTGAGGATCCCGCCCTGTTTCTGCGCAAACGCGGGCGCCGCGACGAGGAGGGCTGCCGCGGTCAGCGCCGCTATCAGTGGTCGAGCCAAAGGTCCTCCATGCGCCAGCCGTTGAAGATGCTGTTGACCATCAGCGTTTCATTCTTGACCTGCGGCTGCCAGCACGTCGCCGTGCGGTTGTGCATGATGATCGGCCGCGCCGCGTCGAGCTGAAGCTGCTTGTCGATCTCCCATACGACTTTCCGGCGCTGATCGGGATCGGCGATCTCCGACTGCTCGACGAATTTCGGTTCGAGCTCTTTGTTGCAGTAATCGCCGTAGTTCCGCTCCGACCCGCAGGCATAGTTCTCGAAGAATTGCTGGTCGGGGTCGTCGACCGCGCTGCCGGTGATGTTGAGCCCGATCTGGTAGTCCTTGCGCCCGATCTTCGGGAACCAGTTGGCCGTTTCGATCGGTTCGAGCTCGCCGTCGATCCAGATCGTCTTGAGCTGGTCGATCAAAATGACGGCGGGGTCGCGATAAGCGGCGATGTTGCGGGTCGACACCTTGATCGCGAGGTGCTTGTCGGGCCCGTACCCGGCCTTTTTCATCAGCTCGCGGGCGTCGGCGCGGTTCTTTTCGATGTCGGGCCCGTAGCCGGGGAGTGTCGCGAGCTGGTCGGGGGGCAGCCCCCACAGCCCTTCCGGGGGCGGCAACAGCGCGCCGCCGACATCGCCCTGCCCCTCGCCGAGGATGTCGATGAAGGCCTTGCGGTCGAGCGCCAGCATCAGCGCGCGGCGGATGTCGGCGTTGTCGAAGGGCGGCCTCGTTCGATTGAGGAGCAGGTTCGTGCTGTTGTTGTTCGGCACGACCTCGCAGATCGCGTTCGGCGCTTGGGCTTTGATGTCCTTCAACAGCGGCACCGTGACCTCGGTGGTAAAGGTCATGTCGAACTTGCCGGCGATGAACGCCAGGATCGCGGTCGAGCGGTTGGTGATGATCGTGTACTCGATGCCGTCGAGATAGGGCAGGCCCGGTTTCCAATAGTCCGGGTTCTTCGTGAGCTTGATCGACTCGTTGGGCTTGAACTCGACGAACTTGAACGGCCCGGTGCCGATCGGGTGCAGGCGCATCTGGGCCGGCGAGACGTGGCACGGATAGATCGGGCTGTAGCCCGAAGCAAGCAGGGTCAACAGCGCCGGCTGCGGGCGGCCGAGATGAAAGACCGCCTCGTCGTCGCCGTTGATCGAAACCTCCTGGAGATTGCCGTACCAGGACTTGCGTGGGTTGACGCGCAGCCGCTCCTTGGCCCTGCCGGTCAACAGGTCGAAGGTGCATTTGACGTCGGCGGCGGTAAATGGCTGGCCGTCATGCCACTTGACGCCGTGCCGCAGCTTGAAGGTCAGCGTTTTGCCGTCGTCGCTCCACTTCCAGCTTTCGGCGAGGTCGGGGACGATCGATTTGAGGCTGTTCTGCGGGACGTGCTGGTCGAAGACGACGAGGTTGTTGAACACGGGCATGACCGGCATCACGGTCGAAATCGTCGCCTCTTCGAGGATCGACATGCTGGCGGGGCTGTCGCGGTGGTAGACCCGCAGCACGCCGCCCGATTTCTGCGCCAGCGCCGGCACCGCGACGAGCATCGCCGCGGCAACCCATGCCATAACCCGACCTGCCCCTGCCATCACGCAACCCCCTTATCGCAGCGCGGCAGTTGAGATTCCTTACAGGAACCTGTCAAGTTGGGCGAAAGGGCGAGCCCCGGAGGAAGCGAACATGACGCGACGTATCGGAATGGGAGGGGCGGCCCTGCTGCTCGCCCTCGCCGTGGCAACCTCGGCCGCGGCGCAGAAATCGGGCGGGATCCTCAGAATCTACCACCGCGACAGCCCGGCCAGCATGTCGATCCATGAGGAGGGCACGATCGGCGTGATCCTCCCGATGATGGGGGTGTTCAACAACCTCGTCGTCTACGACCAGCACGTGCCGCAGAACAGCCTCAAATCGATCGTGCCCGATCTGGCGACGAGCTGGGCGTGGAACCCGGACTACACCGCCATCACCTTCAAACTCCGCGATGGCGTCAAATGGCACGACGGCAAGCCGTTTACGTCGGCCGACGTCAAATGCACGTTCGACCTGCTGACCAACCAGGGAAAGGAGAAGCTCCGCCTCAACTACCGTGAAAGCTGGTGGGTCAACGTCAAGGAGACGACGGTCAACGGCGACGGCGAGGCGACGATCCACCTGAAGCAGCCGCAGCCGGCGGTGCTGGCGATGCTCGCCTCCGGTTACACGCCGATCTACCCGTGCCATGTGTCGCCCGCGCAGATGCGCCAGCACCCGATCGGCACCGGGCCCTTCAAGTTCGTCGAGTACAAGCCGAACCAGGACATCAAGCTCGCCAAGAACCCGGACTACTGGAAGCCTGGCCGTCCCTACCTCGACGGGGTCGAGTACTCGATCATCCCCAACCGCTCGACCGCGATCCTGGCGTTTGTCGCCGGGCAGTTCGACATGACCTTTCCCTACGAGGTCACGTTCCCGCTGCTGAAGGACATCAAGAACGAGGCGCCGAACGCGGTGTGCCAATCGGGCCCGGCGACGGAGTCGGCGGGCATCCTCCTCAACCGCACCAAGCCGCCATTCGACAACGCCGACGTGCGCGAGGCGGTGGCGCTGACCCTCGACCGCCAGTCGTTCATCGACATCCTGGGGCAAGGGCAGGGCGATATCGGCGGGGCGCTGCTGCCGCCGCCGGAGGGCGTGTGGGGGATGCCGAAGGAGCGGGCGATGACGCTGCCGGGCTATGGCGGCGACATCAAGGCCAACCGCGACAAGGCGCGCGAGCTGATGAAAAAGGCCGGATACGGCCCCGACAAGCACCTGACGATCAAGCTGTCGACGCGCAATATCGCGGTTTACCGCGACCCAAGCGCGATTCTGCTCGACCAGCTCAAGGACATCTGGATCGACGGCGAGCTTGAGCTGGTCGAGACCGCGAACTGGGTGCCGAAGCTGATCCGCAAGGATTTCGCGGCGGGGCTCAACGTGCTCGGCAACGCCGTCGATGACCCCGACGTGACCTTCTATCAGAATTACGTGAGCGCCTCGAAACGCAACTACGCGGGTTACAACGACCCCGAGTTCGACAAGCTGGTCGACCAGCAGTCGCGGGAGACCGATCCCGACAAGCGCAAGCAGCTCGCCCAGGACGCCGACTACCTGCTGCAGAAGGGTCTTGGTCGCCCGATCATCTATCACCTGCGCGAGGCTACCTGCTGGCAGCCGCAGTTGAAGGGCGTCACGCTGATGGTCAACAGCCAGTACAATGGCTGGCGGATGGAAGATTGGTGGCTTGACCGCTAGGCTAACCCGCCTCGGCTTACTGACCGCGCATGGATATCGGCCCCAAGGTACTCGGCCTCGCGTTCCCCGGCGGCCAGATAAAGCACTCCGAATTTCGCCGCCGGCATCGCGAGAACGCCGCCACTCGCTTCGCCGAGACTAGAGGCTACTGCTCAACGCCTTCTTCGGCGAGGATGTCGTCGAGTGGGGCAACGTGATGGCCGGATCGGCGCTGCCGACGCTGCTCCTGTTCCTGCCGCTGCAAACCCGGATGGCCTCCGGTCTCGCGGCGGGCGCGGTCAGGCAATAACCCGGATTTTCGAGGTTCCGTCATGCGCGCCATTCGTCTTCTCGATCGCCCGATCATCGCGCCCGGCCTGCATCCGAGCATCGGCGCGAACATCCAGGGGCCGTCGGCGATCCGGGTTCCCGAGTGGGTCGCGCACCGGCTCGGCAGCTACTACCTCTATTTCGCCGACCATAAGGGCCGCTACATCCGCCTCGCATACGCCGACGAGCCCGCCGGGCCCTGGACGATCCACGCGCCCGGCAGCCTGCAGCTCGAACGGTCGCTCTTCCCGACCGAACCATTGACGGCGACCCCGGAGCAGACCGCCGCCTACGAGGCCCGGCTGAAGGCGACGGGAACCAAGATCTCGCACGATGCGCTGTCGGAAATCACGACGCCGCACATCGCCTCGCCCGATGTCCATGTCGATGCGGCGAACCGACGGATCGTCATGTACTACCACGGGCTCGACGACGTCGCGACGCAGGTCACCCGGGTCGCCACATCGCGTGACGGCATCGATTTCGTTGCCCAGCCGGAAATCCTCGGACGCAGCTACATGCGCGTCTTCCGGCACGGCGGGATGACCTATGCGTTGACGATGCCGGGACTGTTCTACCGCTCCCGGGACGGCATGCATGGTTTCGAGGCGGGCCCGACTCTGTTCAACCCCAACATGCGCCACGCCGCCGTCACCAAGCGCGGCAACGAATTGCTGGTCTTCTGGACCGAGGTCGGCCAGGCGCCCGAGCGGATCCTGTTGAGCCGGATCGGCCTTGCCGGCGATTGGAGAACCTGGCGGGAGAGCGCGCCGACCGAAATCCTCCGGCCGGAGCGCGCCTGGGAGGGCGCCGACGCCCCGTGCGTGCCGTCGATCCGCAGCACCGCCTACGGCATGGTCAACCAGCTCCGCGACCCGGCCATCCTCGAAGACGGCGAACGGACCTACCTGTTTTATGCCGTCGCCGGAGAAAGCGGCATCGCCGTCGCCGAGCTCGTCGACGCTTGACGGCCGCCAGTCGTCAAGGGTGCAGGCCCCCGCTGCCGGCCACCCACGTCCCGAGCACCCGCACGGCAGCCGGATCGATCGCGACCATATCGGCGCGATAACCCGACCGAAGCCGCCCCAACCGGCCGCCGAGCCCGATTGCTTCGGCGGGGGCCGTCGACGCCATGTGCAGCGCCTCCGGCAGCTTCGTCCCGATGAGGCGCACGCAGTTGCGCAGTGCACTCGCCATGTCGAGGAGCGAGCCGGCGAGGCGGCCTTGCCCGTCCGTGAGCCTTCCGTCGCGCGCTTCGATGGGCTTCTGCTGCAGCCGGAAATCGTCGCGCTTGCCGCCGACCGGGGGCATCGCATCCGTCACCAGGATCGGCGTTCCGAGCCCGCGCAGTGCGAGCCGGATCATCGCCGGCGCGACATGCGCCCCATCGACGATGAGCCCGTACCAGGCGTTCGCCGCTTCGAGCGCCGCGGCGACGGGTCCGGGTTCCCGCGCCGAAAGCGGCGGCATCGCGTTGAACAGATGCGTGAATCCCGTCAGCCCTTGGGAGACCGCGGTGCGCGTCTGCTCGTAGGTCGCCGCGGAATGGCCCAGCGCGACCTTCACCCCTGCTTCGACAAGGGCCGCGATCCACCCGTCCGGCAGGATTTCCGGCGCTACGGTAACCAGCGTCACGCCGCCGAAGGGAGAGGTGAAGAAACCGAGATCGCCGTCCTCGGGGATGCGCATCAGTCCGGGGTCATGCACGCCCGCGCGGGCCGGCGACAGGAACGGACCCTCGAAATGGATCCCCAGCACACCCGGCTCCGTCGTCATCGCCGCGGCGACCGCATTGCGGGCGGCCCGCATCTTCGCGCGCGTGTCGGTGATCAAGGTCGGGAGAAGCGCCGTCGTGCCGAATCGGCGATGGGCGGCGGCGATCACGGCGATGCCCGCCGGCGTCGGCGCCTCGTTGAACAGGACATCGCCGCCGCCATTGACCTGAAGGTCGATAAATCCCGGCACGAGCCACGCTTGCGGCGACAGCGTCACTTTGGGGATCTCGGTCGGCAGGCTGCCCGCCGCCGTCACCTCCCGGATCGTGTCGCCGGCAACGATGACCGCAGCGTTTCGATGCACCGCCGCGCCGTCAAAGATCGTGTCGGCGACGATCGCGAACGCAGTCATCGGGTGCGCGTCACCTTTTGCAGATGGCGAGGACGGTCGGGGTCGACGTGTCGCGCGAGGGCGAGGCGGGCGGCCATCTTGTAAAAGCTTTGGATCAAACAGACCGCCGCGGTTTCCGGGTGGTCGGAAGCTACAGTCGGGAGGTTCGCGGCGTTTCCGCCGGCGGGGTCGGCGCAGAATACATTGGCGCCGCGATCGCGCAGCCCGGCGGCGAGCTCGCGCAGGCCGGGCGCGGTTTCGTCGGGTGCGAGAAACATCAGCAATGGGTAGCTCGCCTCGACGAGCGCGACCGGCCCGTGCATGAACTCGGCGCCGCTGAAGGCCTCGGCGTGGAGGTCGGCCAGCTCCTTCAGCTTGAGGGCCGCTTCCCGTGCGATCGCCAGGGTCGGGCCGCGGCCGATGGCGACGAGGCTGCCGGCTGCCGCAAGGGCGGGGATGGCGTCGCTCCAATCGCACCGAGCGGCCTCCGCCAACCGGCCCGGCAGCCGTTCGATCGCGGCATGCAACCCGTCGTCCCGGTTCCACAGCGAGAGGAGCCGGAGCAGCGCGGCGAGGCTGGCGACAAACGACTTCGTCGCAGCCACGGCGCGTTCGGGGCCGGCGCCGATCGGCAGCACGATGTCGCAGGACGCGGCGAGCGGGCTGTCGACGTTGTTGACGAGCGCGGCCGTCAGCGCCCCCGAGCGCCGCGCCGAGCATGCGGCTTCGATAAGATCGTCGCTGCGCCCCGATTGCGAAATCGCCAGAAAGAATTGGTCCTTGAGGCGCAGGTCGCGGCGGTAGGCGGTGAAGATCACCGGTGCGGCGGCGACCACCGGAATGCCCAGGCGGTGCTCGATGAGGTGCTTGGCAAAGGTCGCGGCATGGGCCGAGCTGCCGCGGGCGCAGGTCACGACGACCGATGGCGCGGTGCGCGCCAGCCGCGCCGTCAATTCCCTGAGCGGCGCCCCGAGCGCCGACTTCTGTCGAGCGACGGCTTCCGGTGCCTCATTGAGCTCGATGTGGACGAGGCTCATGCCGCCGCCCCGTGCCGGGCCGCCTCGCCGGCGGCAATCCGCAACGCCCCGGCGAGGGCATCGCCCTGCGGCGCTACCAGGTGACGCCGCGTCGACGCCGTCAGATACGGTTCGATCGCCACCGCCAGCCCGCCGGTGAGCGAGAGGCGGGTCGCACCGAGTGCCACAAGCCGCGCGGCCACGCTGTCGATATGCCCCGCTACGGCCCGCATCAGGCCGGCGCCGACAGCGTCTGCGCGCCGTGCCTGTGCGACGACGAGGGGCGCAAAGCTGGCGTAATCGCCGGGTCTCGCGCTCGCCGTCCAGCGGACGATCGCGTGCGGATCGCGACCGAACTGCGCGAAGATCTCCGCCAATAGCGGGCTCCATCCGATCCGCCCGTCATGCGCCCGCAACACCCGGCGCAGAACTTCGACGCCGAGCCAGGCGCCGCTCCCCTCGTCCGACAGCGGCAAGCCCCAGCCGCCGATGCGCCTCTGCCGGCCGGCGACGATGGCCCAGCCGATGCTGCCGGTGCCGATGATGATGACGGCGCCGTCGCCATCCGGGTGCGCGCCGATGCATGCCGCCTCGGCATCGGTGACGATGAGGGTTCGGTGGAACGGGAGGTGGTGCTGGCTTGCCCTTGCCCGTTCGGCGGGCTCGCCGGCGCCGGCGAGCGCGAGGCATGCGGTAACGCGCTCCAGCGCGGTCCGCGGCAAGCCCGCCGCCGCGAGGCACTGGCCGCCGGCGGCGAGAACCGCGGCGAAGGCCTCGAGAAAGCCGAGGCGCAGATTGGCCGGGCCCGCCTCGCCCTCGCCGACGATTCGGCCGGAGCCGAGCATGAGGCGGCCGCGGCACCGCGTTCCGCCGCCGTCGACACCCAGGAAAAGACGGTCGCCTCTCGCCATCAATCGGTGAACGCCGCAGAACTGAAAAAGCCCCGGCCGCGTTAGCGTTTGGAAGCGGGAACCGATGAATACAGAACGCGCCAGCCCTCGCTACTCGACGATCGACCTGTGGGAACCCGGCGAGGCGCTCGACGCCATGATCGAAGGGCAGCTCGCGGCGGTGGCTGCCGTGCATGCGGCGCGCGCCGCGCTCGAGGCCGCCGCGCTGGCCGTCGAAACGCGGCTGCGGAACGGCGGCCGGCTCGTCTATGCCGGGGCCGGCACCTCGGGGCGGCTGGCGGTGCAGGACGGGGCCGAGTTGCTGCCGACCTTCGGTTGGCCGGCGGACCGCCTGGTCGTGCTCCTCGCCGGCGGCGAGAAGGCGCTGCTGCGCGCCGTCGAAGGGGCTGAGGACGATGCCGAAGTGGCGCGGCGGCTTGTGTGCGAGCACAAGCTGGGCGCGCGGGATGTGCTGATCGCGGTGGCGGCGAGCGGCACCACCCCGTTCACCGTCGCCGTGCTGCGCGAGGCGCGGAAAGCGGGCGCGGCGACGATCGGCATCGCCAACAATCGCGATACGCCGCTTCTGAGCGAGGCCGAGCATCCGGTGCTGCTCGATACCGGCGCCGAGCCGATCGCCGGTTCGACCCGGATGAAAGCCGGCACCGCGCAGCGCGTGGCGCTGACGGTGCTGTCGAGCCTCGTCATGATCCGGCTTGGACGCGTCTACCGCGGGCTCATGATCGAGATCCAGGGTATCAATGCCAAGCTGGCCCGGCGCAGCGAGGACATCCTGATGCAGCTCACCGGCCTCGACCGGGACGCGGCGCAGACCGCGCTCTCCGGCACCGGGGGCGATCTCAAGGCGGCCATCCGCCAATTCGAGACGATAACTCGCGCCAAGCCGCCACCGGATTAGCGGGCGAATTCGTTCGACCGGATGTCGAGAGCGCGGCGGTTGGGCGGGATGAAGATCTCCTGGTAGTAGATGAAGCTGGCGCTTCCGGAGCGGGCGGCGACCTCCAGTTTCAGGCCGATCGTCCCCGGCGCGACGTCGATCGCGGCGCAGATGCGGTCGGCAAAGGGCTGGACGCGTGCCTGCTGCTCGATCTCGGTGATCGGCAGGCGCAATTCGCGGCTCATGACCAGCTTGAAGTTGGCGGCATCGAGCGCCGTCACCGGCAGGCGCAAGAGCGGTCGCAGTCGCTCGGCGTCGGCGTAGAACGAGCTGAACACCGAAAACTCGTCGCCGATATTGATCACCCGGTCGATGCGGAAGATGCGGCTGCCGGCGCCGAGATACGGAGTCCACGGGCCGGGCCCGGCGACGCGCCGCCGGCCGATCACGCGCGGAAACACCGGCAGGTGCGTCGCCCCGTCATCGCCGAGGAAGCGGCAATGGAGCGGCTCCTCCATCTCGTGCCGCGGCGTCGCGACAAAGCTGCCGCTGCCCTGGCGGCGCTCGATGATGCCCTCGTCGGTCAGCGCCCGCAGGCCCCGCTGCACCGTACCGAGGCTGAATGGCGTGAGGCGGGTGAGCTCCGTCTCGGTCGGCAGTTTGGCCCCCGGCTGCCAATACCCGGCCTCGATCGCGGCAATGAGCGCGCGGCGAAGCTGCGCGTATTTGGGCACGCCCGGCTCCGCCGGGTGGCGGAAACGCCGATAGAAATTGTCGCTCTCTTCGGTGCTCATCCTCGTCTCATGGGCAGGCGTCAAGAGAGTCACGGGTGGGCCTTGAATACACTATTGCTATATAGTAATCCTCGATCTGTCTCTATCGCAGCGCGGGCCTCCGATGCGACTCCGACCGCACAATCTCGTGATCCTGATGTCGGACGAGCACAACCCGAAGATGCTCGGCTGCTATGGGCACGACCTGGTGCAGACGCCCAACCTCGACCGGTTCGCCGCGCGCGGCACCCGGTTTGGGACGACCTATTGCGGCTCGCCGGTGTGCATCCCGGCCCGCGCGGTATTCCATACCGGGCGTTACATCCACCGGCTCGGCTTTTGGGACAACGCCGACCCCTATGACGGCTCGGCGCCGAGTTGGCAGCACGTGCTGCGCGATGCCGGCCATCACGTTGCCGCGATCGGCAAGCTCCATTTCCGCAGCGCCGCCGACGACAACAGGTTCAGCGAAGAGATCATCACGATGCACGTCGTCGACGGGCTCGGCGATCTGATGGGCCTGGTGCGCGAGGACCTGCCGCGGCGGGGCAGTTCGAAGAAGATGGCGACGCTGGCAGGGCCCGGAGAATCGGACTATACGCGCTACGACCGCAACATCGCGGCCGAAGCCGAGCGCTGGCTGCGCGAGGAGGCGCCAAAGCACCGCGACAGGCCCTGGGTGCTGATGGTGTCGTTCGTCGCGCCGCATTTCCCGCTGACCGCGCCGGCCGATTTCTACAACCTCTACCCGCCGGACGGGCTCGCTTTACCGAAGCAATACGCCCGCGGCGAGCGCCCGCAGCACCCGTATCTCAAGGATTACGCCGACAGCTTCGCCTACGACGATTATTTCGAAAATGACGGCCAGGTACGGCGCGCGATCACCGGGTATTACGGGCTGTGCAGCTCGATGGACGACAATTGCGGGCGGGTCATGCGCGCGATCGAGGATTGCGGCCTCGGCGCCGAGACGCGCATCCTCTACACCAGCGATCACGGCGACAATGTCGGGGCGCGGGGGCTGTGGGGCAAGTCGACCTTGTATGAGGAGGCGGCGGCGGTGCCGCTGATCGTCGCCGGCGACGGCATCCCGGCGGGTGCCGTCTGCAGCACGGTGGCGAGCCATGTCGACTGCTACCCGTTCATCCTCGAGGCGGTCGGATTGCCGGTGGCGGCCGACGACATGACCCCGCTGCGCTGCTCGATCGCCCACCTTGCCGTCGGCGCCGCGCCGGAGCGGACGGTCTTGTCCGAATATCACGGCATGGGCTCGACGACCGCGGCGTTCATGATCCGCCACGGGCGATTCAAATATGTCCACTACGTCAAATATGCGCCGCAGCTTTTCGATCTCGGGGCAGACCCCGAAGAGCTCAACGACCTCGCCGGTGAGTTCGCGTATCGCGAGGTGCTGGCGGAATGCCGCCTGCGGCTCATGAGCCTGTGCGACCCGGAGGATGCAGACCGGCGAGCCAAGGCGCGGCAGGCGGTCTCGCTGGCGAAGAACGGCGGGCGCGAGGCCGTCATCGCCCGTGGCGATCTGGGGTATTCGCCGCCGCCGGGCGTCGCGGTGGAGTTCAGTTGACGCGGGGGGATCGCCGGTAATCCGCGAAGAAGCGGCCGGCGCAGTGAGGGAGGAGGCGAAGATGACGACGATACGCCCGGGCAGCCGCCGGCAGTTCATTCTCGGCTCGACCGCGGTCGCCGGATTGTCGCTCGCGGCGCCGGCGATCCTGCGCTCGGGGGCTCGTGCGGCCGACGCCAACCTCGGCCCCTACCAGGAAGCCAAGATCAACTGGCGCCAGTGCGAGGGCGAGCAGCTCAACGTCGCGATCATCCCGGCGAGCTTCTTCAAATCGCTGATCGCGCGCGGCGCCGAGTTCACCGCGCTCACCGGGATCAAGGTCGGGTTCGAGGAGATCCCGCCCGGGCAGATCCGCAACAAGACCGTGCTGGACCTCAGCTCGAAGACCGGCACCTACAGCACCTCGTTCACCGACCCGATGTACTATCCGCTCTACGCCTCGAACAAATGGACCGAGCCGCTCGACGACTACATCGGCGACAGCGCGCTGACCGATGCCAAGTGGTACGCGATCGACGACATCGTCCCAGCCTGGCGCGCCGCCAACAGCTACGAGAAAAAGCTTTACGGCATGCCGTTCGACGGCGAGGCGACGGTGCAGGTCTATCGCACCGACGCTTACGCCGCGAAGGGGCTGAAGCCGGCGGAGACGCTCGACGAGTACACCAAGAACGCCGCCGCGCTGAACGATCCGGGTGCGCGGATGTGGGGCGCGGCGCTGCGCGGTTTTCCGGGGCCGGGGCAGAACATGTACATCTACCCGTCGATCTTCCTCGCCTTTGGCGGCAAGTGGTTCGACGCGAACGGCAAGGTCAAGGTCAACGGCCCGGAGGCCGAGGCGGCCCTCGGCTGGTACATCGACCTCGACAACAAATACGCGCCGAAAGGTGTCGAGAACTGGAACTGGCCCGACATCGCCGATGCCTTCAGCCAGGGAACGCTCGGCAGCTATATCGACGGTGCGGCGACCGCCTCGGTGCTCGCCGACCCGACCAAATCCAAGGTCATCGGCAAGATGGATTTCGCCCGCTGGCCGGCCGGGCCGTCGGGGCGCCGGGTGACCTCGATCTGGAATTGGGGGTTCGTCATCAACGCCGCGTTGCCGAAAAAGGCGAAGCAGGCGACGTGGCTCTTCATCCAGTGGGCGACGAGCGCCGAAACGCAAAAGCGCACCTCGGTCGTCGAAGGGCAGGCGCCGCGCCTCGGCACCAGCCGGCTCTCGGTGATCAAATCGCCCGAGTACAAGAAGATCACGGACGGTGTCGGCCCCCATTTCGTTCAGGCCTATCTCGACAGCATGGACCACGACACCGACGCTGACTGGCGCCCCCGCGTGCCGCAATGGCCCGGGGTCGGCGAGACGATGTCGGTGGCGATCCAGCAGGCGCTCTCCGGCCAGGCCACGCCAAAGGCGGCGCTCGACAACGCGCAGGTTCGTATTGAGCAGATCATGCGCGGCTGAGGCTGCGCCCGCCGCATTGCCAGCCAGGCCGGCCGCGAAGACGCCGCCGGCGCGAGCGGAGGCACGTTTCGCGATCGGGCTCATCCTGCCGAGCCTCCTCGTGCTCGTGCTGACCACGACCTTGCCGATCGCCTACCTCGTGTGGAGCAGCCTCCAGCGCATCAACCCGTCGATGAACTTTATGAACGGGTTTGCCGGCACCGAGAACTATGCGGCGATGGTCGGGGACGCGCGGTTCTGGAATTCGCTGCGGCTGACCCTCGTATACACCGGCTCGACCGTTGTGTTGCAGGTGGTGATCGGGCTCGTCCTCGCGCTGGCCATCATGGAGTTGCGGCGCGGGGCTTGGCTCGCGCGGCTCGTCGCGATCCTGCCGATCGTGCTCGCGCCGGTCGTCGTCGGGCTCTACTTCCGCACGCTGATGCTGACCCCGACCTTTGGCCTCTTCGACTATTTGATGGCGTCGCTCGGGCTCGGCTCGCACAACTGGCTCGGCGATCCCGATCTGGCGCTCATTTCGGTGATCGGCATCCATACCTGGCAGTGGACGCCGTTTTCGTTTCTCGTGCTGCTCGCCGCGCTCTCGGCAATGCCGGGCGACATCTACGAGGCCGCGCGGATGGACCGCGCCTCGGCTTGGCAGCGGTTCCGGTACATCACTTTGCCGCTGTTGCGGCCGGTGATCATGGTGATCGTGATCCTGCGGCTGACCGTGGCCTTGTCGGCTTTCGCCGCGATCTTCGCGGCGACCGGCGGCGGGCCCGGCACCGCGACCGAGATCCTCAACCTTTATGCCTACCGCACCTCGTTCAACGAGTTGCAGGTCGGCTACGGCGCCGCGCTCGCCGTGACCCTCCTGGTCATCACGCTGGTGACGACCGGCGTCTTGTTCCGCTTGCGGCGGAGCGGGCGATGACGGCCGCGCTCAGGCGCCTCACTGGCTCGGCCCTGCTGATCGCGTTCCTGTTCTGCTGGACGGTTCCGGTGCTGTGGGGTGCGGTGACCTCATTCAAGAACGACCGCGACGTCCTCAACTATCCGCCGATCAGCCCGTTCCACCCGACGCTGTCCAACTACGTCAACGTGATGTCGGGCGACGGCAGCATCGTTCCGAATCTGCAGAGCAGCGCGATCCTCTCGGTGGCGACGACGATGATCACGATCGTCCTCGCGATCCCGGCCGCCTATGCGCTGGCCCGCCTCCGGATGCCGGCGAAGAAGCCGCTCGGCTTTTATGTGCTGGCGACGCAGATGCTGCCGCCGATCGGGCTCGTCATCCCTTATTTCCTGATGTTCAGCCGGTTGGGCCTGCTCAACACCTATTCCGGGCTGATCCTCGTCTACATCTCGTTCTCGCTGCCCTTCGCGATCTGGCTGATGGTCTCGTATTTCGAGGAGATCCCGCGCGAGATGGAGGAGGCGGC
>DASXFE010000071.1:0-44649 GCA_036489765.1 Allostellaceae bacterium | reverse complement strand
CGTGTCTCCATCCTGAGGGGCAGGCGCGTCAGAATATAACGCTTGCGGGTTTTGCGGGCGCACGATTGACTGGCGCCAAAGGCGGCGAACCGGAGCACAGGGATTGCGTTTCTGGCTGATGGCGACGGTATTTGCCGTGGCGCTCGTTGCTGCGTGCCCGGCCCGCGCCGAAACCGACACGGTCAGGATCGCGCGGCAATACTCCCTCGCCGAGTTGCCGCTGATGGTCGCCGAAAAGCGCAAGCTGATCGAAAAGCGCGCGCTCGCCGCCGGCCTCGACCAGGTCAAGGTGCAGTGGATGACGCCCGACAAATCCGGTGCGGTCGACACGCTGCTCAACGGCCACGCCGATCTCGGTACGGTCTCGGTCGGGCATTTCCTCGCCATCTGGGACCGCAAGCTCGGCACGCCGCTGGACCTGCGCGCGCTGGCGGCGTTGGCGCAGGCGCCCTATGTGCTGGTTACCCGTAACTCTGCGATCAAGACCATTCGCGACTTTTCCGACCGCGATAAGATCGCCGTGCCGGCGACCAAGTTCTCGGGCCCGGCATTGATGCTCGAAATGGCGGCGGCGCAGGAATGGGGGCCGGAGCATTACGACAAGCTTGACGACCTCGTCCGTTCCCGGAGCGACGCCGAGGCATCCGCGGAGCTGCGCGACGGCAAGACCGATCTCGACGCGCATTTCTCGCGCTCGCCCTATGTCGACGACGAGCTCGGCGGCAGCGCGATCCACCGGGTCATGGATTCCTACGACGTCGCAGGGCCGCACACCGACGACGTGCTGGTCGGGCTGGTCAAATTCCAGCTCGCCAACCCCAAGCTGTGCTCAGCCATCTTCGGCGCGCTCCAGGACGCCGACGAGATGATCCGGCAACACCCGGGCGAGGCGGCGGAGGTCTACGTCTCGATGATCGGCGACAAGGAGATTTCGGTCGAGGATTTCACCGATATCATCGGCGATCCCGACGTCTCCTTCACCGTCACCCCGGCCGGGATCGGCCGCCTCGCCGACTTCATGGCCCGGATCAAGCGGATCAAGCATCATCCCGAATCGTGGAAGGATTTGTTCTTCTCCGAAGCGCAGGGGACGCCGGGCAGCTAGCGAGGTATATAGCCGCATGGAATTGCGCATCCGCTCGATCGCCTATCTGGCCGAGGACATCAACGGGTACGAGCTCGTCGACCCGAACGGGCGCGATCTGCCGCGGTTTGCCGCCGGGGCGCACATCGCGGTACGGATCGGCGGCGCCTGGCGCGACTATTCGCTGTGGAACGATCCGATGGAGCGCCGGCGCTATTGCATCGCGGTGCTGCGCGAGAAAGAAGGGCAGGGGTCGCGCCAGTTGCACGACGCGGTGCGACCCGGCGACATGGTCGAGGTGTCGTGGCCGCGGAACCATTTCGCCCTCGTCGAAGGCGCCGAGCGGTATCTCTTGGTCGCAGGGGGGATCGGGATCACCCCGATCATGGCGATGATCGCCGAATTGAAGCGCCGCCGCGCCGATTTCCGCCTCTATTACTGCGCCCGTGCGCCGGAGAAACAGGCGTTCCGCGACGAGCTGTCGTTTCTCGCCGCGCTCGGCCAGGTGGTCTTCCACTACGACGGCGGCGACCCGGCAAAGGCGCTCGATCTCGCCGCGCTCCTGTGCGAGGCGGGACCGGGGACGCACCTCTACTACTGCGGCCCGTCGGGGTTGATGAAGGCCGCTGCGGCGGCGTCGGCGCATTGGCCCACGGGCAGCGTGCATTTCGAATTCTTCACCGGCCCCGCCGCCGCGCCGCCTGCTGCGCTCGCCGATGACAAACCCTTTATCGTGAAGCTCGCCCGCAGCGGGGGTGAAGTGCAGGTGGCGAAGGGGGAGTCGATCGCCACCGCGCTCAACCGCGCCGGCATCCCGGTCCGCACCTCGTGCGAACTCGGCTATTGCGCCGCGTGCCTGACCCGGTACCTCGCCGGCGAACCCGACCACCGTGACGAAATCCTGCGGCCCGAAGACCGCGGCCAGTATTTGCTCGCGTGCTGCGCGAGGTCGAAGACGGCGGAGCTGGTGCTGGATCTGTAAGCCGCGGCGAAGCCGCAACGATTTACAATGAGGCGGTGAAAGTTTGAGTTGTGGATTCTCACTGCCTCGCCGCCTCATTGTGCCATTGAACGGCGCTGCGAATGGCCCTGCGCGCCGTTCCTGAGACGGCTTCGCGCCCTTTGCGCATTCCTTTGCGTGCTTTGCGTCAAATCTAAACCTACTCCGCCGCCTGGCGCGCTTGCGCCACGTCGAACAGGCCCGCTTCCGGGTCGTTCTTCAGGGCGCGGCGGGCGTAGTAGTGGAAGGTGGCGCCAACGGCGCGTTCCTTGAGCCGGTAGTCGTGGGCCTCTTGGGCGAGGCCGGGGTCGATTCGCTTGATCTCGCCGGCGCTCATCGCCAGGAGCTGGAGCTTCGCGGCGCGCTCGATATGGACCGACAGCACGCAAGCCTCCTCGATCGTTGCGCCGGCGGCGAGCTGGCCGTGATGGGCGAGGAGGGCGGCGCGCTTGTCGCCGAGCACCTCGGAGATGATCTGGCCTTCCTCGTCGCCGAACGGCACGCCCGGCCAGTGCGGCAGCCAGACGCAATCGTCATGGAAGAGCGCGGTGTCCATGTGCGAGACCGCGAGCGGCACCCCGATCATCGATAGCGCCGAGACATACGGCGGGTGCGTGTGCATGATCGAACTGACCCGCGGCTTGGCGCGGTAGACCCAGAGATGGAAGCGGTTCGACGGGTTGGGCATGCCGTCGCCCTCGAGCACGTTGAGGTCGTCGTCGACGAGGAGCAGGTTGCCGGGCGCCGCCTCTTCGAGGCCGAGGCCGAACTTCAGCATGTAATAGGTGCCCGGCCGCTCGGCGCGCGCCGACAACTGGCCGGCGATGCCGGAATCATGGCCTTCGGTGGCGAGGATGCGCCCCGCCAATGCCAGCTTCTGCCGTGCCGACCAAGAGGGCACGGTGAAGTGCCGGTCCATCCGCTCGTAGGTCTGTTGGTGGTACTCGCCCTTGTCGCGAATGATGGCCATGACGTACCTCTTTGCTGCACCGGTGGTATACGCCCGCTGCTGCGGCGTCGCCAACCCTGGACAGGCCGAACCCTGTTCCTCTATAAGCCCCCTCTCGCCGGTGCGCCCAGGTAGCTCAGCTGGTAGAGCAACGGACTGAAAATCCGTGTGTCGGTGGTTCAACTCCGCCCCTGGGCACCAGCGCTTCTCAAAATCGCAAGGATTCCCGTTCATTCTTCGGAATCAGTGGCTTCGGAGTCACAACCCGAGTCACAAAGGGAGTCACAAATGTCCCGATTTGGACCCAGTATTTCCCTGGGCACCGGTCGAGCCGGAAGCCTCGATCGCTACGTCCGTCTCATCCCCGGTTCACGTGATCGCTGGTGGTTTCGCCGCCGCGTCCCACTCGATCTCGTAAAAGTCATCGATCAGTCCGAATGGCGCTATCGACTCACATCCCGTACCCGCAATGAAGCCCGCCGCGAGGCGATACCGTTTCTCGATCAGACCGACAACACGATCCGACTTGCCGAGAAGGGCGAGTGGCCACCTATCGAGGACGAGATTATCGAGGCCATTGCGACCGGCTGGTGGTCGCAGTTTGTTGAGGCCCGTTTCGCTGAATCGGCGGAACCTGATCAGCAATTACATGAATGGCTCCGAGACACCCACCCGCTCGATTGGGCCTTGTCCAGCGAGACCGACATGATCGAGTCGATCAGTAGCTACCTAGAAGGGCCGCGTAGTCTCGATTGGATACAGTGGCCCGAGACCAAGATGATCACCGACACGCTCGATGATCCGAAACGTCGCGCCGGTCTGCGCCGGAACAAAGCCGCGATGCGCCAATTGCTCAGCGATTGTCGACTCTTCCATAACAGCCGTGCCGGGGTATGGGCGGATGTGTGGCGAGATCGGAATCGAGCGGCCGAAAGAGTAACCGACGCGATGCAGCGGGGTATCCTGGAAGCGCGCGAACTCGAACGTCTCCTGGACCTCCCCGAATCGGTCGTACCGACGCCGGCAAATGACTCAGCAGCGATTTTTGCTGTACCCGACTTGGTTGCACCAATTCGGTTCAACGACCCGGACGATCCCGACAATGACCTGATCGGGCAATGGGCCAGGAAGGGGTCCAACAAACGGTCAAAACTACCCGGCGTGAAGACCGTCTACGAGGCGCGCCGGATGATGCGCAAGCTCACGGACTTTGTCGGTTTTGACGATCTTCGTCGGTTGACTCGGTCGCAGGTGCAGGACTGGGTTGACCACCTCAAACAGACCGTCGTGAAGCCCGGCCGGAAAAAGGCTCCGATGACCATCTCGCAGCATTTGATCCAGTTGAAATCACTGGCCAACTTCGCGGTCGATCGAGAGATCGGTGGGATCACTGTCAATCCCGCCGCGAAGGTCATGTACACGGCGACTACCCGAACAAAAATCCGGGGGTTCACCGACGCCGAAGCGAGGATTGTGCTGGAGGCAGCACGTGGGCAGAAGATCGACTACATGCGTTGGCTGCCGTGGTTGTGCTGCTTCACGGGCGCACGGCTCGATGAACCTGCCGGAGCCGCTGTCGCCGATATCGAGAAGATCGGTTCGTATTGGGTGATCACCATCCGCCTCGACAACAGGCACGAAGGCGCATCGATCAAGAACGACTCGTCCGTCCGAAAGATACCGCTGCATCCGGCTTTGATCCGGGAAGGGTTTCTCGACTACGTCACGAAGCTACCGAAGAAGGGACCGCTGTTCCCGTCGTTGAAACCAGACAAGTTCGGATCGAAGGGCGGCACGGCGACGAAACGGATCGGCCCGATCATCCGGGGGCTTGCCTACGTGATGCCGTCGTTGGCGGACAAGGATTTGTCGCCAAGCCATTCCTGGCGGCATCGGCTGCACAACGAATGTCGGCGGTTGCGAATACGTCAGGATGTCGAGGATGCCATCACTGGGCACGCGCAGGAGGGTAGTGGGCCGGGTTATGGCGAGTACGCGATCACCGAAGTGCTTGGCCCGGCGGTGGAGGAAACGCGGTCGCCGTTCGACGCGCCATAGAGTAGTTTCAGCAGCGCGAGATCGACCAGATCGGTCTGGTCGATCTCGCCGGCTATCGCACCGGTCGCCCTGGTTCGGTCGAAGGAGGGCAGGGGTGGCCGTTGCACCATGCGGGCGGTAGCGGTCGATCCAGGTTCTCCGAAGGGTCGAACCGGATGTAAAGCCCAACCCCGACTATGAAGAGTACGATCGCGGCCAATATGACGCGCAGCACCAATACATAGCCGGACACGATCCAATCGCGCGGCGCGGGTGGCAGGGTCGGATATATCATTGCTGCGCTCTCCGCCCTTTTCTGGCGATCGTACCGAGCCCGATCTCTTTGGCCAGCCGCGACCGGGTCTCGGTATAATTCGGGGCAACCATTGGATAATCGGACGGTAGCGCCCATCGAGCGCGATATTGGTCGACAGAGAGGCCATGCGCAGTCGTCAGATGCCGTTTGAGCATCTGGACCTGATATCCGCAGTCCAAGCAGGTGATCACGTGTGGTTGGACAGACCGGCGTATCGGCACTGCCGGCTTTAGCACGGCGGGAAGGGCCGTCTCGATCGGCTTCACGAGCCCGCCGAGGGCAGCGTGAATCGAAGCGATGATTGCCGGTATCTGATCGGCCGCGACGGCGTTGTTGGAGAGGAATGCTGCGGTGATCTCGGCGACATGTTCGGTGAGGGTAGGTGTCGGCTGTTCGAGGGGCATCGGCGTTCTCCGGGTCCAGAAATGAAAAAGTCCAGGCCGGGTGGGGCCTGGATGGGGTGTTGCGTTCGGCTGGGTGCGAATCAACCGTATGTGATGACCCGGTTATAGCTCACCCCCGAAGTCGTTTCAATCTATTAGTGATAAATTTTCTATCGTGTAGACTCGGTTTCGACTTCTATGTTGCGTGATTGGTCAATCGTGTAGGATTTCAAACGTGTTGACAGGAGCGCATATAAGGGCTGCACGGGCCTTGGTTAGTTGGTCGGCGATGACGCTCGCCGAGAAGGCTGGCATCAGCTATCCGACCGTGCAGCGTGCGGAGAGCACTGATGATGTTCCTCGAATGAAGACGACGAATCTGCTGGCGATCCAGCGGGTGCTCGAAGCGGCCGGTGTGGTGTTTCTCGATCCTGGTGAGAACCGTGATGGTGGAGTCGGTGTCCGGTTAAAGTCTTAATCACGCTTCGGGGTGATGCAATGAATATAAGAAAAGTCATCTCGCGTCCCGTCGTGGCGTACAACGGCGAAGCAGTGCGTTCCATACTGATTCCACATCACCTCGAAATGATCGATTCCTACTCCGATCTTTTCGTTATATTCCGTATGATGCTTTAACAGCGCAATAAGATCACGAGCATCTTCCTCGGAGACCTTACCAGAAGGTCTGTACCGTTGAAGCATCGAGCGAAAATAGGTTACCGCATCTTGTTTGCGTGAAAAATCGCGGGTTTCGATTCGAAAGGGCTTTGCAGGCAACGGTCGCTCCCATGCGATTCTCTAGACGGTGAGTGCTAGAAATTATACTCGCTCTGTCGTTAGTATCGCGCGTCCCGGACGGGGAGTAAAAGCGTGCCGGTTAAACCGCGTAAATCTCTAGAGAACTGGGAGATCACCCTGATCAAGACGATGATCTCCGAGAAGAAGTGGAACGATCAGGACATCCTGGCTCACTTCACCAGACCCACCCGGTCAATCAATCACGCGCGTATCAGCGCAATCCGCAAGGGAACGCGGTACGCGGCGCTAAAGCCCGCATCATCAGCGGAGTTAGAAGCATTTCTATCGACTTGGCCGGATGTTGACCCGCAGACGGGGCTGAGCCTCCGGGGCGATGAACTGCTATTGAAGGCGCGGGAGGCTATGATGGCCGCCGTACACGTCTTCAACGGTGCTGGCCTAACCTTTCGTGGCGAACTCTTTATCGTGACCGCGACCATCGCATGGACATACCTGCTCCACGCATGGTTCAAGAAGGGAGGTATCGATTATCGTTACTTCGAGAATCAGGATGGCAAGAAGGTTATTGTGAGCATTCTAAAGTTGGTGAGGGAGGTATTTGGAAAAGCGCGGTGATCTCATGGCTCCCATTCAAAATAGCACGGAACCTATCGACTTTTTTGCCGACAATCGCGGCGATGACCGCGTGGCGCGACGAGTCTGCTGCTACGCCGCATCGAGGCCGCCTGGTCGAAATTCGGCGCGGCCGACCCCTACTGGTCGGTCTTGACCGACGAACACTTTCGCGCCGAGGGCATCGACGATGCGACGATCTAGGCCTTCTACGCCTCCGGCGCCGAGGAGATGGCAGCCCTCGAGGCGGAGTGCGTGCGCAACGCGCTGCCCAATACGCGGTAGGCGAAGGTGTTGGATCTCGGCTGCGACGTCGGCCGGGTCGGCGAGCATTTCGCCCGCGCCTATGGGGGATATATCGGCGTCGATATCACCGAAAGCCATCTCGACCTCACCCGGCGGCGCTTCGCATCGCTCGGCCTGACCAACGCGCGAGCGATGGCGGACCCTGGCGGAGGCGGGGCTGGTCGTGGTGAGGTTCTGCCCTACCCGAGGATCGGCCCGATCGGCTTCTCGTATATGTTCACGGCGCGAAAGCCGCGCTAAGTAGGGCGCGGCAGGCAAAGGGTAGTCGAGGAGGCGATGCAGGGAGAGCGACCGCGATGCAGCTGCGGCAGCGGGCTTAGGCCTGCACGGTGCTGCGCGCTCGACTTCAACGCGCTGCCGATGTTCGGGTCGGACGGACCGCTCAAGGCGACGATCGCCCGCGCGCTCGAACTCCACGGTACAGGGGCCATCGCCGATGCCGAGCAGCTCTGCCACGAGGTGCTGGAGCTGGCGCCGGTTCAGCCCGACGCGCTCGGCCTCCTCTACCGCATCTGCCGGGCCGACGGGCGCATGGCGGCGGCCGAGGCGGTGTTGCGGCGCTTTGTACGGATCCACCCGAACGTGTTCTGGGCGAACAACGATCTGGTGCTGATGCTGATCAACAAGGGCGCCGTGCTCGAAGCCGAGATCCACGCCCGCAACGCCGTGCGGATCGCGCCCGAGAACCCGCAGTCGCACAATCTGATGGGCATGGTCATGACCGAGGTCAATCGGCCCCAGACCGGCGAATTCCACTATCGGCGGGCGATGGAGCTGTCCGGCGGGCGCGATCCGATCCTGCTGGCGAACCTGGCCTGGAACCTGAAGAACCAAGGCAAGATGACCGAGGCGCGCGCGCTCTACGAGGAATCGGTCGCCGCCAACCCTGAGATCCTGCAGACGCTGCTGGGCTGGGCGCGGACCGAGGAGGCCGACCGCAATTTCGACCGCGCGGCAGAGCTGCTCGACCGGGCGGAAAAGCTGGCTCCGGCCGATCCCAGCATCCTGTTGACCCGCGCCGTCGTGCACGGCCGCAAGGCGCAGTATGCGGAGGCGCTCGATACGCTCAACCGCGCCGTCCCACAGGACGGACGGGGGCTCGGCGCCAACGAGCTCTTGGAAAAGGGCCGGCTGCTCGATCGCCTCGGGCGCTACGACGAGGCGTGGGAGGCCTTCACCGAGGCGAAGCGGCTGTGCCGCGAGGTCAGCGGCCTCGTCTACCGGGGCGAGCAGGCCGCGCAGCTCTCCGACCGGCTCAAAGGGTTCTTCACCGAGACGCGGCTCGGCATCCTGCCCCGCGCCGGGGTGCGGACGGATGTGCCGCAGCCGATCTTCATCCTCGGCTTTCCGCGCTCCGGCACGACGCTCGTCGAGCAGACCTTGTCGGCGCACCCGCGGATCACCGCAGGCGACGAGCTGCCGTTCGTCAACGAGATCTCAGACACGATGCAGCGCAGCCTCGACAGCCCCCTCAGCTATCCCGAGGCGCTGTCGGAATTGTGGATGGGCGACCGGCGCCACGGGCTCGACGAATTGCGCGACGCCTATCTCGAACGCGTGCGGCGCATGGGGTTTGTCGAGCCCGGTGCCGCCTGGTTCACCGACAAGATGCCGCTCAACGAGATGCATCTCGGCCTGATCGCGCTGATGTTTCCGAGCGCGCCGCTGATTCATGTCGTACGCCACCCGCTCGATGTCGTCTGCTCGGTGTTCTCGAACAACCTCACGCACGGCTTCTACTGCGCCTTCGACCTCGAAACCGTGGCGCGGCACTACGCGCTGTCGATGGACCTGGTCGAGCACTACCGCGCGCAGATGACGCTGCGCTATCTCCCGATCCATTACGAGGACGTCGTCGACGACCAGGAGGCGACGGTGCGGCGGATGCTCGATTTTATCGGTGAGCCGTTCGACGCGCGCTGCCTCAGCTTTCACGAAAATCGCCGCTACGCCCGGACCGCCAGCTATGCCCAGGTCACCGAGCGTCTCTATGACACCTCGCGCTATCGCCACCGCCACTACCGGCGCCATCTCGAGCCGGTGATCCCGATCCTCGAGCCGGTGATCCGGCGGCTCGAATATGGTCTCGAAGATGCCTGACGACGACGTTCGCACGGGCCCCGAGCCGGCGACCGCGCCCGAAGCGGCACCGTCGCCCGAGCAACGCCGCGCCGCCCTCCTGGGGCTCGCCGGCGAGCATGAGCGGGAAGGGCGGCTCGAAGAAGCTGCAGCGGTGCTCAATCGCCTGCTTGAGGAGGCACCGGACGATCCGGCCGCGATCCACCAGCTCGGCATCGTCGCGTACCGCCGCGGCGACGCGCTGCGGGCGGCGGCGCTGATGGAGCGCTCGATAGAGCTCGATCCGGGCTCGGCGCTGTTCCACCGCAACCTCTGCGAGGCGTACCGGACGCTCGACCGCTACGACGACGCGCTCGTCGTCGGCCAGCGCGCGGTGGCGCTCAATCCCAACGACCCGCTGTGCCGGCACAACCTGTCGGTGCTGCATTACGACCGGTTGGAGCTCGACGAGGCGGTCGCCAGTGCCGAGGCCGCGCTGACGATCCAGGACAATTTCCCCGGCGCCCATTTCGGGATCGCCGAAGCCTCGCTGCTGCGCGGCGATTTCCCGCGCGGCTGGGAGGAATACGAATGGCGCTTTCGCCTCGCCGGCGTGCCGCCGCTGATGCCGCCGACCGACAAGCCGCAATGGGACGGGAGGCCTCTGCCGGAGGGCGCAAGGCTGTTGCTGATCGCCGACCAGGGCTACGGCGACGTGATCCAGTTTTCCCGCTACATCCCGTGGGCGGCGGCGCGCGCATCGGATATCGCGATCGCCTGCAGCCGCGAACTGCGCCCCATCGTCGGCCAGTTCACCAACGGCACGCGACTGTTCGACCATTGGGATTCCTGCCCCGAATACGCCGCCTATTGCGCGCTTTCGGGCTTGCCGCGGCTGGCCGGCACGAATGGGGCGGCGAGCCCGGACGGAAGCCCCTATCTGCAGCCAGACGCGGCCCGGCTCGCGGCGTGGTCGAAGCGGCTCGATGCGATGTCGCCCGCGGGATACCGCCGGATCGGCATCGTCTGGGCCGGCCGTCCGACCCATCGCAACGACCGGCGCCGTTCGATCGACCTCCGGCAGCTCGCGCCGCTCTCGACCTTGCCTGGGGTGACTTTCTTTTCCCTGCAAAAGGGCGCGTCGCAGGCGCAGATCGGGCGCTATTGGGGACGCGCGCCGCTGGTCAATCTCGGCCCCGAGATCCGCGACTACGGCGACACGATGGCGATCATCGAGTGTCTCGAACGCGTCGTCACCGTCGACACCTCGGTCGGGCATCTCGCCGGGGCGATGGCGCGGCCGGTTTCGATCATGTTGCCGTACGCGCCGGACTGGCGCTGGGGCCTCGGCAGCGACACGACGCCCTGGTACCGGAGCGTGCGCCTCGTCCGCCAGGACGTCCGCCGCGACTGGTCGACGGTCATCGAAAGCATCGCCGAGTCGCTCCGGGAGGCTCCCGCCGGCGACGGGGCGATCTCCGGTTTCCCGGCATAGGACCAGGACCGGCCGGTCGGTTTCCTACGACCGGCCGTAATGGTCGTCGAAGCGGACGATGTCGTCTTCGCCGAGATACTCGCCCGACTGCACCTCGATCAGGTGGAGCGGGATCTTGCCCGGGTTTTCGAGCCGATGCGGGGTGCCGAGCGGGATATAGGTCGACTGGTTCTCGGTCAGCATGATCTGCTCGTCGCCGCGGGTGATCCGGCCGGTGCCGCGCACGATCACCCAATGCTCGGCGCGATGGTGGTGCATCTGCAACGAGAGGCGCCCGCCGGGTTTGACGACGATGTGCTTGACCTGGACGCGATGGCCGTTGTGCAGCGAGGTATAGCTGCCCCAAGGCCGGTGCACGGTCGGCGGGGCGTCGGCCTCGGCGCGACGTTCCTCGCCAAGCCGCTTGACGAGACGGCGCACGTCCTGCGCCCGGCTGCGCGGCGCCACCATGATGGCATCGGCGGTTGCGACGACGACCAGATCGTCGATCCCGATCGCGGCGACGAGGCCCGCCTCGGAGCGGAGGTAGCAATTTCGCGCATCCTCGGCGAGAACGTTGCCGACGAGCGCGTTGCCGGCGGCGTCGCGCTCGCCCGCCTCCCACAGCGCGTCCCACGAGCCGAGGTCGTTCCAGCCCATGTCGACCGGCACCACCGCGCTCTGCCCGGTATGCTCCATCACCGCATAGTCGATCGAATCGGACGGGCAGGCGGCGAACGCGGTCGGGTCGAGGCGGATGAAATCGGCGTCGCGCTTTGCCTCGCCGACCGCGTCGCGGCAGGCCGTGAGCATGTCCGGCCGCAGGCGCCCGAGCTCGGCCAGATAGACCGACGCCGAGAACAGGAAAATGCCGCTGTTCCAGAAATGGGTCCCGGCCGCGACATACCGCGCCGCATCGGCAGCGGCCGGCTTCTCAATAAACCGGGCGACCGCGAAGACCCCGTCGCAACCCGGCACGGGGGCGCCGGCATTGATGTAGCCGTACCCCGTCTCGGCGCGGGCCGGGGTGATGCCGAAGGTAACGAGCCTGCCCTCGACGGCGGCCGCAGCGGCCCGGGCGATCGCGGCGTGAAACGCGTCGACGTCGAGAATCACATGGTCGGACGGCATCACCAGCATCAGCGCGCCGGGCGCGTGCTCTTCGAGCCACAGCGCCGCCACCGCGACGGCGGGCGCGGTGTTGCGTCCTACCGGCTCGAGGAACAGCCCGGCCGGCACGATCCCCGCCTCGCGGAGCTGCTCGGCGATCAGGAAGCGGTGCTCGTCGTTGGCGACGACCAGCGGCGCGGCAAAGCCCGGGCGCCCGGCGACGCGCTGCGCCGTCTGCCGCAACAGGCTGTGCTCGCCGAGCAGCGCCAACAGCTGCTTCGGGTGCTGGCTTCGCGACATCGGCCACAGTCGCGTTCCCGAGCCCCCCGACAGGATCACCGGATGCAAGGTTTTCTGGGCGACAGACATCTGGAATTCCCGATACTGAGCGGCCGTAACCGAAGAGGTTGCGATCAACATAATGAGAGTGGTCAAAACCTGGAAGGCGCCGCGCTTGCGCGGCCGGCCAAAGATGCGGCATTCATCCGGCGCAAAAGAGGCAGGATCGAATGGCGTTCAGGGCGATTTTCGCCGCGGCCGGTTTGCTGGCGGCCTTGACGGCGATGCCGGCGATGGGGGCCAACCCCGATTGGGCCCACGCAAAGCAGATCGACGAGATCACCACCGAATACAAATTCTCTCCCGCCCAGCTCCAGTTTCACATCGGCGTGCCGTATCGCCTGCACCTGGTCAATCGCGGCAAGGAGACACACGAATTTCACGCGCCCGAATTCTTCGCCGCGATTACGATGCGGGACCAGCGGCCGCTCAATGCCGACCACACCGAAATTGTGGTGCAGCCGGGCCGGCAGAGCGACCTCTATTTCGTCGCGACGAAGCCGGGGCGATTTCCGCTGATCTGCTCCGATCATGATTGGGCCGGGATGACGGGGGGGATAACGATTAAATGAAGCGCGCGATCTTTGCCCTGGTGCTGCTCTTGGCCGGTGGCGCGGCATTCGGCGCGGCCCCGGCGGCCCAAACCCCGCCGGCAGCGCCCCCGGCCTCGCAAACGGCTCCGCCGCTGCAGCTCCAGGGCTTCCGCGGCGCGCATTGGGGCATGGACCAGAACGAGGTCAAGGCGGCGATCCGCAAGGATTTCAACATCACGCCGGACAAGATCCAGGCCGAGGAGAACGCCAGCGAGCGCACCGACGTCCTGTCGATTACCGTGGCCAACCTGATCCAGGGCGCAGGGGAGGCCCGGGTCTCGTACATCTTCGGGTTCGCGACGAAAAAGCTGATCCAGGTCAATGTGATCTGGGGCACTCCGGTCGATCCCAAGGTAAAGCCGGACGAGGTCGTCGCCGCCGCGAACCAGCTTCGCGACCTGTTCGTCTCGTCAGGCTACGAGGCGGCCTCGGTCCACACCAATGCCGCCACCAAGGACGGGACGATCGTGGTGTTCGAGGGCGCCGACGCCCAGAAGCACGCGACATTGTTGACCCTGGTCAACCGCACCGTGCCCGGCGCGGTCAAGAACGGCCAGCACGAGCCGCCGACGCAGACGATCGTGCTCAGCCTCTCCTATGTCCTCGACCCGCAGAACCCGGACGTATTTCGGCTGAAGAAGGGGCAGTTCTAGGCGCTACCGCGTCTTTGGCATCTCCACGCCGGCAATCCGCTCGAAATAGCGGGCGACCGTGGTGATGTCGTCGGTCTTGGCAGCGGCCGCCTCGCGATAGAGGCGCCGCACCGCATCGCCGAGCGGGATCGGCATCTCGAGCGCCTCGGCTTCTTCGGCGAAGGCGGAAAGGTCCTTGTCGGTGATGTACATCGCCCCGCCATAGTCGAACCCGCGGGTCAGCACATGGTCGGGTATCTTTGTCAGGGTAGCGCTGTTCTGCCCGGTGCCGGCGTTGAGCACGGCGATCATCTGCTCGGGATCGAGCCCGGCCTTGGCGCCGAGCACCATCGCCTCCGACGCGACCGCGAGGTTGGCGGCCGACAGCATGTTGTTGATCAGCTTCATGACCTGTGCCGCCCCGAGCTGCTCGCCGAGATAGACGATCGTCGAGGCATACGCCTTAAGGAACGGCTCGGCCGCGGCAAACGCCGCCTGCGGCCCCGAGGCCATCACAGTCAGCGTTCCCGCCCGGGCGCGCGGCACACCGCCGGTCATCGGCGCATCGAGTGTCGCGACGCCCTTCGCACCGAAGGCCCCGGCGAGTTCGTTGACGAGGGCCGACCCTGTGGTGCCGGTATGGATATAGACCCGCGCCCGGCTGCCGTGGATCGCGCCGTCCGAGGCGAGCAGCGCCTTCCGGTGCGAGTCGATCGAAGGCAGGCACGCGAGCACGATATCGGCCTGGTTCGCCGCATCCTCCGGCGACGCCGCGCGCACCACCGCATCCGGCAAGCCTGCAACCGCCGCATCGCGCACATCGCAGACGACGATGGGCAGCCCTACGGCGGCGATCCGCTCGGCCATCGGCCGCCCGATCGCCCCCAGCCCGATGATCGCGATCGTCGCCTCTGCCCCGGTCATGTTGCCTCCGTCCTCGGGTGTTCTCATGTATCATGGCACGAGGAGGTGAGGCCGTGTCAGCGCATCCCGTCCCGAAAGAATTGCTCGATTCGATCGTCGCGCATTTCAACCCGCAGCGCGTGATCCTGTTCGGTTCGCAGGCCCGAGGCGACGCGGGGCCGGACAGCGACATCGATCTCATGGTCGTCGTCGACGACGACACGCCGACTGAACGCTTGTCCGGGGAGTCGGTCTCGAAGTCGCGGGCCGGCTATCGGGGCACCGCCGACATTCTTCCTTGGAGGGCATCCGTCTTCAGGACGCGAGCGCAGGCGCGAGCATCGCTTCCAGCGACGGCATTGCGCGAAGGGATCACGCTCTATGCGCGCGAGGTGGAGATAGGGGGCGAAGTGAGCGAGTATGGACCCTGGCAGGAAGCGCGGACCTGGTTTCGGAAGGCGCACGAAGACCTGTCGCTTGCGCGGCTCGCACTACCGGCAAACTTGATCGACGGGGCCGCCTTTCACGTCCAGCAGGTACTGGAAAAACTGCTCAAGGGCCTGTTGGCCGCCGCGGACCAGGAGCTGTTCAAATCGCACGAGATCGAGGAGCTGGCCAAGCTGGCCCACGCCCATTGGCCGTCGGCAGTGGGCCTGCCGTTCCCGCTGAATGCGGTCGGCAAGTGGTATATCGGCAGCCGCTATCCCGATGTCCCGGGGCCGTCGCCCGACCCGGAGGAGGTCGCGGAGGCTCTTGAGGCCGTCGCCGCGCTGCTCGACCTTGCAGAGGCACAGGAGCCTGCCGACGAACCTTAGCAAGTTGCTCCGCCACCGGCCGCTCCGTATCATCGCCGCCGCAACGGCCGAGTGGAGGAAATCGTGGCGAAGCGGCAGAGCGTGGATGTCGCCGGGGCGCGGCATGTCAATCCGATCCCGAGCGCGTCGCGGAAAGGGCCGTTCGTAGTCTCGGGCGCGATCTCGGGCGCCGATCCGGCGACCGGCAAGGTGCCCGAAGACCTCGACGCGCAATGCGCTGCGATGTTTGCCAATGTGCGCCGGGTTATCGAGACGGCCGGCGGCACGACCGATGACATCGTCAAGATGACGGTGTGGATCACCGACCGGGCGCTGCGTCCGATCCTCAACAAATACTGGGTCGAGATGTTCCCCGACGAGCATTCCCGCCCGGCCCGCCACACCGTCGCCAGCGGTGACTTCACCCCGCCGATGCAGGTGCAATGCGACCTGATGGCGGTGATTGGGGAGTAGCGCTTCGCTTCGTCCTCATTCCCGCGAAAGCGGGAATCCAGAGCGAGCGACGGAGCGGTTGCCCCTGGACCCCCGCCTTCGCGGGGGTGACGCGACAAACATGGATACGGCAGAGGAACGGGCCTATGAAGATCAAAGACATCCGTACGATCGCGCTGTCCTACAAATGCGAGCCGCCCTACGGCAGCGCGGGCGGGATGCAGGCGCGGCGCGGGGCGCTCATCGTCGAGGTCGAGACCGATGACGGCATCGTCGGCATCGGCGAGAGCGGACTCGGCGGCGGGGCGACGG
This sequence comes from Allostellaceae bacterium, assembly GCA_036489765.1. GTDB lineage: Bacteria > Pseudomonadota > Alphaproteobacteria > ATCC43930 > CGMCC-115725 > DATARH01. The sequence goes on along the minus strand of DASXFE010000071.1, from coordinate 28,535 downwards.
CGACGGTCATCGAGAAAGACCTGAAGCCGCTGCTCCTCGGTCGCGACCCGACGCTGATCGAGGGGCTGTGGCAGCTCATGTTTGCCCGTACCCGGCAATACGGGCGCCGCGGCGTCGTCATGAACGCGATCAGCGGGATCGACATCGCGCTCTGGGACATCGCCGGCAAGGTCGCCAAGATGCCGGTCTACAAGCTCCTCGGCGCGTCGCGCGACCGGGTCGAGGCTTATGCGAGCGGCGGGTTCTATCAGGAAGGGAAGGGGGTCGACGGCGTTGCCGGCGAGGCGGAGAGCTATCGCGCCCGCGGCTTCCGCGGCATGAAGATGAAGATCGGCCGCAACCCCTCTACCGGGTCGCATCTGCGCCATCTGGCCAATATGGCGGAGGTTTGCGAGGTCGAGCCTGAGGTCGATATCGCCCGCGTCGCCGCGGTGCGGAAGGCGCTGGGGCCGCAGGCCAAGCTGATGGTCGACGTCAATTGCGCCTGGAGCCCCGATTTCGCGATCCGGATGGGGCGCGAGCTCGAACCCTACGACCTGTACTGGATCGAGGAGCCGGTCGCGACCGACGACATCGACGGCAGCGCCCGCGTCGCCGATGCGCTGACGACGCCGATCGCCGGCTACGAGACCGAGACGGGGCTCTACGGCTTCCGCGAGCTGGTGACGCGGGGCGCGGTCGATATCGTGCAGCTCGATGTCGCGTGGAGCGGCGGGTTCTCCGAGGGGAAGCGCATCGCCGCGTTTGCCCAGGCGCACCACCGCATGATCGCCCCGCACGCCTTTGCCGGCGCCGTGCTCTTGATCGCCTCGCTCCACTACGCCGCGTCGATCCCGAACGCGTTGGCGTTGGAGTGGGACCAGAACCCCAATGGGCTGCGTGACGAGCTGTTGACGGAAGGGCTGAAGCTGGAGAGCGACGGGACCGTGAAGCTGCCGGAGCGCCCGGGATTGGGGATCGAGCTCGATCGTGGAGCGGTGGAGAAGTATCGGGTCTCGTAGAGAGCACGAGCACCCGACCGCCGCGATCTCGCGGGAGAAGGCAGACCAAGAAGTGGTGGCGGGACTGGAAGGTCGGCTTGATCGAGAAGGATAATCCCGACGGGGCGGACAAGCTCGGTGTGATTGCCCAGTAGGGGCAGATGCCGATTCCTGGGTTTCGAATTTCGGCTGCGCCGGCTCCGGAATGACCTCGGGGTTTTGGATTGGAGTTAATGGACCTCTTCACGATCGGGTATGAGAAGGCGCGGCAGCTTGATGTCGTCTCGGCCCTCGTCGCCGCCGGGGTGAAAATCCTGATCGATGTGCGGGATCGGCCGATTTCTCGGCGGCCGGGGTTTTCGAAGAACCAGCTTGCGGCGGCGGTCGAGGCGGCGGGCATGCGGTATGTCGGGTTGAAGGCGCTCGGTACGCCGCCCGAGGGGCGCGAGGCCAATCACAAGCGCGAGTGGGACCGGTTCTGGCGGATCGTCGAGGACAAGCTTGCGACCGCGGAGGCGGAGGTCGCGCTACAGCAGGCTGCGGCGACCGCTGCGGAGGCGACCTGTTGCCTCATCTGCTACGAGGCTGACCCTCACGTCTGCCACCGCTCGCGCGTCGCCGAGATCCTCGCCGAGCGGCACGGGTTTACGGTTCGTCACCTTCAGGCGGCCGACGTTCCCGCTTGATCTCGGCGCGGTGGGCCTTGGCGTGCAGCCGCTCCTCGAGCGAGACGCCGGGCGGGAAGGTCGGCCGGCGCGGGCGCTGCGGGGCCGCGGCGCGGCGGATCATCGCGACGAGCCGGTCGCGCGCATCCTGCCGGTTCGCCATCTGCGAGCGGTAACGCCGCGCGGTGATCACCAGAAACCCGTCATGGCTGATCCGCGACTTCATCGTCCGTTCGAGCCGCGCCCGCACGTCGTCGGGCAGCGAGTGCGAGCGGCGCACGTCGAAACGCAACTGCGCCGTGCTCGACACCTTGTTGATGTTCTGGCCGCCGTGGCCCGTGCCGTGAATGAAGGTCTCGGAGATCTCGCGCCCGTCGATGCCCCAATCGTCGGTAATCGCTATCATCTTCGTCACCTGCAATCGCCGTTGGGAACAGCGGAATATAACGGTAGAGCCCTTGCCTTCCGTCATCTCGCCTATATTGGTACGAGCAACGGGCAAGTGCAGTTCCGGCCCCCGCGATTAGCACTTCACGGGCCCGGTCATGGTAGTGTAAGCCAGTTTCGTGCACCATCGGCCGGCCTCGACCTGCACAACGCAGTGGGGGAGCGGCGGTGTGAGCTGAATATTCAGGAGCGAACATGCCCAGGGTCAATTTCGCGGCACCCACCACGATCGATGAAGCCGCCGCCGCGCTGGCGAGCGCGTCCGGCCTTGCGAAGATCATGTCCGGCGGCACCGACCTGCTGGTGCAGCTGCGCTCGGGCCGGCTGAAACCCGAGCTGATCGTCGACACGAAGCGGATTCCCGGCCTCATCGGCATGCGCCAGGAGGGCGGCATGTGGATCATCGGCGCCGCCACCCCAGGCGTCATGATCAGCGACAACCACGAGTTCGAACATGATTACCCCGGCATCGTCGAGGGGATGGACCTGATCGGCTCGCAGCAGATCCAGGGCCGTTGCTCGCTTGCCGGCAATCTGTGCAACGCCTCGCCTGCGGCCGACAGCGTGCCGGCGGTGATCGCGTCGCGCGCCACCTGCGTCATCGCCGGGCCCAACGGCGCCCGCCGCGAGGCGCTGGTCGAAGCGATCTGCGTCGGCCCGGGCCGCACCTCGCTGCAAAAGGGCGAATTCATCATTGAATTCCACATCCCGAAGCCCAAAGCTCATCAGTGCGATGCCTATCTGCGCTTTATCCCACGCACCGAGATGGACATCGCGGTCGTCGGCTGCGGCGTCAACGTCACGCTCGACGGCGGCGGCACCTGCACCGACGCGCGGGTCGTGCTCGGCGCGGTGGCGCCGACGACGGTGATCGTCGAGGACGCGGCAAAGGCGCTGATCGGGCACAAGCTCGACGAGGCCACCCTCGCCAAGCTCGACACCGCGGCGCAGGCCGCCGCGAAGCCGATCAGCGACAAGCGCGGCACGATCGAATACCGCGTCAAGGTGTCGGGCGTATTGGCGCGCCGCGCTGCCACGATCGCTTTCGAGCGCGCCGCCAAGCGCTGAGAGTGGGCAAGCGCTGACACCGGACCGAATCCAGGAGAGACCGAATGAGCAAGCATCACGTCACGACGACGATCAACGGCGAGCCGGCCGAGTATCTCTGCGAAGCGCAGCAGACGATGCTCGACGTGCTCCGCGACGAATTGGGGCTGACCGGCAGCAAGGAAGGCTGCAGCTCCGGCGATTGCGGCGCCTGCACGATCATCGTCGACGGCAACATCACCTGCTCGTGCCTGATGCTCGGCGTCGAGGGCGAGGGTCGCACGATCACGACGATCGAAGGCGTCGCCCAGGGCGACAAGCTGCACCCCGTGCAGCAGAAATTCCTCGAGCACGCCGCGCTGCAGTGCGGGTTCTGCACCCCGGGCTTTATCGTCGCGGCCAAGGCGCTGCTCGACAGCAACCCCAATCCGACCGAGGAAGAAGCCCGGTACTGGCTGGCGGGCAATCTCTGCCGCTGCACCGGATACGACAAGATTCTCCGCGCCGTGATGGACGCGGCCGAAGTGATGCGGGCGGAAGCCGGCCGTTGACCCTTGCAGGAGGTGCAGTGAAATGACGAGCAGTTCAGAGGGTCTGAAAGTCGTCGGCACGCGTCCGATCCGCCCCGACGGAATCGAAAAGGTCATCGGCAGGGCGCAGTTCGGCGCAGACACGGTGATGCCCGGCATGCTGTGGGCCAAGGTCAAGCGCAGCCCGCACGCCCATGCGAAGATCAAGTCGATCAATTACGACAAGGCGCTGAAGCTGCCGGGCGTCAAGGCGGTGATCACCGCCAAGGACTTCCCGGACATCAAGTCCGAAGAAGCCTTTGTCGGCGAAGGCCCGATGAATTTCCGCGACCTGTCGCGCAACTGCATCGCTGCCGACAAGGCGCTCTATGACGGGCATGCGGTGGCTGCGGTCGCGGCGACCTCGTCTGCGATCGCCGAGGAGGCGCTCGACCTGATCGATGTCGAGTACGAGGTGCTGGCGCACGTCATCGACGTCGAGGACGCGATGGCCGATGGCGCGCCGGTGCTGCACGACGACCTCTTCACCCAGGGCGTCGAACCGAAGCCGACCAAGCCCTCGAACGTGGCCAAGAAGATCGGCTTCAACAAAGGCAATATCGAGGAAGGATTCAAGGAAGCCGAGGTGGTGATCGAGCGGCGTTATACGACGCAGCCGGTCCACCAGGGCTATATCGAGCCGCATGCCTGCGTCGTCTCGATCGCCACTGACGGTCAGGCGACGATCTGGAGCTCGAGCCAAGGCCAGTTCATGGTCCGCGCCTATTGCGCGAAGCTGCTTGGGACCGACATCGCCAACATCCGCGCGATCGCGGCCGAGATCGGCGGCGGGTTCGGCGGCAAGACGCTCGTCTACCTGGAGCCGCTGGCGCTGGCGCTGGCGAAGAAGACCGGCCGGCCCGTCAAGATGGTGATGAGCCGCGAAGAGGTATTCCGCGGCACCGGCCCGACCTCGGGCGGGGTCATCGAGGTCAAGCTCGGTGCCAAGAAGGACGGCAAGATCGTCGCCGCGCAGCTCGTTCTGAAGTACCAGGCCGGTGCCTTCCCGGGCTCGCCGGTCGGGCCGGGCTGCATGTGCGCCTTTGCGATGTACGACCTGCCGCACGTCCACATCACCGGGTACGACGTCGTGTCGAACCGACCCAAGGTCGCGGCCTATCGCGCGCCGGGCGCCCCAATCTCGTCGTTCGGAGTCGAAAGCTGCCTTAACGAGCTGGCGGACGAGCTCGGCGTCGATCCGCTCAAACTGCGCGAGATCAACGCGGCCAAGGACGGTACCAAGACCGCGCATGGGCCGACCTTTGTCAATGTCGGCTATCTCGAGACGCTCGAAGCCGCCAAGAACCACCCGCACATGAAGGAAAAGCTGGGACCGAACCAGGGCCGCGGCATCGCCTCGGGCTTCTGGTTCAACATCGGCGGCGAATCGAGCGCGTCGTGCCATATCAACGAGGACGGTACGGCGACTGTCGTGTCGGGCAGCCCCGACATCGGCGGCTCGCGCGCCTCGATGGCGATGATGGCGTCCGAGGTGCTCGGCATTCCGTACGAGCGGGTGCGCCCGGTCGTCGCCGACACCACGGCGGTCGGGTTCACGTTCCTGACGGGCGGCAGCCGCGTCACCTTCGCCACCGGAATGGCGGTGACGCAGGCGGCCGAGACCGTCGTTGCCGACCTCAAGAAGCGCGCCGCGATGATCTGGGACATCAGCCCCGACGCGGTCGATTGGCGCGACGGCATGGCTTGGCCGGCCGGTCAGAACGCCGGCAATTTCGACCCGCTGTCGCTGGCCGACATCGCGCTCAAAGCCGGCCGCACCGGCGGGCCGATCAGCGCCGAGGTATCATTGAACGCCCAGGGCGCCGGCCCCGGCTTTGCGACGCATATCTGCGATGTCGAGGTTGATCCGGAGACGGGGCACGTCAAGGTCCTGCGCTACACCGCGGTGCAGGATGTCGGCCGGGCGATCCACCCCAGCTATGTCGAAGGGCAGATCCAGGGCGGTGTCGCCCAGGGCGTCGGCTGGGCGCTCAACGAGGAATACGTCTACGACAAGAATGGGCGGCTCGATAACCCGGGCTTCCTCGATTACCGCATGCCGGTCTGCTCCGACATGCCGATGATCGAGCCGGTGATGATCGAGGTGCCTAATCCCCGGCATCCGTTTGGCGCCAAGGGCGTCGGAGAAGTGCCGATCGTCCCGCCGATGGCCGCCGTCGCCAACGCGATCGCCGACGCGATCGGCACCCGCATGCGCGACCTCCCGATGTCGCCGCCGAAACTGCGCGCGGCGCTCGACAGCGGGATGAAGGACGCGGCGGACTAGCGTTAGTCATTGCGAGGAGCAACGCAGCGAAGCAATCTCGGCCGGAGGAGACTCCTTCGGCCCGCGATTGCCTCGCCGCGCTCGCAATGACAGGGTGAGGCCATGCCGCATGTCGTGATCGCCGGAAATGCCGCCCGAGCCTATACCGGCGGGCTCGCCGAGCTGGACGTCGAGGCCGACACGGTCCATCGCATGATCCGCGAGCTCGACCGCCGCTTCCCCGGCCTCGGCCATCAGATCGACGAAGGCATGGCCGTCGCGATCAACGGCGAGATCTTCCAGGACGCCTATTCCGAAAAACTGGCGCCCGACGCCGAAGTGATCCTGATCCCGAAGATCGGCGGGGGCTAGGAGCGCGGGCGTCTCGCCCACATCCGAAAACAAAAAATTGCGGGCGGGACGCCCGCGCTCCTAACATCTCCTGGGCATTCGAGAAGAACAGGGGTCAGGGATGGAATACGATTACATCATCGTCGGCGGGGGATCGGCCGGGTCGGTGATGGCGAACCGGCTGTCGGCGAAAAGCTCGAACAACGTGCTCGTCTGCGAGGCGGGGCAGGATACTCCCGATGGACAGGTGCCGCCCGAGATTCTCGATTCCTATCCCGGCACCGCCTATTTCGACCCGCGGTTCCACTGGCAGGACCTCAAGGTCCACACCCAGGTCGTCTCGCATAATCGCCCTGAAGAACGTCCGCCCTTGCGCAAATACGAGCAGGCACGAGTGCTCGGCGGCGGGTCCTCGATCAACGGCCAGCTCGCCAATCGCGGGGCGCCGACCGATTACGCGGAATGGGTCGAGAAAGGCGCCGCAGGTTGGGGCTGGAACGACGTGCTCCCCTATTTCAAAAAGGTCGAGCGCGACATGGATTTCGACGGACCGTATCACGGCAAGGAGGGCCGCATCCCGGTCCGCCGGATCGGCACCGAGCTGTGGAACGGGCACGCCAAGGCGGTGGGCGCTGCCTTTGCCGAGGCCGGGTTCCCGTTTGTCGACGATCAGAACGGCGAGTTCATCCCCGACGCCTATTTCCCGATTACGATCTCGAACCTCTACGACCGCCGCGTCTCGGCCGCGATCGGCTATCTCGACAACGGCACGCGGCGGCGGAAGAACCTGACGATCTCGGCCGAAACCCAGGTCGCCGCGTTGTTGTTCGAGGGGACGACGTGCGTTGGCGTGAAGGCTTTTGTCAAGGGACAGGAGACCGAATTCCGGGCCCGCGAGGTCATCGTCTGCTCGGGCGCGATCCACTCGCCGGCGCATCTCTTGCGCGCCGGGATCGGTCCGGTCGGACACCTCAGGGACATGGGGATCGACGTGCGCGTCAACCTCGCCGGCGTCGGCCAGCGGCTGATGGACCATCCGTCGATATCGGTCTCGTCGTTCATGAAGCCCGAGGCGCGGATCAACGGCCTGACACGCCGACATATCCTGCTGGCGCTGCGCTACTCGTCGCATATCGGCGGCGCGGCGCCCGGCGACATGTTTGTCGCCGCGGTGTCGAAATCGGCGTGGCATGCGGTCGGCGAGCAGATCGCCTCGCTCCTCGTCTGCGTCTACAAGACGTTTTCTGAGACCGGGCAGGTGGTGCTGCAGTCGCGCGACTGGCGGGTCGAGCCGACCGTCGAGTTCAACCTCCTGTCCGACCGCCGCGATCTCGAGCGGCTGATGGACGGGTTCCGCCGGATGGGCGCGATGCACATCGGCGCCGCGCTCGGGAGTGCCGTCACCGACCCGTTCCCGGCCAGCTATAGCGACAAGGTGCGGGCGATCGGCGTCGTCAACGACAAGAACCGCAGGCTCACCAACTGGTTCGCGAAGCTGATGGATGGGCCGGGCTGGCTGCGGAAGTTCCTGATCAACAAGTTCATCGTCGAGGGCTACCGCTTCGACCAGCTGATGACCGACGACGACGCGCTCGAATCGTTCATCCGCACCGCCAATATCGGCGTGTGGCACGCGTCGTGTACCTGCCGCATGGGCGCCGACGACGACCCGATGGCCGTCACCGACAACCAGGGCGGCGTCCGCGGCGTGCAGCGCCTGCGCGTCGTCGATGCTTCGCTCTTCCCGGCGGTGCCGTGCGCCAACACAAACTTCCCGACGCTGATGACCGCGGAAAAGATCTCCGACACGATATTGGCGGCGTAAGCTTTTTCACGAAGGACAGTGCGCGAAGCGCCAAATCACCACAGAGGCACAGAGCCGCGATAATCTCTGGGCCTCAGTGGCGAACATAGTTTTGCGCTGCGCGCGCGACGTCGTGTCCTTCGCGCGTTCGTGGTGAAAAGGTCTAACGCGTCAGCTTTTCCAGCTCCGACTTGGCCGCGCCGGCTTCGGTGAAGTCTTTCGGACAGATCGCGACGGCTTTCTCCAGGAGGTCGCGGGAGTTCGAGTTGGCGCCGAAATAGAAATCGGCTTCGCAGGCATGGCCGTTGTCGCCGCCGGCGCCGGCGAGGACCGCGTCGAGGGTGGTTTCGCCGAGGAAGGCGGAGACGATTGGGCCGGGCCAGACGGCTTTGTCGAGCTTGGTGGCGTCCTGGGTTAGGGCGTCGCCTGCCGGTTGCCCCGCCTTGGTACGGGAGAGGTAGAGCCAGAGGATTGTGTAGGGCCTAGTGTCGTTTGGGCCGAGGGGCAGGGCGGCGGAAAGGTCGGCGACCGCCGGCGCGTACTCGCCGCGCGCATAGTGGGCGCGGCCGCGTGCGGTGAGGGCGTCTCCCATTTTCGGATTGATCGCGAGCGCCGCGTCGTAATCGGCGATCGCGCCGGTCAGGTCGTTACGCGCGGCGTAGATGTCGCCGCGGTTATAGAGGGCGCGCGGGAAATCGTGGCGCAGCTCGATCGCCTTGTCGAAATCGGCAAGCGCGTGGTCGTCATCGCCGAGCGCGTGGTAGCAGAAGCCGCGGGAGTTGTAAGCGGTGGAGTAACCCGGGTTGAGGCGGAGCGCTTCGGTGTAGTCGGGGATGGCCTTCGCGTATTCGAGCTTGTCGAGATAGGCGTCGCCGCGATCGGCCCGGTATTGCTCGAATTCGGGGCTGAGCTCGATCGCCCGGCCGTAGCCGGTGATGGCGCGATCGTAATCCTCGCGGCGGAAAAAGCCGTTGCCCTGCCGCCACGCCAGCATTGCGCGGAAGCCGTCTGCCGTCGGCTTGTCGGCGAAGGCGGCATCGATCGCCTTGACTGCCGCGTCGAGGTCGCAACGTTCCTTGGTCAGCAATTCGAGGCCGCCGAGCAGCGGGTCGAAATAGGCCTCGGCGGAACGGTCGTCGGGGTCGGCGGATGGTTTGTGCGACGCCGCGGCGGCGATCAGGAAATCGTCAGCCGTCGTGCAAAGCTCGGGGGTCGCCTCCAGATCAAGGTGGCCGTACTCGGTGAGAGGGAAGGTCATCCCGCGGCGGAGCGCCTCGATCGCCTCCGCTTGCCGGGTCGGCAATTTGCGGGCGCCGGCGATTGCCGCCTCATTGAATTCGCCGCCGAAAAACTCGGCCCAGTCCGAGAGCGGTGACGACGGGGTCAGTTGCTGGAACTTCGCCAGCGCCTCGGCATGGCGCTTGGCCTCCGCCTCCCGCGCCGCCTTCTCCTCGGCGGCCTGTACGGCCCGGACCTCGGCGCGCTCGCGCTCCTTGGCGATGTATTGCGGCACCGGTACGAGCGTCAGCGCGACCACCGCCACGAGGGCGGCGATGGTCGCCGGGATGAGCGGGATCGCACGGTGAAATCCGGTAAGCCGTGCGAAAAGCGCGTAGGCGGCGACGACCGGGGGCAGGGCGAAGGGCTCGATCAGCGGCCACGAGTTGGCGGTCGCCTCCAGATCGAGCCCGATCGCCGCGGTGACCGCCGACACGGGCAGCAGGATCGCCAGGGCAATCCCCATCCAGAACGGCATGTTCCCCTTGACCCCAGCGATCACCGCGAGGATGCCGATCCACACCCACACGAAGAAGCCGAACAGCACCGCAAAGGCGGCGGTGATCCCGTTGCCGGCGGCGTCGGATCCGTGGAGGTCGCCGAGGCAGGCGGCCATTCCCGCATAGGCGAGCGTGGCGAGGATCAGGACGATGATCGCCCCGACCGGCACAGACGACGATGGCGCCGGCGGCAAAGGTGCTTCGATAGCCATGACCGGGATCCCCTAGGCGGCGGGCGCCGCGGCCACGGTGAGCCCGACCTCTTGCCCGTAGGACAGTTCGAGCGTGTTGCCGTCCGGGTCGGCGACAAACGCCCAGTAGCCGACGGGCGGTCCGGAATCGGTCGGCTCCTTGCGCAGGATGCCGTCGGCGCGGGCGATCGCGCAGAGCCGGTCGACCTCGGCGGGGCTCTCGCAGGCGACGCCGAGATGCCCGAACGGGCCGAGCGGTGTGTCCTCGCGGCCGGGCCCCTGGACCAGCACGAGGACGAAGGGACGGGTGCGGTCGGTCATCCAGGCGACCCGCACGGCCCCAGCCTCGCGGCGATGCACGCAGGCCATTCGTGCGTATTTCTCGTAAAACCCAACGCTGGCCTCGAGGCTGCGCACCGAAAAGGCCACATGCGTCAACCCGATATCGGTCATCGCAAACGACTCCCGTCGTACCGAGGCCGCCCGTCGATCGCGATTGGACGCGACGGCGCGGCCACCATAATATCGCGCAAGAACGTAAGCACGGACCGGCGGAGGCCCTAGATGCGTTTTGGAATTTTTGATCACCTCGACGACAGCGGCGAAACGCTGAGCCGGCATTTCGAGAACCGGCTCAAGCTCGTCGAAGCCTATGACCGTGCCGGCTTCCATGCCTACCATCTGGCCGAGCACCACAACACGCCGCTCGGCTATGCCCCAAGCCCGAGCGTTTTCCTGTCGGCGGTCGCGCAGCGCACCGAGAAGCTCAAATTCGGGCCGATGGTCTACCTGTTGCCGCTCTACCACCCGCTCCGGCTGATCGACGAGATCTGCATGCTCGACCAGATGAGCGAGGGGCGGTTCCTCTATGGCGTCGGGCGGGGCATCTCACCGATCGAGGTCGGGTTCTACGGTGTCGATTTCGCGACGGGCTCGGCGCAGTTCCGCGAGGCGTTCGACGTGATCCGGCTCGGCATGACCGAGGAACGGCTGACCTATCACGGCAAATTCTACAATTACGACAACGTGCCGCTGGCGATGAAGCCGTACCAGCAACCCTATCCCGAGCTGTGGTACGGGCTCGGCAACCCGGCGAGCCTCCCGTGGGCCGCCGAGAACGCCGCCAACTGGGTCGTCCGCCGCCCGGTGCCGCAGGTGCGCGAGACGGTCGACGCCTACCGCGCCGAATGGAAAAGGCTCGGCCGCGATGCGAAAGACGAGCCGCTGATGGGCGTCAACCGCCACATCATCATCGCCGAGACCGAGGCCGCCGCCAAGGAAACCGCCGCCCGTGCCTATCCCGCGTGGCGGTACCACATGGGCCAGCTCTGGCACGAGTACAACGTGCCGTTCCCGCTCGAGGCCGCGCTCCCGGCCGAGTTCGAGACGGTGTGCCAGCGCGGCGACGCCATCGCCGGCACCCCCGATCAGGTCCGCGCTTACATCTCCCACGAGATCGAAGCCACCGGCGTCAACTACTACGTCTGCGACTTCGCCTTCGGCCGCATGACCCAGGAAGAGGCGATGCGCTCGGTGAACCTGTTCGCGAAGGAGGTCATGCCAGCGTTTGCCTAGACTAGACCGAGGACCAAACCTGCGAGCTTACGAAGCTGATCGGCTTTGCGGCTGACGCATCCCGTTTCCATTACCATCTCGAATCGTTCGCGCCCGCGAGCGCTTTGGGACCATAGGGCGGAAAAGCGAAGCGCATTCCGCGATCATCGATGGTGGGTCCGCAAAATGCGCTGCGCTTTTCAGCCCTACGAATATTTCCGCTCGATCTCGTCCAGCATCGCGTGGATGCGGCTGATGTGCGGGGCCCTGTCGTACATCGCGTACCAGGCGCCGGCAAGGCGGACAGGGTCGCCGGAATAATAGCGCTCGTAGAGCTGCTGGCGGCCCGAGAAGGATGACACCGCGGTGTCGTAGGCGAGGCGGAAGAGCTTGACCCGCGTCGGCGCGTCCGCGTTGGCGGCTTGGGCGAAGGAGTGCACGTCGGCCGCGACGGGGCCCGCGAACTCGGCATAGCTCGGCACCGAGACGAGGCCGCCGGCGCCGAGGATCTGGATGATCTCGCAGCCGCGGATGAACATCTTCGGGAACATCATCCGCACGGTCCACAGCGGCATCGTCGCCGGCGTCATCAGCCCGGACGGGCCGAGTGCGGCGTCGGCCTCGCTGGCTCGGATGCACGAGCGCATGAATTCCGTGGTCTGGATCAGCTCGGAAAGCAGGCCCTGGACGTGCAGGTGCTGGTCGATATTGGTCGATTTCGCGATCGCGAAGCCGAGCGCCATCATGAACTCGGACTTGGCGAGGTTCTTGGTCGCGGTCTGGTGCATGACCTGCGACATGGCGCCGGTGCTGTTGAAGAGGCCGTTGCACAGCTCGGGGTCGCGGTGGATGAACACGCGCTCCCACGGCACGAGCACGTTGTCGAAGACCGCCATCGCGTCCTGCTCGTCGAGCCGCGAAGACAACGGGTAGTCCATCACCGATGCCGCCTGCTGGTGCGCGACCGTCGGCCGGCAGATGAAGCGGAGCCCCGGCGTTGAGATCCGGATGCCGAAGCCGAACGCGTAGGGCGCGGCGTCGGCGTTGTTGGCGAGAAACGTCGACGGCATCACCAGGAGCTCGTCGGAATAGGCGCATAGCGTCGACACCATCCGCGCACCCCGGATGACGATGCCGGCATCGGTCTCGCGGACGATCTTGGCGGCGACGTCCTTTTCCTGCTGCTCGACCGGGCGCGAGCGGTCGACCTGGGGGTTGAGGAGCGTATGGGTCATCGCCAGGTCGGCTTCGCGCACCTGCGTGTGATAGGCGCGGATGTTTTGTTCAAACTTGCCGAAGACCGGGCCGGCAGCGGCCAGCCCCGTCAGCATGATGTTCATGAAATCGGGGCTGCGGCCGAACATGCCGCAGGTCGCGTCCATCCAGGTCTTGACCATCGCGCGGCGGCGCAACAGATCGTCGACGGTCTTCGGCTCTATGAAGGAGAGGCCGACCCGTTCGCCGCTCGTTGGCGAGGTAAACGTCATGGCGTCGATGCGTTCGGGCTCGTGCTGCATATCGTACAGCTCGGCCATCGTCCTTGCCGCACCGGCAAAGCGCAGGTCGGTCGTCACATCCTTGACGCGCTCGCCATCCATGAAGATCTGGCGGTCGTCGCGCATGGCTTCGAGAAATTGCTGGCCGGTGCGGATCGGCATTCATGGTCCTCGCTACGGTCGGCCCGCACCCGTCTCGCTTCGCGAGCCACCCTCTCCCGCAGGGCGGGCGAGGGGGTTCGAGAGTTTACCCCTCGCCCGCCCTGCGGGAGAACGAGGGACCCGTCGCGGGGCGAGGGGAGGGTGAGGGCAATGTGTCGTCTATTTCCGAGCGAGCCAATCCCCCAAATCCGCCAGCGCCCGGCCGGAATACAGCGGCTTCCGGTCCGCGTGCTTTCCGGGATCGGGCGAGAGCGGGGGGAAGAGGCCGAAATTGACGTTCATCGGCTGGAAGCTCTTGGCGTCGCCGCCGCCGGTGATGTGAGCCAGCAGGGCGCCCAGCGCGGTCGTCGCGGGTGGGGGCGGGACCGGGGTGCCGAGCCGCTCGGCCGCGGCGAAGCGGCCGGCGAGGAGGCCGATCGCGGCGCTCTCGATATAGCCTTCGACCCCGGTGATCTGACCGGCGAAGCGCAGGCGCGGCTCGGCTTTCAGGCGCAATTCGTGGTCGAGCAGCTTTGGGCTGTTGATGAAGGTGTTGCGGTGAAGCCCGCCGAGCCGCGCGAACTCGGCGCGTTCGAGGCCGGGGATGCGGCGGAAGACGCGGGTCTGCTCGCCGTGCCGCAATTTGGTCTGGAACCCGACCATGTTGTAGAGCGTCCCGAGCGTGTTGTCCTGGCGGAGCTGGACGACCGCGTGCGGTCGGCGGCCGGTGCGCGGATCGCGCAGGCCGACCGGTTTCATCGGCCCCCAGCGCAGGGTGTCGGGCCCGCGCGCCGCCATCACCTCGATCGGCAGGCAGCCGTCGAAATAGGGTGTCGATTTTTCCCATTCGTGGAATTCGGTCTTTGCGCCGTCGAGGAGGTCGGCGACGAACGCGGCATAGGTCTCGCGGTCGAGCGGCAGGTTGATGTAATCGGCGCCGTCGCCCTTGTCGTAGCGCGACTGCATCCACGCGACCTCGAAATCGATCGTGTCGCGGTGGACGATCGGCGCGATCGCATCGAAAAAAGCGAGCGCCTCGGCGCCGGTCACCGCGGCGACCGCGTCGGCCAGCGCGGGCGAGGTGAGGGGGCCGGTGGCGACGATGACCTCGTCCCATTGGGCCGGGGGGAGGCCGGCGATCTCCTCGCGCCGGATCTCCACGAGCGGGTGTTCGGCGAGCGCGGCCTCGACCGCGGCGGAAAACTCGTGCCGGTCGACCGCGAGCGCTCCGCCGGCGGGGAGCTTGCAGCGGTCGGCGGCGGCGAGGATCAGCGAACCGCAGCGCCGCATCTCCTCATGCAGCACGCCGACCGCGTTGCGCGTGCTGTCGTCGGAGCGGAACGAGTTCGAGCAGACGAGCTCGGCGAGTCCGTCGCCGAGATGCGCCTCGGTCCCCCGCACCGGGCGCATCTCGTGCAGCACGACCGGCACGCCGGCCCGGGCGACCTGCCACGCCGCCTCGCACCCGGCGAGCCCGCCGCCGATAACGTGTATGTCGCGCATTGGGCAGTTGAACCCCAACCGGCCGTCACAGGCAATGCGCGATTGTCCGTCATTGCGAGCGGAGCGACGCAATCCCCATCCAGGTGTGCACCCCGGTGGGGACTGCCGCGTCGCCTACGGCTTCTCGCAATGACAGCAAGATGGAAGGCGTGCCGCCCGATTACTGCGTCACTGGTCCGGCCTTGCCGGTGAGGCCGAACGTGCGGCCGGGGGTGCCGGCGGCGTCGAAGTAGCGGGTCCCGCCGACGACCTGGAAATCGAGCTGGGTCGAGAACTTGTCGACGCCGTCATCCGATTTGATCGAGCGTGCAAAGGATTGCGGCAGCTTGCCGCCGGGCATCGCCTCGCTGAGCACGCGGCCGACGAGCTTGCCCTTGTTCGGGATCTTGAGCCCGAGAATCTGCGCGACGGTCTTGCCGATATCGGCGTTGCTCGATGGTGCCGAATCCTTGAAGCCCGACTTGAAGTCCGGGCCGATAGCGGCCTGGAAATTCATCGTGTCGCCGCGCCCGAAACTGCCATGCATGCCCTGGCCCTGCTGGAGCCGGGTGTCGGCGATCTCGATCTCGCAGGTCACCTGTTGCGGGCAATCTCCGGCCCAGGTGCGGAAATTGACCGCGATCGCCGGCATCGGCGTGACTGCGGAGCCGCGCAGATTGACGCTGGTCAGGGTCAGCGTGCCGGGGAAATGTCCGAGCGCGTCCTCAACGAAGAGGCCGCTGACGTAATCTTCGGCCTCTAGCGCGGCGACGACCTTGCGCACCAGCGCGATGTCCTTGCCCGGGAAATAGACGAGGTCCGAGCCGCCATTCGCGGCAACGACGACCTGCGGCTTCGCAGGGTCGGGGCCGATCAGGCCGTTTCCGAATTTGGGATAGGTGCCGGCCGCGACCGGGGCGTTCTTATTGTCCGGGTCGAGCAGCGGCAGGCCGGTCGCCTTGGCGAGATCGAGTGCAACGAACCCAGGCGGCAGAAAGCCGGGCGGCACGTCGGCATAGCTCGCCTTGGCGGCCTCGCTGGTCTTGCTGCCCTTCGAGATCGTCGAGAAGCCGTGATCGGCGCTGACGACGATGTCGGTGGTATCTGTGAGACCCAGCTCCTTCAGCGCGCCGCGGAGGCGGCCGAGGTCCGTATCGGCGTTCCTGATCCCCGCGAGCGATGTCGGGCCATTGATGCCGGGGCTTAGCTGATTGAGGCTATCCCCTTGATTATGCTGACTACCATCTGGGTCTCGGGACCAGAACACCAGCACGAACGGCTTGCCGCGCTCCTTGAACATCGGCAGCATGGCCTTGGTGACGGCGGCGGCGAAATAGTCTTGCTGGACGGCGTTGGCGACGGTCGTGCCGGGCTTCTTGAAGTCGCCCGAATCGCCATTGGCCCCGCGCGATGGTGTGGCGAGCGGCAGGCCGGCGACGGTCAGTGCCTTCTGCATCTCGCCGGATAGCGGGATGCCGTTGGGCGAGCCGGTCGAATCGTCGATGACGATGGTCGGCCCGCCGGTGCGGTCGGTGTGGTCAAAGATCAGCGACGGGCCGAGCTTACCGACCGTCGCGGTCGAAAATCCCTTTGCCCGCGCCGCCTTGAGGATCGTCACCTCATCGAGGTAGTCACCCTCGAAATGCTCGTCGACATCGCCGAGCACGGGATCGCTTTCGAGAAACGGCGTTAGGCTCGCCCCGGCGCCGGGTACCGGGAAGCCGGTATAGATCGTATTGCTGAAATCGCCGGTGTCGCCCAGATAATGCCCGGTCGCCATCGCCGACGCGTTCGCGGTCGTAAAGGTCGGGAACAGCGAATGGGGGTTGGTAAAGTCGACCCCCTGATCCCGCAACGCGGCCATTACCGGCGCGTTCTCCGGCGTCACCATCAGCGCCCTAAGGCCATCGGGGACGAAGAGGATCAGGTTGTGCGGCTGCGCCGCAAATGCCGGGGCGGCCAGCAGCATGATGGCGCCAAAGGCGGAGAAAACGAGGCGCATTAGGAAATTTCCGGTTGAGGAGAGGTTCTGCTGATCATCTATCAGCCGTTTGCGACAGAGATGTTTCAGTCCTTTAGCAATCGGCGGCTGGCTGCTTTATCGCGCCGAGCCCGCGGCGAAGTAGAGCGGCGTGCGCCTCAAGCGTGGCTAAGGCCGCTTCGGCCTCCGCAAGTCTTTCGGTCAGCTGCGCCACGGAATTCCCTCCCGCCTAACGGCTTCGAGAAAATTCCGGGTGGCCGTCCGCAAACCTGCGAGATCGACATCGTAGGGGATGCTGCTTTCTTCAATGTCGGCTTCGAGTTCGCCGGAAAATCCCGCGGGGAGCAGATCGCTAGGCCGGATACCCACTGCGCCGAAGCTCTTCAATCGCCCGTTCGCGAACGGCGCATCGCTATTCCGCCGCCGCGCTGGCGGCCCGGCGCTTTGGCGCGGGCAGGCGGGCTTTGAGGTAGGGCCGGAGATAGACACCGGTGTGGCTGGCGGCGACGGTGGCCACGTCCTCGGGGGTGCCGGTGGCGACGATTTCGCCGCCGCCGTCGCCGCCTTCGGGGCCGAGGTCGATGACCCAGTCGGCGGTCTTGATGACTTCGAGGTTGTGTTCGATGACGAGAACGGTGTTGCCGCTGTCGACGAGGGTGTGCAGCACCTCGAGCAGCTTGCGCACGTCCTCGAAATGGAGGCCGGTCGTCGGTTCGTCGAGGATGTAGAGGGTGCGGCCGGTGGCGCGGCGCGACAGTTCCTTCGACAATTTGACCCGCTGCGCCTCGCCGCCCGACAGGGTCGTCGCAGGCTGGCCGACATGGATGTAGCCGAGCCCGACCTTTTGCAGGGTCAACAGCTTGTCGCGGATCGCCGGCACCGCACGGAAGAAGTCGCAGCCCTCGTCTACGGTCATGTCGAGCACATCGGCGATCGACTTGCCGCGGAACAGCACTTCAAGGGTTTCGCGGTTGTAGCGCTTGCCGTGGCACACGTCGCACTGGACATAGACGTCGGGCAGGAAGTGCATCTCGATCTTGATGACGCCGTCGCCCTGGCACGCCTCGCAGCGCCCGCCCTTGACGTTGAACGAGAACCGCCCGGGCTGGTAGCCGCGCGCCTTCGCCTCGGGCAACCCGGCGAACCAGTCGCGGATCGGGGTGAAGCAGCCGGTATAGGTCGCCGGGTTCGAGCGCGGGGTGCGGCCGATCGGCGACTGGTCGATATCGACGATTTTGTCGAGGAACTCGGCGCCTTCGAGGCGCTCGAACGCGGCCGGGGCCTCGCGGGCGTTGTTGAGCCGCTTGGCGAGCGCCTTGTAGAGCGTCTCGATGATCAGGGTCGACTTGCCGCCGCCCGACACGCCGCTGACCGCGCAGAAGGTCCCGAGCGGGATTTCCGTCGTGATGTCCTTGAGGTTGTTGCCGCGCGCGCCGACGAGCCTGAGGATCTGCCGCTGGTGGCCGCGCCGGCGGGTCGGCGGGATCGGGATCTGCTTGGTCCCGGTCAGGTACTGGCCGGTGATGCTTTCCGGCGACTGCATGACCTGGTCGGGGGTGCCCTCGGCGACGAGATGGCCGCCATGGACGCCGGCGCCGGGGCCCATGTCGACGAGGTAGTCGGCGGTGCGGATCGCCTCCTCATCATGCTCGACGACGATGACCGTGTTGCCGAGGTCGCGCAGGCGCCGCAAGGTCGCGAGCAGCCGGGCGTTGTCGCGCTGGTGTAATCCGATCGACGGTTCGTCGAGCACGTAGAGGACGCCGGTGAGGCCCGAGCCGATCTGCGAGGCGAGGCGGATGCGCTGGCTCTCGCCGCCCGACAGTGTGCCCGACGCGCGCATCAGGGTCAGGTATTCGAGCCCGACATTTTTGAGAAACCCGAGCCGCTCGTTGATCTCCTTGAGGATACGGGCGGCGATTTCCTGCTGGCTCGGCGTCAGCGTCGCGTCGACCCCGGCAAACCAGTCGACCGCGGCGAGGATGGATAAAGCGGCGGCCTCGCTGATGTGCCTGCCGGCAATCTTGACCGCGAGAGCTTCGGGCTTGAGGCGGTCGCCGCCGCAAACCTCGCAGGTCTTGGCGGCCTGGTAGCGGCCGAGCTCCTCGCGCACCCAGGCGCTGTCGGTCTCGCGGAACCGCCGCTCCATGTTGGGCAGGACGCCCTCGAACGGCCGGTCGGTCGAATACTGACGGAGGCCGTCGTCGTAGGTCATCTTGACCGGCTCGCTCACGGACCCGTAGAGGATCGTGTGCCGCATCTTTTCGGGCAGGTCGCGCCACGGCGTGTGCATGCTCTGCTTGAAATGCCGGGCGAGGCTTTCGAGCGTCTGCGCGTAGTAGGGCGATGACGAATGCGACCACGGGCTGACCGCGCCGGTATGGAGGCTGCGGCTGTCGTCGTGGACGGTCAGGTCGGGATCGAAATAGAGCTTGGTGCCGAGCCCGTCGCAGGCGGGGCAGGCGCCGAACGGGTTGTTGAACGAGAAGAGGCGCGGCTCGATCTCGGGGATCGTAAATCCGGAGACGGGGCAGGCGAATTTCGCCGAGAAGATCGTGCGTTCGGCCGAATCGGCGTTTTCCGCGATCGCCAGACCGTCGGCGAGGCCGAGCGCCGTTTCGAACGAATCGGCGAGGCGGTTGCCGAGCTCCGCATTCACGACGAGCCGGTCGACGACGACCTCGATATCGTGCTTCAGGTTTTTGTTGAGGGCCGGGACCTCGTCGATCTCCAGCATCTTGCCGTCGACCTTGACTCGCTGGAACCCGCGCTTCCGGAGGTCGGCGAGCTCTTTCTTGTACTCGCCCTTGCGGCCGCGGGCGATCGGGGCGAGCAGATAGAGCCGTGTCCCTTCCGGCATCGCCAGCACCCGGTCGACCATCTGCGACACGGATTGCGCAACGATCGGCAGGCCGGTCGCCGGCGAATACGGCACCCCGACCCGCGCCCAGAGGAGGCGCATGTAGTCGTAGATCTCGGTCACCGTGCCGACCGTCGAGCGCGGGTTGCGCGACGTCGTCTTCTGCTCGATCGAGATCGCCGGCGAGAGGCCCTCGATCGAATCGACGTCGGGCTTCTGCATCAGCTCGAGGAACTGCCGGGCGTAGGCACTGAGGCTCTCGACATACCGCCGCTGACCCTCGGCATAGACCGTGTCGAAGGCAAGCGACGACTTCCCCGACCCCGACAGGCCGGTGATCACCACCAGGCTGTCGCGCGGCAGCTCGACATCGATGTTTTTAAGATTGTGCTCCCGCGCACCGCGGATGCGGATGGATTGCATGGCTCTGAACTTAGCGTCCGCCCGGCACCATTGCCACGGGGAACAGAACGTGAATTTACGGCCATCGACGGCCGGCGTCAAATTTGGATAGATTTCCTTGTCCGCGGTCATTCCGGGTTTATCGCGGCGGCCGCCCCGGAATGACCTTGGGGGTCCGGGGCCGCTTGAAGACGGAGTCCGTCTGGGCAAAAGATGGGGCGGACAGGAGTTGGAGTACGTTATGCCTCGAATCCGATACCTGCACGTTGCCGCCGCCCTGCTGCTCGCGGCCACCTTGCCCGCGGCGGCGGATGAGGCGCCGAAGCATGGCGGGACGCTGACCTATATGATCCCCGCGGATGCGCCGCCGAGCTTTGACGGGCACCGCGAGACGACGTTTGCGACGGCGCAGTCGGTGGCGCCGTTTTACAGCGTGCTGCTGCGCATCAATCCGAAGAATTCGCTGTCGACGACCGATTTCGTCTGCGACCTCTGCACCGAGATTCCGAAGCCGACCGACGACGGCAAGACCTGGATTTTCAAGATCAAAAGCGGGGTCAAATTCCACGACGGCAGTCCGCTGAGTGCGGCCGACGTCGCCGCGAGCTGGCAGGAGATCGTCAGCCCGCCGCCGGGCAAGATCGGCGCCCGGCAGGCCAATTTTATCATGGTCGACAAGGTGGAGGCGCCCGATCCGTCGACCGTGGTGTTCCGGCTCAAATACGCGACAGCGGCGTTCCTCCCGGCGCTCGCCGACCCGTTTGCCTTCATCTATCCCAAGGCGATCCTCGACAAGGACCCGCATTTTTTCGAGAAGAACGTGATGGGCTCGGGGCCGTTCGTCTTTGCCGGGTACGAGACCGGGCAGTCGATCAAAGGCACCCGCAACCCGAATTTCTATGTCGAGGGGTTGCCGTATCTCGACGGCTTTGTTGGCATCTACGCCGACAAGCAGGCCACCCGAATCGATGCGATCCGCGCGGGCCGCGCCGCGATGGAGATGCGCGGATTGCCGCCGACGGCGCGCGACGAGCTGAAAAAGGCGCTGGGCGACAAGCTCACCGTGCAGGAGAGCGACTGGAACTGCGCCAATCTCGTCACCCCGAACCACAAGCGCAAACCATTTGACGACGTGCGGGTGCGGCGGGCGCTGACCCTGGCGCTGGACCGGTGGAAGAACGCGCCGGCGCTGTCGAAGATCGCGATCGTCCGTACCGTCGGCGGCCTCGTCTTCCCCGGGTCGCCGCTCGCCGCGACCAAGGAGGAGCTGGAGCAGATCGTCGGCTACTGGCCCGATATCGAGAGATCGCGGGCGGAGGCGAAGCGGCTGCTCAAGGAGGCGGGCGCCGAGAACCTCACCTTCGAGCTGCTCAACCGCAACATCGACCAGCCCTACAAATACATCGGCGCTTTCGTCATCGACGAATGGAGCAAGATCGGCCTCAAGGTGACGCAGAAGGTGATCCCGACCGGGCCGTTCTACGAGGCGCTGCGCAGCTCCAATTTCGACGTCACGATCGATTTCAACTGCCAGGGCGTGGTCAACCCGCCGATCGATGTCGGCAAATACCTGCCGCACACGGTGCAGACCGAGAATTACGGCAATTACGAAGACGAGCCCGAGATCGCGATGTACCAGAAGCTGCTGCAGGAGGGCGACCCGACGAAGCAGCGGGTGCTGATGCGGGGGTTCGAGAAATACGTGCTCGATACGCGGGCGCACGAGATCATGCTGCCGTGGCAGTATCGGATCATCCCGCAGCAGTCGTACGTCAAGGGATGGATGATCAGCCCGAGCCACTACATCAACCAGGACCTCGCCGTGGTGTGGCTCGACCGGTAGGGCGGGGTTAGACTGCGCCCGATGCTTCGAGTGCTGGGGTTCCTGCTCTGCGGCCTCATCGCCACGTTACCGGCACGGGCAGCCGACCTTGCCGCGATCTGGCACGGCACCTCATGGGGCGAGGCGGGCCGGGACCTCGCCCTGCATTTCGGGGGCGAGGCGACGATCCTCGCCAGCCCGCTGATCTACGGCGACAGCTACACTCAGGTCGTACTGCGCGATGTCGAGGTCGGCGGGGTGACGCTGATCGCCTTTTTCCAGATGGACAGGAAGACGGGCGGCCTCAAGCGGGTCCAGCTCGAGCGGCAGCGCCACGGCGTCAACCCGCCGGCGTTCCGCGGCGTCGTCATGGGGCTCGAACAGGCGTTCGGCGCCCCCGACGCCTCCTGCGCCGCCCATCCGGAGCCCGGGAACGGCTTCCAGGCCGCGACCGAGCTCGATTGGCAGCGCGACGGCGACCTGATCCGCGGGATCTTTCGCGACACCACGGTCGAGGCCTATGAAGGCTGCGTTACCCGCGACATCACCACCGGCCCTTGCGGGCTGACCGGCCAGATCCTCGTCCGCATCAGCCCGCTCGGCGGCGACCAGCCTGAGTACCGGGCCTCGAGTCGATGAAGAAAGCTCCCTCTCCGCCAATTGGCCGGAGAGGGCGCCTTACGTCTGCAAAATCGTCTTTGCCGTCTCTTCGCCGCTCGCCAGCGCGGCTTCGACGGTGCCCATGTCGGGGCCGGCGTAGAGGGCTTCGCCGGTGAAAAAGACGGTGCCGTCGCCGGGGTCCTTGAGCGCGTGCTGGGCGGCACGGGATTTCAGGGTGGCGTAGGAATAGGCGCCGCGGGCGAAGGGGTCGTTGCCCCAGTTGATCGCACGCGCGGTCACGAGCTGCCGGCGGAGGCGGTCGAGGGGCAGTTCGAAGATCTCGGCGAGCGAGGCGAGGCCCATCTCGATCAGCTCGGCCTCGGAGAGCGCCGAGACCCGGTCCGCCTTGGGGCCGGCATACCAGCCGGTCAGCACCGGATAGGGGCTTGGCTGCTGTGTCCACCAGGTCGGCACCGCGGCGTTGGAGATGATGAACGACAGATCGCCGAGGTCATGCGGCCCGACATCCGTCCACCACCGGGTAGTAAAGCGGTATAAGTGCTTGACGACATTGCCGTAGCCGATGTCGACGGCCGTGGCGGCACGCCCGCGCGCGCTGGGCGGCAGGGTGATCTCGTTGAGCAGCGGCAACGGCACCGAGAGGACCGCGGCGTCCGCCGCGAACACGGCGCCGTCGCGGCAGCGGACGGCGATCCCGTCGCCGGCCGCCTCGATCGCCACCACCTCGGCGCCGAGATGCACCGAGCCGCCATGGGCGCGGCAATCCGCGGCCAGATAGTCGATCATCGCGCCGTAGCCGTCTGCGGGGCGGCCGTGCTGGCCGTCGTCGCGCGCCATCCACTCCTCGCGCAGCGCGAGCGTGCTCATCCGGCTCGGGTCGGCGGCGTCGTACCCCTCGACGGTCCGCGTCACCGAGCGCCGCAGCTCGTCGTAGCGCCGGTCGGCGAAATGCCGGTCGAGGAATTCGGCGACCGGCAGATCATCGGCAACCGCGAGCAGCGCCTGATAAAAATCGCGCGCATGCGGCATCGACCAGTCGTCCGGGGCCAGGGTGCCCGACCGCTTGCTCCAGCGCGCGCCGCCGCGGGATTTCAGCTTGAGCCCGGCGTCGCCGAGGACTGCCCGGGTGACGTTTGCGGCGCCATGGACGAATTCGGGGCCGCCCTCGGCCGGATAGCCGAATTCCTCGGCCGGCAACGACCAGATCCGGCCGCCGAGCCGGTCGCGCGCCTCGAGCACCGTCACCTCGCGGCCGGCGCGGGCGAGCTCGCGCGCCGCCATCAACCCGGCCGCGCCGGCTCCGACGATCAAGAAATGTGCGGGCGGACGGGATGTCATGGCGCAGTGTGGGATGCGGCTGCGTCGGGCACAAGACGCTCTCGGCGCAAGGCAGGAACGGGAATGCCGGCTCGCTGCGATCGGATAGCGCCGCGCGCCGCGCAGCGTTGACGCGGTTATTTACCAGGCTAATACTTTATCCGACAAAAAGCCGCGCTCGGCGTCGCCGATGCAGTGCGGCGCAATTATGCGGTGGGGGAGAGACGTATGGCCGGGCAGACGTCCGATGCACTTCTGGCGATGTATGACGATGCGCCGCTCAATGCGCGCTATTGGACCAATTTCACGATCGCCTCGCTGGTGCTGGTTCTCGACTTTTTCGATTTTTTCCTGATCGCGTTCGTGATGTCGGCGATCGGGCCGGAGTGGCATCTCACCTACGGGCAGGGCGCGCTCATTCTTTATGGCGCCGGCGTCGGCGCCATCGTCGGCTCGCTGATCTCGGGGTCGCTCGGCGACGTGCTCGGGCGCAAGGCGCTGTCGGTCATCGGCACGCTGATGTGCGGCGTCTGCGCCGGGTGCATCGGATTGTTGCCGACCGGGTCCTGGGTCGGGCTTGCGATCTTGCGCTTTCTCGTCGGTGTCGGCCTCGCCGCCGGCGTCACGCCGATCCTGCCGATGATCGTCGAGCAGACGCCGACCCGCTGGCGTACCGGCATCACCAGCTTTTTCGTCGTGTTTGCGAGCGCCGGCACGCTGCTCGCGACCTTCACCTCGGCGATCCTCCTGCACGCTTTCGGCTGGCGCGGCGTCGCGATGACCGGGTTCGTTGCGATCGCGATCGGGCTGTTGGTCTGGGCGCTGGTACCCGAGTCGGCGCGGTGGCTGGCGGCGAAAGGGCGGTTTGCCGAGGCGAGGGACGAGGTGGCGCGCTCGCTCGGCCGTCCGGCAAGCTCGCTGCCGCTGCCGACGGTGCGGCCGGCGGTGCAGCCGCGCGCGAACCTCGCCGAGCTTTATCACAAGCCCGGGCTGTTCTGGCAGACGCTGATCATCTGGGGCGGCTCGGCCTCGGCGGTCTACGGCTACATTCTGTGGGGCCCGACGATCATCGCGCTGGCGCTCAAGGTCGAGCCGGCGCAGGCGGCCAAGTACTTCCTCATCATCTCGGCCGCGGGCGTCAGCGGAAAGCTGCTGGTGTCGGTTTTCGCACAGATCATGGGGCGCCGGACGCTCGGGATCCTGTTCGGGCTGCTCGCCGGGGTCGGCCTGATCGTCGCCGGGTATTTCAGCGGGGCGCTGGTCGGCGGCTTCCCGGTGTTCGTGATCCTGACCGCGGGCGCCGCATTCTTCGCCGAAGGCGGGTTCTCGAACCTCGCGCCCTATACGGTGGAGCAGTACGGCGTCGCCCTCGGCTCGCGCTCGTCGGGGCTGGGGCAGGCGGCCAACGGTGTCGGCAAGATCGTCGGCCCGCTGGCGCTCGCGATCCTCGCCGGCAGCGACAACATTATCGCACCCAAGGCGACGGCCGACGCGGTGTTCCCAGCCTTCGCTTTCCTCGGCGTGACGATGATCGCCGTCGCGCTCGCCTTCGCCTTCCTCGGCGTCGAGACCCACGGGAAGCAGATCGCCCTGAGCCACGCGGCGGAGTAGGGGCGGCCCTCCGAAGCTCGATATTTCAACGTCGTCCCGGCGCAGGGCGGGAACCCACGATTCAACCATACGAGCGGCTGAAAAGTGGGTCCCGGCCTCCGCCGGGGTTGACGGCCTTTTTAATCCGGCCGCCGTTGACGGTCGGGCGGCAGCGTCCGCATACTTCCTGGGCAAGAACGCCGCATAGGCGTCGGCATGCGAACGAACAGGGAGAACGGGCATGGCCCAAGATACCCAAAATACGTCTGAGGACCTGTTGGGGCTCTTCGACAGCGCCCCGCTCAACGCCCGCTATTGGATGATCTTCATCCTGATGTCGGCAGTTTTTGTTTTCGATTTCTTCGATTTCCTGGTGGTCGGCTACCTGCTCGCGGCGGTGAATCAGGAATGGCACCTGACCTACGGCCAGTCCGCGATCATCCTTTACAGCGGCGGGGTCGGCGCCATCGTCGGAGCGGTCTTGTTCGGGTCCTTCGCCGACGCGTGGGGCCGAAAGCAGCAGATGGTGATCGGCACCTTTATCTGTGCGCTGGCCTCGGGCCTCATCGCCTTCATTCCCGAAGGCGGTTGGATCCTTTTCGCGATCCTGCGCTTCTTTGTCGGGGTCGGGCTGTGCGCCGCGGTGACGCCTTCGCTGACCGTGATCGTCGAGTTGACCCCGACCCGCTACCGGACCTTTGCCACGAGCTTTTACGTCGTCTGGGCCTCGGCGGGAGGGTTTCTGGCTCCGGCGATCTCGGCCGCGATCATGGGCCCGTATGGCTGGCGCCGGGTCGCGCTCCTCGGGTTTGTCGCGCTGGCGATCGGCGTTCTCGTGTGGATCTTCACGCCGGAATCGGTGCGCTGGCTGACCGCCAAGGGCCGCTTTGTCGAGGCGCGCGCCGAGGTCGCGCGGTATTTGCGGCTGCCGATCGACCAAGTGCCGCTACCGACCGTGCCGCCGGCGGTCCAGCCGCGCGGCAACTGGCTCGACCTGTTGCAGCATCCGCGCATGTTCTGGGAGACGGTGCTGATCTGGGGCGGGTCGTCGACGGCGGGCTACGGGGTCTATCTGTGGGGCCCGACGATCGTCGCGCTGCTGCTCGGTGTTCCGGTGCCGAAGGCGGCGGCGTATTTCGTCATCGTCTCGGGGGCCGGGGTCGCCGGCAAGGTCGTCGTGACCTTTCTCGCGCCGGTGATGGGGCGGCGGTCGCTCGGCATCGTCTGGGGGTTTGGCGGCACGGTGGCGCTGGCGCTGGCCGGGTATTTCAACTCGGTGATGATCGGCGAGATGCCGCTGATGGTCGAGCTGCTCGCCTGCTCGACCTTCTGTATCGAGGGCGGGTTCTCGAACCTCGCGCCGTACACGGTCGAAAGCTACGGCGTGAATATGGGCGCGCGCTCGTCAGGGCTCGGTCAGACCGCGAACGGGGTTGGCAAGATCATCGGGCCGTTGAGCCTCGCGCTGATCGCCGGGACGAGCCACCTCGTCTCGGTCCAGCAGACCGAGGCGGCGGTGTCCCCCGCCTTCTTATTCCTGGCGTTTGCGATGCTGCTGGTCGGGCTGTCGTTCCTGTTCCTCGGCGTTGAGACGCACGGCAAGGCGATGGTGCTCGACCACGGCACGGCGCACTGACGCGAAGAATCGGCCGATGGGGTTGTGGATAGCGGGGATAAGAATAAAGTAGGAACATCTGGCGGGGCCGAATAGAATGCCCTACCCGCGCATCCCAACCCCGGTGGACCCATGGCAGGCAGCGTCAACAAGGTGATCCTCGTCGGCAATCTCGGCCGCGACCCCGAGCTCCGTTCGACCCAGGACGGCACCCGCATCGCCAATCTGAATCTGGCGACGTCGGAAAGCTGGCGCGACCGCGTCTCCGGCGAGCGCAAGGAGCGGACCGAGTGGCATCGCGTGGTGATCTTCAACGAGCGCCTCGTCGAGCTCGCCGAGAAATACCTGCGCAAGGGTTCCAAAATCTATGTCGAGGGTGCCCTCCAGACCCGCAAATGGACCGACAACGCCGGCATCGAGAAATACTCGACCGAGGTCGTGCTGCAGCGTTTCCGCGGCGAGTTGACGATGCTCGATGGTGCTGGGGGTGGCGGCGGCCGTGGCGGTGAGAGCGGCGGCGGCGGTGGCGATTACGAGGACGATTACATGGGCGGCTCGGCTCCGGCGGCCTCCCGTGCCCCGGCGATGGCCGGCGGTGGCGGTGGGTTTGGCGGCGCCCGGAGCCGCGCGCCGAGCAACGACCTCGACGACGAGATCCCGTTCTAGGGGTTGCTGCGGTGGCGACCGGCTACAAGCGCCCATCTACACCAGCAGATGTCGAGAGGCGGCTCAGGCAGGAGGCCGGCTTCGGGTGCGCGAAGTGTGGACATCCGTACCTCGAATATCACCACATAGTGCCGTACTCGGAAGAGGCGCACTTTAGGGCCGAAGACATGGTAGCCCTGTGTGGTAACTGCCATCCTGCCGTTTCTAAGTTAGAACGAGATCGCCAGTATGAGATCAAGGGTAAGCCTGTAAATATAGACAAAGGATTATTCAAGGGAGCTCTCGAATATGATAAGCGCGATCTTATCTTCCGGGTTGGAGGAAATTGGTATGAAAATATACCGGTAATTCTGCAATTCTATGAGACCCCGATAATCGCGTGTTCTTTGATGGATGGGCAAGCAAAGGTTACGTTGAATATTTTGGATCAGGCTGGCAGCCCTATGCTGCAAGTTGTCGAGAACGTTGTACATTTTCGTATCAATGATCTGTGGGATTTTGAATACGCGCATAACCTTGCCATCGCGCGCTTCGGGCCTCGAGACATCGCCTTGAGGATCGATTTCCGCAAGCCAGAAGCAATTATCGAAGGGAGGCTCTGGTTGGGGACATGGCAAGTCAGACTCTCTTCCGAGGAAAGCATCTTCCCAGGTAACAACGTGATGCGGGGTAACCGAATCGCTGACGGGCTGGTGGGTATTCAAATTGGCGCCACGGGAGGCTAGAGATGATAGGAGATGCCCATCTTGTCTTAGAGCCGATCCAAGAAGAATGGATTCAAGTTGAGAGGTTTGGGCGGGTGAGGCGGCGGAGCATGATGCGGATCATGGCGAGGCGGAAGAAGGCGGCGACGGTTCGGGCGTAGCGCTCGAAGTCACGGGCGAGGCGGC
>DASXFE010000136.1:0-13194 GCA_036489765.1 Allostellaceae bacterium | reverse complement strand
TGCATTATTTTCCCACGATTACGGTGACAGTGCATTATTTTCCCGCAATTATCGTCACAGTGTGTTGTTCCCAGGTAACGCAAAGTTCTTCTGCTCCTGCGCGGCGGGCGTAGTGGGCTTCGGGCCGCGCTTGCCGGGCCGGAGCGGGCGGCGCGTCAGAGTCTCCAGGCGATCGACGAAGGCATCGTCGCCGAGCGGCCGGCCGATGCTTTCGGCGCGCCGCAGGCGTTCGAACGCCGGTTCGTCAGGGTCGCTTTCGATGAACGCCGCAAAATCGGGGTAGCGGGCGAGCAGCGGCGCCACCGCCGTCAGCCCGTCGTCACGCCCGGCCAGATGCGCGTGGACGCTCGACCAGCGCCAGTCCTGTGCGCGCCCGACGAGACGCGCCCGCACCGGGTTGAGCGCGATATAGCGGATCGCCGCGGCGAGATGCGCCTCGTCCATCGCCACCGCGCCGAACCGCCCTTGCCAGAAGTGGCCGGAGCGGTGTTCGCGCGCGTGAATATAGCCGGCATAGCGGCGATGCACCTGCGCCAGCGCGCGGCGCAACCCGTCGCCATCGCTCGGCACGAGGACCAGGTGCACGTGGTTCGGCATCAGCACCCAGGCCCAAACCTCGACACCGGCGACCCGACATGCCCCGGCGAGCAGGTCGCGATCGTGCGCGTAGTCGCGGTCGGCGAAAAAGGTCTGGGCGCGGCCGTTCCCGCGCTGCGTCACGTGATGGGGCAAGCCGGGAATGACCAGGCGGGCGAGACGGGCCATAACCGATCCTCGCCTGCGACGGCAGGAGCGTCTACACCGTAACGTCGGGAGCCGCGCCGTCTTGAGGCTCGACGATCGTGAAGCTGATGGCGGGCTCGCCTGACGAGATGGAGCGTGACGGCACAGCGGTAGGCGGGGTTCGTCGGGGTTGAAGCCGGCTTTCGCGAAGGCGGTCGCGCGCGCAAGCTGCGCCAGGCGCCGATCGTCGAGCTCGCCGACCGGAATGTAGAGGCCGTATATCTGCGCCAGCGCGACCTGGCCCCTGTCCAAGGCCCGGGCAATCCTGCCACACTGTCGAAAACAGCCAATCAGCGTCTTAATGATCGCCCAGCATTGTCAATGCTGAATCGATGGTATCCCAAGGAGATCGTGGACTTTTACCACCCATGACCCGCCCGCTCGTCATCGCCATCGACGGCCCCGCCGGCTCGGGAAAGGGCACGCTGGCGGCCGCGCTCGCGCGCCGGTTCAACCTCGCGCATCTCGATACCGGACGGATTTATCGGGCGACGGCGGCGGTGGTGTTGCGGAGCGGCGGCGATCCGGCAGACCCGAAAACCGCAGCGGCGGCGGCTCGGGGGTTGGATTTTGCGCTGCTCGCCGATCCGGGCCTCAGGGACGAGGCGGTGGGGAATGCGGCGTCGGTTGTCGCGGGCATTCCGGAGGTGCGGGCGGCGCTCCTCGAATGGCAGCGCGCCTTCGCGGCGCACCCGCCGGCGCCGGCGAAGGGCGCGGTGCTCGACGGCCGGGATATCGGCACGGTGGTGTGTCCCGATGCGCGGGTGAAGCTTTTTGTCACCGCCAGCGCCGCGGAACGGGCGGGGCGGCGGGTCAAGGAGTTGCGGGAGTCGGGCGCAAAGGCTATATATTCTGCCGTCCTGCAGGACATCGAGGAACGCGACGCGCGCGACAGCGGGCGTCGGGTCGCTCCGCTCAGCGCGGCGCCCGATGCCGTCACGATCGACACCACGGGGCTCGACCCCGAAACGGTGCTCGAACTGGCCTCCGAAATCGTCACGCGCGCCCTCGTCGCGCGGCCGTAACGGCCGGCGGCGTAACCTGGGTTCCGCAGGACCGGGTCAACGCGGCCGCACCCGACCCCGGCAAGCGGCCGCCAGCCTCGTCCCGATCCCGGCGAGGCGGATTTTCATAACCGGGATTGAAGGATACGGAATGTCGGTCACTGAAATTCAACCCTCCATGAAGGAAAGCTTTGCCGCCCTCCTCGACGAGTCGATGGGCGTCAGCAAGGGGCTCGAGGGCACGGTCGTCAAGGGCCGCGTCATCGCGGTCGAGAACGACGCGGCGCTGATCGATGTCGGGCTCAAATCGGAAGGGCGCGTGCCGCTGAAGGAATTCTCGGCCGGCGGCGCCGATGTCGCGATCCAGGTCGGCGACATTGTCGAGGTGTTCCTCGAGCGGATGGAAGACAAGAACGGCGAGGCCTCGCTGTCGCGCGAGAAGGCGCGGCGGGAGGAGGCCTGGACGCTCCTCGAAAAGAATTTCCAAGGCAATGAGCGCGTCACCGGCGTGATCTTCGGCCGGGTCAAGGGCGGGTTCACGGTCGATCTGTCGGGCGCCGTGGCGTTCCTGCCGGGCAGCCAGGTCGATATCCGCCCCGTGCGCGACATCACCCCGCTGTTGGGCTCGCCGCAGCCGTTCCAGATCCTCAAGATGGACCGCTCGCGCGGCAACATCGTCGTGTCGCGCCGCGCCGTGCTCGAAGAGAGCCGCGCCGAGCAGCGTTCGGAGCTCGTGGCGAGCCTCAAGGAGGGCCAGATCCTCAACGGCGTCGTCAAGAACATCACCGATTACGGTGCCTTCGTCGATCTCGGCGGCGTCGACGGCCTGTTGCACGTCACCGACATTGCCTGGCGGCGCATCAACCACCCGTCCGAGGCCCTGAACATCGGCCAGACGGTCAAGGTGCAGGTGATCCGGTTCAACCCGGAGACGCAGCGCATCTCGCTCGGCATGAAGCAGCTCGAGGCCGACCCGTGGGAGGGCGTCGAGCTCAAATACCCGGCCGCCGCCAAGTTTACCGGCCGCGTCACCAACATCACCGACTACGGCGCCTTTGTAGAGCTCGAGCCCGGTGTCGAGGGGCTGGTCCACGTTTCCGAGATGAGCTGGACCAAAAAGAACGTGCACCCCGGCAAGATCGTCTCGACCAGCCAGGAAGTCGAGGTCATGGTTCTCGATGTCGACCCGCAAAAGCGGCGCATCAGCCTCGGCCTCAAGCAGACCCTGGCGAACCCGTGGGATTCCTTTGTCGAGGAACACCCGGCGGGCAGCGTGCTTGAGGGCGAGGTGCGCAACACGACCGAGTTCGGGCTCTTCGTCGGCCTTCCCGGCGAGATCGACGGCATGGTCCACCTGACCGACATCGACTGGACCCGCAACGGCGAAGACGCCATGCAGGACTACCACAAGGGCCAGATCGTCCGGGTCAAGGTACTCGACGTCGATGTCGAGAAGGAGCGCATCTCGCTCGGCATCAAGCAACTCGACGCCGACCCGTTCGAGGCCGGCATGGCGGTCCTCAAAAAGGGCGACGTCGTCACCGGCACGATCTCCTCGGTTCAGGATACCGGGATCGAGATCACTCTGTCGGACGGCGTTCCGGCCTTCATCCGCAAGTCGGAACTGTCGCGCGACCGCAGCGAGCAGCGGCCCGACCGCTTTGCCGTCGGCGAGCGCATCGACGCCAAGGTGACCCAGATCGACCGCGCGACCCGCAAGGTGACCGCGTCGATCAAGGCGCGCGAGGTCGATGAGGAGAAGCGGGCGATGGCCGAATTCGGCTCCTCCGATTCGGGCGCGAGCCTCGGCGACATCCTGGGCGCGGCGATCCGCCGACGCGACGCCGAGGGCAACGAGACCGAAGACAAGTTGTAAGCCGGCAGCCGCCCCGCGAGACCCGTCCGCCCTTCTGCGCGCGCGGGTTTTGCGGGGCGCGGCGCGCCTTACATCGTCAACAGCTTACGATCAGCTTACGCGAGCACCGCCCGCTTGACGCTCGCCGGTGGGTTTGGCACGGTAGGACACCGTCCAAGTCCTTGCGGGAGCGACGATCGCATGACGAAATCGGAGCTCGTTCAGAAATTGGCAGAAGCCAACCCGCACCTTTATCAGCGTGACGTCGAGGTCATCGTGACCGCGATTTTCGACGAGATCGCCGGCGCCCTGGCGCGGGGCGACCGGGTCGAGTTGCGCGGCTTCGGCGCGTTCTCGGTCAAGCGCCGCGATGCCCGCGTCGGCCGCAACCCGCGCACCGGCGACAGCGTCAAGGTTTCCGAAAAGCACGTCCCGTTCTTCAAGACGGGCAAACAGCTCCGCGACCGGCTGAACGGGTAGGACGCACCCGTCGCTGTGAGGCCCCTGGTCTTGACCCGGGGGGACGCGGCAATCTCGATCGGGGCGCATCCCGGCCCGAGATTGCCCGGCTGCGTTCGCAATGCCGGGCATGCTATTCTGAACCACCGAATTCGGAGGAAGCCATGATCCATCATTTGTCCATCGCCGCCCGCGAACCGCAGCGCGTCGCCGACGCCCTCGCCGAGATGATGGGCGGCAAGGCGGTCAAGTTCCCACCCAATCCCGGCAGCTTCTTCGCGCTCCAGCTCGACGAGAACGGCTCTGGGGTCGAGGTCTACCCGGCCGGCACGCTGCTCGAGCCCGGCGGCGAGGTCGGTGCCGGTTTTGTCAAGACCGGCCCCCGGGACGGCTACCGCGCGACTCATTTCGCGCTCAGCGTCAAGACCGACGCCGACAAGGTCGCCGCCATCGCCAAGCGCGAAGGCTGGCAGTGCTATACCTGCAACCGCGGCCCATTCCACGTCATCGAGGTGTGGATTGAGAATGAGTCGATGGTCGAGATCCTGCCCCCCGAATTCGCCGCCGAATACGTCGCGTTTACCAACCCGGCGAAGGTTTTGACGTCTATGGCGAATGCGCCCGAACAGAGCGCGCGGCAGCGGGCGTAGAGCTGAACCACACCTCTCCGCCCATTGGGGGGAGAGGGAGGAACCCGCGAAGCGGGAGGGCGAGGTGGGCACGCGCCGAACATGCCCACCTCACCCCGGCCCTCTCCCCCCAAGGGGCGGCGAGGGAGCTTTCCCCTGGCGGAAGTGCCTTACGGATATACTTCCTTCGGCAGATTCAAATGCGGGAAGACGCTGTGGACGTGCGGGTTGACGACCGTGCGGGCCGGGCGGATGTAGCTCTTGTCGAGTTCCTCGTACGAGTTGACGCCGAGGAGCGACAGGCAGATGCGGATTTCGTCTTCGAGTATCTCCATCAGCCGGACGACGCCCTCCCCGCCGGCCGCGGCCAGGCCATAGACGTAAAGCCGGCCGCAGACGACGGCGTCGGCGCCGAGGATGATCGCCTTGACGATGTCGGTGCCGCGGTAGAACCCGCCATCGACCATGATCTTGGCCCGACCGCCGACCGCCTCGACGACCTCGGGCAGCACATCCACCGAGCCGACGCCCTGGTCGAGCTGGCGCCCGCCATGGTTCGAGACGTAGACGCAATCGACCCCGCGCTCGACTGCGATCTTGGCGTCTTCGGCGGTTGCGATCCCTTTGAGGATCACCGGCAACTTCGAATTGCGCTTGATCCGGTCGATATCGTTCCAGTTGAACTTGGCCTGGTAGACCCGGGCGTCGCCGGGACGCACGCGGCGGCGCTCATGCCGCTTGGCGATGTCGCGCTCGCGCCGCGAGTAGCTGTCGGTGTCGACGGTCAGGCAGAAGGCGTCGTATCCGGAGGCGGCGGCGCGGGTGACATGGTCGTCGACCCAGGCCTCGTCGCCGCGCACGTAAAGCTGGAAGATCTTGAACCCGGTCGGCGACGCCTCGGCGGTCTTTTCAAGCCCCGGATGCGACACCGACGACAGGATGATCCCGTTGCCGAATTCCTGCGTGGCCGCCGCGACCGTCGCGCCGCCGCCGGGTTCGAAGTTTTCGAGGCTGCCGACGGGCGCGCACAGCACCGGGATGCGCAATTTCTTGCCCCAGAGGGTCCGCGATGCATCGACGTTGCTGACGTCGCGCAGCACCCGCGGCCGGAACCCCAGCGCGTCCAATGCCATCCGGTTCCGCGCCAGCGTCGTTTCGCTTTCCGACCCGCCGATCAGATAGTCCCAGTTGTTGCGGTTCAAATTCTGTCGTGCGACCGTCACGAATTCGTGCAGGTTCAAAAAGCGGTATTCGAGGATTTCATCGGCCATCGGGGGTCCCCTGTACTGAAAGCGGCGCGAGCCTAGCGGAGCGGCCATGCGGCAGCCAACCACTTTGCTGTTGGGCAGGGCCGCGACCTGTCGTTACGATGGGCCGGCACGAACAACCTCGACAGCGCGGAGACGCCCGCATGCCCCATCGCATCTTGACCCCGGAAGGCCATGGCGACGAAACCATGGCGATCGCCCACGAATTCCTGCCGCCCGGCTACGAGCTGGTCACCGCCCCGCACGGCCGGCCGGAATTCTGGAGCCTCCTCAAGGACGCCGAGTTCTACATCGGCGCCGGCCAGTACAAGCATGGCCCGGAATTCTACCAGCAGGCGCCAAAGCTGAAGCTCGTCCAGACCCTCAGCGCCGGCTACAACACCTATGACCTCGAAGCCGCCCGCACCGCGCGCGTGCCGATCTGCAACAACGGCGGCGCCAACGCGACCGCGGTCGCCGAGCATGCGATCATGCTGATGCTCGCCGTCTCCCGTAACCTGATCTCGGTGCATGACGGCGTCGTCTCCGGGCGCTGGCGCGGCAACGACTTCAACTCGACCAAGCTCTACGAGCTCGAGGACAAGGTGCTCGGCATCGTCGGCCTCGGCAATATCGGCAAGAAGGTTGCACGCCGGGCCAAGGCCTTCGACCTGCGGATCCAGTACTACGACATCAACCGCATGACGACCGACCAGGAAGACGCGCTCGGCGTCCGCTTTGCGCTGTTCCCGGAGCTGTTGAAGACCTCGGACTACGTCTCGCTGCACGTGCCGCTCGACGCCTCGACGACCAAGCTGATCGGCGAGCGCGAGCTCGGGATGATGAAAAAGACCGCGATCCTCATCAATACCTGCCGCGGGCCGGTCGTCGACGAGGTCGCGCTCTACAAGGCGCTGCGCGACGAGACGATCATGGCCGCCGGCCTCGACGTGATGGTCGAGGAGCCGCCCAAGCCCGACCACGAGCTGTTCACGCTGAAAAACGCGATCTTCAGCCCGCATTCGGCCGGTCCGACCTGGGACAACCATCCGAAGCGCTGGCGCAACGCGTTCGACAACTGCCAGCGTGTCGCCCGCGGCCAGCGCGCCTTCTGGATCGTCCCGGAACTGCGGGATTCGATGTAGGGAAACGCCGCAGGGCGGAAAAGCGCAGCGCATTCCGCCAAAGGCGACGGCGGAATGCGCTGTCGCTTTTGCGCCCTGCACGCTACCTGGGGAGGGATCGCCATGTTGACCGAGGCGGCGGCGCGGGAATTGGTCGCGCATGTCGAGTCGCTATTCATGCCGTGGAACATCCCGGCGCTCCTCGACGGGTTCACCGACGATTGCGTCGTCAAGTTCGGCGATCTGCCCGAGTTCCGCGGCAAGACGGCGCTCGAAAACCTGTTCCGCACCCGCAGCGAGCGGCAGAAGGGCTACAAGCTCAAGAAGGAATTTCGCGCGCTGATGGGCGACCGCCTCGCCAATTATTGGGAAGGCGAATGGGAAGACCGCGCCACCGGGAAACAGATGCACGGCCGCGGCGTCGAGGTCTGGGTCATGCGCGACGGCAAGATCGCGGTGTGGGAAGCGGCGTTCAACGTCAACGAAAAGGGTAAGCCGAGCGCGATGGGCCTCGTCTAGCGGGAGGGCCTCGATATGACCATGCTTGACCGTCGCCGTCTCCTTGCCGCCGCGGCGGTGCTGGCGACGCCCGGGCCGCTGCGCGCGCGAGCGGCCGAGGCGATCGACGGGGCCAACGCCCTCGTCACCGGCCGCCTGACGATCGACATGCACAGCCATGGCGGCGGGTTCCTGCGCGAGGAAAGCGTTGTCGGCCCCGTTGTCGAGGAGATGCGCGCCGGCGGCCTCGCCGTCGCCTGCCTCGCGATCGTCGCCGATGGTCCGACCCACAAGGTCTTTCCCGACCGCACCATCCACCCCGTCCGCGACCCCAATCCCGGCGAGCTCTATACCTGGAGCGTCGGGGCGTTCGGCCGGCTGCATCGCCTCGCCCAGGCACAAGGCGCCCGGGTCATCAGCTCGAACGCCGATCTGCGCGCGGCGCCCTCGCGCGGGCCGGCGGTCATCATCGCCTCCGAGGGCGCGGATTTTCTCGAAGGCCACCTCGACCGTGTCGACGAGGCGCGTGTCAAATTCGGACTGCGCCACCTGCAGCTCGTGCATTACCGACCGAACGAGCTCGGCGACATCCAGACCGAGGCGCCGGTCCATGACGGTCTCACGGAATTCGGCGCGCAGGTGGTGCGCGAGTGCAATCGCCTCGGCGTCGTCGTCGACGTGGCTCACGCGACGTACGACGTGGTCAAGGGCGCTGCCGCGGCGACGACCCGGCCGCTGATCCTGTCGCACACCTCGCTGGCCGGGTCCCCCGGTCCCCGCAGCCGGCAGATCACCGCCGACCACGCCCGCCTCGTCGCGCAGACCGGCGGGGTCATCGG
Source organism: Allostellaceae bacterium (assembly GCA_036489765.1). Lineage (GTDB taxonomy): Bacteria > Pseudomonadota > Alphaproteobacteria > ATCC43930 > CGMCC-115725 > DATARH01. The sequence continues at coordinate 4,756 of DASXFE010000136.1, read as the reverse complement.
CGTTTGGCCGCCGGCCTCGATCTTCCCGACCGTCGATGCGCTGGCCGCCGGAATGGCCCGCCTCGCCGATGTCGTCGGCGTCGACCATGTCGGCCTCGGCAGCGACCAGCGCGGCCTCACCGGCCCGTCCGTCCTGCCGAGCTACCGCGCCTTCCCCCTCCTCGCCCAGGCGCTGTTGGCGCGAGGCTTATCGGCCGACGACGCCGGCAAAATGCTCGGCGGCAACTACGCAAGGGCGTTCGCGGCGAATGTAGGGTAGGAGAGGGAAATAGAGGTCGAAGTCGACATCCGCGACGACCTGCTGGCGAGAATGAAACCCGATGGCGCTATCGGCGCGAAACTTCTGAGACTTAACCCTCCCGGCACTTCACCATGCGGAGCGGGGTGTAGACGAGCGCCGTCTTGCCGTCCTGCTTGACCACCCGCACCCGCGTCCGCACCAACCCGCGCCCTGGCCGGCTCTTCGACAATCGGGCTTCGATCACCTCGCACTCGGCGTGGATCGTGTCGCCGGCGATGACGGGGCCTTCGATGTTGAGCTCCATGTGGAGGAACGCAAAGCCGGTGTGCTGCATCGTCGATTGGGTGAGGAGCCCTTCGGTGAAGGCGTAGACGAGTGCGCCGGGCGCCGGGCGGCCCTTGATGTCGCTCTCGTGCGCCAGGAATTCGAGGTTGGTGAACAGCACCTCGACCATGCCGGTGCAGTTGACGAAATTGGTAATGTCCGCCTCGGTGACCGTGCGGCCGACCGTCTTGAATTGCCGCCCGACCGGAAGATCCTCGAAATAGAGTCCGAGCCCGACCGTTTCCATGCTGCTTGCTCCCTTGCCGTCCGTCGCAGATTATCGCCGGCCCTTTGCTGTGGGGAGTAACTCGATTTGCCTGCCGCCCCTCGTATCGCCCTGATCCACGCCGTGACCGTCGCGATGGCGCCGGTGCACGACGCGTTCCGCCGCCTTTGGCCCGAGGCCGAATGCATCGACATCCTCGACACCTCGCTGTCGCGCGACCGCGAGCGCGAGGGGCGCCTGACCGAAAGGATGACCGGGCGCTTCCTGCTGCTCGCGAAATACGCCGAGGACAACGGCGCGGCCGGGATCCTTTTCACCTGCTCGGCCTTCGGCGAGGCGATCGAGGCGGCCGCCGCCAAAGCACGAGTTCCGGTGCTGAAGCCGAACGAGGCGATGTTCCAGGCCGCGCTCGTCGCCGGCAAGCGGCTCGGCATGCTGGCGACGTTCGAGCCGAGCGTCGCCGGGATGGAGACCGAGTTCCGCGACATCGCCGGCAAGGCCGCCTCGGCGGCGACGCTCGACAGCTATTGCGCGCCCGGGGCGATGAAGGCGCTACAGGGCGGGGACGGCGCCACCCACGACCGCCTTCTCGCCGAGGCCGCGCCGCGCTTTGCCGGCTATGACGCGCTCCTCCTCGCCCACTTCTCGACCTCGCGCGCCGAGGCGGCGGTGGGCGCCGCGGTCGGGTGTCCTGTACTAACCGCGCCCGGCGCGGCGGTCGAGCGGCTGAAGGGGCTGATCGGCTAGGACCGGAGGATCTACTTCCCCTTCGTCACGTCCTTGGTCGCGTCGTCGTCTTCGTCTTTGGTCGCGCCTTTTGCGTCCTTGGCGGCGTCTTTCGCTGCGGCGCCTCCGCCACCCGCGGCAGGCGTGGGCGCCATCTTGCGGGTGCCGGCGTAGTCGACCTTGAGCCCCAGCGCCTCGATCACGTCGTCGGCGCCTTTGGCATTGGTGAGCACGGCGGCCGTCACCTTGCCGGGCGGGCTCAACGTGACCCGCAACGGCCCCTTCGGCGCTTTGTAGTCCTCCATGTACGATTCGAGCCCGTCAAAGGCGTTTTGCGTGGCCTCTCCCTGCCCCGCGCGCAGGGCGTCGAGAAAGGTCTTGGCGAGCATGATCATCGCACCCGGCTCGTCCATCGACATCGATTTCGCCGCGGCCGGCAGCGATTTCGCCAGCAGCGAATGGTCGTCATAGACAAGGCTCGCCGTGCGCAGCGTCGCGTCGTTCATCGCCTTGTCGGCCGGTGCATTCATGTCCACGGTGATGTTGTCGAGCACCATCGTCAGCTCGAGCCGGGCGAGCCCGTTGAGATCGAACTCGATCCGGTTGACGGTCATCGTCTTCTTGGCCGGATCGACGCGGTAGTCGAGCTGGAAATCGGCGCTCGCCTTGTCGATCCCGGCCAGCGCCTTGAGGTCGATGCCCTTGGCCGGCTTCTGGGCGATATCGATGCCCTGGACCCGCATCTTGATGAAATTCGGCGGCGCCTCTTTGGCGATCTGGTCGAAGTCGGCCTCGTCGACGACGACGCTCTTGATCTTGATCGGCTCGGCCTTGCTGCCGGCCGTCGCGTCGGGCGGCGGGGTGAAGACGACGTCGTCAAGCTCGAACCCGTTGTCGCCGAGCGCCTTTGCGCTTTTGTAAGTCAGCGAGTCGGGTGGCTGTATCTTTGGCTTGATGAGCTCGTTGAACTTGCTGAGCCCGTCGGCATGGGCGGGGGCCATAGCAAGCAGAGTCCAGGCGCAGGCCGCCAGGGGCAGTCCCTTTAACGTTCGCATTGCGCGGTGCCTTTGGTGCAGGGCGATTGGTCCCAAACTATACGGGGACCTCCGGCCGACTTCAACGTCCGGTCTTGCCGACAAAGCGGCTCGGCACATCGCGGAACAGCGACGTATGTCTGCGATCGGCGACCCACTGTCGCCGATTTTGGCGCGCGGCAGCGCGACCGTGGTGCGGCCCGGACGGTCATAGGACGAGCCGTCCTCATGGTACCGTCCGGGCTCCTGATCCCCGCGTTACTCCACGGGGCAGCTCAGCGTGGCCTGGATCTGTGCCTGGAGCACCGAGTTGAACGGGCGGTTGGCGCATTGCTGATTGTAGGCGGCGACGATGCGGTTATAGCGCTCCACCGACGCGGTGACGTCGTTGACGATCGGCCCGGTCGAGCGCTTGAACAGCTGGTCGCGCTGCTCGAGCCGCTGGCGGAACTGGGCGACCGCCTGCGGGTCGTTGACGTTGAGCGCGGCGCGCTGGCGCTCGAGATCGGCGTCGGACTGTCTGAGCTCGGCGTTGATCCGGTCGAGGCCGTTGCGCTTTTCCGTCATCACCGACATCGAGTGCTCCATCGAGCGCTGCATGCACAGGCACTCGTGGATCGCATCCGCCTCGGGGCTCGGCGGTATCGGGGTCATCCCCGGGGGCGGGGGCGGTGCTTGGGCGAAGGATGCGGTACCGACCATCAACGCCGCGACAAACGCAAGTCCTGCTACCGCCCGCATCAGCTCAGCCCCTCTCGTCTCTGGTTGGCTCGATAGGTCAACGCGCCATCAGCATCGGAATCGGCGACTCCATGATCATATGCCGCGTCGCGCCGCCAAAGATCATCTGGCGGATGCGGCTTTGCGTATAGGCGCCCTTGAGGATGAGGTCGGCGCCCGCGGCCAGCGCCTCCTTGAGAAAGGATTCGCCCTGCGGCTTCTGCCGCCCGACCGCGAGGCGCAGGCTGACGCTGAGCCCGTGGCGTTCGAGCGTGCGCACCAGCTCCTCGCCGCTCGGGCCCGGCTCGGGCATGTGCTGCGCGCCGACCGAGACGACGACCACCTGCTTCGCCTGGAGCAGGTACGGCATCCCGAGCGCGACGGTGAGCGCCGTTTCGGTGCTGCCGTTCCAGGCGATCGCCACGATCTCGCCCATCGTCTGCGGCACGGCCTTCGGCACCATCAGCACCGGGCGGCCGCTTTCGAACAGCGCGTCCTCCAGCGTCGCCTCGGCGATCGAGGCCAGCTTTTCCGGCTGCTCGACGATGATCAGGTCGTAGACGCGGCCGGTCATGCCGACGATCGCGTTCTGGCGGCCGTCTTCCTCGCGCCACGACGCCGTCGGCCCTTCGTGGCCGGCGGGTGCGCCGCCGACCGGAACCCCGCCGCCGTTCATGAACTCGCGGAACAGGCGCCGCGCCTGGTCGCGCCGGTCATGCCCCTCGCGTTCGAGGGTGCGGTCGACCTCGGACGAGATCGAAAACCCCATCTCGCCGCCAAAGACGACGGCGTACTCGGTGGTCAGGCTGTGCAGTCCGACGATATGGCTGTTGAAGCGGCGGGCGGTGATCAGCGCGGCTTCCAGCACCGGCCCGGCATTACCGTCGCCGACGACCGCGAGCAGGTTTTTCAGCATGACGCCTCCGGGTTCCGGGAGCCTCGTTGGGCCGAGCTCTTGCGAGCGACTTGCAACCATCATACCCGACCCCATCGCGATTCGCGAGAGCGGCACCAAGCGATGCGACAAGTTCCGCTTTCGCCCGAGGCCCGCCGCCGACTAAACTGCTAACGCCCCAGACGCGAAGAGATATCCACGCAATGAACGCTGTTTCGCGGCGCACGGTGATCGGCACAGCCCTTGCGGCCGCGGCCGCCGCGCGGCTCGGGCGCGCGGCTGGCCTCGACACGGTCAATTTCGGCACGGACTGGAAGGCCGAGGCCGAGCACGGCGGCTACTACCAGGCGATCGCGACCGGGATCTACGAAAAGCACGGGCTCAAGGTGAACCTGCGGCCGGGCGGCCCGTCGGTCAACCACGCGCAGCTCCTGGCGGCCGGGGTGCTCGACTTCAACGTCGCGTCGAACTCGTTCCTGCCGCTCAATTACATCAACGAGAACATCCCGATGGTCGCGGTCGCGGCGATGTTCCAGAAGGACCCGTCGGTGCTGATCGCCCATCCCGGCGTCGGCAACGACAGCTTTGCC
>DASXFE010000130.1:0-30163 GCA_036489765.1 Allostellaceae bacterium | reverse complement strand
CCCTCCTGCCGTCACGCATCCGGCGACATTCTCATCCTGATTGACGCGCTCTTCTCATCCTGTTTGTCGCGCGGCATCAGCTCCCCTTCCGACCGACCTTATCTAGCAGAAACACCTAAGTTTTGCCCGCATATATGACCGTACGTCCGACCGCATATTCTCCCGTATAATCTGCGGCCGTTCCCGCTCGGTTCTGAGCGCAAGAAATGAGTTGACAACAAGGTCGCCTTGTTCAGATTCAGCGCATGGCACAGAGGTTACTCCATGCGTGAAGCGTTTGAGACGTGGGCGCAGGCGGAGATCGTCCGTTTGCGTGGGGAAGCGGACGCACTTCAGCTTGCCCTAGACAAATACCTTGAATCGCAAGGCACGCCGCGCTCGTCGGAGCCGATGGACGCCGGCTCGACGATCCCTAAGCGCAGTCTAAATCCGCTACGCGGACGGTCGCGAAAAGGATCGAAGAGAGCCTTCGTGCTAACCCGCATCCGCGAATCGATCGGCGGCAGGTCCACGGAGGAGCTCTGGAAAGAGGTGAGCGAGCGCTTTCCCGACATGAAGCGCAGCAGCCTGCGCGCGCTGCTCTACACCGAGTCGAAGGCCGGGAACATCAAACGTCAGGGCGAGCGATATGTAACGATGAAAGAAGGGCCAGGTGCGCCAACACCTGACCCTTCCAAGCTTATCTGAGGGGGCAGCGTAGTGCGGGGCCCGGCCGTCAACTGGATACCCCAGGGGTGCAAATCCCCTTGCCTCCACCTTCCCACTAGCCCCAAACGCGCCGCTGACAACGGCGAGAAAGGAGAAAGCGCGATGTGGCAACTCGCCCGGTCATCGGCCTGACGACTCACCTCGAAAAATATAGCGGATTCCTGCGGCTTTGACCAGCAAAAGGCGACTATTGCCCGTCGTCTGACTCGGTCAGCCGCAGGGATCTAGCCCCTATTGCCGTCAGACATTGGACAAAGAACGTGGCCGTGAATTTGCCGCGCGCGACCTTATTCCTGATGTTCACTGACGTATCGCTGATGCCGATCGCTTCCAATCGTTCGGCGAGCTGGTCGTATGTGATGCCGCGCCGAGTCATCTCGGCGCGCAACAGGCGCTTCACGTCGTCTGCCCATTCGTCGTCGGTCTTCACGCGGGCGTCTCTATCGTCGCAACATTTGCCATCATACACGTTACTTTTGCCGTTGACAACGATACTCGTTGCCATCATATTACATGCATTAGTAACGCAAACGATGGCAAACGCCAGTGGCCCAGCATTTTCTTCTCAGCGCAAAGGCACGGACGCTCTCGCTAGCGACCGTGCTGCGCATGAGCGATGAAGAGGCGCACGCGGCGTTTTGCGAAATCCGGTGGTCTGAAAATCACGGCAAACCGTTTTATCCACATTGCGGCAGCACCGAAATCTACGCCTATAAAACTCGACGCATCTTTCGTTGTAAGGCGTGCCACAAACAGTTTTCCGTGACGAGCGGAACGCTGTTTCATTCTCGGAAGTTGCCAATTAATCAGTCCAATGGCGAGAACTGGCGCGCGGTCGCTCATCTCGCGCTCAACAATCCTAAATCGATTGTGTGGCGCGGCTACTGGCAACGGGGGATCGCGGCATGACCGACTACGTGTTGCAAGGCTTGGTCAAGCGCCGGGCGGAACTAGCGGGCGAGATCGAGGCAACGCATGCCAATCTTCGCAAGATGATCGGCGACCTTGAACAACTCGACAGCGTGATCCTGCAATTCGATCCGCAGCACGACGTAGAGGGGATCAGGCCCAAGGCGTTCCGGCCTCCCGAGGATTGGGCGCACCGGGGCGAGATGACCCGTACCGTGCTGTCGATCCTACGACAAGCAGTCGAGCCAATGACGACGCGCGACATTGCGCTAGAGATGCTGGTGACACGTGCCCTCAATACGCAGGATCAAAAACTGTTGGCATTGATGGTCAAGCGCGTAGGAGTCGCTCTGCGGCTTCAGCGCAATAATGGGATCGTGCGATCGGCAAACGGGCCTGGACAGTTTATGCTTTGGGAGATTGACCGTTAGCGTGAAATAAATGCCCCGCTCACGAACGCGTAAGCCAATACCCAAACCGCCAGTCCCCCTACTATGCCGATACCAACCACCAAAGCGTTCCCGATGGCGTTTTCTCCCCGCTGGCTTGTTGGCTGCGGCAACGTTGATCGGAGGGATGGCCGCGCTGTTTTTCTTTCTGCCGCGCGTGACTGTCGAACCATCGGGTCCATATGATCCCGCGAATCCATCATCGGTCACTTTCACCATATCGAACATCAATATCGTTCCGCTCCGCGACGTGCAGCCGGAACTCGGGCTCTGCTTTATCGGCGGGAAAGGCGGAGACCCGCCGCTTCAGCAATGTAATGGTTCCGCGCTCAGTAAGTTGGACTTCACACCCTGGAAAATTAAATGGCTCGATGTTGATGAAAAATATCAAATCGCACTGGAAGATATGTTTAGGATTGGAGGTTCCAATCGCCAAATTGAAAATGCAGATATAACTATTGGCATAACGTACACACCCTGGCGCATGCCTGCATTTTGGAGAAATACAAAAGAATTCCGCTTTATTACAAAAAAAATGAACGATGGGAAGATTTATTGGCTGCCCACACCTCTGAACCGCTAAGGTGTGCCTGCTAGATAAGACCGCTTCCGACGCAGCCCAGCACGTCGCGGTCTTCTTGCCGGCGAGGACGAGCTGGGCGAGCTCGTCGGCGAGCTCGGGGCTGTCGCCGAAGGAAAAAGTGTCGCGGCTGCGCCAGTCTTCCGGCGCGTCGCTCACCGTTTGCCTTTGCGGGCGAGGAAATCCTTGAACCCGTCGCGCGGATGGCCGGCGAGAAGCCAGGTGGCGCGGGCCTCGTCTTCGAGGTCGTAGCGCTCGCGGAAATTCATCCCGGCCTGTTCATGCAGCAGTTTCTTGATCCCCTGCACCATGCGAGGGTCGTTCTTGGCGATCTGCCGGGCGATCTCGACACAGGTCTCGATCAGCTTCCCCGACGGCACGACCTGGTTCAAGAGCCCGATCCGCTCGGCCTCCTCGGCCGGGACGGCGCGGCCGGTGTACAGCAGCTCCTTCGCCTTCGGCCACCCCACCGCCATCCCCAGCGACCAGGTCGAATTGACCCGCCCATAGCTCGCCGCCAGAAACCGGAACTGCGTCTTCTCGCAGCCGATGCGGAAATCGAGCGACGACGACAATAGCGCCGCGCCGCCGTAGGCGAGGCCGTTGATCGCCCCGATGATGGGCTTCGAATAGTCGGCGATGTGCCAGGTGATCTCGCCCCGCCGCTCGGTGCGCTGGGCCAGCTCCTCGCTCGACAGATCCGCCATCTCGTGGATGTCGGCGCCGGCCGAGAAGGCGCGGTCTCCGGCGCCGGTGATGATGACGGCGCGGACCGCATCGTCCTCCTCGAATTCGGTCAGCGCGCGGTCGACCTCGAGCATCAGCGGATAACTCAGCGCGTTGAGCTTGTCTGGCCGGTTCAGGGTGATGATCGCGCAGCCGTCGAGGCGCTCGGCGATGATGAAGTCATAGGCCATGTCGGGCTCTCCTTCCCTGCCGGTCCGGCCCGGCGCAATATGCTAGCACCATTTCTGGAGGGAGCACGCGATGACCGGCAGTCTGGAAGGTATTCGGGTCCTGGAACTGGCGCGCTATCAGGCGGGGCCGCGCGGCGGGATGATCCTCTCCGACCTTGGCGCCGACGTCATCAAGATCGAGAAGCTGGGCGGCGAGGAGACCCGGCGCTCGGAGCCGGTCGTCAAGGGCGTCAGCATCTATTTCACGGTCTACAACCGTGGCAAGCGCAGCATGTGCATGGATCTGAGAACGGCGAAGGGCAAGGAGATCTTCACCGCGCTCGTCAAGACCGCCGATGTCGTCCTCGAAAACTTCCGCCCCGGCACGATGGCGCAGATGGGCTTCAGCTATGACGAGCTGTGCAAGATCAAGCCGGACATCATCCTGACCTCCGTCTCCGGTTTCGGCCAATACGGGCCCTATCGCGAGCGCCCGGCCTTCGATCCCCTCGGCCAGGCGATGAGCGGCCTGATGGATCTGACCGGGAAACCGGCCGGCACCCCGCTCGGCGCGGCAACCTCGCTCGTCGACCGGTATACCTCGCTCCACGCGACGATCGGCACGCTCGCCGCGCTCCGGCACCGCGACCAGACCGGCGAGGGCCAGCTCGTCGATTGCTGCCTGATGGACTCGGCATTGACGATGGTCGAGATCCCGACCGCGCATTACCTCCTGACCGGCAAGGAAGGGGGCGAAGGCGGGCGGCCGCCATTCAAATGCAAGGACGGTCACGTCGTCATCTCCGCCTCGGGCAGCGCGATGGCGACCCGCCTCATCCGCATCGCCACCGGCGACCCCAACGCCACCGTCGCCGGGTTCACCAGCCGCGTCGGCCAGGGTGACCCGCGCAAGCAGGCCGTCGCCAACTGGTGCGCCGAAAACACCGTCGACCACGTCGTAAAGACCCTGCTCGACGCGGAAATCCCGGTCGCTCCGGTCAAGACGATCCCGCAAGTCGCCGAAGACCCGCACCTATGGGAGCGCGAGATGCTGGTGAAGATGCCCGACGCCGTCGCCGGCGAGGTCTTCGTCCCCGGCGCCACGATCAAGATGTCGAAAACCCCCGGCCGCGTCGGCCACGTCCCCACCCCCGGCGAACACACCGACGAGGTCCTCTCCGGCCTCCTCGGCTACGACCAGGCGACGCTCACGGAACTGCGCGCGGCGAATGTGATCGGGTGAGTCTTTGAGGGACCACATTCGATACTGCCGCCTTTACCTGCGAATCGTCGCCCGCTTGCTCTCGACTCCGGCCGAGTGAACGAATCCGCCGACGTCATCGTGGTCGGGCTCGGCGCGATGGGGAGCGCCGTGCTCTGCCAGCTAGCCCGGCGTGGGCTTTCCGCGATTGGCATCGACCGGTTCGACCCGCCGCACCCGCACGGGTCGAGCCACGGCGAGAGCCGGATCACCCGCGTCTCGATCTCCGAAGGCGCGCGCTACACCCCGTTCGTCCGCCGCTCGCACGAGCTCTGGCGCGAGCTCGAGGCGCTGACCGGCCGCCGGCTCCTCGAACAGGTCGGCGCCCTCTTCATCGCCCCGGCCGACGGGCGGGTGTGGTCGCACGGGAACGATTTCGTCCGTGAGGCGATCCGCATCGCCCAAGAGCAAGGGATCGCGCATGAGCGCCTCGACGAACAACAGATCGCCGGCCGCTTCCCGCAATTCCGCATCACCGAAAAGCTCGTCGGCTACTTCGAGCCTGGCGGCGGCTTTGTCCGCCCCGAGGAATGCATCGCCGCGCAGCTCGACCTGGCCCGGCGGAACGGCGCGCAAACCGCGACCGACACGGAAGTCGTCGACTTGATCGAAGAGACCGCCGGCGTGCGCATCGCGACGACCTCGGGCGATTTCCACGCCAAACAGGTCGTCCTCGCCGCCGGCGCCTGGCTGCCGAAGCTCGCCGGCAAGCGCTACCGGAACCTGACGGTCCAGCGCCAGGTGCAATTCTGGTTCCGGGTCTCCGACCCGTCGCTATGGCGAGGCGGCCCGATCTTTATCTGGACCACCGGCACCCGCGCCGAGGACTTGTTCTACGGCTTCCCGATGGCCTCGACCGAACTGCGCATCAAAGTCGCCAGCGAACACGACGGCGATCCGGCCGACCCCGACGCCGTGACGCCGGTCACCGAGGCCGAAAAGCGGCGGGTCTACGAAACCCACATCGCCCCGCGGCTCAACGGCGTCACCGCCGAGTGCGTCGACGCGGCGACCTGCCTCTACACCAACGCGCCGGGTTACCAGTTCGTGATCGAGCCGCACCCGTCGATCGCCAGCGTGACCGTCGTCTCCGCCTGCTCCGGCCACGGCTTCAAGCATTCCGCCGGCCTCGGCGAAGCGATCGCCCAATATCTCACCGGCGAGCGTCCCGCCCTGCCCCTGGCTCACGCCACCTGATCGAGCGTCGAAGCCACATCGCGCGTCGTCACCCGGCGGAGGTCGCGCACCTCGCGTTCGTCGAACGAGCGGCCGCGATGCATCGTCGCCCGGTTGTCCCAGATCACGAGGTCGCCCTCGCGCCACTCGTGGCGATAGACGAATTCCTTGACCGTCGCGTGCTCGATCAATTCGCGGAGGAGCAGCCGTCCCTCCGGGATCGGCCAGCCGACGATCTCGGCGGCATGCGCGGCGACGTAGAGCACCTTGCGCTTCGACCCCGGATGCGTGCGCACGACACGCTGCGGCACCGCCGGCAAGACGTTCTTCTCGCCGAACAACAGCTCGGTAAAGCCGAGCTGCGCCCGCGACCAGGCGATGTCGTGCATCGCGACGAGCCCGCCGATCTTCGCCTTCATCGAATCATCCAGCGCGTCATAGGCGGCGCGCATATCGGCGAACTCGGTCTCGCCCTTTCCTTCCGGCCCGGGTTTGGGCACCCGGTGCGCGTAAAGCATCGACAGCGCCGCCGGCACCCGCCGGAACGACCCGTCGGTGTGCCACAGCCGGTTGCCGAGCTGGTCGAACCGCCGCGGGTCCTCGCGCCCGCGAAGCTGATGGTTCTCGTCGAGGTTCGAGATGTCGGCGATCTCCGTCCGAAGCCGCCGCTTACCGCCGGCCACCCCCGAGCGCGGGATCTCCAGCTCGCCGAAATTCAACGCGAACGCCATCTCCCGCTCGTCGTCGAGATCCTGCCCGCGAAACACCAGCACCGCGTATTGGTCGATCGCCGCGTTCAGCTCGGCCACCGTCGCCTCATCGATCGGCCGCCCGGTATCGACCCCGAAAACCTCCCCGACAAACAGCGGATGCAACTGGCGGACCGAAACGGGCATGGCGGGCGACTCCATCATTGTCCCGAAATTATAACATCGTACGAGGCTAACAGCAGCTTCTCCGGCCAGCCCCTCGCCGGAGACGGGTGAGGCTTCTATCCTAGCGCCCTGACCCCCGCCACCGCCGCCGCCGCGAGTGCTGCCGCGCGCGGCAGCAGCGGCCCAACGATCTTGCCGTATACATGGAACGTCGCCGTCTGCAGTACCACGCCCATCACCACCGCGGCACCGGCCGCCGGCTCGACCGCGCCCAGTTCCCCCGCGGCGACGGCGTCGGCGACCGTCGCCTCGATGACCCAGGCCGGGGTCGGATGGGCGTCGTCGATCCCGGGAAGCACGTCGTGCTGGGCCATCAGCATAAAGCGGAACAGCGCCGCGTCGCGGTCGTAGAGGGCGCAGAAATGCGCGACCATCGCCTCGATCCGCTCGGCAAAGCCGGCCCGGCTCGCCCGCAATGCCGCAAGGCCGGCGGTCGTGCGGCGATACCCCGCCTCGAACAGCCCCGCCGCGAGCGCCTCCTTGCTCGGGTAGTGGCGATAAAGCGCGCCCTGCGACACACCGGCCATCGTCGCGATCTCGGCGATCGAGGCGCCGGCAACCCCGTTCGCCGCGAACAGCGTGAGGGCGGCGCGCTCGACCTTGTCCTTCACCCCAACCGATCGCGGCATCAGATTTCTCTTGTGCCAGATTTTACTTGTGAACGAATATTCACTCACTATATGCTTGCGCCATCGGCTCCGCAATGCGCGTGTTGCCGCAAGCGATGCGCTGGAGGATGGGGCGATGTCGGATATCGGGTTGGGCGATTTCTTTAACGTCCTGATTGCCGCGGTTCTCATCATCCCGCTGTCGGCGCTGATCCTGGCGATCTGGGCGATCACCGCCAATCGCGGCCTGCGCCGACGGATCGACGAACTGACCGCAAAGATGCGGATGGTCGACCATCGCGTCATCCGCCTCGGCGAAGCGGTTGCCGGCCAGGCCGCTCCCGAGGCCCTGCCCCTGCCATCCGAGGCCGCCGCGCCGCCATCCCCTGTCGTCTCGGAACCCCCTGTCGTGGCCCGCGCTGAGCCAGAGCCGGAGAAGGAACCGGTCGTCGGCGAAGGCGATCGGAGCGAGCCGACGCCCGCGCCACCATCCACAACACCTCCCGCCACGCCCGGCCGAAGCTGGGAACAGGTCCTCGCCGAGAACTGGCTGGTCTGGCTCGGCGGCGCGACGCTCGCGATGGGCGGCGCATTCCTCGTCAAGCTGTCGATCGATTACGGCCTCCTGACCCCGGCGGTGCGGGTCGCCGCCGCGATCCTTCTCGGGATCGGTCTCGCGGTCGGCGCCGATCTCCTCGCCCGCCGCGAAGGCAGCTCGTCCTATGTCTCCCAGGCCCTCGCCGCCGCCGGTGCTGCGATCGTCTTCGCCGCGCTTTACGCCGCCTATCAGCTCTACGGCCTGATCCCGGCCCCGCTCGTCTTCCCGCTCCTCGCCGCGACCGCCGGCGCGACGCTGCTGATGTCCCTGCGCCACGGTCCCTATGTCGCTGCGCTCGGTCTCGCCGGCGCCTACGCCGTGCCGCTCCTCGTCGCCAGAGACCACCCGCACGCGACCCCGCTTTTCATTTACCTAACCGTCGTCACCGCGGCCGTGCTCGCCCTCTTGCGGCACCGCGCGTGGTGGTGGCTCGCCTGGCCCTCGCTTGCCGCCGCGGTGTTCTGGACGCTCCTGTGGCTGACCGAGTCCGCCAACCTCGAAGCCCCGGTCGTCGCGGTCTACCTGCTCGCGCAATACGGCCTCTTCGCCGCCTTCCGCCGCGGCATCGACCGCGTCGGCTTCCTCGCCGGTGTCACCGACTCGCCGCAGGTGCGCGTCCTGACCCGGATCGCGTTCTGGGCGCTGGCCCTGCCGCTCCTGGTGCTGGTCCAACTCGACGACGGCACCGCCAGCCTCATCGCCGCCTTCACCGTCGCGGCCTTTGTGCTGTGGTTCGCCTGGCGCGACCCGGCGCTCGACGACGTCATCGGGGTCGCCGGCACGCTGCTCGTGCTGATCCTCGCGAGTTGGGAATTGCCCCTCGGCGCCGCACCGACCGATTTCGGCCTCTACGGCCGGCCGCCGGTGCAGATCACCAGCTTCCTGACCACCGCGATCGCTGCCGCCGCACTGCTCGGCGGCGGGTGCTGGGCGATGCTCGGCCGGGTCGCGCGGCCCGGCCGCTGGGCGATGCTGTCGGCCGCCGCCCCGAAGACGATCCTGATTGTCGCCTATTGGCGCCTGCACACGCTCCTGCCCGATCTCGGCTGGAGCGCCATCGCCCTCGTGCTCGCCGCGCTCGCGCTGAGTGCGGTCGCAGGCGTCGCCCGCAACCGCGACGGCAACCCCGAGACCGAAACCGCGATCGCCGCCTACGCGACCTCGGTCCTCGCCGGCACGATCCTCGCCGCCGTCTTCGCCCTGTCGACGGCGGTGCTCAGCGTCGCGCTGGCGCTGCACCTGCCGGCGATGGGATGGATCGACGGCCGCGTCCGGGCGCCGATCCTCCGCCGCCTCGCGCTCGGCGTCGCGATCGCGGTGCTGGTGCGGCTCGTCCTCAACCCCTACGTCATCGACTACCCGCTGTCGGCGACGCCGATTGTCAACTGGCTCCTCTACGGCTACGGCGTTCCGGCCCTCGCCTTCATCGTCGCGACAAGGCAATTCGGAAGCCGCGCCGACGACCTCACTACCGCCGTCCTCGAAGCCGGCAGCATCGTCTTCACCACCGCGCTCCTGACCCTCGAACTCCGCCACGCGTTGACCGGCCACATCGCGACCCCGCTCGCCCATCTCGGCCGCGACTCGTCGAATGCTCTGCTGTGGCTGGCGCTGAGCGGCGGCCTCCTCTGGCTCGGTGCCCGCAAGGCCCGGCCGGTGCTGATCGGGGGCGGCATCGCCCTCTTCGCCGCCGCGACGGTGCAGATCGTCCTCTGGCAGATGCTGATCGCCAATCCGCTCGTCACCGGCCAGCCGGTCGGCGCCGCGCCGCTCCTCGACGCTCTCGCGATGGCCTACCTGCTGCCGGCGATTGCCTATACGGTGATCGCACGCCGCCGGCTCGGGCCCGACCCGGTGCAATGGGCCGCCCGCCTCCTAGCCTGTGCGCTATCGCTCCTCTGGCTGAGCCTCGAGATCCGCCACGCTTTCCGCGGCGAGAACCTGATCTGGGGCGTCTGCGGCGAGGGCGAATGGTACGCCTACTCCGCCGCCTGGCTCGCCTACGCCGCCATCGCGCTGGGGTTCGGCCTTTACTGGCGGGCCGAGTGGCTGCGCCGCGTGGCGCTCGCCGGCATCGGCCTCGTCGCCCTCAAGGTCTTCGTCAGCGACATGGCCGAATTGACCGGAATCCTCCGCGCCCTCTCGTTCATGGGCCTCGGCGCCGTGCTGATCGGGATCGGCTACGCCTACCGCCGCCTCCAGCCGGTCGGCGACCGCGTCATGGTGCCGGAATAAAGACGACTAGCCATGGTCGGGAAGCTCCTCCGCTTTGCGGGGCTTATTTCAGCTTCGCCTCACCCTGTCGTGCGCCTGCAGCACCGTCACATAAAGCTGTAGGGGTCGATGTCGACCTGCAGCCGGGTCGAGCCCGAAAGCTTCACCCGGCGGAGCCAGTCGCGCAGGATCGCCTGGACGTTGACGTCGCGCTCGGCCTTCACCAGCAGCCGGCGGCGGTGGCGGCCGCGGAGCACCGAGAGCGGCGCGGGTGCCGGACCCAGCACCTCGACCCCCGGAACCTGCGGCGCCGAGCGGGACAGTGCGCGGGCGGCGAAATCGGCCGCCTCCGCATCCGGCGCGGATATGATGAGCGCCGCGAGCCGGCCGAAGGGCGGCCACCCGCCGTCGCGCCGCATCGCCGCCTCGCTTTCGAGGAACCGGTCTCGGTCGCCGGCGACGAGCGCCTGCATCACCGGCTGCTCCGGCATATAAGTCTGCATGAGCACCCGCCCCGGCCGGTCCTCGCGCCCGGCCCGGCCACCGACCTGATGCAAAAGCTGGTAGGTCCGTTCCGCCGCCCGCAGATCCCCGCCGCCGAGCCCGAGATCGGCATCGACGACGCCGACCAGCGTCAGCATCGGGAAGTGATGCCCCTTGGCGACGACCTGCGTGCCGATCAGCAGATCGAAGCGATGCGCCGTCATCCCCTCGGCCAGTTCCGCCGCCGCGCGCGGGCCGGGCAGGAGGTCGCTGACCATCAGCGCCGTCCGTGCCTCCGGAAACCGCGCCGCCACCTCCTCCTGCAACCGCTCGACCCCCGGCCCGCACGGCACCAGCGTGCTCCCTGCCAAACATTCAGGGCAGAACCCCGGGATCGGCGCGGCGTAGCCGCAATGGTGGCATTGCAGCCGCCGCACCAGCCGGTGCTCGACCAGCCACGCCGAGCAGTTCGGGCACTGGAAGCGATGCCCGCACCCCCGGCACAGCACCAGCGGCGCATAACCCCGCCGGTTCAGGAACAACAGCACCTGCTCCCCGGCCGCCAGCGTCGCGCCGATCGCCTCGACCAGCGGCGGCGACAGAAACCGCCCCGGCTCGCACTTCGCCTGCCGCATGTCGATCAGCGACACCTCGGGCATTTCGGCCTCGGCGTGGCGGCGTGGCAGCGTCACCCGCCGATAGCGCCCGCGCGAGACGTTGACGACTGTCTCCAGCGACGGCGTCGCCGCCGCCAGCACGACCGGGATCTGCGCCAATGACGCGCGCAGCACCGCCATGTCGCGCGCCTGATAGCAGACGCCGTCCTCCTGCTTGTACGACTGGTCGTGCTCCTCATCGACGACGATCAGCCCGAGCCGCGGCAGCGGCAGAAACAGCGCCGACCGCGCCCCGACGACGACCTTGGCGCTGCCGTTGGCGATCCCTCGCCACGCGTCGCGCCGCTGCGGCGTAGGGATGTCGGAATGCCACTCGACCGGCGCCGTCCCGAACCGCCGCCGGAACCGGTCGAGCCACTGCGCCCCGAGCGCAATCTCGGGCAGCAACACGAGCACCTGCCGGCCCATCGCCAGCGCCGCCGCGATCGCCGCGAAATACGTCTCGGTCTTGCCCGAGCCCGTGACCCCATCGAGGAGCGTGACCCCGAACCCGCCCCCCTCGACCGCCTCGACCAAGACCCGCGCCGCCTTTTCCTGATCCGCCGACAGGGTCGGGCCCGGCGCCCGCCAATCCGGCTCCGCCGGCGCCCCAACGACCCCCGGCACGACCCGCTCCTCGGCCCACCCGAGCCCGAAGAGCCCCCGCACGACCCCGGCGCCCACCCCAGCGCGCCGCGCGATCTCCGGGACGGGAGCCGCGCCCTCACGCAACGCCAGGAGTGCTCGCCGCCGCGAAGCGGTCAGCGCTTTGGATCCTCGCCCTGAACCCTCGCCCTTCTTTACCTCGTCATTCCCGCGAAAGCGGGGATCCAGGACCGACGCTTCGTCGCTCGCCCCTGGTCTCCCGCCTTCGCGGGGGTGACGAGGCAGCGGGGCGTCGGATTGGACTAAACCGTTCTCCAGCGCCGCGACCCCCTCGGCCGTGATCGCACAGATTCGCCGAGGCGGGGGCGGCAACAGCGCCTCGCCGACGCTCATCGCCATCCGCAGCACCGCGCCGGGCGGCGCCAGCGTGTAGCCGGAAACGCGCTCGACAAACCGGCGCAACTCCGCCGGCAGCGGCGGTGTCGGCAAGACGCCGCCGAGCGGTTTCAGCCGTCCGGCCGGAACGGTATCGTCGTCAGCCCCTTCCCACACCACGCCGACGAGCGGTCGCGGCCCCAACGTCACGGAAACAAAACTCCCGGGAGCCGGCGTTTCCATCTCATCCGGCACGCGATAATCGAGCGCCCCGGGGAACGGTACCGGCAACAGCACGCGCACGCGCCGCGCCGCGGCGGGGTCGGCGGAGCCAGTGGTGCTGGCAGGGGCGTCGGGCATCGGCTAAACTCGCGCCGAGACCGACGAGCCGCAAGCGCGGTGTCGGAACGGGCATCGCCCCAGTGCGGAACAGTCCAGGTGCACAGTATGGTCTGCGAATCGCGTGCGTCTTCCGGGCCTTCTCACCCGCGCCAACGGGCGTGGGGCCAAAAGGCTCGGTGACCACGTCATGGCCGATCGCCCGCGCGACCGCTCGCGGCCCGTCACCCGGCTCGTCCCGGAGGCGCGCGGCGAGATCGACGCCGCCGACATCGTCGCCTATCTGCGCGAGCACCCCGATTTCCTCGACGAGCACCCCGAGGCGCTGACCCTCCTCCGCCCGCCGGCGCGCGAGGTCGGCGGCGGCGTCTACGACTTTCAGCATTTCCTCCTCGAAAAGCAGCGCCGTGACCTGGCCGGGCTTTCCGACGAGCACAAGACGCTGCTCGCGACCACCCGCGGCAACCTCGCTAGCCAGGCGCGCATTCATAAATCGGTGCTGGCGATCCTTGCCGCGCCGAGCTTCGAGCAGCTTTTCCAGACCGTCACGACCGACATGGCGGTGCTGCTCGA
This sequence comes from Allostellaceae bacterium, assembly GCA_036489765.1. Taxonomy (GTDB): domain Bacteria; phylum Pseudomonadota; class Alphaproteobacteria; order ATCC43930; family CGMCC-115725; genus DATARH01. The sequence continues at coordinate 16,797 of DASXFE010000130.1, read as the reverse complement.
TGTCGACGCGGTGACGATGGCGGTCGAAAGCAGCGCCACCGGCCCCCGCCCGATCATCCACGGCATTCACCTGTTGCCCCCCGGCACGGTCGAGGAATTGCTCGGGGCCGAGCGCCCGGCCCTGCTCAGCGCCGGCATCGTCGGCGACCCGGCCCTCTTCGGCAGCGCCGCCGGCCTCGTACGCTCGCAGGCCTTGCTGCGCCTCGCGTTCGGCAAGGCCAACCCGGCCGGGCTCCTCTGCATCGGCACCCGCAAGCCCGGCCGCTTCCACCCTGGCCTCGGCACCGAGCTCCTCGGCTTCCTCGCCCGGACGCTCAGCATCACGATCGCCCAATGGCTGAAGCCGCGATAGCCGCCCCAGCCAAAGCGTTCCCCCCCACGCCCGAACCCCTCCCGCTAGCCCGCTTCGCCGCGGCCTCCGATCTGCGCGCCGCGATCGGGCTGTGGTCCGCCTGGCTCGCCGGCGAGCGCCGCGCCTCGCCGCACACGGTCGCCGCCTATGGCCGCGACCTGGCCGGCTTTCTCGATTTCCTCGCCGAACATCAGGGCGAGCGGCCCGATCTCGCGATGATCACAAGCCTGACCCCGGCCGATTTCCGCGCCTATCTCGCCCGCCGCGCGCGCGACGGCATCGAGCGCACCTCGATCGCGCGCGGCCTGTCGGTGATCCGCGGCTTCGTCAAATTCCTCGACCGCCGCAACCTCGCCGCCAACACCGCCCTCGCGGCGCTACGCGCCCCCAAGCTCCCGCACAGCGTGCCAAAGCCACTCACCGTCGCCGACGCGGTCGAGGCGGTCGAGGCCGTCGCCGAGATGAACGCGAGCGAATGGCAGGGCAAACGCGACACCGCCGTCCTCGCCCTCCTCTACGGCTGCGGCCTGCGCATCTCCGAGGCGCTCGGCCTCACCCGTAGCGCCGCCCCGCTCGGCGACACGCTGACGATCACCGGCAAGGGACAAAAGCAGCGCATGGTCCCGGTCCTGCCGGCGGTACGCGCCGCCGTCGACGACTACCTTGCCGCCAGCCCTTGGCGCCCCGCGCCCAACGGCCCGCTCTTTGTCGGCGCCCGCGGTGGCCCGCTCAACCCCCGCCTCGTCCAAGGCAAGATGACCGCCCTCCGCGGTTTCCTCGGCCTCCCCGAAACCGCAACCCCGCACGCCCTCCGCCACAGCTTCGCGACGCACCTGTTGGGCGGCGGCGGCGACCTCCGCGCAATTCAGGAGCTCCTCGGCCACGCCAGCCTCTCGACCACCCAGCGCTACACCGCCGTCGACACGGAACGCCTCCTCGCGGTGTACGAAAGCGCCCACCCGCGGGCAAAAGCGAAGTAATCCCTCACCCCCTTGCGGGAGAAGGAGCTACTTCAATGCGCTCACATCCCCGGGATCGATCAGATCCGGCACGGTCCAGCCGTCGAGGTCGTATTCGGCCATGCATGATTCGGCGAAGGCTTTCCACTTCGCCGCCTGGCCGTTCGCGTTGGCGCCGAGAATCGCGAAGCGGCGGATTTCCTCGTGGCTGCCGGAGTAGTTCACTTCGTACAATTCATGCCGCGCGCCGAATTCGGTACCGATCGAATCCCATAGCAATTTCATCAGTTTGACCCGCTCGACCGCGGTCACCCCGCCGGCGCCGCGCACATAAAGGTCGAGGTATTTGCGCACCTCCGGATTGGTGAAATCACGAGAGTGCGAATTCAAATAGATGAGGCTCGACGCCACGGTCTTTTCGATCTGGTGCTTGATCTGCACATAGGCGTCGGGCGCCAGCACGTGATAGGCGGCGCCGGCGTCGTGGTTCGGCAAGACATACCCGCCGGCCCAGGGGCTCGGGTTGCGGGCCATCGCATCGGTCAGCGCCCACATGCAATGCCGCCAGGTGATGACCTCGCCGATATTGGCCTCGACCCCGCGGAACCCGATCGTTCCCGCGGTCTCGGTCGCCTTCATGAAGAGCCCGGTGATGAAATCGAGCTTCACCGCCAGCCGCGTCGCACCGTGCAACTGGAAACGCGGCACAAACCCGCTGCGCGGAAAGAATGTGTTGGCCTTTTCGATATCGCCGTAGACGAACACGTTCTCCCAGGGCACGAACACGTCGTCCATGATGAAGATGGCGTCGTTCTCGTCGAGCCGGCTCGACAGCGGATAGTCGAACGGGCTGCCCATCACCGCCGCGCGCTGCTCGTTCGACACCCGGCAGATGAATTTCACTCCCTTGGCGTTGGTCGGCACCAGAAAGACCAGCGCGAATTTCGGATCCTGGATCGGCAAGAGCCCCACATGCGCAACAAAGGTGAAATGCGTCAGCGCCGACCCGGTCGCGACGACCTTGGCGCCGGTGACGTGAATGCCGGCATCGGTCTCCTTGGTGACATGGGCATAGATGTCGGTCGGCCCGCCCGGCTGACCCGCCGCCATGTTGCGGTCGACCGGCGGATGCACGATCGCGTGGTTCACAAACGGCACCCGCTCCTGGCTGAAACGGTACCAGCGCCGCGCATTCTCCTCGTACGGCGCATAAAACTCGGCGTTGGCGCCCAAGGTCGCGAGAAACGCCGCCTTGTAGTCGGGCGACCGTCCGAGCCAGCCATAGGTGATCCGCGCCCACTCCGCGATCGCATCGCGCCCCGCGACAAGCTCCTCGGCCGTGCGCGGCGCCGCGAAATAGCGATGCGTGAACCCGCCCCATTCGGTCGGGCAGGTCAGGACGTTCCTGCCCTCGGAGTGATCCTTGTGCAGTGCATCGTAGAGCCGCGCGATCATCCGCGCCGTGTTGCGGAACGCCGGATGCTCGGTGATCTTTCCGACCCGCTCGCCGTAAATCCACACCTCGCGCCCGTCATCGAGGCTCTCGAGATACTCCTGTCCCGTATAGGGCAGCGTGGTCATGTGGTCGGCCTCCCTGTTCAGTCGCGCGTGGCGTGTCCTTCGAGACGCCCGCTTTGCGGGTTCCTCAGGATGAGGACCAATTTTTCATCCCACACGCATATGCCGCACACCTTCCTTCCTCATCCTGAGGAGCGCCCATCGGGCGCGTCTCGAAGGACGCACGGCGGTGATGCAGCCCGGCGCTACTTCGCCTGCTTCTTCTCCAAAATCCGGGCGTGGAGGTTGTTGACGATCATCCCGGTCAGGCGCTCGTCGAGCAGGAAGAGGCGCTGGCCGATCGGGTAGGGGTCCTGCTGGGTCACGGCGACAGGCTCGCGCAGGATTTCCTCGGGCGTCACGCCGCGCTCGACAAAGCGCTCGATATACCCGACCCAGTTCTCGACGATCTGCGCCTGTTCCTGGAGATAGGCCTTGCCGCAGGGCTCGCCGTGGCCGGGGATGATGGTCTCGACATCGAGCGCGTCGATGCTCCTGAGCGCCGCGAGCCATTCCCACGGGTCGCATTCCTGCAGCCACGAGCGCGTCTTGTGGAAGACGTTGTCGCCGGTGAAGACGACTCCCTCCTCGGGCACGTGCACGCTCGTCTGCGGCGCCGTGTGGCCGGGGTGATGGATGATGTTGAACGTGTGATCACCGACATGGAGGGTGAGCCCGTCGGTAAACGTGACACTCGGCCCGTGCGGCTCGGCGTAGTCGGGGTGGCCGAGCAGCCAGACGCTGTCCGGGTCGTGCTGCTTCAGCCGCTCGCGCTTCTCCTCCATCGAGCCGAACGCGTTCAAATAGCGCTCGAAGCATTCCTGCAACTTGACCTGGCCGACCACCGGCACATTCGGGAAATAGGCGTTGCCGGAGATGTGGTCGCCATGCGGCTCGGTATTGATCAAATACCGGATCGGCGCCTTTTCCTCCATCATCTCGCGCCAGCGCACGGCGTCGATCGGCTGCTGCGGCGTGTCGATCATGACATAGCCGTCGCTTGTCTCGACAAAGCTCGGGTTGCAGCCGGCGTAATAAATCTCGGTGAAGCTGTTGCGTCCGACTCTGCGCATGGGAAGCCTCCGCGAGGGGTATAGCCTCGGATTGTCGTCGATCCGACCCGCCAATGGCAATAACAGGGCAACGGTGCCGGTCGGTCAGCCAGGCTGAACCGGGGCCTCATGGCGTGCGGCGACCTCGGCGACCGTCCCCGACGCGACGATGCGGCCACCGTCGAGCAGCACCGCCCGGTTGCACCACTCCTCGAGAAGCGGCATCGCGTGCGAAGCCAGGACGAGGATGCTCGACCCGGCGACGAACGTCTCCATCCGCTTCCGCGCCTTTTGCAGGAAGTTCGAATCGCCGGCGAGGATCCATTCGTCCATCAATAGGATCTCGGGCGGAAACGCCGTCGCGACGGCAAAGCACAGGCGTATGATCATCCCGGCCGAATAGGTCCGCACCGGCATATCGATGTAGTAGCCGAGCTCGGTGAAGTCGGCGATCTCGTCGACATGCTCGCGCATCGCCCGCGGATGGATGTCGAGATACATCCCGCGTGTAATGATGTTCTCGCGCCCGGTCGCCTCCGGATTGAGCCCGACCTGCGCGGTCAAGAGCGCCGATACCCGCCCCTCGGCCTGCATCCGCCCCCGCGTCGGCTCGAAGATGCCGGCCAGGACCTTCAACAGCGTGCTCTTCCCCGCCCCGTTGACGCCGACGAGCGCCAGCCGGTCGCCATGGCCGACTTCGAGGTCGATGTCGGTGAGCGCCTGCACGATGACCCGGTCGCGCGCGTCGCTGGCGACGTTGCCCTGCGTGGTCTTGCTGAGCACCAGCTTTTTCAGCGACCGGCTGCCGCCGCTATAGATCGGGAACTCGACCGAAACCCCGCGCAGCCTGACAAATGCCATGACCGCTCAGACCCAATACGCGATGCGGCCGCGGAACCGCGCGAAGAAGAGGAACGTGAACCCGCATCCCACCGCGGTGAACGTGGCCAAGAGCGGCCAGGAATAGGGCGCAGGCGCGACACCGATCAGCGGCGCCCGAAGCACGTCGATCGCGGCGTAGAGCGGGTTGATGTCGGCCATCCAGCGATAGATGCCGAGCTGCTCCGCGGGCCAGATCACTGGGGTCAGGAAAAACGTCATCTGCAACGCGCTCGCCACGATCGGCGCTATGTCGCGAAACCGCGCCGCGACCATGCCGAGCAACAGGCAGACCCACACCCCGTCGAGCGCCAGCACCACCACCGCCGGGACGATCTGCCAGATCACCGCGCGCACCGGGATGTGCAGCACCACGAGCCCGATCGGCACGATCAACAAATTGTGCCCCAAGACGATCAGGTTGCGGCAGACCACCCGATAGGCGTGGATCGAGAACGGGATCGGCACCTGCTGGATCACGTTGTCGGGCGTCATGAAGGTCTGGCAGGCCTCGGTCGTCGTCGTCGATATGAACTGCCAGACGATGAGCCCGACCGTCAGGTACGGCACGTAGGTGTGGACGTCGAGGTGGAACAGGTGGGAATAGATCACCCCCATCCCAACCGCCAAAATCAGCATGCTGAGGGTCAGCCAGAACGGCCCCAGCGTCGACCCGCGATAGCGCAGCTTGATGTCCTGCAACGCCATCGCCCACCACATCCAATAGCGCGCGAGCCCGGCACGGAGATCGCGCCAGGCGACCCACGCGCGGCTCGGCAGCGGCGGCCAATCGCCCGCCGCGTCGACTGAACCTTCGGCCGACTGGATCTCGGACTGTGCGAGCAAGACCATACCGCTCGGTGGAGCCTCTGCGCTCGACGCCTTGGCGTCGACGTGTTGCCGGGCCGGCAACAGCCGGGCGGCGGGCGCATATATCACCCGGGTCCGCGCGCTGTCCAGGTTCGGACCCGTAAGGCGGGTCGAGGGCTAGGTTTTCTTTGGCGACCAGCCGTAGGCTTTGGCGGTGGCGCCGCCCATCAGCATCGCACGCTCGCTGGCGCTCAGCCGGTCGGTCTTCAGAAACGGCTCGACCGCCTGTTCGTAATGGACGACGGCATAGGCGCGCGTCCAGTCGGTGCCCCACAGGCAGCGGTCGAACCCCCAGGCATCGAAGATGCGCTTGAGCGGGTCCCAGATGTCCGGGAACGGATAGGGCTGATGCGACAGCGTGCAGGCGCCGGTGATCTTGATGACGGCGTTCTTGCGCTTGGCGAGCTCCACCACCTTCGGCAAATCGGCCCAGGCGTCGGGCGGCGCGGGCGGCACGCTGGGCTGCAGGATGCCCATGTGGTCGATGATGAAACGCGTGTCGGGATGGCGATCGATCAGCGCGCTGCCCGCGTCGACATTGCCCCAGAACAGGACGTTGACCGGAAAATTGTGCTGAACCGCGGCCTTGCAGATCCGGTCGAACCCCGGATCGTCCGGCGCGCGCTTCGATTCCTTGGTCATGATGATCCGGATGCCGACGGTGCCCGGCGTCCTCTTCCACTCGGCGATGACGTCCGCGACGGCAGGGTCGTCCGGGTTGACCGGCTTCACGAGCGCGAACTTGTCGGGATGCTTCTGCTGCACCGACACCGCATAGCTGCCGTCGTACTGGTACATCGAGAATGGCGAGATGTAGATCGCGCCGTCGACGCCGACCTTGTCCATCGCCGCGACCATCTCGTCGCCGGTGACGTGCGGCGGCCAGTTCGGCACGTTGTGCCAGGGCCGCTCCGGCGTGTTCGCCGCATAGGCGTGAACCTGGGCGTCGATGACCGTCATCCCGGCCGCCGCGTCCGCCCGGGGCCCGCGCAGCAGCGCCGGCCCCGCGGCGGCCAGCGCCGCGCCCGCCTGCAGTATCCTCCGTCGGCCGATGAGGCTCGTTCCGCCGATCGAATGGTTGGCCATTTTCCCCTCCCAGGTCCTTGCGGGCGAATCTCCTACTTGGCGGCGGCAGCCATCGACGGCGCGGCTGCTGCAGGGCGGTGGGCGCGCAGAAAGGTGCGGATGTGGCGCACCGCGAGCGGGATCTTGTCCGGCGTGTCCTTCCACGGATAGAGGCTGACCTGCGCGTTGGGGGCGAGGTGCACGCACTCCATCGCGACGACATAGGGATGCGGCGGCACGTCGTCGGGCAGCACCAGGATCGGGGTCTTGCAGTTGCGCACGAAGTCGCGCGTCACCGTGTAGACGAAGTCGGCCCGTTCGCCCGTGTACATGTTGGTCAGGAACTTATCGACCGCTTCCATCGGGATGTCCGGACGGCGCTCGCACAGCTCCGGACCCCAGCCCTTCATGTTGTTGTTGTAGGAGAGGCCGGGCATCTCGGGCCGATAGCCGCTCGGCTGCGCCGGCACCGCCGCGACGACGCGGTCGCCCGCGCGCTTCAGCATGTTCCAGATGAACGGCCCGCCGATGCAGAACCCGAGCACCATGAATTGCCGGATCCCGAGATGGTCCATCAGCCCAAGCTGATCGTCGGTATAGGCGTCCCACGGCCGGTCCGCGTCGAGCGGCCCGGTCGACTCGCCGCCTTTGGCATTGCGGAGGTCGGCCGAGATGACGCGGAACTCGTCCGCGAGCGCGTCGAACGGATTGAACGGATGCGTCGCGAGCCCCGCGACCGTCGAGTTCAGCCCGCCGCCCGGGATGACCAGCAGCGGAAAGCCGGTGCCGGCTTCTTCATAATGAATCCGGACATCGCCCCTTTGGTAGAACGGCATGGCAGTCTCCTCCTGATCGGCGGTCGGCGCGGTACGCGAATAGAGGTTAAGCCAGCCGCGCTCTCAATCGGAAGCTTTTCGCGACGCGGCGGCGATCGCAGCCACCCAAAGCTGAATTTCGGACCCGAACAGCGCGCTGCCGGCGAGACAGCGAGTCGGCTTGCGAACCTATTCCGGGCTATTACAGTGATTTAGCAACGCCGTCTCGGAAATATTTGATTTCCCCACCATTTCGCGCTGACTATACGAGCACGGGTATGCTCTAGCGCCGACCCCCCAAGGTCATGCGGCGCGTGAGCGGCGGGAGGCGTGATGCCTAAAATAGTCGCGTATGCGCGGCGGCTTCTCCCTGTCCTGCTGGCAGTCGTTTTGCCGGCGCTGCCGTCTCGCGCCGACTCGGGGCCGGCGACCTCGGGGATGGCGACCTCGGGGCCGGCGACGCTCGTGCTCCAGCTCAACGGCCCCGCCGAGTTCAGATACGCCGGGTATTTTGCCGCTTTATGGCAAGGATTTTACAAAGACGCCGGGCTGACGGTCGAGATCCGCCCCGGCTCGGTACCGGGCGCCGAAGAGATCGACCCGGCCCATGAGGTCATGGAGGGCCACGCGCAATTCGGCGTCGGCTCGATGCGGCTCGTCACCCGCGCCGCGCAGGGGCAGCCGCTGCTGCTGCTGGCGCCGGTCTTCCAGTCGAGCGGCGCCGAGATCTACTACCGCGCCGACGGCGATTTCCCCGCGCCCGGCGCGCTCGCCAACGCCAAGGTCGGGCGCCTGCCGGCGACCAGCGCGCTCGACCTGGAGCTGGCGACGGCGCTGCGCGGCGACGGGGTCGACCCGGCCAAGCTTCACGCAGTGCCCGTCGACCCGGAAAAGGCGGTCGCCGCGCTCGCCGACAAGACCGTCGACGCGATCGCCGGCTCGGCCTGGACCTTCCCGTGGTTCGCGCGCGACCGCGGGCTTGCCGTCAAGTACTTCGACCCTGGCGATTACCGGATCGAGTTCTATGGCGACACGCTCTTCACGCAGAACCGCTTCGCCGATACGAACCCGGCCCTGGTGCGGCGCTTTCGTGACGCAACGCTGAAGGGCTGGGCCTATGCGCTCGACCATCCGGACGAGATCACGAGCCGGTTCGTCAGCGACCTGCCGGCGCCGCCGGGCATCAGCGACCCGGCCGCGTTCGCGAAGTACCAGGTGACGGTGGCGCAGGTGCTGTCGCGCTATCCGACGATCCCGCTCGGCCATTCGAGCCTCGAACGTTGGACGCGGATCGAGGACAGCCTCGCCGGCGTCGGCGCCCTCGTCCGCACCGCCGACGCGAGCCGCTTCGTCTATGCCCCCGACGAAGGGCAGCCGCCAAGCCGGATCGACTGGCGGGACGGTGTGATCGCGGCGCTCGCCGTGCTGGTCGTCGGCGCCGTCATCGTGGCCGCGACGCGCCGCCGCCGCGCCCCTGCCGCCGCGCCGCTAAGCCTCCCGTCGCCGACGGTGGTGCCGCTGCCGCTGCCGGCCCCGCCGGCCGAGATCGCCGCGGGGCTCAAACCCGGACCCGCAGCACCGCCGCCGCCGGAGCCGCCCGGCCCCACCGACCTCAACGAGATCGTCGCCGCGCTCGAAGCGAAGATCCGCGAGAAGGTGCCGGCGGGCGCCTCGTTCCGCCTGTCGACGATCGACACGCTGTGGCCCTGCCGCACCGACCGCGATGCGGTCTCGGCTCTGGTGCTCGACCTCGTCGGCGCTGCGGTCGGCGGGATGCGCAAGGCGGACACGCTGGTCGTCGGCACCCGCAACGCCGGCTTCACCTCTGCGAATGTCGGCGAGGTAATCGGCGGCAAGATCGGCGAGTTCGCACGCATCACCGTGCGCGACAGCGGCCCCGGATTCACCGAGGTCCAGCTCGAACGCATCTTCGACCCGACCGCGACGGTGCGCCCCGCCGTCGCCGCCGCGTGGCCGGCGATGAACAAGCTCGGCGGCTACGTGCGGGCTGAAAGCGCCGAGGGCGTCGGCACCGCGATCCACCTCTATTTTCCGCGCGAGGAGGGAAAGGAAAAGCCGGCCGCCCCCGCCGCGATGCCGCCGGCGCAGCGCCGCTACAGGGCGAGCGGGTCGAGGCCGACCCAGCGGCGCTCGCGGTCGCTGCGATAGCACGCATCGGCGAGCTGCACGGTCTTCGCCCCTTCGATCAGCGGCGACGGAAATGCCCCGTCTTCGGCGACATGACGGAGGAACAAATCCCACCCGGCGCGATACGAGTTCTGGAACGGGTCGAGATCGGGCAATTTCTGCCACTGCGTGTCGAAATCCATCGCCTGCGGCTTTTCGGCGTCGAATGACGGCCGCGGCGTCACGACCGCCGGCTGGATCCAGCAATCGTGCAGCCCGCAGATCGCCGAGCCCTCGGTGCCGTCGACCTGGATCTGCAACAGGTCGTCGCGCTTGACCCGGCTCGCCCACGACGACGCCACCTGCGCCAGCGGTCCGCCTTGCAACTCGAAGATCGCAAACGCGTGGTCCTCGACGTCCACCTGGTAGGCGGCGCCGGTCTCGTCGATGCGGTCGGGTTGCGCGGTCATGTGGCGGCACGACACTGCCTCGATCGGCCCGAGCAGCCGGTCGAAGACGTAGCGCCAATGCGCGAACATATCGAGGATCAGCCCGCCACCGGCCGCGCGCCGGTAGTTCCAGCTCGGCCGCTGGGACGGGGTGCGGACGCCGTCGAACACCCACCAGCCGAAATCGAGCCGTACCGATAAAATTCGACCAAAATATTTGGCATCATAGAGTTTGCGGAGTTTCTTAAGGCCCGGCAGGAACAGTTTGTCCTGCACCACCCCGTTCTTGACCCCCGCCCGATGCGCAGCGCGCGCCAGCCCCATCGCCTCGTCGAGGGTCTCGGCCAGTGGCTTTTCGGTATAGACGTGCTTGCCCGCGCCGATCGCCGCCGTCAGCCGCGCCACGCGACCGCCGGTCGCGTTGGCGTCGAAATAGATCGCGATCGACTTGTCGGCGAGACAGGCGTCGCGGTCGGCGCTCCACGCCGCTCCGCCGCTGCGTGCCGCCAGGGCCGCGAGCTTTTCCGGATTGCGGCCGAGCAGCACCGGCTCCGGCATCAGCCGGCTCCCGTCCTTGAGTGGAAGCCCGCCCTCGGCCCGGATCGCCAACAGCGCCTTCAGGTGCTGCGTCGTGCCGAGCCGGCCAGTCGCGCCGTCGATGACGATCTTCATGTCAGCCATGCCCACACCCTAACCATGGTCATACGCGCGCTCGCCGTGCGTGGCGAGGTCGAGTCCGGCGTGTTCGTCATCGGCGCTGATGCGGAGCGGCACGAACAGTCCCAGCACCTTGATCAGCACAAAGCTGACCAGCATCGACCACAGGGCGACCACGACGACTGCCAGGACCTGCTCGCGGATCTGTGTGCTCATATCCATGCCCGAGGCATAGCCGACGCCGCCAAGCGCCGCGCTCGCGAACACGCCGACCAGCACCGAGCCCAGCATCCCGCCGACCCCGTGCACGGCGAAGACGTCGAGCGTGTCGTCGATCTTGAGCCGGCGCTTGATGAACCCGGTCGCGACAAAGCATACGGCACCGGCGATCGCGCCGATCACCAGCGCCCCCATCGGCCCGACAAAGCCCGAAGCCGGCGTGATCGTCGCAAGGCCGGCGACCGAACCGGTGACGATCCCGACCGAGGTCGGCTTGCCGCCGGCCCAGCACCATTCGATCGCCATCCAGGTCAGCGCGGCGGCGGCGGCGGCGCAATGCGTGGCGAGGATCGCCATCGCCGCCGAGCCGCCCGCCGCCAGCGCGCTGCCGCCGTTGAACCCGAACCAGCCGAACCACAGCATCCCCGCGCCTGCCATCGTCAGCCCCGGACTGTGCGGCGGTATCAGCGAATCGGGAAACCCGCGCCGCGGCCCCACCATCACCGCGCAGACCAGCGCCGACACCCCCGCCGTCGTGTGCACGACGATGCCGCCGGCGAAATCGAGGACGCCCCGATCGGCGAGCCACCCGTGCCCCCACACCCAATGCGCGACCGGCGCATAGACGATCGTCAGCCACCCGACCGCGAACAGGATGAGAAACGAAAACGAGATGCGCTCGGCAAAGGCGCCGACGATCAGGGCCGGCGTGATCACCGCAAACGTCATCTGAAACAGCACAAAGCCGCCTTCGGGCACATGCGTGCCCTCGACGACCGCGGCGAGATCGGCAAGCCACAATTTCCCGCCGCCGCCCAGCAGCGGCCCGCCCGGTGCAAACGCGAGGCTGTAGCCATAGATGACCCACAGCACCGACACGACGCAGCACAGCACAAAGCAGTGCATGAACACCGACAGCAGGTTCCGCGCCCGCACCAGCCCGCCGTAAAACAGCGCCAGCCCCGGCAACGTCATGAACAGCACCAGCGCCGACGCCGTCAGCAGCCACGCCGTATCCCCGGCGCTGACCGCCGCCGCAACGTTCGTCATAGATCGATTTCCCCTCTCAATCTTGCGGAGAGGGTATGCCCAATTTTTGGGCGCTTTGCACGCCAACAATCCCCTCGCCCGCATTGCGGGAGAGGGACCGTTCACGAAGCCTACAGGGTGAGGGTACCGGCGCTCGCCCTCACCGTCCCGCGCCTTCAGGGCGCTCGCCACCCCTCTCCCGCAGTGCGGGAGAGGGGAAACCCTACGCCGTCGCCGCGATCAGCGACTCCCGTACCACCTCGACGATACGGTCGATCGTGGCTTCGGGTGTCATCAGCGGCGGGGAGAGGCAGATCGTGTCGCCGATCGCCGGGTCGGGGCTGCCGGGGCGGGCGCGCAGCAGGATGCCGCGGGCCATCGCCTCGCGCGCAACCTTGCCGCCGAGCCCGATCGCCGGCTCCTTCGTGGCCTTGTCGGTGACGAGCTCGACGCCCGCCATCATGCCGATCCCGCGCACCTCGCCGACATTTGGCAGGTTGCTCAGCTCCTCGAGCCCGGAGAGGAGCCGCTTGCCGACCCGTTCCGCCCGCCCCGGCAGGTCCTCGTCCTCCATGATCTTGATGTTGGCGAGGCCGACGGCGCAGCACACCGGATGCCCCGAATAGGTCGCCGCGTGCATGAATTTGCGGTCGGCCGGCGCGTTGAGGATCGCGTCATGCACCCGCTTCGACGCGATGACGCCACCGAGCGGCAGATACCCGCTCGTCACGCCCTTGGCGAACGACACGAGGTCAGGCTCGACCCCCCAATGCCCGAGCGCAAACCACTTGCCCGTGCGGCCGAACCCGGTGATGACCTCGTCGGCGATCAGCAACACGTTGTAGCGGTCGCAGATCTCGCGAAGCTTTGGGAAATAGCTCTCGGGCGGCACGATGACGCCGCCGGCGCCCATAACCGGCTCGGCGATCACGGCGGCGACCGTATCGGCGCCTTCGGCCTGGATCGCCTTCTCCACCGCTTCGGCGGCGCCGACGCCCGGCTCCTCGTTCCCCTGCCAGCGATAGGCGTAAGGCGGCCGCACCTGGATAAAGCCGGGCACCAGCGGCCCGAACATCTTGCCGTACGCGGCCATCCCGGTCGCGCTCATCGCCGCCATCGTGACACCGTGATAGGCATGGATGCGCGAGATGATCTTGGTCTTGTTCGGCTTGTCCTGCACCTTCCAGAAATAGCGCGCGAACTTGAACGCGCTCTCGTTCGATTCGGCGCCGGCGGTGGTGAAATACACGGCCGAGCTGTTGTCGTAGGCATGGCTGATGATCTTTTCGGCGAGGCGGATCGCCGGTTCGTTGGTCTGGCCGACATAGGCGGAGGCAAAGCCGATCTTCTTCATCTGCGCCGCCGCGGCGTCGGCCAATTCCTCGCGGCCATGCCCGATATTGACGTTCCACAGCCCCGACAGCGCATCGACGACCCGGCGTCCGTCCGCGCCGATCAGTTCGCACCCCTCGCCCCGCTCGATAAAGAACGGCGCCTTATGGTCGTCCGGGTGATGCAGCGGGTGAACCAGAACGCGGCGGTCGATTTCGAGCAGATCGTTGATGCCGTCCATTGTTTCCTCCATTCACCCGCGAAGCGCTCGCGCTGTCCCAATAGCATCACCCCGGCGAAAACCGGGCCCGAGCCAGAGCGATTAGCACGATCCCGCTAAACTAAGATTACCGGTTCGGCAGGTCGAGCGGATAGATCGGGCGGCGCACGTTCTTGAAGGTGAGCTGGTTGTAATCCGACGTGCACACGCCGACCCCGGCGCATTCGACGACCGCCTTCGCGACCTTGCCGAGCCCGGCGCGCCAGTGGATGCGGCTTTTCAGCATGACATAGCGCTTCTGCATCGGATCGATGCCGAGCGAGAGGAGGCAGTTGACGTCGTTGGGCTCGACGTGACGGGAAATGAGGGCGATCTCGATCTTGCCCGTATCGATGACGACCGAGGGGCCCATGTCCATCTGCACCCCGCGCCCCATCGGCCCCTTGTTGCGGAACCGGCCGCTGGAGATCGTCTTGACCCGGCCGATGATCGTCAAGGGCGGGCTCGGCTCGGGGATCTGCGGCATCGCCATCTTGCCGCCGACCGACAGCGACACCTCAGCGCCGATCCCGGCGGCGATCGCCTGCTGCACCGAAGCGGGATCGTAGATCGCAAACGCCGCGACATTGTCGAGCCCGGCGTCGAGGATCGCCTTCAACACGACCGTCGTGTCCATCGTGCCGCCCGACGCGCAATTGTCGTAATGGTCGAGCAGCACAACCGGCCCCTCGCCCGCCGCCGGCACCGTCCGCGCCCGGGCGATCGACTCCGCCAGCGGTTCGAGCTTGTAGACAAAATCCTCGCGGTCGCCCCAGGCCCGGTCGAGGAGCCCGTCGCGCAGCCGCTCGGCAAGTCGGCGGTCGCCATCGGTCACGACGACGGCCGACAGCCCGGCATTCGAAATGTCGGCATGCGGAAACCCGGTGAACAGGCTCGCGATCAGCGCCCCCTCGCCCGACAACGCCGCGCAGCGTGCCTGCAATTCCCGGTTCGGATGGTCGTCCGACCCCTGCTTCATGACATGCGGCAGCATCGGCACATTGCCCCAGGCGATCACCGGCCGCATCTCGCCGCGCATCGTCTTGAGCAGCACCTCCCCGGCGCGCAAGGCGGTCTCGTAAGTGTCGATATGGGGATAGGTGCGATAGCCGCTGACGACCGTCGCGTGCTCGATCATCGCCGGATAGAGGTTGGCGTGCATGTCGTAGGACACGGCAATCGGCGTCTTCGCATCGAGCGCCCGGATCCGCCGCAGCAGTTCCCCCTCGCCGTCCTCGAAGCTCTCGACGACCATCGCACCGTGGAGGTCGAGCATGATCCCGTCGAACCCGCCCTTCACGACCGCCTCGCAGATACACGCCGCAATATGCTCGAACGCATCGTTATCCACGGGCCGCGACGGCGGCGCGCTCGCCGCGATCGGCAGCACCACCTCGGCCCCCTCCCGCGCCGCCAGATCGAGATAAGCCCCGAGCCCGCTTCCGGTCCCGCGAAACGCCGCGATCGCCGCCTCCCCATAAAGCGGCCCCGGCCCATGCCCAAACCGCGCCAGCGGCGTCGGGACCGGCGAGAAGGTATTGGTCTCGTGCTTCATCATCGCGATCAACAGGCGCATGGCGGCGGCTCCGGGTGGTTGGGCCCACGATAGCGCCTTGGCGCGGGGAGCGCAGTGGTAGACAGCTGAAAAAATCTGGCGATATCAATGTCTAGAATTATCCGTGAGTGCTCAAAATGACCGCGGACAGCGTTGCCGCTGCAAAAAACGCCCTGTCGAAGCCGATCGACCAGGCCCTGGAGGGCGAAGAGGTGGTTATCACCCGTCACGGCAAGCCTGTCGTCGAGCTACGTCCAGCTACTCCTCGCATGGCGCCGGCTGTCGGCAGCCATGAGTGGCTGTTCGCGCGCCGTCGTGCTCGGCCGGGCGTTGGCCTGACTCGGTCGAGCTTCTCGATCCGATGTACGAGCAGCCCGACGAGTGAGCGCCTATCTCGACACCAGCGTCCTGCTGCCGGCATTTATTGAGGAACCCGCCAGCGCCGCCGTCGAGGCGTATATCCTCTCCGCATAGGTCGGGCTCCTCGTCAGCGACTTCGCGGCGGCCGAGACCGCGGCGGCGGTCTCCCGCCTCGTTCGGATGCGACGTCTCTCGGCTGCGGATGCCGACGCACGCCTCTCCGAATTTGAAGCCTGGCGCGCCCTTGCGACGTCTTCCGCCGACTTGCATGCCGCGGATGCACGGCTCGCCTACGTTTTCATCCGCCGGTTCGAACTCGGTCTCCGCGCTCCGGATGCCGTGCACTTGGCGATGGCGCGGCGACTGGACGCGACGCTGGTCACCTTCGACCGCCGCCTGGCGCGGGCGGAGGCCGCGTTCGGCGTCGCGGTCACGATCCCCGAAACTTAAGCACCATCTCGAAAAACGCCAGCTCGCCGCCAAGATCGGGGCCGTAAGGCGGAATCTCGCCGAACCCCAGCCGCTGATAAAGCCGGATCGCGGCGCCCATTGAGGCGCGGTGGCTGTCTAGGCGAAGATGCGTGTGGCCAAGGGTGCAGGCCGCGTCGATCGCGCATTCGAGCAGCACATGGCCGAGCCCCGTCCCGCGCGCGCTGGGCACGACGTAGAGCCGCTTCACCTCGCCGACCCGGGGCGCGAGCGGTTTCAACGCGACGATCCCGACTGCCGCATCGCCCTGCCACGCCAGCAGCAGGCACCCTCCCGGCGCCACATAAGGCGCCGGCAGCCCGGCTAGCTCCTGCGCGAAATTCTGGAAATCGAGGCTGAACGGCAGCGAGCGGGCGTATTCTTCGATCAGGCCGCGCGCGACGGCGAACTCGTCTGCGCCTTCCGCCTCGTCGATCCGGGTTTCCATCGCGCGAGAATACACCGCACGCTAGGCTATCCGGAACCGACGGAGGAAACCCATGCAGCGCAGCACCGCCCGCATACTGACCACCCATGCCGGAAGCCTGCCGCGCGACGACGATCTCGGCGCCCTTATCCGCCAAAAGGCGCAGAACGAGGCGGTCGACCAGGGGGCGTTTGCCGCCCGTGTCGTGCAGGCCGTGGACGACGTCGTCAGACGCCAGACCGATGCCGGCATCGACATCGTCGGCGATGGCGAGCAGGGCCGCGTCGGGTTTATCCCCTACGTCAACGAGCGGCTCGACGGCATCACCCCGAGCCCGACCGTCGAGGCGGCGAACTACTGGGGCCT
>DASXFE010000110.1:0-22523 GCA_036489765.1 Allostellaceae bacterium | reverse complement strand
GATCCCGATTTCGGCGAGCCGGTGGTGGGCTCGGTGATGGCGCGGCCGGGGTATGGCAGCATTCAGCTCGGCCCGCATCAGGGGCCGGGTTTCGACCCGAAGCCGATCGACCGGGCGAAGGGCGAGCCGACGAGGGCGTGGCCCTACGGCGATGCGGTAGAGACGCCGAAGGCGCCGCCCGCGGCTTTGAGCAAGGCGCTGGACCATTTCTTTGCGAGTTCGTCGGGCGCCTATGGCGTGCTTGTCGCGACGCCGGAGCGGGTGCTGTGCGAGCGCTATGCGTCGTGGAGCGGGCCGGAGCGCGTCACGCCGAGCTGGTCGATGACCAAGGCGATCACTTGCACGGTGATCGGGCGGCTGATCCATGACGGGTGGCTCCATTCGATCCACGACCCGGCGCCGGCGCCGCTGTGGAACGACCCGCGGGCGATCCACCACCTGATCACGATCGACCATCTGCTCAGGATGCGGTCGGGCCTCGGGTTTCCGGTGCGGCATGGCGACGGACGGGTGACGATCGGGTTCGAGAACAGCTCGGTTTACGAGGATGCCGGCAACGCCTACGAGGCGGCGCAGCGCTCGATCGTCGCGACGGTGCCGGGCTCGGTGTACCGCTATATCAACGCTGGCCCGAACGTGCTCGGGTCGGTGATCCGCGACCAGATCGAGAAGCGCGGGCTGCCGTACCACCAGACCCATTACGGTCTGTTGATCGACCGGCTGGGCATGCGGAGCTATCAGCATTCGGCCGATATCGCCGGCAATCTGATCGCGTCCGGCGCCGGATTCGCGCATCTGCGCGACTACGCGAAACTCGGGGTGCTGTATCTGCAGGACGGGATGTGGGGCGGCGAGCGGCTGTTGCCGGCGGGCTGGGCGGACTACGCCCTGACCCCGACGCATACCGGCACGCCCTATGCCGCATGCTTCCGCTCCAATATCGAAAGGACCTTCCCCGATCTGCCGCCGGATACGGCATGGGCGTCGGGGGCGGCGGACCAGCGCATCTTTATCCTGCGCCGGCATCGTCTGACTGTTGCGGTCAACAACGAGACCGCGCATCCGATGGACCTCGCCGCGCTCAACCGCGTGATCGCCACGGCGATCGCGGAATTGACGTAGCCGTCATTGCGAGGAGCGCAGCGACGCGGCAATCTCGGGCGGCGGCGCCTCCTGCGGATCGAGATGACCGCGCTGCGCTCGCAATGACGCTTTAAAGGGAGGAGCCCCATGCCCGCCGCCGTCCGCAACGTCGCCCGCGAGAAGCTCGAAAAAGGGGAATTGTCGCTTGGGGTGGGCATCCGCCTGACGCGCTCCGTCGAGATCGGGAAGGCGATGGCGAGTGCCGGGTTCGACTGGCTGTTTCTCGACATGGAGCACGGGGTCATGTCGCTCGAGGCCTGCGCGCAGATTTCGACGGCGGCGCTCGATGCCGGGATCGCGCCGATCGCGCGGGTGCCGAACGGCGAATACTCGATCGCGACGCGGGCGCTCGACAATGGCGCGCTCGGGATCGTCATGCCGCATGTCGACACCGCGGCCGAGGCGCGCGAGGTCGTCGACCGGCTCAAATACCCACCGGTCGGGCATCGCTCGATGGGCGGGATCGGGCCGCATTACCAGCTTCGCTCGGCTTCCAGCGGCGAGGCGGCGTCGACGCTCAATGGCGCCAACCTGACGATCGTGATGCTGGAGACGCCGACCGCGATCAAGAATGCCGCCGAGATCGCCGCCGTGCCGGGGGTCGACGTGCTGCTGATCGGCACCAACGACCTCTGCGCCGAGATGGGCATCCACGGCGATTTCGGCAACGACAAGGTCGCCGAGGCCTACAAGGCGATGATCGCCGCCTGCAAACAGCACGGGAAATTCCCGGGGATGGCCGGCATCTACAACGAGACGATCATGCCGCGGTATATCGAGCTCGGCGCACGGTTCATCCTGGCGGGGCAGGACGCGCAGTTCATGAACGCCGGCGCGGCGGCGCGGACCGGGTTTTTGCACAAGCTGGTGTCGTGAGGCGGCAAGCGGTGTCGGCCTCCGCCCCAGCCCTCCCCAGCTTGCAGGGGAGGGAGTTCGCTGAAACGCCCGCGACCTCTTCTCCCTCTTCCGCAAGCTGGGGAGGGCTGGGGCGGAGGCTGACCGCCCTATCGTCTGCCGGCGGCGCCGAGATTACCGGCATCGATCTATCCCGACCGTTGTCCGCGGCCGCGCGAGATCACGTCTGCCACGCGCTTCTCGATCACCAGTTCCTTGTCTTTCGCGGCCAGACGTTGACGCGCGAGCAGCAGTACGCTTTTACGGCGCGTTTCGGCGAGGTCGAGGCGCATGGCGGGGGCAGGCCGGGGAAGCGGCAGGATGTGGCGCATGTCACGGCCAATCTCGATGCCGAGGGGAAGCCCTCGGACCGGTTCGCCAAGGGCGCCAATTACCGCTGGCATACCGACAAGCCGTATTATGCGGCGCCGCCGGCGCTGACGACCCTGCACGCGGTCGAATTGCCGCCGGAGGGTGGGGACACCGAGTTCGCCAATACCCGGCGCGCCTATGAGGCGCTCGACGATGACATGAAGCGGCGGATCGACGGGTTGCGGGTCGTGTTTCAATGGGAGCGCGGGCAACGGCCGGGGTACTACGCCAACGATCTGCCGCCGGTCGACCACCCGCTCGTGCGGACGCATCCGGAGACGGGGAAGAAGGCGCTCTATCTCGGCAACCATGCGGTGCGCATCCTCGACATGAGCGATGAGGAGGGGGCGGCGTGGCTCGACCGGCTCCTCGCGCATGCGACCGGGCCGCGCTTTACCTACGCGCATCGGTGGCGGGCGGGCGACCTCGTGATGTGGGACAACCGCTGCACGCTGCACCGGGCCGTCGCGAACTACGAGATGAACCGATATCGCCGCGTCATGCATCGCAACGTCGTCAGAGGCACCGTGCCGGTGTGAGGATGGCGGGGAACGACGACATCCTGTTTGAGGTCCGCGGGCGGCTCGGGCTTGTCACGCTGAACCGGCCGCAAGCGCTCAACGCGTTTACGCTCGACATGTATCGTCGGCTCGACCCGGTGCTGCGTGCGTGGGAGAGCGACCCCGCGGTCGGCGCGGTGGCGATCCGGGGGGTGGGCGAGCGGGCGTTTTGCGCCGGTGGAGACATCCGGGCGATCTATGAGGCGGGGCGGGGCATCGGGCAGGATCATCCGACCTCGGGGCCGAGGCTGACCCGCGATTTCTTCCGCGAGGAGTACGGGCTGATCCGGCGCGTCCACCGCTACGCGAAACCGTATGTCGCGCTGATCGACGGGATCACGATGGGCGGCGGCGCCGGGATGGCGCTCAACGGCCGGTACCGGGTCGCGACCGAGCGCACGGTCTTCGCAATGCCCGAAAACGGGATCGGGCTTTTCCCCGATGTCGGCGCGACGCGGTTTCTCAATGCGTGCCCCGGCCGAATCGGGCGGTATCTCGGGCTGACCGGCGCGCGGCTCGGGGCGGCGGATGCGCTTTATTGTGGGCTCGCGACGCATTTCGTGCCGTTCGCAAGGCTCGATGATTTGCTGGCGGCCTTGGCGGCAGGCGAGGACTTTGCCCGGTTTACCGCCGATCCGGGAGAGCCGCCGTTACGGGCGCGGCAGACCGAGATCGACCGGTTATTCGCCGCCGATACCGTCGAGGCGATCCTTGCCGGGCTTGATCAGGCGACGCAGAAATCGGTGCTGCGCGGGTCGCCGACGAGCCTCAAGATCTTTCTGCGCCAGATGGATATCGGCCGCGACTACGACCTCGAGGCCGCCCTCAAGCTCGAATTCCGCATCGGCCAGCATGTCATGGCCGGACACGATTTCTACGAGGGCGTGCGCGCCCTGATCATCGACCGCGACCAGAAGCCCGCGTGGCAGCCGGCGACGCTTGGCGAGGTCGACGCGGCGATGGTGGATGGGTATTTCGCGCCGCTCGGGGATCGCGAACTGACGTTTGATTGATGGGTTTCGCGTTCCTCAGCCCCTCTTGCGGCACCGAACTCGTGGGGTGGGCTGAGCGGCGGAAGCCCATCGTGATTGCGTGTCGTCGGCTCCAATGCAAGAACATCCGATAAAGACACACGCGTGCGAAAGGACAACGGCGATGGCGACGATCGGATTTATCGGCCTCGGCAATATGGGGGCGCCGATGGCGGCCAATCTGCTGAAGGCCCAGCACCGGGTCACGGGCTACGATGTCGTCGCGGCGCCGCTGAAGGGGTTCGAGGAAAAGGGCGGGCATGTCGCGGCGACGTCGGTCGAGGCCGCGGCGGCGGGCGACATCGTGATCACGATGCTGCCGGCCGGCCCGCAGGTGCGGGCGGTGTATCTGGGGCCTGACGGCATCATCGCGCGGGCGAAGCGGGGCGCGCTGTTGATCGACTGCTCGACGATCGATGTCGAGACCGCGCGGGCGGTTGCGGCCGCGGCCAGGGAGGCGGGGATCGAGATGCTCGACGCGCCCGTCTCGGGCGGGACGATCGGTGCCGATGCGGGGACGCTGACGTTTATGGTCGGCGGCGAGGATTCCGCGTTCGAGCGCGGCGAGGCGATCCTCAAGAGCATGGGCAAGACGATCGTCCATGCCGGCCCATCGGGTGCCGGCCAGACTGCCAAGATCTGCAACAACATGATCCTCGCCGTGTCGATGATCGGCGTGTGCGAGGGGTTCGTGCTGGCCGAAAAGCTGGGGCTATCGGCACAGACGCTGTGGGACATCTGCAGTACGTCGACGAGCTCGTGCTGGGCCATGAACAATTATTGCCCGATGCCCGGGCCGGTGCCGGCGGCGCCGTCGAACCGCGGCTATGCAGCCGGGTTCACCGCGGCCAACATGCTGAAGGATCTGCGCCTCGCACAGGCCGCGTCGGGCGATAGCGGCGCGCCTAGCCTGATGGGGGCGGCAGCGGCCAATCTTTATCAACTGTTTGTCGATACCGGAGGCGGGCCGCTCGATTTTTCGGGGATCATGCAGTTCGTCCGCGGCCCGGCGGCGAAGGGGTGATCTGCGTCCCATGCAGAGGATGATAACGAAACTTTAACAAAACCCGGCCTATCTTCGGTCCACGAAGTCGCCATACGGGGCCGATTTATGCCGACACCGAACCGTTACCTCGACGTCATTTCCCTCGTCGAGCGTCTGCACCGGCACTTTCTCGAGGTCGTGAAGCTTGAGCTCGACGGTCTGCGGATCCACGATATCAACAACGTGCAAGGCATGATGTTGTTCAATATCGGCGACGCGGAGATGACTGTCGGCGAGCTGACCCTCAGGGGCTGCTATCTCGGCTCGAACGTGTCGTACAACGTCAAGAAGATGGTCGAAAACGGCTATCTCGTGCAGGAACGCTCGGTGCATGACCGCCGCTCGATCCATGTGCGCCTGACGGACAAGGGGCGCGAGCTGCGCGACCGGCTCAGCACGATGCACCGGCGCCATATCGAGCTGTTGTCGCAGACGGCGGTAACCGAGGAGGATCTCGACGCCGTGCTGGTGACGCTCGGGCGGCTCGAGCGGTTCTGGATCCGTGCCGGCGACCTCGTACAGCGGCCGGGCCAGTTCGCGGCCTAGATTTCGCCTTCCCCCGATTCGCGATGGCCGGCCTTGCGCCGGCCATCGGCGTTTTGAGGTAGACGCAACGGGGGCGGCCTGCAAATTTAACGGCAGGTAACCAGGGAGTCGTCTGATGCCGTCGCTGCCCCCCCTCGCCGAACTCGCGCCTGGCCTCAGCGCTGCCGGCAAGCTCGACCGCGCCGACATCGAGGCGCTCGCCGATGCCGGCGTCAAGACGATTGTCAACAACCGCCCGGACGGGGAAGACCCAGGGCAACTGCCGGCGGCCGATGCGCGAAAGCTCGCCGAGTCGCGCGGGATCGCCTATCACCACATCCCGTTCACGGCTGCGACGCTGACCAAGGCGCAGGTCGACGAATTCGCGGCGACGCTGGCATCGGCAAAGGGGCCGATCGTCGCGCATTGCCGCAGCGGCACGCGCTCGACCCTGGTGTGGTCGCTGGTGCGCATGCGCGAGGGCGCCGACCCGATGGCACTCGTTGCCCAGGCCGCCGGAAACGGCATCGATATCGCCGTATTGCCCGCGCTCGCCGCGCGATTGCGGTAGTGCCGGCGGAGCCTGTCTGGCTTTCGCTCGACGCGGTCGTCGCCATAAACCGCGAAGAGGCGGCCAGGACCGGCGAACAGCATGAGCTCATCGACCGCGCGGCGCTGGAGATCGCGGCCAGGCGACCGTGGAATGTTTGGGTCTATTTCATGGACCGAGATTTCGCGACGCTGGCCATGTCGCTGCTGGTGGCGCTCGCTGGCGCCCGCGCCTTTGCCTCCGGCAACGAGGCGACGGCCTATCGCGCCGCGGTCGCGCTCCTCGCCGCCAACGGCTTCACCCTCGATCTCGCCGGCAACCGCCGGGCCGAAGAGCAGATCCACGAATATTTTTGCGGACGCCTGAGCCAGTCGGGCGTCCGCGAATGGTTTCGGATGTGGATGAGCCCTGTAGAGAGATAATCGATGCGTTGGACCAGGGATGGCCGCCTGGACGCCCCTTAACGCCACGTCGGATCGGCGGCGAGACTCAGCGTCCCGGGGTCACGGAACACCCCGGCGACGGCTGCGGCTGCCCCTCGCCGAAGCCGACTTCCCTCAGCCGTTTGACGATCCGAAGGGCATCGAGGGTTGAAGCCACGCTCCGTCGCACCGCCTGGGGCGGCACGTCGGCAAGCATCGACCTTTCGAAAACGCGGGGAAGGGTAGGTGCCTACTTCTTGGCTCGCGGAGCGCGGCGGCCGGTGCCGCGGCCAAGGCCGATCTTTTTGGCAAAGGCGGAACGCTGCTCGGCATAGTTGGGCGCGACCATCGGGTAGTCCGGACCGAGGCCCCATTTCATCCGATACTCATCGGGCGTCATATTGTAGGTCGAGCGAAGATGCCGCTTCAGCATCTTCAGCTTTTTGCCGTCTTCAAGGCAGATCAGATAGTCCGGGTTGATCGATTTGCGCACCGGCACCGCGGGCTTCAGCGATTCGGTCTGCGGCTCGATCGCCTGTCCATCAAGACCCCGCAGGGAATTGTAGACCGCGTGAATGATCTCGCCGAGTTGGCTCGTCGCGAGGGTATTGTTGCTCACATAAGCGGCCACGACTTCCGTGGTCATGCGCAGCAGTTCGTCTTCCGCCAACTTGGGCGCCGCAAGTTCCACCATGTTCTGCCTCGATGATCGACCGGGATTCGATCTCCCAGGTTCGCAGAGCGAAATTGCAGTGTCAACCGAAACCTAGATGATTTCACAGTATTGGATAGTAAGCCTTGCTGACAAAGTCAAAGACTGGTCAATGTTCGTTTGTAAGTTTCATGTAATAATTGACTGATTCCGGGCCGCCGAGTCTGCCTTGTCCTTGATCTCGCCTAGCTTTTTCCGAGACTGTGTGGCCGGCGCGCCTATTTCAAACCTCTCGGGGGACGCGAGGTGTGGTAGCCCGCTGACATCGGCACCCGAGATATGGTAGCTTGCGCGGGCGCTGGCACCGCGTCTCGGCGGCGACTCGCATGTGTGTTCCGCCCGATAGGTGATCCTTTGGCGATATCCCCCGCTCTCCGCCCGCAACCCCCGTCGACAAACGGCTTTTTTGCCGATGACCTCGTCGCCGCCGACCCTGAGCTCGCCGGCGCGATCGGCCGCGAGCTCGACCGTCAGCAATCGCAGATCGAGCTGATCGCGAGCGAAAATATCGTCTCGCGTGCCGTGCTCGAAGCGCAGGGCTCGGTGCTGACCAACAAATACGCCGAGGGGTACCCGGGGCGGCGCTATTACGGCGGGTGCGAATTTGTCGACGTCGCCGAACGGCTGGCCATCGATCGGGCGAAGCAGCTTTTCGACTGCGCCTTCGCCAACGTCCAGCCGCATGCCGGTGCGCCGGCGAACGAGGCGGTGTACCTCGCGTTGCTGCAACCGGGCGACACGATCCTCGGCATGTCGCTGGCTGCGGGCGGGCACCTGACGCACGGCGCACCGCCCAACATTTCCGGCAAGTGGTTCAAGGCCTCCAGCTACGGGGTGCGGCGCGACGATGCGCGCGTCGATTTCGACGAGGTCGCCCGGCTCGCCGACGAGCACAGGCCGAAGCTGATCATCGCCGGCGGCAGCGCCTATCCGCGGATCATCGATTTCGCCCGGTTCCGCGAGATCGCCGACCGGGTCGGGGCCTATCTGATGGTCGACATGGCGCATTTCGCGGGGCTCGTCGCCGGCAAGGCGCATCCGAGCCCGTTGCCGCACGCGCATGTCGTGACGACGACGACCCACAAGACGCTGCGCGGGCCGCGCGGCGGGATGATCCTGTCGAACGACGAGGAGATCGGGAAGAAGATCAACTCGGCGATCTTCCCCGGGCTTCAGGGCGGGCCGCTGATGCACGCGGTCGCGGCCAAGGCGGTCGCGTTCGGGGAGGCGCTCAGGCCCAGCTTTGCCGCCTATGCGAAGGCGGTGGTCGAGAATGCGCAGACGCTGGCCGCGACGCTGGTGGAGGGCGGGCTGGCGATCGTCTCGGGCGGCACCGACACGCATCTGATGCTGGTCGATCTGCGCCCGATGGGGCTTACCGGCCGCGATGCCGAGAAGGCGCTCGAACGCGCCGGCATGACCTGCAACAAGAACGGGATCCCGTTCGACCCCGAAAAGCCGACCGTGACCTCGGGTGTACGGCTCGGCTCGCCGGCGGCGACGACGCGCGGGTTCGGCACCGCCGAATTCCGCCAGGTGGGTTTGTGGATCACCGAGGTGCTGCGCGGTCTCGCGCAGCGGCCAGACGACAACAGCGCCTGCGAGGCGCGGGTCCGCGGCGCGGTCAAGGCGCTGTGCGACCGCTTCCCGATCTACACCGGGCCGGGATGGTGAATGAGGGGAGGGAGAGATGCGCTGTCCGTTCTGCGGCACCGACGACACCCAGGTCAAGGATTCGCGCCCGACCGACGACCGCGGCGCGATCCGCCGGCGCCGGTTCTGCCCGAACTGCGCGGCGCGGTTCACGACGTTCGAGCGGGTGCAGCTCCGCGAACTGACGATCGTCAAGAAAAACGGCCAGCGCGAGCCCTTCGACCGCGACAAGCTCTCACGCTCGATCTACGTCGCCTTGCGGAAGCGGCCGCACGAGCCGGAGCGGGTCGAGCGCATGATCAACTCGATGGTGCGCCAGCTCGAAAGCTCGGGCGAGACCGACATCCCGAGCGATATGATCGGCGAGCTGGTCATGGAGGCGTTGGCCTCGCTTGACCAGGTTGCGTATATCCGCTTCGCCTCGGTCTACCGCAATTTCCGCGAGGCCAAGGATTTCGGCGAGTTCGTCGGCCGCATCGCCGCAGACGGCGATTGCTGAACGACTTCGCCGCGATGCGCGCCGCGCTGGCGCTGGCGCGGCGCGGGCTTGGCACCACCTGGCCGAACCCGGCCGTGGGGTGCGTAATCGTCAACGAAGGACGGGTCGTCGGCCGGGGCTGGACGCAGCCGGGCGGGCGACCGCACGCCGAGGCCGAGGCGTTGGCGCGGGCCGGCGCGGCGGCGCGAGGCGCCACGGCCTATGTGACGCTCGAACCGTGCCGTCACGCGGGCCGCGGGCCGCCTTGCGCGCAATCGCTTGTCGCCGCCGGGGTGGCGCGTGTCGTCGCGGCGATCGAAGACCCGTTTCCGGGAGTTGCCGGCAAGGGTTTCGGCTTGCTGCGCGACGCGGGGATTGCGGTGGAAGTGGGCTTGGGCGCGGCCGAGGCGGGCGAGGTCAACGCCGGGTTCCTGCAGCGCGTGAACACCGGCCGGCCGCTGGTGACGCTCAAGCTGGCGGCGTCGCTCGACGGGCGCATCGCCACGGCGAGCGGGGAGAGCCGGTGGATCACCGGGCCCGCCGCGCGGGAGCGGGCCCATGCACTGCGGGCGAGTCATGACGCGATCCTCGTCGGCACCGGTACTGTGCTCGCCGACGATCCGGAGCTGACTTGCCGGCTGCCGGGGCTCAGCGGGAGGTCGCCGTTGCGCGTGGTGTTCGACCGGCATCTCCGTTTGCCGCCGACGGCAAAGGTGTTTGCGCCGCCGTGCTGGGTGCTGACGCTTGCCGATGCGGCGCCGGACGTCCGTGCCCGCGGGGTCGAGGCGATCACCGTGCCCGATGATCTCGCGGCGGCGCTGCAAGTCCTGGGCGAGCGCGGCCTGACCCGCATGCTCGTCGAGGGCGGGGGCCGGCTGGCGGCGTCGTTGCTCAAGGCGGACCTCGTCGATCGGCTCGTCTGGATGCGCGCACCGATGACGATCGGCGGCGATGGTATTCCGGCGATCGCCGATCTCGGGCTGCAACAACTTGCCGCGGCGGCGCGCTTCGAGCTGGTGTCGAGCAAACGCGCCGGCGCCGATGTCGTGGAGACGTTCCGCAGGATGGGCTGAGCAAAGCGAAGCCCATCGCATCCCATCCTGTTTTCTATGGCCGGAGCAGGCGCATCGGGCGGTTGCCGCATTCTCGGTCGAGGATGACCGGGACCGCGATGCCGTGCGGCGACGAGCCGGGGGCGAGGTGGGTGCCGACCGTGAAGCTCACCAGCATCCCGTCGAACTCGAGCATCGCCGGCGCGGTGACGGTCCAGCCGCCGCCGACGGTGCGGGCGAAGGCGGAGCAGGAAACGGGCGGGTCGGACAGGGTCGCACCGGCCTGGGGAAAGGCCGGTCCGGCGGCGAGGAGCAGTGTAGCCGCGGCGGCAATCGCGGCGAGATCGCGTCTCACGACGACCTCCCTTCGTGATGGATCGGTACCGGGTTAACGCCGGACAAACCTTTCCTTCGTCATTCCCGCGGGAGCGGGAATCGAGGGCAACCGTTCCGTCGCTTGCTCCAGGCCCCGACTTGCGCGGGGGTGACGCATGGAAATGGGGTCGCATCTCACCGGATCATGGCCTAGCCTAGCGCCATGTTTACCGGGATCATCACCGACCTCGGCCGGGTGCGGCGGGTCGTCCAGGGCGACGGGCTCGAACTGACGATCGCGACGGCCTACGACATCGCCTCGATCGAGCTGGGCGCGTCGATCTGTTGCTCGGGTTGCTGCCTGACCGTCGTGTCGCTGGAGGAGAGTGCGTTTCGTGTGCAGGCCTCGGGCGAGACGCTGTCGCGCGCGACGCTCGGCGACTGGCGCGAAGGGACGCCGGTCAATCTCGAACGCTCGCTGAAACTCGGCGACGAGTTTGGCGGGCACATCGTCTCGGGCCATGTCGACGGGGTCGCCGAGGTCGTGTCGCGGCGGCCCGATGCCGAGTCGGTGCGGTTCACGATCCGCGCTCCGGCCGATTTCGCCGCGCTCGTCGCCAGCAAGGGGTCGGTCGCGCTCGACGGTATCAGCCTGACGGTCAACGAGGTGTCGGGGCGCGAATTCGGGGTCAACATCATCCCCTACACACTCGCGCATACGAGCCTCGGCGAGGCGCAGCCGGGACAGAAACTCAATTTCGAAATCGATCCGATCGCGCGCTATGTCGCGCGGCTACTCGAGGCCCGAACATGACTGCTGCCCCGCACCTCCTCCTTGTCGAGGCCCGCTTTTACACGCATATCAGCGACCTGTTGCGGCAAGGCGCCGAGAAGGCGCTGGCCGAGGCCGGCGCCACGTTCGAGGCAGTCGAGGTGCCCGGCTCGTTCGAGATCCCGGGCGCGATCAAGTTTGCGTCGGCGTCGGGGCAGTTCGACGGGTATGTCGCGCTCGGCTGCGTGATCCGCGGCGAAACCAGCCATTACGACTATGTCTGCAACGAAAGCACGCGCGGGCTGCAGGACCTGGCGGTGCGCGACGGGTTGCCGGTCGGGTTCGGCATCGCCACGTGTGAGAACGAGGCGCAGGCGCTGGCGCGGGCCTCGGTCGAGGGGCGCGACATGGGCGGCAAGGCGGCCAAGGCGTGCCTGACCATGGTGGGGCTGAAGCGGCGATTTTCCGGGGGCACGCGTTGAGCGCTGGCGGTGGTGCAGGACGGCGGCGGCGGGCAGCTCGGCTCGCGGCGGTACAGGCGCTTTATCAGCTTGAATTGAACCCCGGCCTGTCGGCTGAGGGCGTCGTGCGCGAGTTCGCCGTGCACCGGTTCGGGCGCGAGATCGACGGCGAGGATTATGGCGAGGCCGACGAGGCGCTTTTTGCCGAGATCGTCCGCGGCGTCGCCCGCGACCGCGACCGGCTTGACGAGCAGATCGCCGCCTCGCTCAGCGAGGAATGGCCGCTGGCGCGGTTGGAGACGATCCTGCGGCTCTTGCTGGAAGCGGGGGCGTTCGAGATTGTCCACCGTCAGGACATCCCGCCGCGGGTCACGATGAGCGAGTATGTCGGCCTCGCCCACGCCTTTTTCGAAGGGCGCCAGCCGGGGCTCGCCAACGGTGTGCTCGACCACCTGGCCCGCACGCTGCGCCCGGCCGAGATCTAGGCCGATGAGCCTCGGCGAGTTCGGCCGCATCGGGCGGTATTTCGTACCGCTCGCCGGACCGGGCGGCCTCGGTCTCAAGGACGACGCGGCGCTGGTCGATTGCCCGTCCGGGAGCCGGTTGGTCATGACGGTCGATCAGGCGGTCGAAGGCGTGCATTTCCTATCGGACGACCCGCCGAACCTGGTCGCTAAGAAGCTGTTGCGGCGAAATCTTTCCGATCTGGCGGCAATGGGCGCGGTGCCGCGGCATTACCTGGTGACGAGCGCGCTGCCGAAGTCTTGCGAGGATGACTGGGTGCGGGCTTTCGCCGAGGGGTTGGCGGAGGACCAGCGGCGTTATGGCATCCATCTCCTCGGCGGCGACTCGACGGCGACGCCAGGGCCGATTGCGCTGACGCTAACGGCGATCGGCGAAGTCGCCGCCGATAAGGAAATCCGCCGTACCAGGGCGCGGGCGGGCGACAAGGTCTGGGTGTCGGGCACGATCGGCGATGCCTTTCTCGGCCTCAAAATCCGCCGCGGCGATGCCGCGCTTGTAGGGCTAGGACCTGCCCACGTCGCGGCGCTTGTCGACCGCTACCGGCTGCCCGAGCCCCGCACGGAATTGGGGCCGCGGCTCGCCGGGATCGCCCACGCGATGATCGACGTATCGGACGGGCTGCTCTCCGATCTCGGCCATATCTGCGAGACGTCGCAGGTCGGCGGGACCGTCTCATTGGATGCCCTGCCGTTGTCCGACGCGGCAAAGACGGTTCTTGCCGAAGGATGGGTAGAGCCGACGGCGCTGGCCACGGGCGGCGACGATTACGAATTGCTGTTCACCGCGCCCGCCGCCGACGAGGCTGCGATCCTCGCCGCGTCGCGCGAAGCGGGGGTCGCGGTGACGATGATCGGGGCGGTCGCGGCAGGCGAGGGGGTGCGGCTGCTCGACGCCGGCGGGCAGCAGATCGCGATCGAGCGCGCCGGGTATCGCCACTTCTAGGCGGGGGTGCTAGAACCGGCCTTGCCTTGCCGGGCAAAGGGGGGAAGCCGGCCGCGATGTATCGGGTTGCACTGGCCGTTCTGCTTCTGCTTACCGCGTGCTCGACGATCCCGTCGACGGGGCCTTTGCGGCACCAGCTCGAAGATCAGGCGGGAGACCCCGCGCATCGCCAATTCGGCCTCGTCACTATCGACGACCGCGTCGTCAACACGCTGGCCTCCCAGCCCGCGCCGCCGTTTCATGCGCGCTTCAAGAAGTACGAGCCGCCGCCCGAATTGCCGATGGCGGTCGGCGACGTGGTGTCGGTGACGATCTGGGAAAGCGCGGATAGCGGGCTCTACGGCCGATCGCTGAATGCGACGGTGCCGGAGCCGGCCGAACTCGCGGACAAGCTGCGCGCCGCCGGCGTGAAGGTCCCGAGCGGGACGCTATCGCCGAACGCCGAGGCCGCGATCTTTCGCGAGCTCGCGAAAACCGCGCACGGGCAGCTGCTGCTGCAATCGCTGCAGCCGGCCGGGCGGGCCGGCGCGCGCATTCCGAACCAGGTGGTCGGGCCGGACGGCGGCATCACCATTCCCTATGGCGGCCGCATCCACGTCGCCGGCGAGACCCCGAGCGCCGTCCAGAATGCGATCGTCCTGGCGCTCGCCGGAAAGGCTATCGATCCCCAGGTGCTCGTCGTCGTCAAGCAGAGCGACGCCAATTCAGTCACGGTGGCCGGCGAGCTGATAAAGGGCGCGCGGGTTACGCTGTCGTCGGGCGGGATGCGGCTTCTCGCCGTGATCGGCGCGGCGGGCGGTGCCAAGGCGCCGGTCCGCGACACCTATGTCGAGCTGTCGCGCAAGGGGGTGACGGCGTCGATTCCGTTCGAGAGGCTGGTCGCCGACCCCAGCGAAAACATCTTCGCCGAACCCGGGGACATCCTGACCCTGGTGCATCGGACAAAGGTGATCACCGTCTTCGGCGCGACGGGCAAGAACACCGCCGTCACGTTCAACGCGGACCGCATGTTCCTCAACGAGGTGCTGGCCAAGGGCGGCGGGCTCAATGACGCCCAGGCCGATCCGCGCGCCGTCTACCTCCTGCGGTACGAGAACGGTCCGATCGCCAGGGCGCTCGGCGAGCCCGACCCGGGCAACCGGCCGGTGCCGGTCGCCTATCGGCTCGACCTGTCGGACCTGGCCTCCTACCACCTGGCTCAGCGCTTTCCGGTCCGCGACGAGGATATCGTCTATGTCGCCGACGCCGAGGTCACGCCACTCGAAAAGGTGCTGAACGTGTTTTCGACCATCACGGCCCCGGTCACCAGCGCCTACATCCTCTGCACCTCGGGCGAGGTGCAGTGCTGAGGGTTTACCGGAGCAGCCGGCCCACCGTGTCGGCTTTGAAGGCGGCGAGGTCTTCGGGACCAAGGAAGTTGACGTCGCCGGGGGTGGCGAGGGCGAGCGCGCCGAGATAGGCGCCGAGCCGTATTCCCATGTCGAGGTCGCCGTCGAGGAGCCCGAAGAGGATGCCGGCGACAAACGAATCGCCGGCGCCGATCCGGTCGACGATCTCGACCGGATAGCGCGGCGCCTCGCGCAAGACGCCGTCGGCCAAGAGCAGGTCGCCGGTATCGCCGCCCGGCGGCCGGGTCAGCGCGACGAGCCGGGCGCCGTAACGCGCGGCGATGGCCTCGGCGAGGCCGGCGCCGCTCTCGCTGAAGCCGAGCACGGTCTGCGCATCGCGCTCGGCGACGACCAGCATGTCGAGATACGGTGCGACCTCGTCGAGCACGGCGCGCGCCTCGGTCTCGGTGGTCAGCGTGGCGCGGTGGTTGAGGTCGTAGGAGAGCGGTTTCCCGGCCGCCCCGGCGAGCGCGGCGACCCCGACGACGAGGTCGCGGCAGGTCGGGCTCAAGGCCGGCGTGATCCCCGACAGGTGCACCCGCGCGCTGTTGGCGACCAGCACCGCCCAATCCGTGTCGGCGAGCATCATGCCCGCGGCCGCCGAATTCTTGCGGTCATAGATCACGCGGGCATTGCGCGGGGCGGGCCCGGCCTCGAAAAACATCAGGCCCTGGCGGGTGTCATCGACCCAGGTGACGTGGCTGGTATCGACGCCATGGCGCCGCGCCTCGCCGTCGATGATGCGGCCCAGCGGCCCGGTCGGCAGCCGCGAGACCCAGGCCACCCGCCGCCCGAGCCGTGCCAGGACGCAGCCGACGTTCAATTCGCTGCCGCCGATCCCCGCCTCGAAATTCCGCGTCTGGTCGAAGCGCAGCATCCCCGGCGGCGAGAGGCGTATGAGCGTTTCGCCGAGGGTGACGAGGTCGTAGCGTAGCGCGTCGGTCATTATCCCCTGGGACCGCCGGCGACGTAGATCACCTGGCCGGAGACGTACGAGGCGTCGTCGCTGCACAGAAAGGCGATCACGTTGGCGATGTCGCGCGGCACGCCGGGGCGGCGGACGGGGATCTGCGCGGCGACCTCATTTTTCCAATCCTCGGGATCGCGGCCCATGCGGATCGCGGTCTGCCGGGTCATCTCGGTGTCGATAAACCCCGGTGCCACGGCGTTCGCCGTGATGCCGTACCGGCCGAGCTCGATCGAGAGCGTCCGCGCCATGCCCTCAAGTCCGGCCTTGACGGCCGAGTAATTGGTCTGGCCCCGATTGCCGAGCGCCGACACCGACGACAGGTTGACGATGCGGCCCCAGCCTTTCTTGACCATCTCGCGCTGAGCCGCGCGCGAGCAGAGGAACGCGCCCTTCAGATGCACATTGGCGACGAGGTCCCAGTCGTCGTCGCTCATCTTGTAGATCAGGTTGTCGCGGAGGACCCCGGCATTGTTCACGAGGATGTCGAGCCCGCCGAAATGCCCGCCGATGCGGGCGATTGCGGCCTCGACCTCTTCGGTATTCGAGACATCGGCCTTGAGGCCGAGCGCCTTGACGCCGTGCCGCGCGCCAATGCGCGCGGCGGTCGCCTCCGCGGCGTTGAGGTCGAGATCGAGGATCGCGACCGCGGCGCCGTCCTCGGCGAGCCGGTCCGCCGTCGCTTCGCCGATCCCCCGCGCGCTGCCGGTAACGAGCGCGACGCGGCCCTCAGACCGTTTTGCCATGATGGCGTCCCCCTGTCCTAATCTCCGGGAAGAGGGTGTCGTAGCCGAGGCCGCGACGCAATGCGCGGATAGTCTCGGTTTCCACCACGTGAGGTCATCTCGGGTTCACGGCGATGCCGCCCCCGGAATGACCATCGAGGCGAGGTCGTTTGGCTACCGCACCGGTGTCGCGGGCATTCCGGTGCGGCGGGGGCGGCCGCGGCGGTTGCGGCGGACGGGCTCGCTGGCGAGCGTTTGCAAGAGCTGGAACAGCCGGCGCCGGACACGCAGATCGGCGATGTCCAGGAAGGCGTCGACCAGTTCGATCGTCTCGCGCTGCTGTAGCGGATCCGGGCGATAGGCGCTGGCTTCCTCCTCGGCAAAGCCCGGGGTCATCGCGGGTGCGCGCACCGGATCCTGGTCGTCGAAGAAGAACGAGATCGGCACGTCGAGGATTTTGCTGAGCTCGTGCAGCCGGCTGGCGCCGGCGCGGTTGGTGCCGCGCTCGTATTTCTGGACCTGCTGAAAGGTCAAGCCCAGAGCGGCGCCGAGCCGCTCCTGGCTGAACCCGAGCATCTTGCGGCGCAGACGAATGCGCGAGCCGACATGCACGTCGATCGGGTCGGGCCCGCCGCCGCGGCGGCCTCGTCCGGGGGCGGCAGGTGGCGGCGCTTGATCTGTCATACGGGGATATGCTCCTCCAGTTCTCGCGCGCATGTATCGCTTTCGACGCGGTTCGGCAAGTCGGCTGGCGCAGTGCGCGAATATCGGGGATGGTGCGGCCGATGCTCGAGCTCGACGCCGTGACCCTCGAATACCGGACCGCGGACCGGGTCGTCACCGCGGTCGAGCGCATTAGCCTCAAGGTCAAATCGGGCGAGCGGACAGTCCTGCTGGGCCCGTCGGGGTGCGGAAAGACGAGCCTTCTCAAGGCAGTCGGCGGCTTCGTCACACCGGCGCAGGGGACCGTGCGGCTCGACGGCGCGCCGATCCGCGGTCCCGGGCTCGACCGGATCATGGTGTTCCAGGAGTTCGACCAGCTGCTGCCGTGGCGGACCGTCGCCGGCAACGTCGAGTTTCCGCTGCGCGCGGCGAAACGGCTCGGCGCCGGCGAGGCGGCCTCGCGCGCCGCGCATTTCATCGAGCTGGTCGGGATCGGCGGGTTCGCGCGGAGCTTTCCGCATCAGCTTTCGGGCGGGATGAAACAGCGTGTCGCGCTGGCCCGGGCGCTCGCGATCGAGCCGGCGGTGCTGCTGATGGACGAGCCGTTCGGCGCGCTCGACGCGTTGACCCGCGACACGATGCAGGACGAGCTGCTGCGGCTGTGGAACGAGTTGCGCTTTACCCTCATCTTCGTCACCCATTCGATCGAGGAGGCGCTGGCGGTCGGCGAGCGGGTCGCGGTGATGACGCCACATCCGGGCCGCATTAGGGCCGAGATCCCGGCCGGCGTGCGCGCGGTCGACAGCGGCTTTCCGGCGCTCGTCCGGCAGATCCGCGGGCTTCTCAGATGATGGGCACGGCGATCCGGCGGCTGGCGATCGTCGGTGTGCTGTGCATCGTGTGGCAGGCCTATGCGATGTGGCTGAAGAACCCGCTGATCTTTCCGACGTTGACCGACACGCTCGAAGCCGGCTGGCAGGCGACGCTTTCCGGCGAGCTGCCGCATCGCGTGCTGTTGTCGATGCGCGTGCTGCTGATTGCCTACGGAGCCGGGATCGTGCTGGGGCTGGCGTTGGCGACGCTCGCCGAGCTGACCCGGATCGGCGGCGACGTTCTGGCCGTGTTGACGGCGATGTTCACGCCGTTGCCGGGGATCGCGCTAATGCCGGTCGCGCTGTTGTGGTTTGGGCTCGGCGCCGGCGGGTTCGTCTTCGTCATCGTCCACTCGGTGATCTGGCCGGTGGCGATCAACACCCATGCCGGGTTTGCCGGCGTGCCGCCGACGCTGCGCCTCGTCGGGCGCAACTACGGGCTGGGCGGGCGACGGCTGACGCTGTCGATCCTGATGCCGGCCGCCTTGCCGTCGATCCTGACGGGCCTCCGGGTCGGCTGGGCCTTTGCCTGGCGGACACTGATAGCGGGCGAGCTCGTGTTTGGCGTCGCGACCGGAACGGGCGGGCTCGGCTGGTATATCTCTCAGGCGCGCAACGCGTTCGCGCTGCCCGATGTCTTTGCAGGTCTGGTGACCGTCGCCGCGATCGGGCTTATCGTCGAGAGCGTCATATTCCGCACGGTTGAGGCGCTCACCGTGCGGCGCTGGGGGGTGCAGCGCTGATCAGTCCCCGCGGAACTGCGCGGCCTCCTCCGGAAAGAACAGCCCCTTCCAGTCGGGCGGCACGTTTTTCAGCTTTCCGGTCTCGTGCATGAAATTGGCGAAGGCCATGAGCGCGTGCGGCTCGCGCCGGAACGTGATCTCCGGGTCGGACACCATCCGCGCCACTTGCTTTTCATAGCGCGTGCCGGTGAGCTGCAGATATTCCTGGCCCGCTTTTGGCCGGTCCTGGGCGATCAGCGTCATCGCCTCGTCGAGCGCCGCGTTGACGGCCGCCATGATTTTCGGGTGTTCGTCGTGGAATGCGGCCGTCGTGTACAGGATGGAGTTGGTCGCCTGGCTGCCGAGGACATCGTGCGAGCCGAGAACCTTGTGGATGCCCGGCGCGTCGAGTTCGAAATACGACATCGGCACCCCGGTAAAGTCAGCGCTGATCGCCCCCGAGCCGGAAATCATCGCCGCGGTCGCCTCCGCAGGGGGCAGCCCGACCGTCAACCTGTCGAGCTTTGTGTAATTCTGCATGCCGTAGGCCTGCGCCGCGGCCATCTCGAGAACGATCGCCTGTCCCGCGGTGCCGGGGGTCAGCACATTGATCCGATCCGCATCCGTAAAGTCAGTGACTTTTTTGACGCTCGGGTTTCGCGTGACAAGGTACATCGGCGCCGTATCGAGCGCGCTGACGGCGTTGATCTTCAGATTGTCGTACCCCTTGTCCCACAACGTCAGGAACGGCGCGACGCCGCAGGCGCCGAACTGGGCTCGTCCCGAGGCGAGCGCGATATTGACTTCGAGCCCGGAGGTGAACTGGGTGTAGGTAACCTTAAGGTCGGGGATGCCGAGCCGCCGGGCCTGCTTTTCGACCAGGTGGTTACTCTCCATGACGATAAGCGGCAGCATCGAAAAGATGCCGAGCCGCGCGAAGACGATCTCCTGAACCTCGGCACGCGCCGTCGTGGCCGCCACGGTCAGTGCCGCGGCGAGCGCCAGCGAGCGAGCCAACATCGCGTCTTTCCCCAAGCTTTCCATTTGCTGAACGCGGACCTCCTCGCCAGCCGGCAGGAGGTCGTGGAAAAAATAAGATGGCGTCACGTCAAGCAGCGTGCATAGCCGGTCGATCTGGGCGGCCTGGATGCCGACACCCCCCTTTTCCAGGCGATCGAGCTGGCCGACGCCTATCCGCAACGCGCGGGCGGCGGCATCGCGTGTGATTTTAAGGTCACGCCGTCTCGCCCGTATCCGTGCGGCAACGTGACCGTCGATTGCATCGGGCGCCGGTGGTCGTCCGGTGTGTCTGATGTGAAGCCCCAACGACAGCGCTAGTGATCGTCACATCTAACGGAGCGCAGCGAAGAAATCCAGCGATAGCTGACACTGGTCTGAAGCCGCTTACGGGCGTATGAACGGAGGAGATTAACGCGGGGGTAGAGCCGAGGAGGTGCGAGGTGCCCGGTCTGCTGATCGACGAACATGGAAGAGCCCGACCGGAGGGCTCGCAGTCTTTAGCGGCGGCGGCTTGCGCCGGGGGCACTTATTACGATGTCCCCGAGAGCTTCCTTCAATCGGGGTTCATCTACCTGCGCCCGCTGTCGCGCACGATGATCGTCGCCTTCTCGCCGCATCTGGTAACGCGCCGCGCGAGGGCGGCGGCGTTTTTCGAGATCGCGCGGCGGCAGCCGAGCCGAGTCGATCTGCTCTGCTGTGGGCTGAGCCATACCTGGCGGGAGACTCTGGCACCGATCGGAGGGGTGTTCGAGCGGATCGACGAGATCGTCAGCGAGGCGGTCAACTCGCCGCCGCGCGGTCTCGTTTCGGGGCGGCTCAGGATCGAGGTCATCGACCGCGTCGCGCGCTCGCGCCTGACGCCCCTATTCGAGGCCTGGGAGGAATCGGGCAGGGTGTGGAAGCCCGATGTGTTCCACCGGCTGCGCGAGGCGGGCTTGCTCGAGCGCGCCGTCATCGCCCGCAACCCCTACCGCACCTCGCGGCTCGTCATCGAGCATTGGGGAAAGAAGCGGGACCTGTTCGGCCCTGACTGGATCCGCCGGGCGCCGGGGCTCGATATCGAGGCCCAGCCGTACCCGCGGCTCGCCGCCTGGGTCGCCGCCGGTATGCGCGAGGCGATCGCGAACGACGAGCCGTGGCTCGAAGCCGTGCACGTGCAGATCAGGACGACGACCGGCCGCCTCCGCCGCCGCCACTACGACCGACTGCTGCTGCCTTGGACCAGTTCCGACGGCGACGCCTTCGCGACGACGATCAACATCCCGCGCGGGCGGCATTAGACCGGGACGGCTCCGCAACCGCGCCCCGCTGGCGCGGGCACCCGCCAGCGGATCGGACCGCGCCGAAGGGCGCCGATGAGCCTCGCCCTCTTCGCTAAGCCGCCATCCAGCCACCGTCGACATTGTAGCAGGCGCCGTTGACGTAGCTGGCGCGGTCGGAGGCGAGCCAGGCGACCATCTCGGCGATCTCGGCCGGGTCGCCCAGCCGCTTCTGCGGGATTTGGGCGATGATCGCGTCGCCACGGCGGCGCATCGTGTCCTCGGTCATGCGGGTCTTGATAAAGCCGGGGCAGACCGCGTTCACGCGAATCGGGATATCGGCGTATTCGAGCGCGGCGGTCTTGGTGAGGCCGAGCACGCCGTGCTTCGCCGCGACATAGGCCGACGAGGTCTGCAGCCCGATGAGTCCCGCGATCGAGCCGGTATTGACGATCGCGCCGCCGCCCTGGGCCAGCATGTGGCGGATCTCCTCTTTCATGCACAGCCAGACGCTCTTCAGGTTGACCGCGATCATCCGGTCGAATGAGTCCTCTTCCCACTCCGCGGTCTTTCTGCCGCTCGCCTCGACCTGATAGGGCGCGATGCCGGCGTTGTTGAACGCGCAGTCGATCCGGCCATAGGCGGCGACGGTGCCGTCGACCATCTCGCGGACGGTTGCCGCGCTCGTCACATCGCCCGAAAACGAGATCGCCTGGCCGCCGGCCTGATTGACCAGCGCGACCGTCTCGGCGATCGCGTCCGGCGTCAGGTCGGCGACCGCGAGCCGCGCGCCCTCCCGCGCAAAGACGAGCGCCGCGGCGCGCCCGATCCCGCCGCCCGCGCCGGTGATCAGTGCCGCCTTTCCATCGAGCATTCCAGCCATCGCGTGTCTCCATCCTGAGGGGCAGGCGTTCCAGCATATAACGCTTGCGGGTTTTGCGGGGGCGGGATTGACTGGCGCCAAAGGCGGCGAACCCGGAGCACAGGGATTGCGTTTCTGGCTGATGGCGGCCGTGCTGCCGCTTGCGGCGCTCGCCGCGATGCGTCCGGCCTGCGCCGAGACCGACACGGTCAGAATCGCGCGGCAATATGTGCTCGCCGAATTGCCGCTGATGGTCGCCGAAAAGCGCAAGCTGATCGAAAAGCGCGTGCTTGCCGCCGGGCTCGATCAGGTCAAGGTGCAGTGGATGGCGCCGGAGCGGTCCGGTGCGGTCGACACGCTGCTCAACGGCAACGCCGACCTCGCCCCGGTCTCGGTCGGGCGTTTTCTCGCGATCTGGGACCGCAAGCTCGGCACGCCGCAGGATTTGCGCGCGCTGGCGCCGCTCGCGCGGGTGCCTTATGTGCTGGTGACGCGCAACCCGGCGGTCAAGACGATTCGCGACTTCTCCGACCGCGACAAGATCGCCGTGCCGGCGGTCAAGTTCTCGGGACCGGCGCTGATGCTCGAGATGG
>DASXFE010000100.1:0-2044 GCA_036489765.1 Allostellaceae bacterium | reverse complement strand
GTGGCTGTCGATCGTGCGGTCGTCGACATAGATGTGCTCGCCATAGGCCGCATCCATCAGCTGGTCGCGGTTCTTGACGTGGCCGGGGCGCTGCGCCAGCGATTTGAGGATCAGGAACTCGGTCACGGTCAGCTCGACCTGGTCGCCCTGCCAGGTGCACAGGTGCCGCGCCGGATCGAGCACGAGCTGTCCGCGCACGACGACCGGCTCGCCCACGGTTTCGTCGCGGTCGCGGGTCAGTTCCTCGCGGCGGATCAGGGCGCGGATGCGCTCGATCAACAGGCGCTGCGAGAACGGCTTCTTGATGTAGTCGTCGGCCCCCATCCTGAGGCCGAGGAGTTCGTCGACCTCGTCGTCCTTCGAGGTGAGGAAAATCACCGGGATCGGGCTGGTGCGGCGGAGCTGCGCCAGGAGCTCCATCCCGTCCATGCGCGGCATCTTGATGTCGAGCACGGCGAGATCGACCGGCTGGGCGGTGACGCCGCGCAGCGCCTCGGCACCGTCGGCGTAGCAGCGCACCGCAAATCCCTCCGCCTCCAGCGCCATCGACACCGAGGT
The DNA here is from genome assembly GCA_036489765.1 of Allostellaceae bacterium. GTDB lineage: Bacteria > Pseudomonadota > Alphaproteobacteria > ATCC43930 > CGMCC-115725 > DATARH01. The sequence goes on along the minus strand of DASXFE010000100.1, from coordinate 1,486 downwards.
CAGGATATTCCGGTCGTCGTCGACGAGGGCGATCGTATTGGTCACGCTTGGGGTCCCCCTTCACTCGCAAACGGCCGCGGCGTAACGCGGCGCGAGGATCGTTCGACGTTTAAATATGGGCGCTTTCCGGCCAAGACAAAGGCTTGCCCCGTCTTCGACCCCGCCCGCCGTGCATAGCCTCGGCACGAAAACGCCGGTTCGGGTTATGCTGCGGCATGACCATTTTACGCAACAAAACGCCGGGCGATCCCTCCGGCGATCCCGCGCGGCTCGCGCGGCGGCTGATCCGCGGTCGCGGCCAGGCCGCGCTGGCGACCAGTCTCGCTCGTGATGATGCGAGGGGGCACCCCTACGCCTCGCTCGTCGCCACCGCGTGCGATATCGCCGGCAACCCGCTGATGCTGCTGTCGGACCTGGCGCAGCACAGCGCCAACATCAAGGTCGATTCGCGGGTGTCGCTGCTGTTCGAGGACACCGGCGCCCACGCCGACCCGCTCGCCGGGCCGCGGCTGTCATTGCTGGGCGACGCAAGGCCGGTCGAGGATGACGCCGCCCGGGCCCGCTTTGTCGCACGCCATCCGACCGCGGCGCGTTATGCCGATTTCGCCGATTTCCGGCTTTATCGCGTCACCGCGAGCCGCGGCCATCTCGTCGCCGGGTTCGGCCGCATCGAGTGGATCGACGGCGCACAATTGCGGATCGACACGGATTTCTCAGCCCTGGCCCAAGCCGAGGCCGGGATCGTCGAGCACGTGAACCGCGACCATGCCGACGCCGTGGCGCTCTACGCGGCCCGGTTATCGCGCAAAGACGGCGAGGGCTGGCGGATGACCGGCATCGATCCGGAGGGGATCGACCTTCGCAAAGAGGCGGAAACCGCCCGGATCGAGTTCGCCGAAACCTTTGCCCACCCGACCGCGGCGCGCGCCGCATTGATCGCTCTCGCCGACGCGGCGCGGGCGCTTTAGATCACATGGCTATTCCGCTGAATGACGTTATTTCACACCGGGTCCGGACCTTTTGTCGCCCCGCTTCCCAAACCGCTGTCGGCGCATTATTTTACGACCCAACGCGAACGTGAAAAACACCGGGCGCGCCCCGACGAAAACGGAGGAAGGCCTTGAACCAGGCGGTGGACCGAAAGCCTCGCTTTGACCTCGCAACACAGGGGATCCGGCATCTGTCGCCGGTCCACTGGAACCTGCAGGCGCCGTTTCTGTTCGAGCACGCGGTGCGGCGGGGCGAAGGCGAGGTCGGGCTGGGCGGCTCGTTCGTCGTCAATACCGGCAAGCACACGGGCCGCAGCCCGCGCGACAAATACATCGTCGACGAGCCTGGCACGCGCGACACCGTCGATTGGGGCAGCGTCAACCAGGGGATCACCCCCGAGCAGTTCGAAAGCCTGCACCAGCGCGTCCTCGCCTATCTGCAGGGCCGCGAGCTGTTTGTGCAGGACCTCTATTGCGGCGCCGACCCGGAATACCGG
>DASXFE010000080.1:0-15003 GCA_036489765.1 Allostellaceae bacterium | reverse complement strand
TCCTCCTTCTTTATCTTGGAATTATGCAGGGGCGCTGCCCAGTTGGGGCGGCGTTGGAAGACGGTGAGGTGCGCGGCTTGCTTGGCGATTTCCGGGATCGCCTGGATCGCCGTCGCACCGGTGCCGATGATGCCGACGCGCTTGCCGGCGAAGTCCACCGGCGTGTGCGGCCACCGTGCCGGATGGTACGCGAGGCCCTGGAAACTTTCGCGACCTGGTATGGCCGGCAGCGTGTACGCCGACAGGATGCCGATGGCAGTGAACAGGAATTGCGCCGCCGCCTGCCGGCCGCCTTCCAGGGTCACGGTCCACCGGTTCGCCGCCTCGTCCCAATGGGCGGCGGCGACCGTGCTGCGGAACTCCATGTCGCGGCGCAGGTCGAACTTGTCGGCGACGTAATTCAGGTATTCGAGCGTGTCCGGCTGGGGCGAGAAATGCTCCTTCCAGTCCCACTCGGCCATCAGCTCCTTGGAAAAGGAATAGCCGTAGGTCCAGCTTTCAGAATCGAACCGGGCGCCGGGATAGCGGTTCCAGTACCAGGTGCCCCCGACATTCGTCCCGGCTTCGAACACCCGCGCGGTCATGCCCAATTCGCGCAGCCGGTAGAGCATGTACATGCCGGAAATCCCGGCACCGATGACGATGGCGTCGTAGACTGCGAGCTGGTCCTGGCTCGGGCGATCCGCCAAGGCGTGGGTATCGGGCATGACCTGTTTCCCTTCGGCAATCATCGGTGAGGGTAGCTCAACCCTTGTCGAGGAAGACAAGCAAATGCCGAATACCTTGGCACCGGCGGGAATCGGCGCCGGTGTTCCCATGGGTGCAAGGGGTGTCTTGCGCCGGGAACCGATCACCCCGGCGACAGCCGGCCGCGGCTCGCCGCTGCCATGCCGGCGGCCGCGGCAGATCTCCCATGTCATTGCCGTCTCGGAAGAATTCTGCGCCGCAGGAGAACGAAGGCGAGAACCAGACGGGTCGTGGCCGGCCCTCCGCCGTGTCGGTCATGCCCACGGCAGGGTGGAAGTCGCTTTATGAAATGTCACCAGCGGTGTAAAATCGATAGGTGAAACGCATGTAACTTGTACGCTTGACGCGGGGAATAGGCGATGGAACTGAATAAATTCCACCGCAGTTTTTTGCGAATTTCAGCGGTTCTCTGCCTGATCGGCGGCTATGCCGGGCAGGCGAAGCCGGCCTTTGCCCAGCAGATCGTCACCACCTCGATCGCCGGCGGGACCCTGACGGCGCAAGACTCCGCGGGAGATACGTATACGGCGACACTGGCGGGCGCGTCCGGCCCCGTCGTCGCGACATTCACCCCCGCGGGCGGCCCGACACAGACGATCGCCCTCAACGAAATCGTGGGCCCCGGCGGCGCGTTTTCGCTAACCGGCGTAGAGCCTAGCGACCTCGCCCTGACCTGCACCGGCGTCGCCATCGTTTTCTCAAGGGTGACGCCCGGGACCGCGTCGTGCAGCCTGGCGCCGAGCCCGGGGCTGGCGACCAACATCGGGCGAAGCCTCGCCGCCAGCACGCAGGGCGAGCTCCGCAGCCAGTCGTCGTCGGTCAATTACATGATTACCGACCGGCTGCGTTCGCTCGCGCGAAGCCTGGCCGCCAGCACGGTTCCGGGCAACGAGCCGACCCCGCCGGGCGGCACCGTCGTCCTGCCCGATTTCTCTTCGAACCCGTCCTCTTTCGCCTATGGCGGCGCGTCGGCGGGATCTCCCGACACCCGGCTCGGGATGTGGGGCAATGCCTCGGGGTCGTACCTCGAGAACGACACGGGCATCGGATACAACGGGGCGAGCGTCGTCGGCCTCGCCGGCATGGACTACATCCTCGACCGGCAATGGATCGTCGGGTTTGCGGCCGGTTATACCCACGCCGATCTCAGCCTGAAGCCGTCCACGGTTTCGCATCAAGCGGACGGCGCCCTGATCGGGCCGTACGTGTCCTACATCATCAACCCGCACATGGCGCTCGATGCGCTGTTCAATTACACGTCGCTCAGCAACTCGCTGTCGTCGCCCGTGCCGCTTCCCAGCGGCAACTACCACAGCGATCGCCTGACCGGGACGAGCGACCTCAACGTGTTCACCGATTACGGTCCGTTCAAGCTGACCGGATACGCCGGGTATACCTACTCGTGGGAAGGCGGGAACGTGGCCTCGGTGCTGGGGGGCATCGGGTTGGGCAACAATATCCGCTACGGCGCGATCCGGCTGGGGGGCGAAGCCGCCTATCCGATGGGGCAGCTCGAGGCGTATGTGCCGGTGATGTTCGAGTATGAGACGACGCGCTCGATCGACGAATCCAGCCGAGCGGCCCTCGTGCCCGGCATCGGGCTGCGCTATCGGTGGAGCGATACGCTCTCCGGCGGTCTTCTGTTTCAGGCGACCGAGATCAAGACGCACACCCAGGATTATATGATCGGGGCGCATTTGCGCTGGACTTTCTAGGCGGAGGCAGGCGATGCCGATCTTCGGCAAGATGCGCTCGATGCTGGCGGTTGCTACGACCGTGGCGATGCCTGCTGTCGCGTTCGCGCAGGCCGGCTTGCTCCAGGGGCAGACGCAGGCGACGACTGGCGCGATCGAGAGCCAGATCCACGAAGCCGTTAAGCCCCAGATGCAGATCAGCAACTCGGCGGGCGCGATCACCGGGCTGGCGCTGAGTGCTGACGGGTCGCTGCTGGCGATTGCGCCGAGCGACCACACGATCCGTGTCTGGAACTTGCAAAACGGCGTGCAGCAGGCCCGCCTCGCCGCACCCGCCGCGATGAGCCCCGCGGCGTTTGCCGAGGCCGGCCTCGGCGGTAATGCGCAGATCGCGGCGGAGCGCCCCGCCGGCGACCGCCTGACGGTGGTCGATCCGCGAGGCGGCGCGACCCTCGTCGACACGCCCGTCGCTCAGGGGAGCGCGCGGTTTGTCGTCGTGGACAGCCAGCACCGTCGAATCTTCACCGGCGGCAACGACGGGATCGTGCGGATGCGCGATCTCGCGTCGGGCAAGCTGCTGGTGCAAATCATCTCGACCTTGACCGGCTGGGCCGCGGTCGACGGCCAGGGGCGGTTCGACGGGCCGCTCGCCGGCATCGACGACATCAAGTGGCTGGCGAGCCAGCTTCAGCTTCCGATCGACAATTTCTCCGCGCCCTATTTCGAGCCGGGGCTTGTCGCCCGGTACTTTCGCGAGCCGAGCGGGTTCGTCGCGGTGGCGCCGGCACCGGTATTTGGCGGCATCGCCTTGCCGCCGAAAGTGACCGTGACGGCGCAGCCGGGTCAGGGCTCGACGGCCGAGGTGACCGTCACCGCGATCGACCAGGGAGCCGGGGTCGGGGCCGCCAGCCTGTTCCAGAACGGCAAGTTGGTTCCCGCCGATCGGCGCGGCGGCCCCAGTCAGGCCACCCAGAATGGGGCCAAGACGACGATCTGGAGCTATAGCGTTCCGCTGGCCCCGGGTGCCAACCGCTTCGAGGCCGTCGTCAGCGGATCGAACAACATCGAGGGCGAGCACGCGACGACCGAGCTTGCGGGCGCCGGCGGGGCGCCTGTCACCGCGACGGGGGCGGCCGCGGCGTTGCCGACGTTGCGGATTCTCGCCGTGGGCATAAACAAGTATCGCGATTCCCGGCTCGACCTCGATTATGGCGTCGCCGACGCCGATTCGATCCTGGGCCAGTTCTCGGAATCTCAGGGAACGTTCGGGCGGGTCGCGTCCACGCGCCTGGTCGACGCCGGCGCGACGCGTGCCGCGATCGTCGGAGCCCTGACCCAGCTGCAAAGCGCCCCGGCCGGCGACGTACTCGTCGTCTACCTGGCCGGGCATGGCGAGATCCAAGACGGCGACTGGTATTTCCTCCCGCACGATTTCGTCTTTTCGCGAGAGGGCATCAAGCGCACCGGGATCAGCGCAACCGCTCTCCGCGACATGTTGAGCCGCGTCGGCCCGCAGCGGGTCCTGGTGCTGATCGACTCGTGCAAGTCGGGCGGGAGCATCGATACGCTGGCCACCGCGATCGACCGCAAGCTGTTGCGTTCACTCGGCCGCGACGCCGGGGTCGCGATCCTCGCCGGGGCGCGCCGCGATCAGAACGCCGAAGAGTTTCCGCAACTCCATCACGGGGCCTTTACCTACGTCGTGCTCCAGGGGGTGGGGGGGAAGGCCGATGCCAGGCATAACGGCAGCATCACCTCGGACGAGGTGCTGACCTATTCGGCATCGTCCCTGCCCGAGCTGACCCAGCAGCTGATCCATCAGATGCAGGTTCCGGTCTCGTACAGCCGCGGCGAAAATTTCCTCGTCCATCACGCGGGGCAGTGACAAGGCTCGCAGTCGGCGTGGCGCTGGCGTTGATGCTGGCAGGTTGCGCCGGTGGCCGCGACCAACGCTTGAGCGAGGCGCAGGCAATCGCCGGCGCGGGTGGTCTCGTGCCGCGATGGCTGCACGCGCGGGGGATGACCATCCTGGGCTTCGAGCGAGCGGGCCCGCCGGGCGGGGTCTTGACGGTTTACCTCGAGGGGGATGGGCGCGCCTGGCTCAACCCGTGGCAGCCGTCGACAGATCCGACGCCGACCGACCCCGTCGGGTTGCGGCTGGCCGCCGGCGACGGGTCACGGCCGGTCCTCTACCTGGCGCGGCCGTGCCAGTTCACAACGTCCGCCGGCTGCGGCGCCCGGTTGTGGACGAGCGAGCGCCTGTCGCCCGAGATCGTGGCAATTTACCAGCAACTGCTCGATGACGTGTTGCATCGCACTGGCAGCACGAAACTGGCGCTGATCGGGTATTCGGGAGGCGGTGCCCTCGCGACGTTGCTTGCCGAGCGGCGCCACGATGTCGCTTTGCTGGTCACCGTCGCCGCCGACCTCGATCTTGAGGAGTGGACGCGTCTTCGCCAGCTCGCCCCATTGTCCGGCTCTCTCGACCCGGCGGACGACGCGGCGGCGATCGACAGGCTGCGGCAAGTCCATTTTGCCGGCGCCGATGACGACGTCGTTCCGGCCGGCGTCGCGCAGGCCTTTCTCCGCCGGCTGGGAAAGGGAAGCGACGCGCGGCTCGTCGTTGTGCCGCACTTCGATCATGGCTGCTGCTGGGCAGCCTCCTGGCCTCAATTGCTCCGCGAAATGCAGCATCCCGAATAAATTTGCGGCCGATCCCCTTTCGGTCGAACACCACCGATCAAATCTTCTGTCCGAGATGCTCGGTCGAGCGGCTGGAGGCGGGCTATGGGTGTCGGTCGGAACGTTATTTCAGCGGCGCTTGGTTTGGTGGTTCTCCTCGGCGCGGGCGGCGTGCTGGCGCAGAGTGGAGCGCCCAGCGAGGGCGACATCAGCCGGTCGCTGATGCCGAAGAGCCGCGGGTTGCCTACCCTCGGGGACTTGCCGCCGGCGCCGGCCAATCCGGCGATTGCTCCGGCGGCGACCGGGCCAGCCCCCGCGCATGTCGGACACGCACGACGGGCCGCGGCTGTCGTGGCGAGCCAACCGGCCGATGCGCACCCCAGCGCGACGCTGCGCACGATCCAATTCGAGTTCGGCTCGGCACAGCTCACCGCCGGATCGATCGGCACGCTGAAAAATCTCGGCAATGCGCTCAATCATGAGCTGGCCGCCCAGGCTCATTTCGTGATCGAGGGCCACACCGACGCCTATGGCGAACAAGGCTACAACGAACAGCTGTCCGCTGCCCGCGCCGAGGCGGTCAAGGATTACCTCGTCAAGGAGATGGGCGTGGCCGAGGGCCGTCTTCAGGCTGTGGGCAAAGGTTCGACCGCGCCGGTGCCGGGGACCAGCCCCTATTCGGCCCTCAACCGCCGCGTCGTCGTGGTCAATACCGAGGGATAGGCTATTTTTCGGCGGTGTGCACGAGAACGCTCGCGGTGAGCGGACGCGGGCCTGGTCCCGCACGCTGGAGCGCGCGCTTGAGTTCGCCGAGATAGTCGCTCGCGGTCTCGACCAGGGGCAGCTCACGGCCGAAATCGAGCGGCGACCGGGTGGCGACGACAGTGATCAGCTCCACGCCGAAGGGCGCGCCGCCGACGCGCCACACCTTGTTCCTCGCCCCGCTTTTGAGAAATTCCTGGGTGCCGCTTGCCGCCACGGCTGCGGTCGCCATCTCGGCGTTCGGCCACATGTGGAGCACCTGTCCGCCGAGCGTGAAATAGTCGATCCGCAGGCTGACCGGCGAGTTCTGCTTTGATGTGACGTCGACGGCGATGGGATCGTTCTCGTGCAGCGTTTTGGCCCCGCCGGATAAGCGGATCTCGACGCCTCCGGCCGCGGCGATTCCTGCGGTCTGCCAGTCGCCAAATTGCGCGAGCACCTCGCACACCGGCGGCGCCACGATCTCGATGTCGAGCCGCGGGCGCTCCGGCTCGGGCATCCGGGCCGCGATCGCGATCAGATTTGCCTGATCCGCGGCCACCGATACCGTTCCCGCGATCACGTCTTTTCCGCCAGGTCCCGCGGTCGTGCGCAGGGAGGCGCAGTCGAGATGCGCCATTGCGGCGGTCAGTTCGGCTCTCGGGTCGAGAGGCTTGACGACGGCTGGAGGCGGCGGTGCAACGATCGCCTCAGGCGGCGGAGTATCCGGCGCGGTGGGATGAGGCGGTCGGGGAGCCGGCTTTGGCACGACCGCGACCGTGGGGGTCAACGTCGCGCCCCCTGGCGCCACCGGTTTTTCTTCCGCGTGCGGCCGTGCGGGATCCGGCAACATCGCGATGGCGGGCGTGAGAGGCGCGGGTTGGTGCGATTTCTCGACGACGCGCGGCGGCACGGGCTCCGGGCGCGGCCACAGGACAAACGTCGCGGCCGCCGCGAGCCCCGCGGCTGTGATGCCGCCCACCAACGCCCATCGCCATTTTCCCCCATGCGCCGGGGAGCGCGAGCCTCCGGCTGGCCGGTCCTGGAGCAGCGTCTCGGCCTCGACCGCCAGCGCGCGCATCGATGCCGGCCGGTCTTGTGGGCGCGGTTGCAGCATCCTGGTCAAGAGGGGATGAAGCTCGGCCGGCACGCGGCTCAGATCGGGGACGCTCTGGCGCGCCCGGATCACGCTGGCCGGCTCGCTCCCCATGTCGAGCCGTCCGCCGGAACCGATCGCCGCCGCGGCGAGCAGCAGCCCCAGGCTGTAGATGTCCGATCTCTCGTTGACCTCTTCCTGGCCCCCGTATAGCCCCGCTTGCTCGGGCGAGACAAAGGAGAACTTGCCGGCAAAATCGCTGCCGATCAGCGTTCCGCCCGCCGGGTCGGCGGACTTCGCGATCCCGAAATCGATGACCTTTGCCAGGTCGACCCGCCCGCCCGGCAGCAGGATATTGGCCGGCGAGATGTCGCGGTGGGCCTTGATGCCTTGTGCGTAGGCGGAGGCGAGCCCTTGGCCGACGCGATGCAAAAGCTCGATCACCTCGTGCGGCTCCAGCCGCCGCTCTTTCAGGATGTCGGCCAGCGACTCGCCGTCGACATACTCCATGACCAGATAGCGCGCGCCGCTTTCGCCGCGAGAAAATTCGTAATAACGGACGATCGCGTCGTTATTGACGCGGCTCAGCTTGCGGGCCTCTTCGATAAAGAGTCCGACGTATTGGTCGTCCTGCGAGAATTCCGGCGAGACGATCTTGATCGCCCGCTTGCTGCCTAGCTCGATGTGCTCGGCCTGGTAGACCTCGCCCATGCCCCCTTTGCCGAGAAGCCGTTCAATGACGTAGGTCTCGTTGAGGATCTTGTCGCCCGGCCGCAAAGACGCCCGGTCGCGCCGACTGGCGATGACCGTTCGCTCCTGATCACTGTCAAACGTGCCTGAGGGCATGGGAATCGCCCGAACCAAACCATCCGACCATAGCAAAAATCCGCGAGCGTGCGGCAGCTTTGCGCCGGGTCACGCTTACCTGGCGCATCGACAGCCGGCGTCGGGTGCCCTATCCTTACCATAACCTTACGGTCGGAGGACGCCATGAAAGCCGTGCTTCTGCTAGTGACCGTGGTTAGCTTGGGTGCAGTGCTGGCACCGAATGTTCCCGCTCAAGAAAGGCTGACCGTCCAGCCGCGCATGTCCGCACCCGTGAAGGCGCCGCATCTCTTTCAGACGGCATTGGCCGTGCAATTGCGAGCGCTCGGACAGGTCGGGCGACACCGGACCTCCCCGATAGTTGAAGTCCAGACCCCCGGCGGTCCGCACGTCTCGTCGCGATACTGCACTTACAGGGCGGGCGAAGATTGCTGTTGCGAATTTTGGGGAGGGGATAACCCGCCCGCTCACATGTGCATGACGCCCAGCTATTGCGCAACGCAGCCGGACGGGGGCGGCAAATGCGTCGAGGGTCAGGCCGGAAGACAACCCTGCTGACATCGAGCGCAGGCGCGCGCGGCCGGGTGCGCCCATCATCGGTTTGAAAAGGCGAAGCGGCCGCGTCACCGCCGGGCGGCCCGTTTGCGCCGGAGATGCCGTTGCGCGAAGCGCCGCCTGCGAAGGACGGCCGCTTACTGTTCCGAGCAATTGACCCAGTGGGTGGTCTGCTTGCAGTCCTTGAGCTCCCTGGTGCTCGTGTCGCAACTGAGGATGACGCACTTGTCGCAGATGTAATGCTTGCCACGGATGTCGTGTTTTACTTGGCTTTCCGTGCTGTCGCACTTCTCGCCATTGGGTCCGGTAATATCGGCGAGCGCAGTCCCCATCCCGGCCATCGGCACGCAAGTCGCGAAGATCATGGATCTGAAGCGAAACATCGACGTCCTCCCTTCGGGATATCAGTGCGGCAGGTTTACGCCCTCCTTCGAGCACCAATCGACGGTCTGGGAAACATAAGCCCAACACTTGGATGTATCGGACATGCTGCTGTCATAGTATTTGCTCGCAGCATTGCAAGCGTCTGCTCGCGACGAGAACGGGCCGGCGAGTTGCAGCCCGATCGCCGCTGCCGTTGCCAGTTCGATGCGGCAGGCCCGCGAGGACGTGTCCACGCGCAGGACCCAATCGTCTGCCCGTGCAGTGCCGATCGTAAACAAAGCCGCGAACAGGACCCCCGACCCACAAAATAATCGCCGCATGACTCGCCTCCATGTTCTCGCGGTTGCATACCGGCGCAGGCTCATCCCGCCTTCCCAAGTCTCCTGAAAAACTTCTAGTGGCGCGTCCAAGTCGCCCGCAAACTGCACAACAGCCCGTCGATCGAGCGGGCGTCGTCATTGTTCGCGTTGGCATAGACGTCACGGGCGGAGCCACTGCAGTCGCTCAGTTTTTCGCCCACGGTCAGCACCAGCTCCATGGTCTTTGGCTCCTGGTCCGCTGCAACGTGGAAACCGATAACGATGTGGGCTCCCGTCTCATGGTCAACCCCATCCTGGCGCGCCTTTAGGACCTGGCAGGCGCTCGCATCGCCCGAACACCGCACCGAGGGGCACTTTGCCTGGTCGCCGTTGCATTCGTAAGTAAACGCCCGGGCCTGCGGCGCCCCCGCGACCGATGCCGCCACGTAACCCACCGCGATCAGCCACCACGCCAGCTTCGACATGTCGCCCTCCAACGGTTGAGCCCGACCTTGCGGTCAAGGGAACGATAAAGATGGAAAAATCACCGCGTTTCAAAAACCGAATTGCTGATAGGCCATTTCGCGGGGCTACAGCCCCGCCGCCCCATCTTGAACTGGCGGTTGGGGCATCGCCATCTACAGAATGCCCGCTTGTGCACCCGCCATCAATGCGGACAGGCGCGGAGCGGATATCGTGATGCCCCAACATGGGAGCGCGAACGATGCCCCCCATCAGTCAGAACCAGCGTACTGAGGAACCTCGCGAAGGACAGCCGGCTGCGTCGCGCGAGAGGCGATGGAGAGTCCGGCTATTCGCTACGGCGATTGTGCTGTTGTCTGTACCGGCTTTTCCGGGGTCGGCAGTCGCGCAGTATGGCATCGCCGGCGCGGCTCTCGGCATGATGATGTCACAGAGCATGCAGCCGCCGCGGGATTACTATCAGCCGTCGCCCCCGCCTCCCCAGTATCAGCCGCAGTATCAGCAAGGCTATCAGCAGCCGCCCTACCAGCGGCAATACCAACCGCCGCCCTATCAGCAGCAGCAAAGCGATCGGTATCTTCAAAATGAAGAAAACGAGCAGCTGCGGCGGGCGAACGGCGTCACGGCACATGCCGTAAAGAAGCAGAAGACTCACAAGGCGGTCGCCGCCGCTCCCGCTCCCGCACCGGATGGGGTCATCGCGGTAAAGATGAAAAAGACAGGCGGCACCTTCGAGGTTCCCGTCCGGATCAACAATGCGGTCACCCTGGACTTCACGGTCGACAGCGGCGCCGCCGATGTGATGATCCCGGCCAATGTCGTCTCGGCATTGATCAAGTCGGGCACGTTGAAGCAGGAAGACTACGTCGGTGGCCAAACCTTCACCCTCGCCGATGGCTCAAAGCTGCCGAGCGTTCGCTTCAAACTCGCCAGCTTGCGGGTCGGCGACCAGACCCTTACCGACGTCGTCGCCAGTGTCGCCCCTGCTGCCGGCTCGGCGCTGCTCGGCCAAAGCTTCCTGTCGCGGTTTGCGTCATGGACCCTGGACAACACGGCCGGAACGCTGAACCTGACGACGCGCAACGGCGGCGACCTGAAAGCCGCAGCGGCCAGCATTCAGAGTGGCGCGACAGATCCGGCGCCCGCCGCGACATCCGCAGCCGCCGCGGCAGCACCCACGCAACCGCTCGACGCGACCAAACCTGCGCCCCCCGAGGTTGCGCCGGACAAGGTGGCCGCCGTCTCCGCCGCGCCTGACCCGTCAGCCGCGACCGGCGGTCATGCAGGCTTTGAGTTGCCCGCTTTCCCCGGACAGACAAGCTATGCGGACGCCCGCGCCCGGCTGATGGCGCTTGGATACGAGCCGCAAGAGCGCCAGCCGTGCGGTTTGAACGACAAGGCATGCTTCCCCGAGCGCGTGTCGTGCTTCGGATCGGATGTCATCCAGTGCAAATTCGAGTGGACGCATGGCGACACGGCCATTCTCGTACAGACGGTGAACTATCCGCCCACCGTCGCCAACGTCGAGTGCGAGAAGAACTGCCGGTAGCTGCTCGCGCGCAAACAGACCACGGGTTCACGATCCCGCCGATCGGCGGGATCGTGAATTTGAGCGGCTGGTGAATACAAGTCGGCGCTCTCGACGGCCTCCTGACCATTGCGCGCCGCAAGTGCGTCTCGCCGCGCGGCGCCCATCCATTTGGTATAGAATGGTCCGATGCCATTGCAGGCAACGGTGCGGCAAGGTTGCGGAGGCGATCGGATGCCGGGTTCCGCCCGCGCGGGAAATGCCGTGCGGTAACTAGACTGGCGCTGAGAATGCCCGACAGGCCGCAACACCCCGACACGTCTCGCGCCGAAGAAGCGACCGTCGTCGTTCGGCGGGGCGGCTCATCCCTTCTCGGTCCGGGAGCCGTGCTCAGCCGGACCTTCGAGATCGAGGGGTTGCTGGCGCGTAGCGCGAGTGGCGATCTGTATCGCGCGAAACACATCGAGCTCGGAACCCGCCATGCCATCAGGGTGGTTGCGGCGGGCCTCGCCGGCGATTCCCACCTGGTCTCGATGCTCGCTCAGCTCGGGCGGGTCCACGACGGCGCCGTGGCTAGCTACGAGGGCCTGCTGCGGGGCGAGGGGACACTCCGCTACACCGTCATGGAGTTCGTCGATGGTGAGCCGCTCGTAAAAATCCTCGACCAGCGCCGCCTCGAGACCGACGAGATCCTTCGCCTGCGCGAGCGGCTGGAGAGAGGATTGGCCGCCGCGCATCGACAAGGCGTCGTGCATGGCGGCCTGTCGCTCGACAAGATCATCCTGCCGGGCCAGGAAGTGACGCGTGCGAAAATCGTCGGGTTCCCCTTGTCCGCCGCGGCCGGGGCAGGGCCGCCGGCGTCCCCCCGGGACTACGCATTCCTGGCGCCGGAGCAGCTCGGGCTTTTCGGTGGGGCGATAGACGGCCGGGCGGACACCTACAGCCTCGGCCTCATCCTCGCCGCTGCGGCAATCGGGGGCGGAAAGCGGCTCTACATGGGCTCGGACGTGGCGAGCGCCACGGACAGCCGCCAACGTGTTCCCGATCTCTCCCTGATCCCGGTACCGCTGCGGCCGGTCATCGCGCCGATGCTTGAGCCGCGTCCGGAACGCCGCGCAGCCCCGGCGGCGGCACCGGGCGAGCCGGCCAAACCGGCCCCGAGCCAGCCGTTGCAGCCTGCGCCTCCAGCCCGTGCGACGGCGGAGCCTGCCGCGAGGCCGGCGCCGTCCGAGAGGCGATCCCAACGGCCCGAGGCGCGACCGGCGCCGCCCGCGAATGCACGGCCCGTCCGCGCCAGCAAGACGGCGCCACCTCGAACAAGAGCCGCGGCACGATGGTCGGTCGGCGGAAAGCTCATGGCTGCGGCCGTCGCCGCGATCCTCATCGGTGCCGCCGCCTTCGGGGTCTCGCGTTTTGTCTCGCGGGCGCCGCATCCACCCGATGCCCAGGCGGCGTTGGCAGCCGCCACGGCCGGCTACGCCTGCGCCGCCGTCACCTACAGCGTCGCGGCGGATCGTTCTGTTCGTCTCGCCGGCCATGTCGCGACGGCGCAGGACCTGAACCGGCTGCGAGCCGCGGTCACCGGCATCCCGGGCATTGGAGCGGTACATTTCGACGTCGGACTGATGGCGTGGCCCTATTGCGAGGTCGCGGCGAAACTGGCAGGGGTGGCCAGTCAGCCGGGGCCTGATGCCCCAACCCTCTCGCTCGGGGCGAGGGATCCCCATCCCGGCGACCGGCTCGTCGTCGATGGGCATGCGCCTGCCTTCGATGGGTACGTCTACGTCGACTATTACGAAAGCGACGGCCAAGTCGTTCATCTGCTGCCGACGACCCGGGACCGGTTCAACCTCAAACCCTTGCGCAACCATTTCGTGCTCGGCTGCCCGCCGACGGGCGTGGCGGTCGCCTTAGACAAGCCGCCGGGCGAGCGCCTAGTGACCCTGATCGCGACCGCGAAGCCGCTCTTTCCCGACCTCAGAGCGGGAACCGAGCCGGCCCGCGATTACATCGCGAACCTCGCCAGCGCGATCGGCGGGCTCGGTGACGGCAAGACCGCGGCCGTGCTGACCTTTTTCGATCTGACGGACGGGGCGGTAACGGCTCCCGCGGCAACGGCGTGTCCCGCCAAATGACATACCGCCGCTCGAGACGGGGGGCAGTCAGTTGATACGGCCGGCGGCGCGGCTCGCTGTTTTTGCCGTCGGCATCGTCTTCTTTTTTTCGGTTGGTCTGGCGAAGGCGGATGTCGCCGCCGGACAGAGGGCGTTCGAGCAGGGAAATTACGAAAAGGCAATGAGCGAGTGGCAAGGCGCCGCGGACAAGGGAGATCCCGAAGCCGAATTCGGGCTGGGATCCCTCTACGAGCAAGGCCTCGGCGCCCTCGCCCAAGACTATAAGCGGGCCGAATATTGGTATTCGAAGGCCGCGGACCAGGGCAACACGGAGGCGCTGTACCGGCTGGCGCTGATCTGGGCGGCGGGAGACATCAATTTTCCCGCCGACCTTGTCGAGGCCTACAAATGGGCGATGCTGGCAGCCAAGAGCAAGGGCGTGTGGGGGACCGCCGGCGCCGATCTCGAAAGCCAGTTGGACAAAGTGCTCAGCTCTTCCGAGCGCGAGGCCGGTAAGGATCGCGCGGCGAAATGGACCGAGGCCCTGACCAAGAAGAGTGAGCCGACGACCACCGCAACCACGCCTGCGCCGCCGACCGAACCCGCCCACACGACGGTCAAGTCGACCGGCTGTCCGGGCTGGCCATTTCCGACATTGCCCTGCACCCAGCAGTTTCCTGCCCTTCAAGGCCACTGAGCCGCCTTCTCGCCGAAGTGCTGTCTGGGCGCGAAGCGACTATTGAAACCGCCCAACCCAAGGGATACATGTCAGTCGCCAGTCTCAGCCTGGTCGCAGAGCAAGGCATCTTCCTGTGATCGACCGTCGCAAGCTGATGTTGGGCATGGCAGCCACCGGCCTCGCGTTGCCGACGGCGGCCATCGCCGAGACCGCCTCCGATGCGACCTGCACATGGCCGCCACCCGGGTGGACGAGCAACGGGTTTCCGTCGCGCCGCTGGGTGAACATCGTCTTCGTGCATACCAACGAGACGTTTAAAGACATCTACGTCGAAGACGGCGTCTACAGCATGGATGCCGTCACAAGGTTCTCGCATGTCGTCAGGGATTTCCGCGCCAACGAGGAAAAGCTGCTCGATCCGCGGCTGATGGACCTGCTGTTCGTGCTGCACTGGAAATACTGCAAGCAGCAGATCAGCATCTTCAGCGGCTATCGCTCCGAGGCGACCAACGCGAATATCGAAGGGGCGGCGAAGAATTCCCAGCACATCCAGGCGCGCGCGCTCGACATTCACCTGCCGGATGTCGACAACGACGCGGTGGCCCTCAGTTTCCGTCAGATCGTCGCCGGCGGCGTCGGGATGTATCCCGGCAAGGAATTCACCCATATGGATATGGGCCCGACGCGCCACTGGGTAGGCTGAGCCGGCAAAGCCACAGTCGGGCGGGTGATTGTCAAAGTTTTAGAAGAAACTCCAGGTGGGGCGGAATGCGCCGCATCACACTCCCGTTATGGGCAACATCAGTCGACGCACATCCTTGAGAGGGAACACGATGAAACGTATCCCTGCCTTGATCGTGACCGTCATCACCGCCTGCTGGATTGCCGCATACACCGTTCCGGCGAGCGCGCAGGATTACCGGATCGTCAGCTATCAAAACAGCATGAACCGGCTGGTCAGCGAGTGGGCCGCCGCCGAGATCACCCTCGCCGGCAAGATCATGCCGGTGCTTCAGGAGCTCGAGCAAAAACAGGGGATCTCGAGCCCCTCCGACGCCGACAAGGCGCGGATCGCCGAGCTGATCAAGCAGCGTGACGATCTGAGGGCGCAGATGGACGCCGAAAGCAACAATCTTAAGGTCGAGATGATGCTGATGGAGGTTCAGCCCGGGGCCC
>DASXFE010000139.1:0-4643 GCA_036489765.1 Allostellaceae bacterium | reverse complement strand
GACCGACGCGCTCGTCTACAACCACGACGTCTTCGACAAGGACTACCAGGGCGACCGCACCGAAGACCAGGACGGCAAGAACCCGGGCGTCAACGCAAATTACGCCAACCTCGTGCACAACGACCTGAACGACAACAGCGGCCGGGTGCGCTGCCGCGAGCTCTTGACCAGGAACCTGCGCAATTTCGGGCGCCAGCAGCACTGCACCGATGCGGAAGCCGACGAGAAGATGTCGCGGCGGTTCATGTCGATCAACCTCGCCAAGCCGATCGAGACGATCCAGCAATTCCCGTTCGTGCTCTGCGCGTGGCCCTCCTTTGCCGACCAGCCCTACATCAACAACTACCGGATCTACGACGACCGCGTCGGCGAGACCACTCGTTTCACCTATCGTCCCGACCACGAGTGGTACTGGTTTCCCCGGCAGACGCCGACCGAGGTGTCGATGCTCAAGTGCTACGACTCGGTAACAGACGGCTCGGTCTCGCGCTGGTCGTTCCATACCGCCTGCATCGACCCGAACGTGTCGCTGAAGGCCCCCTGCCGCAAGAACGTGGTGGTCCGTTCGTACGTGTTCTTTTAGGCCGGTTGAAGCGTCGTAGGTGACCCTCCCCCATCCAGGGGGAGGGCTTCGAACGAAGCCGCACGCCGAGGGAAGGAATCACCATGAAAGCCGGTGTGGTTTATCCGCAGATCGAGCTTGGCGGCGATGTGGGGGCGGTCAGGGCGTTTGCCCAGGCGGCGGAGGACCTCGGCTACGACCATATCGTCATCTACGACCATGTGCTCGGCGCCGATCATGCCGGGCGCGAACCGAAGCTGACCGGGCCGTACAAGGACACCGATCCGTTCCACGAGCCGTTGGTCACCTACGCCTATCTCGCCGGCGTCACCAAGAAGCTCGAATTGGTCACCGGCGTGATCATCCTGCCGCAGCGGCAGACGGCCCTGTTCGCGAAGCAGGCCGCGGATGTCGACCTGTTCTCGGACGGCCGCTTGCGCCTCGGCGTTGGGGTCGGGTGGAACTGGGTCGAGTTCGACGGCCTCGAAATGTCCGGACACTTTCGCCGCCGCGGCAGACGGCAGGAGCATCAGATCGAGCTGATGCGCAAGCTGTGGTCAGAACCTGTCGTCACATATGAGGATCGCGATCATCGGATCGACCGGGCCGGGATCTTGCCGCGGCCGAAACGGCAGATCCCGATCTGGCTCGGCGGTTCGAGCGAGGCTGCGTTCGACCGCGCGGCCAGGATCGGCGACGGTTTCCTGTTTGGCGGCCGGGCCCAAGCCGAGGCCGTGCAGATCAAGGCAAAGATCGAAGGCAAGCTGCGCGAGTGCGGCCGGGATGCCGGGACGTTCGGCTTCGAGTCGATCCAGCAATATACCCGCAGCGAGAACCAGTGGCCCGGCGACATCGCGGCGTGGCGCGATGCCGGCGGAAGCCACATCTCCGTGGTGACGATGGGCGCCAACCTCACCACCGTCGACGCCCATATAAACGCCATCAAGCGCTGGCGCGACGTCTACGATTCCGTCGGATAGGGCGCTGCCGTGGTTCCGATCTATCGGAAGTGCGGCATGACCTGTTCGGTGAACACCTTCATGTAGTGGATCTGGCGGTCGAGATCGCCGGACTCCGTGCTGAGCCAGAGGCGTGAAGCGCCGAGTTCCGCGAGGGTGCCGATCCGCTCGATCCAGTCGGCGGCGTTTCCGGCGAGGGCGAAGCGTTCGAGGCCGTATTCGGTGAGCCCGAGCTCGGCCATTCGCCTGGGGTTGCGCCCCGCCTGAAGGACATGGTCGTACAGCTCGTAGCCCTCGACGTACTCGGCGATCTTGGCCTTGAACTGGGTGGGCACGTTCTTGCCATCGAGACCGAACCGCATCGAATGGTTGAGGATCGAGGAGACGGACGCGTGGATGCGTTCGACGGCCTTGTCGCGGTCGGCGTCGAGCGACGATCGCGTCGTGAACCACACTTCGGACTCGGACGGGTCGCGGCCCGCCTCCCGGGCGCCGGCTGCGACCCGCTCGATGGTGTCGGAAATCACCTCGGTCAAGAGGCCGGTGCCGGCGATCACGCCATCGAAGACGCGGCCGCCGAGGTGCAGCGTCTTTGGGCCCTCGGCGCAGAGTGTGATCGGGATCCGCTGGCGCACCGCCTCGCCATGCCAGCGGACACGCTGTGGCCGGCCGTCATACGTGCCCTCGCCGGTGGCGATCAGGTTGCGCACGCAGGTGACGTAGTCCTCCAGCCGGGCACGGCTCGCCGGCGCCAGGCCGATGTTGTAGACGGCGCTGTCGCCGCTGCCGATATCGAGGAAGGCCCGGCCCTCGGTCATGGCATCGATGGAGGCCATGAACGCCGCCATGATCTGGGGCTCGCGGGTCAGCGGATTGGTCGGATGTATCCCGACCCCCGCGTTTCGGGCGGTCTGCGCGATCAGCGTCGCGCGGACATAGGCGTCGCCGCCGATAAAGCTGGTGTCGTTGGTGCCGATCAACTCGACCCCGGACCCGTCGATGATCCGGACCAGCTCGGCCAATTTGTCGAGGTCGCGCCGGTGCGGAAACGCCATGCCGCTGAGCACCGATACCCCAAATCGAACCTTCATGATGTCTCCTTCGGAGGTAAGGCCAAGGGCTCAGTAATAGACCGACCGCCCGGCCCCGCCGCCCGCCGCCACCAGCTCGCCGGAGACGGCCCACGCCTTTTCCGAGGCGAGGAAGACGGCGACGAATGCGACCTCCGACGCATCGACCATGCGGCAGATGGAGTTGCCTCGGGGCGAATCCGGCGCGAAGTCTCGTCGCTCCGCCTCTTCCGGCGACACGCCCAGTTGCGTCGCGCGGGCGGCGAGGAGGCTCGGCGTGCGCTCGGTGCGGGTCGTGCCGGGATGGATGCAGTTGACCGTGATCCCATGACGGCCGAGATGGACGGCGAGCGTCTTTGTCATGTGCACGAGGCCGGCATTGCGGGCGCCGCCGCTGAGATTGCCGGCGTTCCGGGCATTGCCGCCGCTGATGTTGATGATGCGGCCCCAGCCCGCGGTCTTCATGAATGGGATGATCGCGCGCGAGCAGCGCAGCGCGCCTACGTATTTGACGTTGAAATCCTCGATCAGATCTTCGTCGACGACGGATTCGATCGGCCCGGTCGCGGTCGCCGAGCCCCCTGGTGCGGACCCGCTGTTGACCAGGATGTGCAACCCGCCGAGCTGCTGCGCCGCATCCGCGATCATGCGGTCCACCTGCTCCTTGCTGGTGACATCAGCCGCGAGCGGAATGATGCGCCGGTTCGTCTCGGCGGCCAGCTCCCGCGCCGACGCCTCGAGATCCGCCTTGTTCCGCGCCACGATGGCCACGTCGACCCCTTCGCGAGCCAATTCCCGCGCGATCGCCTTGCCGATGCCCCGGCTGCCGCCGGTCACGATCGCATGCTTGCCTTGCAACCCGAGCTCCATGGCATTTCCCCTTCTCAGAGCGGCCGCGATATCGTTGCCCTGTTTCCCATTGTTCTTTCCGAGGGGACTTGGCGCAAGGGCTGCTGCGCCGAGTGGGAATCAGCGCCCCGATGTGCGAGGCGTCATTTGGGGCCGAGCAGGGCGTGCCCGGCCTTTGTCAGATGCCCGCAACGGAAGATGGCGTACTGGTCGCCCGCCTTGTCCCATTCGTAGTAGAGGGCCGCGCGGAGCACGCCGCCGGAAGCCAACCGCTTCAGGAAACTCATCGTCGACGCCACGACCCGTGGCCGGTCGCCGGTGTCGTCGCAGGCCTTTGGGTCGGTCGGATAGCCCCATTCGGTCAGCCAGCACGGCTTGCCGCGGGCGTCCGGGCCGCAGCGGGTCAGCGCATCCCGGATCTCTTTGAAGCGTGCATCGTCGGAGCCTTGACCCGGCGGATAGATGTGAATCCCGTAGCCGTCTACCAGCGCGTCGAGGCCGTGCTGGCGCAGATAGTCGAGCGTCGCGCCGATGGTGACCGCATCCATCTTTTTGGCGGCAGTCCAAGCCTCGCCGATGTCGGCAAGCCCGGCGGAAATGATCGGCGTATGCCGATAGAACCCGGAGCCGTCGCGGACCCGCTTCAGGCCGGCCAGTAATTCCAGATAATTATCGTAGCCGCGGGCGATCCTCCGGCCTTCGGGGGATTGTTCGAGCTCCGCGGTGCCCATGACGCGGCCGGCGCCGGGAAGGGGAAAGTCGCCATTGAAGGGCGTCCAGTTGATCTCGTTGCCGAGCTCGAACGCGGCGATGTTGACCCGTGCCGCCGCAAGCTGATCGATCGCGGCCTTCAGCTCGGCGGTAAAGCGGCCCGGATCGACCCCCGATAGCGGCTGCATCGCCCAGGTCTGCCCGAGGCCGGGGCGCAGCGCGATCCCCGCCCGACGCGCGTCGGGACGGGCACAAGTGATGACCAGAACAATCGACAATCCGTGCTCTGCGGCGCGCCGCGCCAAGGAGATGGGACCGGCGTAGGGCGCGACGAGGGGGATGCGGATTGTGTGTACATAGCTCTCCTTCAGATGCGCCAGCTCGTTGTCCTGGTCGCCGGCGCTTTGCCATTGAGGATTGTCGAGGTTGACACCCTGAAGCAGGTCGGCGCGAGCTTGTCCAATCCCCAATAACAGAATAATCGCGCCAAAA
>DASXFE010000010.1:0-76638 GCA_036489765.1 Allostellaceae bacterium | reverse complement strand
AAGGCGGCAAAGCGGTCGGGATGGGCCTGGACGGTCTGATGCAGCCGGTCGTTCGCGGCGCGGGCGAGCCCCGGCGCGGTCTCGGCGTCGACCATCTGCAATGACGGCGCAGCATGCGACAAGACCTGGACGTCGATCCCGGCCTCGTCCATCTCCCTGATGCGCAGTTCGGCCACGTCGTAGAGCCGCTGGTGCAGCAAGCGGATCCCGGCAGCGTCGCGCGCCGGCACCGCGTTCATTCCCCGGAACTGGGCGGCGACCTCGGGGTCGAGATAATGCTCTTCGAGGGCGATCACTTGGGTTTTTTGCGGCATCGCGGTGCTCCCGTGCTGTTAGGTCGATTTCTAGCAGCCGGCCGGGAGCCTGTCATGGACCGCGGTCGTTGAGGCGGCGCTAGGGCCCGTCCTCCGGCTCTGCCAGCACCGGGGGGCGCGGCGACCCGGCGGCATTGCTGGCGAAGCGGCGCTCGGCCTCCTCGTTGATGACCCGGGCGAGCTCGTGGTGACGGGCGATAAGCTCGCGGAAATCGACGATGTCGAGCGACAGCAGGGTGCAGGTGCGGGCGGCGTAGACGCTGGCGTTGCGCGGGTCGCCCGTCAGCAGCGCCGCCTCGCCAAAGAACGTGCCGGAACCGAGAAAGACCGAGCTCGGCCGAACCTCGATCTCGACCTCGCCGTCGACGACGAAATACATGCAGTCGCCGACCTCCCCGCGGCGGACAATGACCGACCCGGCCGGATATTCCCGCGGCCGCAGCGTCCGCGCGACCTCGGCGATGACGCCGGCGCCGAGCGAATGAAAGAACGGCACCTTGGCCACGAGATCCCAGGTGCGCAGGAATTCGCTGCGCCGCGTCTCGTCGGCATAGTTGCTGGCGAGGATGCCGGCCCACAGCGCAAAGACGAGGATGCCGCTCATCATCACCACCCCGGCCAGCATGCGGCCCGGCAGGGTCTGCGGCACGACGTCGCCATACCCGGTCGTCGTGAGGGTCACGATCGCCCACCACAGCGTCTTCGGGATCGACCCGAACCCGGCGGGATCGCTGTTGCGCTCCAACAGATATTCGAGGCTCGCGGCGGCGAGCAGCACGATCACGAACCCCAGGAGCACCGAAAGCATCGTGTGCCGCGCGTTGCGGAACACGCGCCCGAGGATCGCAAGGCCGGGCGAATAGCGGATGTATTTGAAGATCCAGATAAAGGCGAACAGCCGCGCCTCATGCGTCCCGACGAGATCGACCAGCCCCGGTATCGCCCCGAGGAAATCGACCACGCCCATGAAGGAGAACAGGTACGCAAGCCGCGCCGGCGTCGGTCCGCGGTGCTCGCCGCCCGGCGCCTCCGGCGCGGAGATCACCCGCAGCACGAACTCGATGGCGAAAAACGCCGCGATCGCCAGGAACACCGAGTCGAGCAGAACCTCGTAATCCTGCCGGATTGCGGTCACCGTCGTCGCCACGGTCACGGCGATCCCGCCGGCGGCGACCGCGTGGTGGGCGATCCGGAACGCATGGGCGCTCGCCTCACGCGTTCTGGGGTAGAGCAGCCGGTAAAGGTCCCTGCGGGTCATTGCGGCAATCAAAAAGACGTAAGCCCCCATACAGAATACCCGCATGGCGACGGTCGGAAAATCCCGCGTCGCGCCGCCGTATTTCCGGTCTCCGGCGAATCCTGGTATTAGACAGCGCCTCACAGCAACTTTCCCGCATCGCCGCGTGTCGCTTGTTCCCAACTCCCGACGCGCCTTGCTGACCTTCGCGCATGACGTCGCGATGACGGCAGTGGCGTTCTGCCTGGCGCTCTATCTGCGCGTCGGCGACGGCGTTTTCGCGTACGAGCCGCGGCTGATGCTGATCTATGGGCTCGGCTTTGTCGGGATCGCGGCGATCGTGTTCCTCGCGACCGGGCTCTATCGCGGCATCTGGCGCTACGCTTCGCTGCCCGACATGTTCAACATCATCCGCGCGGTGACGCTGACCGTGGTGATCTACCTGCCGGTCATGTTCGTGGTGCTGCGGCTGGAGAAGCTGCCGCGCTCGACGCTGCCGATCGACTGGCTGGTGCTGATCGCGTTGCTGGCCGGGCCGCGGATCGCCTATCGCCTGTTCAAGGACCGCGGCCTCGACCACCTCCTCGAACACGGACGCACGCGCGCGGTACCCGTGCTGCTGATCAGCGTGCGCGACGGGGCCGACACGTTCATCCGCGAGACGACGCGCGACCCCAACGCGGTCTATCGGGTGGTCGGTGTCATCGGCGATACGCAATCGCGGGTCGGGCGCGAGATCTATGGCGTCCCGGTCCTGGGCACCCTCGACCGGCTGGAGGCCGTCGTCGAGGGGCTCGACCGCCGCGGCCAACGACCGCAGCGGCTCGTCCTCGCCGGACACGGGATCGACGCCGCCGAGATCGGCCGGCTGCTCGACCGCGCAGGCGCGCTGGCGATCCCGCTGGCCCGTCTGCCGCACCCGACCGAATTGCGCCAAAACCTCAGCGCCGACGGGCTCGGCGGCACGGGCCCGATCGAGCCGATCGCGCTCGAAGACCTGCTCGGCCGGCCGCAGGCGGTGCTCGACCGCGCAGCGATGGCGAGGCTGGTCGAGGGGCGGCGCATCCTCGTCACCGGCGCCGGCGGAACGATCGGCTCCGAGCTCTCGCGCCAGATCGCCGCCCTCAAGCCGGCCGCGCTCACCCTCCTCGACAATGGCGAGTTCGGGCTCTACGCGATCGACGGCGAATTGCGCGAGCGTTGGCCTCTCCTCGCGATCCGCCCGATGCTCGGCGACGTGCGCGAACGCGCCCGGCTCGACGCCGCGATTGCCGCCGAGGCGCCGCAGATCGTCTTCCACGCCGCCGCCCTCAAGCACGTGCCGATGGTCGAGGCGAACCCGCTCGAAGGGCTCCTCACCAACGTCGTCGGCACCCGCAACGTCGCCGAGGCCGCGCGCGTCCACGGCGTGCCGCTCGTCGTCATGATCTCGACCGATAAGGCGGTGAACCCGACGAGCGTCATGGGCGCGGCCAAGCGGCTCGCCGAAAGCTGTTGCCAGGCACTCGACCTCGACGAGGCGCGCCGGCGCGGCAACGGCACCCGCTTCGTTACCGTGCGGTTCGGCAACGTGCTCGGCTCCACCGGATCGGTGGTGCCCCTCTTTACGCGCCAGCTCGCCACCGGCGGCCCGTTGACGGTGACCGACCCCGAGGTCAGCCGGTTTTTCATGACCGTGCGTGAGGCGGTAGAGCTGGTGCTCGAGGCCTCGGCCGCCGAAATGGGCGAGGCGCGCGGCAAAATCGTCGTGTTGGACATGGGCACGCCGGTCAAGATCGTCGATCTCGCCCGCCAGATGATCCGCCTCGCCGGGCTCCGGCCCGACCATGACATCCGGATCACCTTCACCGGCCTTCGCCCCGGCGAAAAACTGCACGAGGAATTGTTCCACGACGCCGAAGCGCCGGTACCGACGAGCAACCCGGCGCTGCGCCTCGCCGCCCCCCGCACCGCCGACTACGCCGTCCTCGCCCGCTCGATCGACGAACTCGAAAAGGAGATCCGCGCCGGCGACGCGGTCCGCGCGCTCGCCATGCTGCAACGGCTGGTCCCCGAATACCGGCGCGACGAAGCGCTGGCGACACAAACTCGGGTCGCGCGTTAGTGGTGGACCGCGAGTATCTCGCGCGCTCTTTTTGGGTAGATGCGGGCGAGACTCCCCGCTCTTTTTGGGTAGATGCGGGCGAGACGCCCGCGGTCCGATAAGGGTTCATGACCGACCAGCAGGCGACCGAGGCCCCAGCCCCGCATCAGCCCGTCCGCACGATCTTCGGCGCGCTGATGCTGGTGATGCTCCTCGCCTCGCTCGATTCAACGATCGTCTCGACCGCCCTGCCGACGATCGTCGGCGAGTTCGGCGAACTCTCGCACCTGTCGTGGATCGTCACCGCCTATCTGCTGGCGTCGACGGTGGTGACCCCGATTTACGGTAAGCTCGGCGACCTGTTCGGCCGCAAGGTCGTGCTGCAATCGGCGATCGTGATCTTTCTTGCAGGCTCGGCGCTGTGCGGACTCAGCCGGTCGATGGGGCAACTGATCGCCTTCCGCGCCATCCAGGGACTCGGCGGCGGCGGGCTGATCGTGTCGACGACGGCGGCGATCGGCGACATCATCTCGCCGCGCGACCGGCCCAAATATCAGGGCCTGTTCGGCGCCGTGTGGGGCCTCTCGACGATCCTCGGCCCGCTGATCGGCGGGTTCTTCGTCGAGCAGGTAAGCTGGCGCTGGATCTTCTACATCAACCTCCCGCTCGGCCTTCTGGTCGTCCTGGTGCTTGGCTGGGCCTTTACCGCCCCGCCGCCGAGCCGCCAGCCGAGGATCGACGCCGCCGGCGCCGTCCTCCTCGCCGTCTCCCTGACCGCGCTCATCCTGTTCACGAGCCTCGGCGGCAACACGCTGGCATGGGGATCACCGGGCGCGCTCGGGTTGGCCGCTGCATTTCTCGTCGGCATCGTCGCGTTTGCCGCGGTCGAGCGCAACGCCGCGGAGCCGATCCTGCCGCTCGGCCTGTTCCGCAACGGCGTCTTCTCGATCTGCTGCGCGGTCGGGTTCATCGTCGGGCTGTCGATGTTCGGCTCGATCACCTTCATGCCCCTCTATCTGCAGGTAGTGAAAGGCATCACCCCAACCCACGCCGGTATGGCGCTGGCGCCGATGATGGCGGGGATGCTGATGACCTCGATCGCGACCGGGCGGATCATCCACCGGATCGGCCGCTATCGCCCGTTCCCGATCATCGGGACGGCGGTGATGACGATCGGGCTGGGCCTGCTCGGGACACTGAAGCTCGACACCGCGGTTCCGGTCGCCTGCGGGTTCGTGATGCTGCTCGGGGTCGGGATGGGCCTCGTCATGCAGGTACTGGTGCTCGCGGTGCAAAATGCCGTCGAATACCGCCATCTCGGCGTCGCGACGTCGGGCTCGATGCTGTTCCGGTCGATCGGCGGTTCGGTCGGGGTTTCGGTGTTCGGCGCGATCTTTACCGCGGCGCTGACAAGCGACCTCGCCCACCTCTTGCCGGCCGGCACGCCGATCCCGACGGCCACTGCGCCGGCCTCGATCCAGGCCCTCCCGATGGCCGAGCGCACGATCTACCTGCAAGCCTTCACCGCCGCGCTGCACCCGGTCTTCGTCTACGCCGCCGTGATCGCCGCCTTCGCGTTTGTGCTGACCTGGTTCCTCAAGGGTCTGCCGCTGCGCGGCGGTGCACCGATCCAGCGAACCAGGCGCTAGGAGATCATCCGCTCCAGCGTTTCGAGCGTGTCGGCCTCGCGGAACGGCTTGTCCCAGCGGATGCGATGGACGCGCGGGAAGCGCATCGCGACACCGGATTTATGCCGGGTCGAGCGATGGACGCTGTCGAACGCGATCTCCAGCACCAGTGCCGGGGTCACCTCGCGCACCGGGCCGTAGCGCGTGACAGTGTTGTCGCGGACCCATTTGTCGAGCCGCCGTAACTCGTCGTCGGTGAACCCGGAATAGGCCTTGCCGACCGGCACCAGCGCGTCGCCGCGCCAGGCCCCGAAGGTATAGTCGGAATAGAACGACGAGCGCTTGCCGTGCCCGCGCTGGGCATACATCAGCACGGTATCGAGGGTCAGCGCGCCGCGCTTCCACTTGAACCACGGCCCTTTCGGCCGCCCCGAGAGATAGGCCGAGTCGCGCCGCTTCAGCATCAGCCCCTCGATGCCGTTGGCGCGCGCGTTCTCGCGCATCTCCTTGAGCTGATCCCACGACGAAAACGGCACCAGCGGCGACAAGTCGAGGCGGTCGCGCGGCGCGTTGCCGTACCACGCCTCCAGCCGATACCGACGCTCGCTGAGCGGCAGCGGGCGCAGATCCTCGCCGCCCAGTCGGAGGATGTCGTAAAGCCGCACGGCGGCGGGAAAATCCGTCAGCATCTTCGGCGTCGGAGTCTTGCGGTTGAGCCGCTGCTGCAGATCGTTGAACGGCGCCACCTCGCCGTCGCGCACGACCAGCAATTCGCCGTCGAGCGTCGCCTCCTCGGGCATCGCCGTGAGGATGTCGGGAAAAGCCGGGCCGATGTCGTCGCCCGAGCGCGAATAAAGCCGCCGTTCACCGCGCCGCGACACGAGCTGCACACGGATCCCGTCCCATTTCCATTCGGCGAAATAGGTCGAGGGGTCGAGCGCGTCCAGCTCCGCTTCTTCAAGCGGCTGCGAGAGCATCAGCGGCGTGAAATTCGGCAGCTCGCCGATCTCCGGCCGCTCCGCGCGGCCGTCGAGCCACGCGAAGAGCGGCAGATAAGGCGGGGCCAGCCCGTGCCAGGTCTCTTCGATCGCCGCGACCTCGATCCCGGCCATTTGCGCCAGCGCCGTCTTGGCGAGGCGCGCCGACACCCCGATGCGAAGCGCGCCGGTGACGAGCTTGAGGAGAGCCCAGCGACCCGTGGCGTCGAGCCGGTCGAGCCAACCGGCGAGGTGTGCGCCGACCTCGGCGCGGGTGGCGAGCTGGAGGGTCGCGACGATTTCGGAGAGGGTCAGGGCGCTACCCTCACCCTCCCACGGCTTCACCGCGGCCCCCATCCTCTCCCGCGAGCGGGAGAGGGGTTTCGTTTCGTCATCCCCTCGCCCGCCTGCCGGAGAGGGTGGCTCGGGGCGGACCCCCGAGACGGGTGAGGGTTCCTGCGGCCAGATCAAGGCCACCGTCTCGGCCAGATCGCCGACGAAATCGTAGGACCAGCCGAAAAGCTCGGGATCGACGCGCGACATCGCGAGCGCCCTCACCTGACCGGGTTTCGCCTCGGCGAAAACCAGTTCGCCGGTCAGCGCGGCGAGGGCCCAGCCGCGTTCGGGGTCGGGGACTGTCGCAAAATACTCCGCCATCAGCCGCAATTTGCCGTTGCGCGACGGGGTGAAAAGCAGGGCGTCGATCAGCGCGGCGAAGCGGTCCATTCCCCCGAAGGTAATTGAGCCGCCCCACGGCTTCCACGACTATGGCCGGCATGAGCGAAAACACCGCCGCCCACCGCCGCGCGAAATTGCCGTTCTTTTACGGCTGGGTCCTCGTCGGCGTGTCGTTTGTGACGATGGCCGTCGGGGTCAACGCGCGCACTGCGTTCTCGCTCCTTTTCCCGCCGATCCTCAACGAGTTCGGCTGGGATCGCGGCGTCACTGCCGGCGCGTTCTCGTTCGGGTTTCTGATCTCAGCCTTCATCACCCCGGCGGTCGGGCGGTTGATGGATCGGCGCGGCCCCTTGATCGTCGTCGAGATCGGCGTCGTGACGATGGGCGTGGGGCTGTTGCTCGCGACGCTCGTCGAGACGCCGTGGGAGCTTTACCTGACACTCGGCGCCCTCGTCGGCGGCGGGGTCAATTGCCTCGCCTACACCGCGCAGTCGATCTACCTGCCAAACTGGTTCGTGCGCCGCCGCGGGCTGGCGATCAGCATCGCGTTTTCCGGGGTCGGGCTCGGCTCGATCACGATCCTGCCGTGGCTGCAAGCGCAGATCGCGAGTGGCGGGTGGCGCGACGGGTGCTGGATGCTCGGCATCCTCGTGCTGGCGTTGCTCGGGCCGCTGAACCTCCTCCTCAAGCACCGGCCCGAGGATATCGGCCTCGAACCGGACGGCCAACGCACCACAGGCGCCGCCCCGCCGCCGAACAATATCGTCGACCGCGAATGGGCCGCGATCGACTGGACCCTCCGCCGCGCGCTCCGCACCGCCCGCTTCTGGTGGATCTCCATCGCGTATTTCAGCGCGCTCTTCTCCTGGTACGCGATCCAGGTGCATCAGACCAAATTCCTGACCGAGATCGGGTTCTCGGCGACCGACGCAGCCTGGGCGCTGGGGCTCGTCAGCCTCGTCGCGGTGCCGGGCCAGATCGCGCTCGGCCACCTCTCCGACCGGATCGGCCGCGAGTGGGTGTGGACGATCGGCAATGCCGGGTTCGTGCTGTGCGGCATCGCCCTCATCCTCCTCGCCGCGCACCCGAGCGGCGCATTGCTGTGGGCGATGGTCGTCGCGCAAGGAACGCTCGGCTACAGCATGACCTCGGTGATGGGGCCGATCCCCAACGAGATCTTCGCCGGCAAGCATTACGGCGCGATCTTCGGCACGGTCATGCTGGCGGCGATCTTTGGCGGCGCCGTCGGGCCATGGCTCGCCGGCGTGCTCCATGACATGTATGGCAACTACGCCGCAGCGTTCTGGATCTCGATCGGCTGCAACGTCGTCTCGGCAGCGGCGATCTGGCGCGCGGCGCCGGGTAAGGTCAGGGCTGTCGCGGGGAGAATCTCCGCTCACTCCTCGTCGTCATAGCCGACGAGATCGAGCGGTCGCGCTGCGAGTCCCTGCGTTGCGGCGTAGTAGACGAGCGCCTCCTCGTTGCCGTGGGTGACCCACATTTCGCCGGCGCCGAGGCCGGTGATCGTTTCGGTTAATTCGTCCCAGTCGGCGTGGTCGGAGATGACGAGTGGCAACTCGACGCCGCGCGCCTTGGCCCGCTGCTTGATCCGCATCCAGCCCGACGCCATCGCCGCGACCGGGTCGGGGAGACGGCGCGACCAGCGGTCGGCAAGGGCCGAGGGCGGCGCCAGCACGATCTGGCCCTTGAGCGCGTCGCGTTCGATGCCCGCCACCGGCACCAGCGGACCGAGCGCGACGCCGAGGCCTTCGTACATCTCACAGAGGCCGATCAGCGCGCCGTGCAGATAGAGCGGCGCATCCCACCCGGCCTCGCGCAACAGCATGATCAAACGCTGGCACTTGCCGAGCGCGTAGACGCCGATCAGGTGGCATCGGTCCGGGTAGAGGGCGACGGAGTGGAGGAGGCGGGCGATCTCGCCCGTGTCCGGCGGGTGGCGGAAGACGGGGAGGCCGAAGGTCGCTTCGGTCACGAACACGTCGCAGTGCTGCGGCTCGAACGGCGGGCAGGTCGGGTCGCGCCGGCGCTTGTAATCGCCCGAGACAACGACGCGGCAGCCCTGGTGTTCCAGGACGATCTGGGCGCTGCCGAGCACATGTCCGGCCGGCACCAGCGTCAGCGAGACACCGGCGATCGCGATGCGCTCGCCATAAGCCGCCCCCTGCAACGTTCCGCCGGCGTCGTCGCCATAGCGCTGCCGCATGATCGCGAGCGTCTCTTCGGTCGCGAGCACCACGCCGTTGCCAGAGCGGGCATGGTCGGAATGGCCGTGGCTGATGACGGCGCGCGGCACTGCCCGGGTCGGGTCGATATGGAACCCGCCCGGCTCGCAATAGAGCCCAGCCGGGGTCGTGCGGATCCACTCTTCGGGCTTCATGCGGGGATTATGCCCTATCCGCCCTTCGCCGCGGAGAGCGGGCGCGCGACCTCTTCGAGCGACTTGCGCTCCGCGTCCAGCCCGAGCAAGAGCGCGACGACCGCCGCCGCGAGCATGAGCCCGGCGCCGAACAGATAGCCGAGGAACACGTCGCCGCGTGCACCCGAACCGACCAGCGTCCCGAACAGGACCGGCGACGCGACCCCGCCGACCGCCGTGCCGACCGCATAAAAGAACGCGATCGCCAGCGCCCGCGCTTCGAGCGGGAAGCTTTCTCCGACAGTCAGGTAGGCGGCGCTCGCGGCAGCCGAGGCGAAGAAGAAGATCGCCGACCAGCACGCCGTCAGCCCTGCCGCGCCCACGCTGTCGATCCGGAAGAGATAGCCGACGACCGCCAGCATCACCCCGGAGAGCGCATAGGTGAGCCCGATCATCCGCTTGCGCCCGATCGTGTCGAAGAGTGGGCCGAGCAGGAGCGGGCCGAGGAAATTGCCGACTGCAAAGGGCAGCACGTACCATCCGATCGACTGCGGCGGCACCTGGTAGAACCGCTTCAGCACGAGCGCATAGGAGAAGAAGATCGCATTGTAGAAAAACGCCTGCGCCCCCATCAGCACGAGGCCGAGCACGACGCGGCTCGGATATTCGCGGAGGATCGCGCCGATCATCTGCACCGTCGTGAGGCGCGACACGGTGACGAGCCGCAACCCGCGTTTGCCTTGGTCCGGCCGCAGGGTCGAGGCTTCTGTGGTGGCGGAGGCTCCGACGCGCTTCTCGATCTCCCCGACCACCGCCTCGGCCTCGTCGATCCGGCCGTGGATCATCAGCCAGCGCGGGCTTTCCGGCACAAACCGCCGCAATCCCAGGATACCGATCCCCAACACGGCACCGATCCCGAACGCGGCGCGCCAGCCGAGATCGTCGGGCAGGACGCCGGGCTGCAGGAACACGACCGCCCCAAGCGCCCCCAGCGCCGCGCCGAGCCAGAAGCTGCCGTTGACCGCGAGGTCGACACGGCCGCGAAACCGGGCCGGCACGAATTCCTGGATCGCCGAGTTGATCGCCGCGTACTCGCCGCCGATCCCGGCGCCGGTCAGAAAGCGGAAGACCATAAAGCTCCAGAGGTCCCACGAGGCGGCGGTCAGCGCCGTCGCGATCAGGTAGAGGCCGAGCGTTACCATAAAGAGGGGCCGGCGGCCGAGGCGGTCGGTCAGATAGCCGAAGACGAGCGCGCCCAAGACCGCACCGGCGAGATAGGCGCTGCCGAGGAGCCCGACCTCGCCCGCCGTGAAATGCAGGAGGGGGCTCGATTGCAGCGCGCCCGCGATCGATCCGGCGACGGTGACTTCGAGCCCGTCGAGGATCCAGGTGATGCCGAGCGCGGCGATCACCAGCGTGTGAAACCGGCTCCACGGCAGCCGGTCGAGGCGGAGGGGGATGTCGGTCTCTACCGCATCCTTCGGCGAAGTCTGGGGATCGGTCATGCCGGAACAACGTTAATCGTCGAGGCTCGGCACCGTCCGGTTGTATAAGATCGGACGAGAAAATGGGGGTTGCCGACAGGCGATTGCTGATGGTTCGCAAGCTCGTTTTCTGGCTCGTTCTGGCCAGCGCGATGGCGCCGGCGCTCGCCACCTATGGGCAAACGCCGCCAGGGCTGGGAACGCATCCGGCGTCGCCGCCCGCGCGGCCGGCGTCTGCTGCGACGGCACCGACCCCCGCCGAGGCGCAGCAGACCCTCGACACGCTGCAAGACCCCAAAAAGCTGCAGGCGCTGATCCAGACACTGCAAACGATCGCCAAGGCGAACCCGGCGCAGCCCGGGACGTCAAACACCGCCCCGACCGCCAAGCCGGCCCCGGCAACACCCGCGACGGCATCGGCGCTCGCCCTGGCGCCGGACAGCCTCGGCGCCCAGCTTTTGCCGCAGGTGACCGGATGGACCGGCCGCATCGCCGGCGCTGCCGCGGCGACGGTGCGCGAAGTCAGCCAGGCGCCGACCTTGTGGCACGCGATGGTCCGTGCCGCGCGCAACCCCGACGAGCGGCTCGCCGCCGCCGATGCGCTGTGGCGGATCGCCCTCGCGCTCGTTTGCGCGGCGATCGGCGAGTTCATCGTACGCTGGATCCTGCGGCGGCCGCTGAAATCGCTCGAGGCGCACGCGACCTGGCCCGATCGGGAACGCAACGCCTGGGACACGCTGCGCCGCCTACCCTACGCGCTCGCCCGGCTCGTGCTGTGGCTGATCCCGCTCGCGGTCTTCGCGGCGATCGGCAACGTCGTGGCCGGCCTCCTCGGCGGTGCTGAGGCGACGCCACTGGTCGCGGTCGCCCTCGTCAACGCCTATGTCATGGGCTGGGCGATCGTGTGCGTCGCGCACATGCTTTTCGCGCCCTACCTGCCGCCGCTGCGCCTCGTGCCGCTCGACGATGCCGGGGCCCTCTCGATCATGCGATGGTTCCGGCGCATCACCTTTGTCGCCGTCTTCGGCAGCGCCCTCGCCGAGATCCTGCTGCTGCTCGGATTGCCGACGCGAACGCATGACGCGGTGATCCGGCTGACCGGGCTCGTCGCGGCGATCATGCTCGGCATCGTCGTCATCCATTGCCGCAAGGCCGGCGCGGCGCGGATCCGCGGCACCGACGGCGGCACCAAGCGGATCGCCGAGTGGCGGCGCTGGTTCGCCGAAACATGGCATTACCTCGCGATCGCCGCGATCGTCACGGCGTGGCTCGTCGCGGTCGGCGGGGTTGAGCACCGGCTCGATACGCTCGACTTCCTCCTCGGCACCGTCGCCGTGCTGGTCGGGGCCCGGCTATTGGCGATCGTTGCGCTCGGCGCCCTGACCCGCGCCCTGCCGCGGGCCGTGAGCCCGCAGGACGCGGCGTCCGCCGGGCTCACGGCCCGCGTCGCCCATTACAACCGCATCATCCGGATCGTCGTCATCTCGGTGATCACGGCCTTTGCGGCGGTGATCCTGTTGCAGCTATGGGGCGTCCACTCGCTCGCCTGGTTCGAGCCGGGGCATGTCGGCCAGCATCTCGTCTCGGCCCTCATCACGATCGCGCTCGCCGCGGGCTTCGCGATCGTCGTGTGGGAAAGCGTCAACGCCGCGCTCGACCGCGAGATCGACCGCCTCCACGATTACGAGCCGGCCCGCTCGGCGCGGCTGCGCACCTTGCTGCCGGTCGTGCGCACCGCGATCCTCATCATGATCGTCATCATCATCGGCGCGACGGCGCTGAGCGAGATCGGCGTCAACATCGCCCCGCTGCTCGCCGGGGCCGGCATCGTCGGCGTCGCCGTCGGGTTCGGGTCGCAGACGCTCGTCCACGACATCATCACGGGGATGTTCATCCTGATCGAAAACACGATCCAGGTCGGCGACGGCGTCACCGTCGCCGGGCTCACTGGCAAGGTCGAGGATCTGTCGATCCGCACCTTGCGGCTGCGCGCGGCCGACGGAGCCCTACACATCATCCCATTCAGCTCGATCGCGACGATCACCAACACCAATCGCGGCATCGGCAACGCGACGGTCGCCGTGACGGTCGCCCCCGACCAGGACCTCGACCACGTTTCCGCCGCCCTCACCGAGATTGGCGCCGAACTGCGCAAGGACGCGGCGTTCGCGCCGATGATCCTCGGCGACCTCGACCTTTACGGCGTCGACGCCGTCACCGCGACCGCCGTAACCATCGCAGGCAAGATCCCATGCACGGTTTCCGGCAAGCTCCCGGTCCAGCGCGAGTTCAACCGCCGCATGGTCCAGCGCTTCGCGAAAGAGCACATCGCGCTCGCCGCGTAGTGCCGATTCGTTCTCCCAAGCCAGATGAAATTCTAGTAGGGCGATGGGTGCGGTTGTCGATATCTTGGTGTCGAGGATGCACACTTTCGGAAAAGTGAAAATTCGCCTAAATAGCGAGTTAGCGATTCGTTCCAGCACCGGCGGAGGAAGATGCATGGCACGCGCAGCATCGGGGAATGGGGCCCGGGTCGCCGCCTATGTCGCGGCTGCGCCGGGGCGCAACCTGCCGGCCGAGATCGAGGATCGAGCGCGGCTGTGCCTGGCCGACTGGCTCGGCTGCGCGATCGGCGCCGGCGACGAGCCAGCCGGGCGGGTGGTGCGCGAGACCGCGGCGGGGTGGAAGAGCACCGGGCCGGCTACGGTGCTCTACGGCGGCACCGCGGCGGCGCCCTTCGCCGCGCTCGCCAACGGCACGCTCGCGCACTGCCTCGATTTCGACGACACGCATATCGGCGCGGTGACCCACACGAGCGCCCCCGTTTGGGCCGCGACCCTGGCGCTCGGCGAGGAGTTCGGCGCCGACGAGACGGCGATGCTCCGCGCCTATGTCGCCGGGTTCGAGACGGCGAG
Organism: Allostellaceae bacterium; assembly: GCA_036489765.1. Lineage (GTDB taxonomy): Bacteria > Pseudomonadota > Alphaproteobacteria > ATCC43930 > CGMCC-115725 > DATARH01. The sequence goes on along the minus strand of DASXFE010000010.1, from coordinate 62,945 downwards.
CCGGCTGGGGCTAGGGCTCGGCGAGGTGGTGACCGCGCATGGCTGGCACGGGACCGGCGTTTTCGGCCGGCTCGGCGCTTGCGCCGCAGCCGCGGCGCTGCTGCGGCTCGATGAGGAACGCGCGCTGCACGCGCTCGGCGCCGCGGCGACGCAGGCGGGCGGCCTCACCGCGTCGTTCGGCACGATGGCAAAGCCGTTTCATGCCGGGAAGGCGGCGATGGATGGGGTCATCGCGGCACAGCTCGCCAAGGCCGGGATGGTCGCCGCGACCGGTGTGCTGGAGCCGGGCGGCGGGCTCGACAACGTGCTGGTGCAGGACGGTTCGGGCCGCCTCGCGCCCAGCGACTTCACCGGATGGGAGATCCTCAACAACAGCTTCAAGCCCTACGCCGCCTGCCACCTGACCCATCCCGCGGTCGACGCCGCGCGCGAGATGGCGCCCGGGGCCGCGGGGCTCAATGGCCTGCGCATGGTCAAGGCCGAGATCGCACTCCTTGCCGACCAGGTCACCGGCCGCCGCAGCGGCGCGCCCTCGACCGGGCTCGAAGGCAAGTTCGACATCAAGTACTGCCTCGCCCTCGGCCTTCACGGCCACACCCTGTCGGCAGCCGACTTCGCCGAGCCCTGGCGCGCCGATCCGGCGGTTCTTGCCACCGCCGCCAAGGTAGAGGTGATCCCCGACCCGACGGTCGGCTACACCGAGGCGCGCGTCGCGCTCGAATACGCCGACGGCCGCACCGATTTCCGCCACATCCCGATCGGCAGGGGCCACCCCGGCAACGCGATGGGCTGGGACGACATGGCGGCGAAGTTCGATGCCCTCGTCCGCCCCCGCCTCGGCGCCCGCACCGAAGCCCTCTTCGGCCTCGTCCGCGCCTTCGGCGGCGGCGTGCTCGGCGAGATCAAGGGGATCGTCGGGCGGCTCTAGCTAAGGCGTGCAAGCTCGTCGGCGCTCTGTCGAGGGAGGCGCCGATGCCGGTCCAACGCTTTGCGCCGATGAGCAAAGACTTCGCGACGTTCACGCGCTTCCGCGCCGTCTTCATCCCTCCGATGTTCCTCGAAGGGCACTACCTGAACCACACCTGCTACGAGCCGCTGTGGGGGGCGATCGAGCAGCCCGGGCTGACCGTGGCGGCGCATGCGACGGCAGGGCTGTGGAACCCGGAATGGCGGATGATGGGCGGCAACGCCGCCGCTCAGTTCGGCGGCGAACCCCCGGGCGCGTAAGGCCGGACCGCATCGAGCAGCCGCTCGGTCGGGGCGAGGCGCGGGCCGCCGCCATCGTCGGCCGGCGGCACGATGGTGACACCCCATTGCGGCAGGAGCTTCAGCGACGCTTGCGCCTGCGGGTGGGCAAGCAGGGGGGCGTTCAGCGACGGCGCCACGATGATCGGTGTGTCGCGCCCGATCGCCTCGGCGGCGACCGATAGCGCGAGAGTGTCGGCGATGCCGTGCGCCAGCTTGTTCAACGAGTTGAAGCTGCACGGCGCGAACAGCACCACCCCGTGCGGCGGGCGCGGCAGGATCGCCGTGTCGAAATAGGATTCGACGACGGTTACGCCCTCGATCACGGCCATGTCGCGCCGGGCAAGGACACGCGATGCGTTCGGCGTGGGCAAGGCGATCACGGTCGGGAAACCGAGGCCGACGAGCCCGCGCAATATTTCCGGGCAGCGGGCGGCCGTCGTCGTGCCGCTCAGCACCAGGTAGACGACATCGTATCCGCCGGTCATCGCCGCTCCCGATCTCTCCCGTCGCCGGGTCTGAATGCTACCGCCCCCGCACGCCGGTTGCCACTCGCCCCGCCTCGCCGCCACCGATGATCACGCCTAATGACGGCATCCGCGACGTGGTCAGCGTGCTGCACCCCGACCTGACCGCAATGAAGGAGTAGCGCGCGCCCTACTCCGCCCGCATCACCAAGCGCAGCGACGCCGACAGCGCCGTCGTCGCCAGGAGGATCGCGCCCATCGCGGCAAGGCCGAGCATGAACGAGCCGGTCGCCTGCTTGATCCACCCGATCATGAACGGCCCGACAAACCCTCCGAGCGAGCCGAACGTCGTGATGAAGGCGAGCCCGCCGGCCGCGCCCTCCCCGGCCAGGAAGCTCGTCGGCACAGTCCAGAAGATCGCCCGGGCCGAGGTTACGCCGACGAGCGCAATCGTGAGACCGATCAGCGCCGGCGCGAGATCCGTCCAACCGACCGAGACGAACAACCCGACCGTCGCCAAGAGGAACCCCAGCGTTAGGTTGAGGATGCGGCGGCCGGCATGGTCGACATAGGTGGCCCACACCAGCATCGCGACGCTCGCGAACAGGTACGGCACCGCCGACCAGAACCCCACCGCGAGGTTCGAAAGCCCGTGCGTCTTCAAAATCTGCGGCAGCCAGATGCCGACGCCGTAGGAGCCGAGCGTGTAGGCGAACTGGATCACGGTCAGCACCAGCACCCGGACATCGCCGACCGCCTCAAGCAGCGAATGCCGCGCCCGATCGCGCCGTTCCTCTGCCAGCATCGCCATGATCGCCGTGCGCTCGTCAGGGTCGAGCCACCGCGCCTCCTCCGGCCGGTCGGACAGCAGCGCGTAGATGAAGAGCCCGATGACGCTGGCCGGCAGCCCCTCGATCAGGAACATCCACTGCCACCCGGCAAGCCCCCAGAACCCGTGCATCTGTAAGAGCAAGCCGGAGATCGGCCCGCCGATCAGCGACGACACCGGGATGCCGACGAGAAACCAAGCCAGGATGCGACCGCGGTATTGCGCCGGAAACCAGGCGGCGAGAAAGAACGTGACGCCGGGGAAGAACCCGGCCTCGGCCGCGCCCAGCAGCAGGCGGACGATGTAGAAACTCTGCGGCCCGACGACAAAGGCGTTCGCCGCCGCGACGATGCCCCAGCTGATCATGATCAGCGCGATCCAGCGCCGCGCGCCGACGCGATAGAGAACGAGGTTGCTCGGGATCTCGCAGAGGGCATAGCTGGCGAACAGGAGCCCCGCACCCCAGCCGAACTGGTACGCGCTGAGCCCGAGATCCTTGTTCATCGTCAGCGCCGCGAAGCCGACGCTCGTGCGGTCGAGATAGTTCAGCACGTAGGCCAGCGTCAGGATCGGCAAAAACCGCCACGCCACCTTTTTGAGCGCGCGGCGGCGGATCAGGGCGGCGGACGTCCCGCCCGCCTCATCCCGAGGAGCGGGCGAGACGTCCGTGGTCCCTTGCATCACGCCACCGGGAGGCTGAGGGGCACGATCTCGTCGTGCCGGCGGCGCAAGTAATCACGCTGGGGAACGGCGGACTCCATCCGCTCCTGCGCCTCCCGCAGCCTGGCGCCGGCGCCTTCCCGGTCGAGCGTCAGAACCTTGCGGTCGGCGACGACCTGTTGCCCGTCGACAAAGACGTCGCGCACGGCGCGGTCGGCGGCATGGTAGACAAAGCTCCGCAGCGGGTCTCGGCCCGGCTGCATCTGCGGGCAGTCAAGATCGACCAGCACGAGGTCGGCCTTCATCCCGGGGGCGAGGCGGCCGATATCGTCGCGCATCAGCGCCGTCGCGCCTCCGACCGTCGCGGCGTGGAAGAGGTCAGCGGTCGAGACCGTGTTGATATCGCGCGCGGCGATGCGGGCGAGCACAGCGGCCTTGCGCATTTCCTCGATCAGGTTGTGCGGGGCGCAATCAGTGCCGAGGCCCATCGTCACGCCGGCGCGCAGGTAGTCGCCGAAACTCTCCATCGTCTGGCCATAGCGCGCGAACGGGGTCGGGCAATGCGCGACCGCGCAGCCGCTGTCGGCGAGGATCGAGAGGTCGGTCTTGGTCCAGTGCCGCACCCACGAATGGGTATCGAGAAACAGCCCGTGGCCGAGGATCGCGCCCGGCCCCAGAATCCCGAGCGCATGCGCCCATTGGATCGGTGTCTTGCCGTGGCGGCGGATCATTTCGCGGACCTCGCTGACGCTTTGCGAGACATGCACGGTCAGCGGCAGCTTGCGCTCGCGGGCAAGGTCGGCGCTGTCGCGGAGGAGGTCGGCGGTGCACGTGTCGATCTGCATCGGCGAGACGACGCCGGAGAGGCGTCCGCAGGGGTGGTTCACGGCGGTGTCGAGAAACCCGATCGCGGTCTGGAACTGGGCCCGGCCGCGCGCCTCGTCCCAGTCGAAGTACAATTCGTGGTCGTCTTCGAGAAACCAGCGGGCCTGGGCATAGCCCGGCGCGAGAAAGCCGCGCATCCCGCTTTTGGCGAAAAGCTCTACCCAGCCATCCCATGGCGCCGAGATGTCGACGAGCGACGTGACGCCGCACGACAACAGCTCGCAGAAGGCGAATTCGGCGCTCGTCGCCCGGGCCTCGATGTCCGGCGCCGCAAAGGCCTGGCTGCGCTCGTAAAGCCCGGTCATATGCATCCCGGGCAGCCCGTGCTCCTCGCGCACCCCGCGATAGAGCGGCTCGTGGTGCGGATGCGAATGAATATCGATGAGACCGGGGATCGCGAACAGCTTGGTCCCGTCGATGACCCGATCCGCCGCGCCAACATAGCCGGGGCCGAGATGCGTGATGCGGTCGTCGGTAAAGGCGAGGTCGACGCCGCAGCGATAGGTATGCCGCCCCGCCCTCGCATCCCAGGCGGCGACCCAGGCGGCGTTGCGGATCACGGTGGTCGTCATCGTCGCCTCCCCGTAACTTGTTTCTCGGGCATAAACTACCTGCCATCCCGGGGGAAAGACATGGCCGCACCGGGCCCACGCAACCTGATCACCGACGTGCCGGGCATCCTTGTCGGCCAGGCCGAGGATCGCGCCGCGATCACCGGCACGACCGTCGTGCTCGCCGAGGCGCCGGCGATCGCCGCCGTCGATGTGCGCGGCGGCGCACCCGGCAGCCGCGAGACCGAACTCCTCGGCCCCGGCACCCTGGTCGAGCGGGCCGATGCCATTGTGCTCTCGGGCGGCTCTGCCTTTGGTTTAGACGCGGCGGGCGGCGCCATGGAGTTTCTCGCGGAAGCGGGGCGCGGGTTTCAGGTGCGCGACGCGCGCGTGCCGATCGTGCCGGCGGCGATCGTCTTCGACCTCGCTTTCCCCGGACGCCGGGCGTGGACGCATGGGCATCCCTATCGCCGGCTCGGGTGGCTCGCGGCGTCTCACGCGGGCCGGGAATTCGCACTCGGCAACGCCGGGGCCGGGCTTGGAGCCAAGGCGGGCCAACTTAAAGGCGGGGTCGGCAGCGCCTCGCTCACGCTAAGTGAAGGCGGCGCGGTCGGGGCGATCGCCATCGTCAACTGCGCCGGCTCGGTCGTTCGGCCGGACAACGGCCGTCTGTGGGCCGCGGAATACGCTTTGGCTGGCGAAATCCCGCCGCAGCCGCCCGCGCCCGACACCCCGCTCGATTCGGAGGATTTCTCCGCCTGCGGTCCGTGGGCGACGCTGACCAACACGACGGTCGCCGTCGTCGCCACGGACTTGCCGCTCGACAAGAATGGCTGCCGGCGGCTCGCCGTGATGGCACAGGACGGTTTGGCGCGAGCGATCCGGCCGGCACACACGCCGTTCGACGGCGACACGGTGTTCGTGCTCTCGACCGGGACCGGTGAGCCGATCGGCCCCTACCGCCTGTCGCGCCTCGGCAGCGCGGCGGCGGATTGCCTCGCCCGCGCGATCATGCGCGGGGTCGTCGCCGCCGAGCCGCTCGGCGGCTATCCGAGCTGGCCGGAACGGTGGGGCGTCAGGCCGCGTCGCGCGGGTGGCGCATCGGGTCGAACACCGCCCGCTCGGCCGGGAAGTTGATCTTGACGCGGGTGCCGACCCCGGCCGTGCTGTCGAGCAGAAGCGAGCCGCCGTGCAATTCCATGATCGCCTTCACGAGCGGTAGCCCAAGCCCGGTCCCTTGATGCTGGCGGCTCAGCGACGAATCGACCTGGACGAACGGTTCGAGCACGCGGCTGATATCGTCGGGCGCGATGCCGATCCCGGTGTCGACGATGGTCAGCGACACCCCCTCCTCGTCGCTGTATTCGCCGACGATCTCGATATGCCCGCCGCGCGGCGTAAACTTGGCCGCGTTGGTCACGAGGTTGAGCAGCACCTGCTTGGTCTTGCGCTCGTCGGCGCGCAGCAGCGGCAAGTCGGCCGGCAGGTGCGTCGCATTGGAAAGACCGGCATCGCGGATGCGGGTGCTGGTGAGCTGAGCGACCGCGCGGATCATGTCGCGCAGGTCGAAGACGTCCTCGTAAAGCTCGAGCTTGCCCGACTCGGCTTTCGATAGGTCGAGGATGTCGTTGATGATCTGCAAGAGGTGCGAGCCGCTGGCGTGGATGTCGGCGACATAGGTGCGGTATTGCTCGTTCCCGAGCGCGCCCAGCACCTCGCGCAGCATCATCTCGGAGAACCCGATGATCGCGTTGAGCGGCGTCCGCAGCTCGTGGCTGACGGTCGCGAGAAAACCCGATTTCGCCCGGCTCGCCGCCTCGGCCTCTTCCTTGGCGAGGCGCAGCGCGTCATAGGCGGCCTGGCGCTCGTGCTGCAATTTGACGAGGTCGAAGCAGCGGTCGAGCACCGCCAACAGCGTGCCCGGATCGCAGGATTTGTCGAAATAATCGTAGGCGCCGCGGCGCAAGGCGGCGATCGCGGTCTGCGTGTCGAGCTCTGCGGTCATCACGACGCAGATCAGGTCCGGCCGCTCGGCGCGGAGCCGCGCCAGTACATCGACCCCCGAGGTCACCCCGAGCCGCACATCGACGAACACGACCGGCGCGTCGGTAAAGCGGGGGTCCGTGCGGTCGACCATCGCCAGCGCCTCATCAGCATGCGCGGCGATGACGACGTGATAGCCCCGCGGCTCGATCAGCTCGGCGAGCGACTCGGCAAAATCGGCATCGTCGTCGATGATCAGGATGGAACGTCGCAAGGGGATCGCCCTTCTCATCAGCCTGCTTGCCCGCCTCAGCCCGCCGGCACCACCGCCGCCCCGACGGCCTTCAACAAGGCGCCGGGATCGAACGGCTTCTGCAACAGGCCGTGCGCGCGCAGGCCGAACCCGGCGACGCTTTCGGCGACATCTTCGGAATAGCCCCCGGTCACCAGGATCGTCGGCACCTGGCGGCAGACATCGAGCAGCCGCGCCATCGCTTCCGGGCCGGCCAGCACCGCCAGCCCCAGATCGAGGATCAGGCAGTCCGGCATGCCTTTGTCGATCTCGGCGAGCGCCCGGCGCCCGTTCGCGGCAAGGCACAGATCGAAATCGGCGGCGGCGAGGATCGGCGTGATGCTGTCGACAAAATCCGGATCGTCGTCGGCGACCAGCACCCGCCCGCGCGGCGCCACCCGGCCCAGCGTCGACAACAGGTCGGTCGCGGCAAACGGTTTGTACAAAACGCCGAGCGCGCCGTTTTCGATTGCCTGGGCGATCAGCTGTTCGAGGCTGAACCCGGTCATCATCATGACCTGGGCGGCCGGACGGATCTTTTTCAACTCGAAAAAGGTCTCGACCCCGTTGATGCCCGGCAGCTTGACATCGAGCAGCACGAGATCGAACGCGCCGCCGCGAAAGCACTCGATCGCATGCTCGCCGCTATGGGCGAGCTCGACCGGATGCCCCCGCATTTCGAGCACATCGGCCAGGCTTTCGGCGTGGTCGACATCGTCGTCGACGATCAGTACGCGCTGTTTCATGCTGCTGCCTTCACTGCCACCACGCGCGGCAGCCGGATCGTAAAGCAGGTGCCCTGCCCGACCGTGCTGTCGACGTCGATCGTTCCCCCGTGCTGGCCGACGATCTGCTTGACCGTGGCAAGCCCGAGGCCGGTGCCAAAACTCTTGGTGCTGAACAGCGGTTCGAAGATCCGCGTCAGGTTGTCCGGCGAGATTCCGGGGCCGGTATCCGTGACCCGAACCGCAACCCCGTCGCCATCCGCGCTGGTCCCCACCGTGATCCGCCGCTCGCCGCTATCGGCCGGCAGCTCGTTCAAGGCTTGCGCCGCATTGTCGATCAGGTTGATGACGACACGGCGGACGCGGTCGGCATCGATCGCGATCGACTCTGCCGGCGCGCGGAACTCCTCACTCAGGGTGATCCCGGCCGGCACCTGCTGATCGGTCAGCACCTCGTGCAGCCAGGTCTCGATGTCGACCGACGCCCGGCGCAGTTCGCGCTGGCGGGCATATTCGAGGAGATCGCCGATGATGCGGTTGCAGCGCTCGATGCTGCGCTCCATCCGGCTGATCGGCCGGTCGAGCTTGAGCCCGGCGCCGTTCGCCATCTCCTTGACGCTGAAAAGCGTGTTGCGGATGGCACTCAGCGGGTTGCGCAATTCGTGGGCGACCGTCGCGGTGAGCTGGCCGAGCACCGACAGGCGCTCCTTTTTCAAGAGCTCGGCCTCGGTGACGAGGCGGGCGTGCTCGACCTCGATCTTCTCGGCCTGGACCGCCGCGAGCCGGGCATGGATGCGGAACTGGCGGGCGATCATCACGACCATCAGCGCGACGCCGAGCGCGCCGACCATTGCCAGCGCACCCAGTAGCATCGCCTGGCGCGACCAATCGCCGAGCGCGGCCCCGCCGGTCTGGCCGATCACGACCTTGAGCGGAAAGCCGGACAATTCGTGGCTCGTTTCGAGCGATCCGGCCGGGATCCCCGACGCCGGGTAAGTCGCGAGCGCAACGCCATCCCGCCGCAGCAGCGCGACCGAACTGCCCGCGCCGAGCGGAACCCTGCCGAAAAAGGCGTCGAAATCGCTCTGCGGCAACAGGCCGACGACATAGCCGAGCATCTGTCCGGCGCTGCCGCTGACCCGCCGCGCATAGGGAATGACCGCACTGCCGTTGCGATGATCGATAAAGGGCGAGCCGACCCAGGCCTCGAGTTGCGGCTGAGCCGCGAGCCGGGCCATGAAATCGCGCCCGGCAAGATCGGCCGCCTCCGACGGCCACCAGCCGGCGGACGTAATCGCTGCGCCATCACGGCCGACCGCCGCGATCGCCACAAACGGCGAGGCCGGGCCAAGCGCGCTCTCGAGCGCCGACCCGGCCCCCGGGACCATCGCCCCATCGGCAAACGCAGGGGCATCGCCGGCGGGGGCCCGGCGCAGCCGCTCCGATGCGAATTTGAGGACGGTATCGGCCGTCGTGAAGGTCCGGTCGGTCGAGGCGGCGACGACGCCATTGAGCCGCGCCATCTCTGCCTGGGTCGCGTTCAGAGCCTGCTCCCGCAAGTGCCCTGCGACAAAGCCCGTCAGCATCAGAATGCCCGCGATGAGCACGATCCCCGACGCGATCAGCAAGGTCACCGGGCGGATGCTCGACCAGGCCCCGTCGCGCCGCTGAGCCGCCGGCGGCCGCCAGTCAGCAAGTGATGTCACGCCGTTCCATTCCCATCCGGGGGTAGTGCCCGGGGATTGAAACCAACCCGGATTGACGAACCCTTAATCCGCGAAGCTGTTAGCGAGAATGCCGCTTAATGGTCGCGCAGGAGCGCCCCGAACCCGTCGCGCCGATCGACGATCTTATTGCTGCGCAGCGCCAACCAACAGGTCGCCGTGTTGAGCGCGACGCGGGCGCAGCGGAGCAATCTCGGGCCGGAGGAGGTTCTTCCCATCGAGATGGCCGCGCCGCTGCGCTCCTCGCAATGACAGTACGCGTCAGATCACTCGCCCCCGGCACTCCCCGAAGCCGATCGAAGCGAACCCGTCGCGGCGGCAGTGGGCGCGGAAGATGGCTTCGTCGCCGTCTTCGAGGAAGCTGCGCGTTTCGCCGGACGATAGCGTCATTGTGCGCGAGCCGTCCTGGCTCTGCTCGCTGAGGCTGCCCCAGCCCTCCGGGGTCGGGCCGGAGATCGTGCCGGTTCCGAAAAGGTCGCCGGGCACGAGGTTGCAGCCGCCGCTCGTGTGGTGCGCGACGAGCTGCGCGAGCGTCCAGTAGAGATCGGTCGTGTTGCTGTGGGAGACGCGGTGGGGTGCCTGGCCCTTTTCGCGCATCGACGCCGTCAGGATGAAGGCTTCGAGCGCGATGTCGTAGGCGCCGGATTTCTGATCGGAATCGTCGAGGAGGTGCGGCAGCGGCACCGGGTCGCCCGCCGGGCGCGGCGGCTGGGCGACGCGGAACGGTTCCAGCGCCTCGGCGGTGACGATCCACGGCGACACGGTCGAACCGAAGCTCTTGCCCAGGAAAGGCCCGAGCGGCGCGGATTCCCATTGCTGGATGTCGCGCGCCGACCAGTCGTTGACGAGGCCGAGCCCGATGATGTGCTGCGCCGCCTCGGCGATCGGAATCGGTTCGCCCTGGCGGTTGCCGGGCCCGACCCAGATCGCCAGCTCGAGCTCGTAATCAAGCTTGCGGCACGGGCCGAAGCTCGGCGCGTTTTCCTCGGGCAATTTGCGCTGGCCGTTCGGCCGCCGCACCGGCACTCCCGACGGCCGCACCGACGACGCGCGGCTGTGATAGGCAACCGGTACATATTTGTAGTTGGGGCTCAGGGGGTTGTTCGGGTCGCGCCGGCGGCCGCCATTGGCCGCGTGATGGATGCCGGCGAAGAAATCGGTGAAATTGCCGATCGCGGCGGGCAGACGAACCGTGCAGGACCGCGCGTCGTAGACGAACGGCTTCGCCTTCTCCGCATCCTTGCCATCCGCGGCAAGCAAGTCGAACACCCGGCGGCGCAGCGCTCGTCGATAGCTCGGCGCGAGCGCCATCAGCGGGTTGAGCGTCGCGCCCGATGCCGCCTCGGCCGCGCCGGCCGCCTCGCCGGAAAAGAGCCCCGCCTCATGCGCCCCGGCAATATCGAAGATCATGTCGCCGATCGCGATGCCGCCGCGGGCACGGGCGTTGGGTGCGGTCACGCCGGGCGGGTTGAACACGCCGAGCGGCAGGTTCTGCAACGGAAACTCGCTGTGCCCGTTGGCCGAGGCGACCCAGCTTTGGCGCTTGGCGTCATGGGTTTCGTCGATCATCGCATCCCTCCCCGGCAGAATTGTTCCGGCCCGACTCTTAGCAATCTCCGCCCGTCTCCGCCACGACCTGCAGCGACCCGCCGGGACGGCGCAGCGCGGCAACGCCGGACGCGAGCGCGAGGAGCTGCGCCGCAAAGACCACGCCGACCACCGCCGCCACGCTGTCGCGCGGAAACGGCGCCAGCGCAAGCGTGCCAAGCGCCGACACGGCCATTTGCGAGAACCCCATCACCCCCGAGGCGGTGCCGGCGATGCGCGGAAAAACGCTGAGCCCCGAGGCCAAGGCACCGGGCTGGCTCAGTCCATTTCCGATCGAGCTCAGCGCCATCGGAATGAAGAGGGCCCACGGGTTGGGCGCCGCGGCGCACCACAGCGCCATCAGGATGCCCGACCCGACGGAAACCAGGAGGCCGGCGACAAACAGACTGCGGCTATGAAAGCGCCGGCCGAGCCGAGCCGCGGCGCCGTTGCCCACCATATAAGCCGCCATCGGCACCAGGATCATCGCGCCATAGGTGCCCGGCCCCTGATGGAACCCCACCTGGAGCAGGTACGGCGCGCTGGCGATAAAGACGAACCACGACGCGCTCGAGCAGGCGCTCGACAGCGCGAAAAAGCAGAAGGCGCTCGAGCGCGCCAGGGTCAGATGCGACACGGTGAGCCCGCCGAGATCGAGCGGAATCGCCTCCGAGTGCGTCTCCCGCAGCAGCACCGCGCTCAACACCAGCGCGGTTCCGCCGAGCAATCCGAGCAGCACGAAAATCGCGCGCCACCCGAACCACTCGGTCACATAGGCCCCGACCGCCGGGCACAGCGCCGGCACCAGCGTCATCGCCATCATCACGAGCGCGATCGCGAGCGCCGAGGCGTCACGATCGTAAACGTCGCGAATGATCGCCCGGCTCAGCACCAACCCGGAGCAGCCGCCCAGCGCCTGGATCACCCGGGCGCAGATCAGCACCGGCAACGACCACGCCACGGCGCACAGCACGGTCCCGCCGAGAAAGAGTCCGAGCCCGCACAGCAGCACCGGCCGCCGTCCGAACCGGTCGGACAGCGGCCCATACGCGAGCTGCCCGGTCGCGATGCCGATGAAATAGAGGGTCAGGACGAGCTGCGCCTCGGTCGCGCCGCGGCCGAACACCGTCGCGAGCAGCGGTAAAACCGGCACGACCATGTGGAGCGCGGCAAAGCCGATCGCCGTGACCGTGGCGAGGAGCGCGAGCGGCGGGGGCCTCATTGGCGCGGGCTCATCCCCGGCGTAATGTGCCGTCAATGATTACAGGGTATTGCGATTGCCACCCCGGCACCGCGCCGGTAGCATAGGTAGGCGGCCGTATCTGGCAAGCCCGACCGCGGAAATTGGGCAGAATCTGTCGCGATGACCTCGCTCCCCCCGGACGCCAATGCGGCCACGGCCAACGAGATCTCGCGCACCGAGATGCTGCCGTTCCTGCTGCCGTTCAGCGACCTGCGCAGGCGGGCCTATCTGTGGCCCGGGGTGATCCTGGCGGTCTTTGTCGTGGTTCTGCTGGCGCTGGCCGGGCTCAAGGAAGAGGCCGGGTTTTTCTGGGCTCTCGCAGCCTTCATCTCGCTCGGCACGCTTTACCTTGTCCATCTCGCCTGCGGGCAGAAGCAGCCGTTCTTCTATGTGCTGCTGGTCGCGGCGCTGGCGTTCGGGCTCGACGCGCTCCTCTTGACCGCGATCGACAGGGCGGAATCGGTGCTGCCGCTCTTTGCCGCGCCGGGCCTCATCGAGGAGACGGTCAAAGCGCTGCCGCTCGGCCTGGTGCTGCTCGCCACCTGGAAATTGCCACATGCTCGCCAGCGCAAATACGGGCTGCGCGAGCCGCTCGACGGCATTCTGCTCGCCGCGGCGTCGGCAACCGGGTTCGCGTTTCTCGAGACGATGTTCGTCTACGTTCCGCATTTCGGCGCGCTCATCGGGGCGCCGCGGATGCTCACCAACGGGTTCGGCCACATCGCCTATGCCGGCGCCTTCGGCTATTTCGTCGGTCTCGCGGCGCTGCACGGCCACAACCGGAAAAGGGTGGTCCTGGCGCTCGTCATCGGCTTCGTCATCGCCAACGCGCTGCACGACCTGTGGGATGCGATGCGATTCTACGGCGGGCCGTTGAGCATCATGAGCCCGCTTCACGAGGTGGCCGTTGCCGTCCTGGCCTTCGTCGTGCTGGCCTCGATGATCCTCAAGGGCCGCGAGGTGTCGCCGGAGCGCGAGTTTCTGTGGCCTTACGGCTCGATGGAGCCCTATCGCGCGCCCGAGGTCGACCCGCTGCCGGCGATGCCCGCGCCGGTCGGCGACCTGTGGCTGCAGATCGGCGCCATCCGCACGCGGCTCGCCGAGGAGGCGGTCGTCACGATCGCCGACATCCCGTCGCTGAAGGGGCGGGCACCGGACGGAACCGTCGGCGAAGTCCGCCGACATCCGACGGAACCGGGCCTCTTCGTCCTGCGCAACCTGTCTTCGGCGACCTGGGAAGCGGTGCTCCCCGATGGCTCGGTGCGCGATGTCGAGCCCGCTCAGACGATCCGGCTCGTCGCGGGGACCCGGCTCGATTTCGGCACGCAGCACGGCGCGATCCTCGTCACGGCCCACGACCCCGAAAGCGACCCCCCTCCCAAATCCGAAGACGAATGGTGCTAGAGTAGCGCGGCATCATCCGAAGGAGGGACGCATGGCTCGCATCAAGCATATCGCGCTCGTCACCGACGATCCCGTCGCGACCGCGGAGTTCTACAAGCAGCATTTCGGGCTGACCGAGCTTTACCGCCGCCCGAGCAGCACCGGCGAGAAGGGCGTCTGGCTCAGCGACGGCTATATCTATTTCGCGATCCTCAAATACGGCGACGCCGACGCGCCCAAGCTCGGTGTAGGCCAAACCTCGGACCTGCGCGGCATCCACCATATCGGCTTCCAGGTCGACGACCTCGACGCGACCGCCAAGGCCCTGAAGGCCGGCAGCGTCAAGCCGGTGCCGATGGAAATGCATGGCGACGAGGACCGCGACGCGACCCCGATGCGGGCTGCCAGCGGCGGGGCGCTCAACCTCAAATATCTCGGCCCGGACGAAGTGCAGTTCGATGTCCGCCAGAAGGGCTGGGACGAGGCCATCGAACTCGGAATGGACCGATACGCGCTGGTGCCGGCCACGGCGGCGGCGGAGTAGCATGGCGGGATCGGCGGGGCCGACGACCGGCACGCTGCTGCTGATCGGCGGCGGGCGGTTCCCGCCGGAGCTGCAAGAGGAGATCGTCCGCCTGGGCCGCGGCCCGGACGGACGGTCGGAATGGGTCTTTATCACGACCGCCGAGACCGATGAGGTGATCCCGACGCTGAAGCCGCTCGGGTTTATCGCCCGGGCGGCCGACAAGGTGTCGATCCTCCACACGCGCGATCGCGCCGAGGCCGACACCGCGGCCTTCGCCGAACCGTTGCGCACGGCGACGGCGGTGTTCATCTTTGGCGGGAGGCAGTTCCGCCTCGTCGACTCCTATGCCGGCACCGGTACCGAGCGCGACCTGCGCGGCGTGCTGGCGCGTGGCGGTACGCTGGTCGGCGTCTCGGCCGGGGCGACGATCATGGGCTCCTACCTCATCCGCGGGCACCCGTCGGACGACGCCTCGATCATGATGTGGCCGGAATACGAAAGCGGGTTCGGGTATCTGACCAACGTCACGATCGACCAGCACGTCAGCGCCCGCAACCGCGAGCGCGACCTCGCCCCGGTGATCGCCGCCCACCCCGAGCTTCTCGGCATCGGCCTCGACGAGGGCACCGGCGCGACGGTTCAGGGCGACGAGATGCGCGTCGTCGGCAGCGGGCACATCTTCATCACCGACGGAAGCGACCACGACGGCCAACCATACTACCGCCTGGCCGCGGGTGACCGCTTCGACCTCGCGAATTGGAAGATGGTCGGCTAGGAATATTCCCTCTCCCGCAGTGCGGGAGAGGGAATTAGAGGAGGATCACCCCCACTTCGCCGTGCCGCCGACGGCGGTGATCGTGATGTGACCCATCGTCGAGTCGGCTCTGGCGCCGTGCCAGTGGCGCTCGCCGGCCTTGATGTGCACGACGTCGCCGACATTGATCTCCTGCGGCGTCCCGCCCTCGATCGCGACCATGCCGGCGCCCGCGGTCACGACCAGGATCTGGTCGCAGGTGTGGGTATGCCAGCCCGTCGTGCAGCCCTGGCTGAAATTGACGACGCTGCAGTTGTAGTTCGGCGAGTCGCCGGCCTCGATGATGGTCTGGCGCGAGCGGGCAACCGGACCCGTCCACCCCTCGATGCGATCGGCGCCCTCGACCGGAACGTCGGGGATATTGCGCAGCGTGACGACCTTCATGGTTTCCTCCTTTTATAACCGACTAGGGTTTAGCTCGCGCCATATCAGCACTCATTGCGGCTGGCGTCGATAAGAGGCACGCTGTCGCCAAGACATTCTCGGGAGGGAGCCGGCGATGAGCGACATGACCCAGGAGTTCAAATTCCTCGAAGGCGTCAAGGTCGTGGATTTCACCCAGTTCGAGGCCGGCACGACCTGCACCGAGGTGCTCGCTTGGTTCGGCGCCGAGGTGGTCAAGATCGAAAACCCCGGCCGCGGCGATCCCGGCCGGCGCCTCCGCCCCGGCAAGCCCGACGACGATCCCTGGTACTTCTACCAGTTCAACGTCAACAAGAAGTCGCTGGCGATCAACCTGAAGTTGCCGAAGGGCCTCGCCCTTGTCAAGGACATGATCCGCCAGGGCGACATCGTCGCCGAGAACATGGCGCCGGGCACGATCGAGCGCCTCGGCCTCTCCTACGACGAGGTCAAGAAGATCAACCCGCGTATCATCTATTGCCAGGTCAAGGGCTTCGCGAGCGGCAGCCCGCACGCGAAGGGTCTCGCCTTCGACATGATCGCACAGGCCGCGGGCGGCCCGATCAGCGTCACCGGCTGGCCCGACCAGCCGCCGGTGAAGCCGGGGCTGAGCTTTGGCGACACCGGCACCGGCATGCTGATGGCGGCGACGATCCTCGGCGCCCTCCACGAGCGCAACCGCACCGGCGTCGGGCGGCGTCTCGAAGTCGCGATGCAGGACGCGATGGTCCATTACATGCGCACCTGCTTTGCGACGATGGCCCGCACAGGCAAGCCGGCACAGCGGCGCGGCGCCAAGCCGAGCGCCGGCAACAACTCGCCGGCCGGGCTCTTCCCATGCAAGGGCGGCGGCCCGAACGATTACCTCTACATCACGACGAGCCGGGCCAATCCCGAGCACTATGCACGTCTGATGAAGCTGATCGGCCGCGAGGACCTGATCGAGGACCCGCGCTTCAAGGATGGCGACGCCCGGGTCAAGAACTCGGTCGAGCTCGAAAACATCATCGGCGAGTGGACCAGCCGGCACGACAAGCGCGACGTGATGGAAAAGCTGATCGGGGTCGGCGTGCCTGCCGGGGCCGTGTTCGATACCATGGAGCTGCAAAACGAGCCGGACTTTGAGGAGCGCGGCTTTATGCAGACCGTCAAGCACCACAACGGCGAGTACAAGATGGCGAGCTGGCCGGTGCGGGTCGACGGCAAATCGGTCGAGATCAAGGGCTCGCCCGCGCTCGGCGGCAACACCGACGAGGTGCTGCAAAGCTGGCTCGGCCTCGGCGCCGCCGACGCCAAGGCGTTGCGCGACGAGGGCGTGATCTAAACGTCGCCGCTAAAGTGCCAGCCCTCACCCTCCCACGGCTGCGCCGCGGGCCCCTCCCTCTCCCGCAAGCGGGCGAGGGTACCCGAAAGGCGGGTGAGGGCGCGCGTAGCGCGTGGATCGGTCTGGCGCTGACCCTGCTCGTAACGGCACCCGCGCTCGCCCAGGATGACACGAAAGCCCGCATTGACGCGCTCGAGCAGCGGGTCGCGCATCTCGAAGCCCTTGTTGCGAAGGAGCAGAACCAAGGGACTGAGCTCGTCAGCCTGACCCGCTGGTCGGCAACCTTCGCGCAGGACGCCCTCTCCAAATCGTACAAGATCGCCTACACGCTGCAGAGCCATTGCGACAAGCCGATCAAGCTGCTCGACGGCCATGTCGATTTCATGGACCCCGGCGGCAAGCGTATCTATTCGATCCCGCTGATCCGCGAAGCGGCGATCGACGCCGACGGCAAGGCGCGCTTCACCGGCACCTATTTCCTCAACCCGGCGCAGCCCGACCAGGTCAAGTTGCGCGACCTGCCTTCCGATCAGGTCTCCACGCAATTGCACCTGCGAAGGATCGTTTTCCGCGACAACAGTGTTCTGCCACTTGAATAACCGGCGGTACCGCCGCAGCGACCCCCCGCAACCAAGAAGGAAAAGCGGATGCGCGCCTTTGTGTCGCTTTACCTGGCGATCGGGATCGTCTTGCTGGTCCTCGGCTTCTTCGCCACCGGCCCTTGCGAGAAGCCGAACAGCGACGCGGTCAACGACGCGATTTTCGTGGTGGCATGGCCGTTCCGCCTGTACGGCGACGTGATCCGAGACGGGATGAGCCCGACCGAGTGGCTGCACCGGCAGGCCTGCGGCGGCGGCCTACCGGCCCCGAAAGTCATTATCCCGCACAGCGACGCGACCAACCCGCCCGCGGATACGACGCCCAAGCCCGAGAGCAGGTAGCCGCCCTCTTCGTCACCCCCGCGCAGACGGGGTCAAAGGGCGGGCAACGACGCCTCGGCCCCCCGATTCCCGCTTTTGCGGGAATGACGATTAAATACGAGGCGGAAGGTGGCTAGGATGGCGGCCCATCGAGGAACCCGCCATGCCGCTTCCCAGCTATGTCCACGGTGCCAGCGATACGCCGCTGATCGGCGAGACGATCGGCGTTCATTTCGACCGCCTCGTCGCCCGCTTTCCCGACCGCGACGCGCTGATCGTCCGCCACCAGAACATCCGCTGGACCTATCGCGACTTGCAGCGAGAGGCCGATGCGGTCGCCGCCGGCCTTCTCGCGCTCGGGCTCGACCCCGGGCAGCGGGTTGGCATCTGGTCGCCGAACAATGCCGAATGGGTACTCGCACAATTCGCCACGGCCAAGGCCGGGCTCGTCCTCGTCAACATCAACCCGGCCTACCGCCTCGCCGAACTCGAATACGCACTCAACAAATCCGGCTGCACCGCGCTGATCACCGCGTCACGGTTCAAGACCAGCGACTATCTCGGGATGCTGCGCGAGCTGGCGCCGGAACTGGCTGGCGCCGCACCCGGAGAGCTCCACGCCGCGAAGCTTCCGGATCTGCGCCTCGTTATCGCCGTCGGAACCAAAGCCGAGCCTGGAATGCTCCCGTTCTCGGCGGTTGCCGGGCGCGGCGGCGACACGGAGCGGCAGCGTCTCGCCGAGCTCGCCGAGACCCTGCAATTCGACGACCCGATCAACATCCAGTTCACCAGCGGCACCACCGGGTTTCCGAAGGGCGCGACGCTGACCCACCACAACATCCTCAACAACGGCTACTTCATCGGCGAGGCGATGAAGTTCACCGAGGCCGACCGGCTGTGCATCCCGGTGCCGCTGTACCATTGCTTTGGCATGGTGCTCGGCAACCTCGCCAGCCTGACGCACGGCGCGGCGATGGTGTTTCCCAGCGAGGCGTTCGAGCCGCTCGCGACCTTGGAGGCTGTCGAGGCCGAGCGGTGCACCGCGCTCCACGGCGTGCCGACGATGTTCATCGCCGAGATGGACCATCCCGACTTCGCCAAGTTCGACCTGTCGTCATTGCGCACCGGCATCATGGCCGGCAGCCCCTGCCCGATCGAGGTCATGAAGCGGGCAGTCGCCTCGATGCATCTCGACCAGATCACGATCGCCTACGGCATGACCGAGACCAGCCCCGTCAGCTTCCAATCGTCGACCGACGACCCGTTAGAACGCCGTGTTTCGACCGTCGGCCGCATCCAGCCTCATGTCGAGGCGAAGATCGTCGACACCGAGGGCCGCGTCGTGCCCCGAGGCGTGCCGGGCGAGTTCCTGACCCGCGGCTATTGCGTGATGCTCGGCTATTGGGACGATCCCGAGCGCACCGCCGAGTCGGTCGACGCGGCCGGCTGGATGCACACCGGCGACCTCGCGACGATCGACGACGAGGGCTATTGCAACATCGTCGGCCGCATCAAGGACATGGTGATCCGCGGCGGCGAGAACGTGTACCCGCGCGAGATCGAGGAATTCCTTTACCGCCACCCCAAGGTGCAAGACGTCCAGGTGATCGGCGTTCCTGACCCGCGCTATGGCGAGGAGCTCTGCGCCTGGGTCAAATTGCGCGACGGCGAAGCGGCGACGAGCGAAGAGATCCGCGCCTTCTGCCAAGGCCAGATCGCCCACTACAAAATCCCGCGCTACGTCAAATTCGTCGACGCATTCCCGATGACGGTGACCGGCAAGATCCAGAAATTCCTGATGCGAGAAGAGACGATCCGCGAATTGGGCCTGACGTTGCAGAAGACCGCGTGACGCGCCCGCTCATACCCGTCATTCAGAAGGAACCCCCATGACCAAGATCGCCTCCGTCGCCACGCACATGATCTCCGTTCCGCGGCCCGAGCCGGTGTGGACGGCGCAGGAGGAAAGCCGGGCGTGGTCGGTGATCCTGACCGAGGTCAAGACCGATGACGGGCTCGTCGGGTACGGCGAGATCCACGGGTCGCCGATGCCGCAGATCTGCGGATGGGTGAAGCGGCTCGCCGGGGCGATCGAGGGCATGGACGCGTTGGCGACAAGCGCCGTCTGGGACCGCATGCTCGCGCTGACGACCCCGCGCCCCGGCTCGGTCCCGCACGCGAGCGACGCCGATCCCGCGATCCCGCCGCCGACCCCGCGCGGCGAGCGGGCGCAGGTGATGGCGGCGATCGCCGGCATCGACATCGCGCTGTGGGACCTGAAGGGAAAGGCCGCCGGGATGCCGGTCTACCAGCTCCTCGGCGGCGAGAACCGGCCGCTCTTTACCTACGCGACCGGCGGCTACTATCGCAAAGGCGCGACCGACGCGGATTACGGGCGCGAGCTTGCCGCCTTTGTCGACCAGGGATACCGCGCCGTCAAATTGAAGACCGGCGCCGGGTCGCCCGACATGGAGGCGGAACGGGTCGGCGCGGTGCGGCGGGTGCTCGGCCCCGACCCGCTGCTGCTGCTCGACATGAACGCGCCTTACGATCTGCCCGATTGCATCGATTTCGCCCACATGGTTGCCGAGCACGATGTGTTCTGGCTCGAGGAGCCGCTGCACTGGTACCTGCAGCCGGCGGATTTCGGCGTTCTTGCGGCAGCCTCGCCGATCCCGCTCGCGCATGGCGAGCGCGAATGGACCCGCTTTACGGTGCGCGACTTCATCGTCACCGGCGGGATCAAATTCGTGCAGTTCGACGCGACCCGCGCCGCCGGCTTCACCGAAGCCTTACGGGTTGCCGCGCTCGCCGAACAGCACGGCGTCATGGTTGCGCCGCACACCGCGCCAGAGCTCCATGCGCATATCGTGCTCGCCCTGCCGCGCTGCGCATGGGGCGTCGAATCCCATGGCGGCGCGGGGACCGATCCGCTCGCACACGGCCTTTTCCGCGACCACCCGCACCTCCATGACGGGTATCTGACGATCGGCGACGCCCCCGGTTTCGGCCTGGAAATAGATTGGAGCTTTGTCGAGAAGTATCGGGTGCAGGGTTAGCATCGGCGTTATGCTGCTACGGATCTTATGGGAGGTAACGAGATGGCGCGCGACGGTTATCTGATCCTCGACAGCGACCTCCACATGATGGAGCCCGACGACCTCTGGGCCCGTTATCTCGACGGCCCGCACAAGGCCAACCCGCCGACCTTCTTCGGCGGCCAGCGCCAGCAGCTCGCGAAGAGCGAGGAAGACAAGGGCAACGCCGATTCGATCATGGGCATGGAGGTGCAGGGCCTCGCAATCCCGGCGCATAACATGCAGCAGGGGGCGACGGCAGCCAGCCGCGAATTGCGTCGCCGCAGCCGCGCCCGCCACCCGCACTTCAACGTCGCCCGCGCCCACGGCTACGATGCGCCGTCGACGCTGACCGCGATGGATATCGAGGGCATCGACGTCGCTGTGATGTACGGCACGCGCGGCCGCCAGATCCTGTGCCACGACGATCTGCCGCCCGATTACGCCGCCGCCCTCGCCCGCGCCTACAACAACTGGGCGGCCGATTACTGCAAGACCGACCCGGCCCGGCTCAAATTTGCTGCGCAACTCGCGATGCACGATGTGAAGCAGGCGGTCGAGGAAGCGCATCGCGCGGTCAAGGAACTGGGCGCCGTCGCGGTCATCGGCACGCCGAACCCGGTCAACGGCCAGCACCTGCACGACGAGGCGGTTGAACCCTTGTGGGATGCGCTCGAAGAATTGAACGTGCCGATCGGCTACCACCCGACCGGCAACACCGCGCTCAAGGACGATGCCGGCCGCCGCTATGTCGGCCACGCCAATTTCCACCCGATCGCCCACGCGATCCGCAACCCGGTCGAATTGATGGGCGCGGTCGCCAGCATGACGACCGGCGGGATCCTCGAACGCCACCCCAAGCTGCGCTGTGCCTTCCTTGAAGGCACCGCCGGGTGGCTTTACTGGTGGCTGTGGCGGCTCGACGACCAGTGGGAGAAATTCGGTCCCGGCTGCGAGCGCCAACTCGCGATGGCGCCGAGCGAATATTTCAAGCGCCAGTGCTATATCGCCCTTGATGTCGACGAGGAGCCGGCGGTCGATGTCGTCCACAAGATGGGCGCCGAGTATTTCGTCGTCTCCAGCGACTATCCGCACTCGGACGGCGCGTTCCCGGAGGCGATCGAGCAGTTCCTCAGTCTCGATCTGAAGTCCGAGCAGCGCCGCGCCATCCTGTGGGACAATTGCGCCCGCCTCTACGCGATTCCGACCCCCGAGGCCGGCCTGTCGCGCGAGGTGAAATCGGCCAGCGCGGCCGAGTGATGGTGCGTCCCTCGAGAAGTGGGCTGCGCCCGCTCCTCAGGATGAGGACAGGTTGAGCTTGGCATCAACGCCGATGCCGTTCACAAACTGTCCTCCTGAGGAGCGCCGATAGACGCGTCTCGTAGGACGTACAAATTGCAGCCGGACGACCCGATGACCACAGGCACCTTGACGCTCGGCACAGATGTCGGTGGCACGTTCACCGACCTCGTCTTTTACGCCGGGTCCGGCGAACTGCACTGCGTCAAGGTGCCGAGCACGCCGTCGCGTCCCGGCGCCAGCATCCTCGACGGCATCGACGAGATCCGCGGCATGCTCGGCCCCGGCGCGGGCTGGGAAGACCTCAGCCACACGCATAGCAGCACGGTCGCGACCAACGCGCTGATCGAGCGCAAGGGTGCGCGGGTCGGGATGATCGTCTCGTCCGGGTTCCGCGACCTCTTCGAATTGCAGCGGCTTGCGATCCCGCACCCGATGCGGTTCGACTCGCGCCGTCCGGTGCCGCTGGTACCCCGGGCGCTGGTGCGTGAGGTGGGCGGCCGCATCGGCGCCGACGGTATCGAGATCGATCCGCTCTCCGAAAGCGACGCGATCACCGCCGCCAACGACCTCGTCGGGCTCGGCTGTGAGATTGCGATCGTCGTGCTGCTCCATGCCTACCGCAATCCGGCGCATGAAGAGGCGGTGCGGACGGTCGTCGAACGGGCGGCCCTCAAGCTCCGCCTGGAATTGTCGAGCGAGGTCTGGCCGCAGGCGCGCGAATACGAGCGTGCCGTGCTGACCGCGGTCAATGCCAGCATTCGCCCGATCGTCGAAGGTTATGTCGAGCGGCTCGAGGGTGGGCTCGCCGAGCGCCGGATCACCGCGCCGGCGCGGGTTGCACGGTCGAACGGCGGTGCCGAACTGGCCGCGACGATGCGGCGGCGACCGGTCGTCGCGCTGTTGTCGGGTCCGGCCGCAGGTGTTGCCGGTGCGGCCGCCGCGGCGCAGGACGCGGGCTGGGATAATGCCGACCTGTTGACCCTCGACGTCGGCGGCACCAGTGCCGACATCGGCGTCATCCGCGGCGGCCGGCCGGTCCTGAGCGCCGAGGAACACATCGCCGATTTCCCGCTGTTGCTGCCGACGATCGCCGTGTCGAGCATCGGCGCCGGCGGCGGCTCGATCTTGTGGCTCGACCCGGCCGGGTCGCTCAAGGTCGGTCCGCGCAGCGTCGGCGCCGATCCGGGTCCCGCGTGCTATGGGGTCAAAGGTTCGACGATCCCCGCCCTCACCGACGCATTTCTGGTCGCCGGCCTCCTCGCCCCGGGGCAGAAGCTGGGCGGCAAGCTGCCGTTGCGGATGGAACCGGCGCGCGCCGCGCTCGCCACCCTCGCGACGCCACTCGGCCTCTCGATCGAGGCGACCGCGGACGGGGCGATCCGCGTCGCGACCGCGCTGATGGCAGCCGAGGCGGCGAGCGTACTGGCACGCCGCGGCGTTGACGCGCCCCGCTTCCGGCTGGTCGCGTTCGGCGGCGCGGGGCCCTTGACCGGCGCGATGCTGGCCGAGGAGATTTCGATCGGCTCGATCCTGATCCCGCCCTTTCCCGGCGCCCTCAGCGCCCTCGGTGCCGCCCGCGCCGATCTCGAAGGCGACCTGGTCGAGCCGGTCTACGAACGCCTCGGCGCGCTGTCCCCGACGGCGCTGGCGCAGATCACCAAAGGGTTGCAGGCGCGCGCCCAAACCTGGCTCGCCGAGCAGTCGGCGGCGCTGTCGCTTACCGGCAGCCGGGTCGAGCTTGCCGCCGACATGCGCTATGACGGCCAGGGCTACGACGTCACCGTCGCGCTCCGGCCCGAATGGCTCGACGGCCGCAATTTCGCACCGATCCGCGATGCCTTCCACGCCGCCCACCGCGCCACCTATGGCCACGCCAACGAGGGCGGCGAGATCTGGCTTAAGGAACTCCGCGCCCACATCACCGGCGCGACGCCAAAACCGGCGATCGTGCCGGTGCGCCCGCCCGCCGGCGAAAGCGCCGACGCGACGCGGTCGGTGCGGCTATTCGGCCGCGAACTGACGGCCACGGTCCACGACCGCGCCGCGCTCTCGGTAGGCACCGACATCCCCGGCCCGGCGATCATCGACCAGATGGACACCACGACCTGGATCCCCGAAGGCTGGACCGGCCGGGTGGTGACGAGTGGGGCGCTGGTGCTGGAGCGGCAATCTTGATCGAAAACACTTTTATCCCGTCTTCCCGGCGAAAACCGGGACCCATGTCTCAAACGCACGAGCAGCCGATAAAAGGGTCCCGGCTTTCGCCGGGATGACGGGATTTGTGGAGGTGATCGTGGCCAAAACCGCGGCAGCCTGCGACGCGATCGGCGTCGAGATTTTCGCCAACTTGTTCAAGGCCGTCGTCGACGAGATGGCGTGGGTCGTGCTGCGCTCGTCGCACACGACCTTCGTCAAGGAGACGCAGGATTTTGGTGTCGCGCTGGTGACACCCGAGGGCGAGATGTTCGCCTATCCCTACGGCAGCGGCGCGACGCCCCTGATGGGCGTCCACATGGATTCCGTCACTGCGCAGACGGGCTGGGAAGAAGGCGACGTGCTCATCACCAACGATCCCTACGGGACGCGCGGGATGGTGATGCACCTCAACGACATCTACGTGTTCCGCCCGGTTTTTGTCGACGGCAAGCTGCTGTGCTTCGCCTGGGCGTTTATCCACTGCACCGATGTCGGCGGGTATGCGCCGGGCAGCATCGACATGCAGAACAACGAGGTGTTCCAGGAGGGGCTGCGCCTCCGGCCGGTCAAACTGTTCAAGGCCGGACGCCTCAATGACGAGGTGTGGAACATCTTTGCCGACAATTGCCGCATCCCGTCGTTGAACTGGGGCGACATGACCGCCTGCGTCGCGGCGCTGACCAAGGCCGAGGAGCGGCTGCGCCGCCTCGCACAGCGCTATAGCCGTGCCGACCTCGCTGCCGCGATGGCCCAGACGCTCGACCGCACCGAGGAGTTGACCCGCAAGACCCTCGCCGAGATCCCGCCCGGCAAGTACCGCTTCACCGAGTATTTCGAGGACGACTACATCAGCGACCTGCCGGTGCGCATCGCGGTCGAGCTGACCGCGCGCGGCGACGGGACGATCCAGCTCGATTTCTCAGGCTCCGACCCGCAGGTGCGCGCCGCGCTCAACCTCCCGACCGGCGGCAACAAGCACCACCCGTTCTTATGCATGAGCGTGGTCAACTACGTCGTCACCAAGTCGGAGGCGATCCACATCAATGCCGGCATCCTGCGCTGCATCGATCTGGTGCTGCCGGAGGCGTCGATCGTCAACGCCAGCTTCCCGGCCGCCTGCGGCATGCGTTTTACGACGGCGATGCGGGTGCACGACCTGATCCTCGGCGCGATGAACCGGGCGATGCCCGGCGCGGTGCCGGTGGCCGGCTCGGGCGTGCTGGTGGTGACCTACATCTCGACCTCGGAACTCGGGGGCGCCGGGCGCGTCGTCGTCGCCAACCCGGTCTCGGGCGGATCGGGCGCCAGCGCCGAGCGCGACGGGATTTCCGGCGCCGAGATGAGCGTCGCGTTCCTGCGCAACGTGCCGGTCGAGGTGCTGGAGGCCGAGGCCCCCGTCATCGCGCGCCGCTTCAGCCTGACCCCGGACAGCGAGGGCCCCGGCCAATACCGGGGCGGGTTCGGCGTGACATACGAGCTTGAAATCCGCCACCCGAGCGCGGTCGTCGTGATGCGCGGCAAGGACCGGCAGAGTTTCACCGCCTGGGGCGCCGGCGGCGGCCACGCGGGCACGACCAGCGGCAATATCGGCACCATCCCCGGCGCCTCCTCGCACGATATCGGCAAGCGTACGGTCTACCGCGCCCAGCTCGGCGAGACGATCCGCCTCTGGGGCGGCGGCGGCGGCGGCTTCGGCGACCCGATGACCCGCGATCCCTCCCTCGTCGAGGCGGACGTCGCGAACGGCCTCGTCTCGGAAGAGCGGGCTCGCAGCATCTACGGCGTCGTCCCGGGCAATGCGGCGGCGACGGTGACACTGCGCGCAACTGCACGCAAATCGGGTGACGCCTTCGACTTCGGCGGTGCCCGGGAAAAGTGGGAGCATGTCCACGGCGCCGCGGCCGAGCGCATCGGCGGCTTTCTGCCGACCCTGCCGGCCGCGGTGCGCCGTTACGCCCAGACCGAGATCTATCGTCGCTTGCACGAAACCGGCCCGGGACCATATCAGGGCGAGACCATCGACGCCGCGCTCGCGGCGGTCGGTGCTGAACTGGGGCAGAGGACCGAGGCGCTCAAAGCCGCAGCCGAGTAGAGGTCCGAGCTACAGGCGATGACCCAACTCGCCGATGCCGACGGAAAGGCGCTGCAGAAATCGCTTCATCGCCGCACGGGGATACCTTCGGCGGCGCGCGACCGTGGCGATGTCGGCGTCGGGAGTACGGGTCAGCAAAAGGTAGGTGTTGGGCGGCAGCCGCTCGCCCGGCGGGCAGAGGCGCAATCCCCAATCCTTGCCGATCTCGCAGATCGAAACCCCTAGAGAGCGTATATACGTCGTGAAGTCGGCTGGGCCCGTCGTCTGCTCCAGGAGGGCGTCGATATACTCGATTACGATGCGGATGTTGGGCGAGCGCGCGATCACCCGCTCCATCCCCATCAGCACATAGGGCTCGTGGCCCTCGACATCGATCTTGACAAGATCGACCGGCAGATCGCTGGGCAGGAAATCGTCGAGCGTTGTCATGTCGACCTCGACCGAGTTCAATGTCATCCCCCAGCGATCGAGGTCGGACGGGTCGATGTTGAGCTCGCTCATCGTCGCGACGGCGAGATTGCGGTCGAGGAAATTGAGTGTTCCGCGCCCCGTCTCCTTCGAGACCAGCTTGTTGACGATCGCGATGTTGGGGTTGTTGATCACGCCATTCGCGTAGAGCGTGCGGTTGAGATAGGCGAAGGTGCGCGGATTCCCCTCGAATGCGTAAAGTCGGCCCGTGGTTCGGATGACGCCGGCGGTGATCGCGGTGTAGAGGCCGAAATTGGCGCCGATATCGAGCACCACCGCGCCCGGGCGCAAAAAGCAGCGGAACACTGAGACGATGTGCGGCTCGACGGCACGGCCGACGAGATAGTTGGCCGCGTCGACCGTCTTGGGGTCGATTTCGAGATATTCGCCGGAGGACAGCCGCACGAGCGCGCGGTCCGGGCTGACCGAGATGATGCCGGGTTTCAACCTACCCCCGCGCCTCGCGGATCGCGCGCCAGATCACCTCGGGCGTCGCCGGCATCTTGAGGTCGCGGATGCCGAGATGGGCGAGCGCGTCGACGAGCGCATTGCCGACCGCAGGCATCGCGCCGACCGCCCCCGCCTCGCCGGCCCCCTTGACGCCCAAGGGATTGGTCTTGGTCGGCACCGGATTGCTCTCGCAGTGGATCGGCGAGAAATTGTCGGCGCGCGGCATCGCGTAGTCCATAAAGCTGCCGCTCAGGAGCTGCCCCGTCTCCGGGTCGAAATTGATGTTCTCCATCAGGAGCTGACCGACCCCCTGCGCAATGCCGCCGATGATCTGTCCTTCGAGCAAGAGCGGGTTCATCACCGTGCCGACATCGTCGACGACGCTGTAGCGCTGCAGCTCGACGACCCCGGTCTCGGGGTCGATCTCCAATTCGCAGATGTGGCAGCCGTTCGGGAAATTCTGGTCGCCCGCCTTGTAGGCGGCGCTCGACACGAGCCCCGGCTCCATCTCCGGCGGCAGGCTCGACGGGACCCAGGCCTCTGTCGCGATCTCGCCGAGGCTCAGCGCCCGGTTCGAGCGCGGCGCGGTGAACATGCCTTCGCCGAACTTGACCTCGTCGGGCCCGGCGCCGAGGAGGTGCGCGGCGATTGCCGTGGCCTTCGACACGATCTTGTCGGTCGCCATCAGCACCGCCGACCCGCCGAGCGCAGCCGAGCGCGACCCGCCGGTGCCCTCGCCGATCGCCACCTTGTCGGTATCGCCTTGGATGTACTGGATCTGGTCCGGGTGGATGCCGAGCTTGTCGGCCATGAGCTGCTTGAAGACGGTTTCGTGCCCCATCCCCTGTGTGATCGAGCCCGACAGCAGCGTCGCGGTGCCACCCTTGTCGAAGCGGATCTCGGCCGCTTCGAACCCGCCGGCGGCGGCGCGCTCGATCGTGTTGGAGAGCCCGATGCCGCGCAGCTTCCCGCGCGACCGCGCCTCCTCCCGGCGCCGCTCGAACCCGGTGTAGTCGGCGAGCTTCAGCGCGAGATCGAGGTTCTTCGCGAATTCGCCGCAATCGTAGGTGAAGGTCAGGCCCGATTTGAACGGCATCGCCTCGGGCGGGACCATATTGCGGCGCCTCAATTCGATGCCGCTAATCCCAAGCTCGGCCGCCGCCTCGTCGACCATGCGCTCGATGACATAGGCGAATTCCGGCCGGCCGTTGCCGCGATAGGGTCGCATCGGGTTGGTGTTGGTATAGACCGCCGTCACCTCGGCAAAGATCGCCGGCGTGCGGTAGACCCCGGCGAGCGTGCCGAGGTTCATCACGAACACATTCGACGCTGCCTGCGCATAGGCGCCCGTCGCGGCCGTCACCTTGACCCGGAGCCCGAGAAACCGCCCTTCCTTGTCGAGCCCCAGCTCCGCCTCCGTAACATGGTCGCGGGCCTGCGCGTCGCTGAGGAACGCCTCCGACCGCGTGCTGGTCCACTTGACCGGCCGCCCCAAAAGCTTTGACGCAAGGATCGTCAGCGCGACCTCGTTATAGACCGCCGATTTCATTCCGAAGCTGCCGCCGATATCGCCGGCGACGACGCGGATCTGGCTTTCGTTGACCCCCATGATGTGCGCGAGGTCGGAACGGTAGCCGTGCGCGCGCTGCAGTACGGTGTAGACCGTGTAGCGATCCTCGGCCTTGTCGTAAGACGCGACCGCGCCTCGCGGCTCCATCGCCGCCGCCGTCACGCGGTTGATGATCAGCCGGCGCTTGACGATGCGGTCGGCTCGAGCAAGCGCCTCCTCCGTCGCCTCGCGATTGCCCTCGAGATGGACGAAATTCACGTTGTCCGGGCAGTCTTCCCACACGAGCGGTGCGCCCGGAGTCGCTGCCTCCTCGGTCGAGACGACGGCCGGCAACGGCTCGTAATCGACCTCGATCAATTCGGCCGCGTCCTGCGCCTGGGCGAGCGTCTCGGCGACGACAAAGGCGACGTAATCGCCGACCCAGCGCACCTTGTCCGACACGAGTGCCGGAAACCGCGTCCGTACCGCCGGCAGCCCGCCGCGGCGCTTGAGGCCGCCCGGCACCGGCAAATCCTTCCAACCCGACGCCTTCCAGTCCGCGCCGGTCAGCACCAGCAGCACCCCCGGCGCCGCCTGCGCCGCACTCGTGTCGATCGTGAGGATGCGGGCATGCGCGTGCGGGCTCCGCAGCACATGGCCATAGACCGTGCGGGGAAGCTGCACGTCGTCGACATAGCGCCCGCCGCCGCGGATAAGGCGCGGATCCTCAAAACGCGGAACCGGCTGACCCAGCGCGAATTCACCCATCTCTATCCCCGTACTGCCATACCGCGCGCACCATAGCCGATGTTGCGCGCCGCGCGAGAGGGAGCCATGCTCTGGTCATGACCCGCCCGCGCGCCGCCGATGATTTCGCAGCGATCCGCGCCCGCCTCAAGGAATTGCGCGGGGAGCAGCAGCCATCCGACGCTCTTGCCGGCCGCGCCGAGGAAGTCGACGCGCGCAACGCCGGCCGCGGCCTCGGCCGCATCGACGAACGCTATCGCGACCGCGCCGAGGGCGCTCCGCCGCCCTGGGTCCCAACGATCTTCTAGGAGAGCCTCCATGAACTCGGCCTCGCACCAGTTCGGCCGTATCTATCCACCCGACGAGGCCTGGCTCGCAAAACAGGAGCGGGAAGAGATTCTCGAGCCCGACCTGCCGATCATCGATACGCACCACCACCTCTGGATACGCGGCGGGCACACCTATCTTCTCGACGAGCTCCTCGCCGATCTCGACACCGGGCACAACATCGTCGCGACCGTGTTCGAGGAATGCCACTCGATGTACCGCGCCGACGGGCCCGCCGAACTGCGCCCGGTCGGCGAGACCGAGTTTGTGGCCGGCATCGCTGCGATGAGCGCGAGCGGCAACTATGGCAAGACCAAGGTCGCGCAGGGAATCGTCGGCGCGATCGACCTGACGCTCGGCGACCGGGTCGAGCCGGTGATCGAGGCGCAGGTGCGGGCCAGCGGCGGCCGGTTCAAGGGTATTCGCCATTCGGCCGGCCACGATGCCGACCCGATCATCGGCAACAGCGGCAGCGTCCAGCCGCATCTCTACGAGGACGCCGGGTTTCGCAAGGGGCTGAAGCGGCTGGCCGCGCACGGCCTCGTGTTCGACGCGTGGTGCTATCACCCTCAGCTCGCCGAGGTGATCGCGCTCGCCCGCGCGATCCCCGAAGCGACGATTTGCATGTGCCACGTTGGCGGCGTCCTCGGCTACGGCCCCTATGGCGGTCGCAAGGACGAGATCCTCCAGACCTGGCGCGCCAGCATGGCCGAGCTCGCGACCTGCCCGAATGTCTCGGTCAAGCTCGGCGGCATGCTCAATCGCGGCGCCGCGATTGATTTTCGTGATCGGTCCGCGCCTCCCGGCTCGGCAGAGTGGGCCGAAGCGTGGCGGCCATATGTCGAAGGCTGTATCGAGCTATTCGGGGCCAGCCGCTGCAATTTCGAAAGCAATTTCCCGGTCGACAAGATGGGCACCGGCTATGCGACGCTGTGGAATGCGTTCAAGCGCATCACCGCCGGCTGCTCGCCATCCGAGAAACTGGACCTCTATAGCGGCACGGCGCGCCGCCTGTATAAGCTGGATTGACCGCCATGCGTCCTTCGAGGCGCCCGCTGCGCGGGCTCCTCGGGATGAGGAGGACCTAGGATGTCATTTACGTTGCTCGTCATCCTGCGGAGCGGCCGGAGGCCGCGTCTCGAAGGACACACAACGCCGATGCAGGAGCCACGATGATCCACGACCACTCGCGCTGGGGCCCGGCAGACCAGATCGGCGCTGCGAACCTTCTGACCGCTGACACCCGGCTCAACGCCCTGAGCCTGGTGCGCGAGGGCCGCATCTACGACGTCAGCCACGAGATCGATGCGGGCGCGCCGTACATGCCGCCGAACCAGACCCCGTTCCTGTTGTCGATCTGGGCATCGTGGAAGGATTCGATCAAGCGGCGGCGCAAGATCGGCGCGGTCAACGACGCTGGGTCGAATGTCGAGCGGGCCGAGATGACGATGCATGTCGGCACCCACATCGACGCGCTCGGGCATTTCTCGATCGGCGATCATCTCTATAACGGCTTGCCGGCAGTCGATGTCGTGACCGATTGGGGGCTCGACCGGCTCGGGATCGAGCACATGCCGCCGCTCGTGACCCGCGGCGTGCTGCTCGACGTGTCCGGCATCGACGGCGGCCAGCACCTCAACCCCGGCCGAGTCGTGACTCCCGATGACCTCAAGCGCGCTGCCGACCGCGCCGAAACCGCGCTGCAACCCGGCGACGTGGTGCTCATCCGCACCGGGTGGGGCCGGTATTTCGGGGTCGACAACCACCGCTACCTCGAAGGCGAGCCCGGCATCGACGTGCCGGCGGCGCGTTGGCTGACGCGGCAGGACGTGGTCGCGATCGGTTGCGACAACATGGCGGTCGAGGTGCTGCCCAACCCGGACCACACGCAGATGATGCCGGTGCACCAGCATGTGCTCGCTGAGGCCGGGGTGCATCTCATCGAAAACCTGGCGCTCGAAGAGCTGGCGCGCGACCGGCTTGCGCAATTCTGCTTCATCCTGCTGGCAACGAAATACAAGGGCGCGACCGGCTGTCCGGTGCGCCCCATCGCGATGGCCTAGATCCCCAAGTGGCGTAACGACGGAGGAAACGATGGCAAAGGGCGCCCTGATCGTGGCGATGGACTTCACCGCCGTGGCCGAAGACGAGTTCCACGACTGGTACGATACCGAACACATCCCGGAACGGCTCGGCATCCCCGGCTTCGTCAACGCGGAGCGGTTCATCAGCACCACCAACCCGAAGGTCGCGGCCGCACTCTACGACCTCGACAGCCGCGAGGTGCTGTTCAGCGAGCCGTACAAGAAGGTCGGGGGCGCCAACGGCAGTCCGTGGACGAAGCGGGTCACCGGCAGGACGAAGGGCCTCATCCGCATGGAAGGCGAGCAGGTGAGGCCGGGTGACAAGCTCGCCCCGACCGGCGACGCCGCGGCGGTCCTGCTCATCTCGATGAACGTCGCGCCGGAGATCGAGCCCGAGTTCAACGCCTGGTACAACGAGGAGCATCTCGATGCGCTCGCCGGCGTTCCCGGCGTGCTGTCGGCGCGCCGCTATCAGGGTACGGGGTCGACGCAGAAATATGCCGCGATCTACCACTTCGCGCGCGAAGGCGTCGTCGACACCGCGGCGTGGAAGACCGCTGCCAACACGCCCTGGACCGAAAAGATGCGGCCGCATTTCCGCGACTACCTGCGGGTCGACGCCCGCCGCTACACCCGCGCAAAATAGGGAGCGGGGCTTGGCCGACCCGACATTCGAGTTCGCAAAGCCGCTGCCGGCCGAGCTGCTCTACCGCCGCACCGACCCGAAGGACCTGCCGTTCGATCTATGCAGCGAATTGCCCGACGCGCCGGTCGAGATCGGCCAGGAGCGGGCGGCAGAGGCGGTGCGGTTCGCGATGCGCATGCGGGCGAAGGGTTATAACGTCTATGCCCTCGGCGACGCCGGCACCGGGCGGCACGAGCTGGTGGCCAAGCTCCTCCACGACCAGGCGGGGACCGAGAAGGCGCCGTCCGATTGGTGCTATGTCAACAATTTCGACGACCCGCAAAAGCCGCGCTGCCTGTCACTGCCGCCCGGCCGGGGCACCGGCTTCGCCGCCGCGATGAAGGGGGTGGTCGAAGAACTGCGCGCCTCGCTGCCGACGGCGTTCGAACGTGACGAGTTCCGCGCCCGCCGCGAGGTCATCGACCAGCAGTTCAAGCAGCGCAACGAAGAGGCGTTCGGCGCCGTGCAGCAGCGCGCCGAGGCCCAGAACATTGTCCTCCTCCGCACCCCGACCGGGCTCGCGATGGCGCCAAAGCAGGACGGCAAGGTAATGGAGCCCGAGGTGTTCGAGGCTCTGCCCGAGGATCAGCGCAAGGCCATCGAGCACGAGATCGAGAGCATCCAGGGCGAACTCGCGACGGTCATGCGCCAGGTGCCGCAATGGGAGCGCGAGCACCGCGACGCGGCCCGCGAGCTGATCCGCGACACTACCGGCTTTGTCGTCGGCCATTTGATCGAGGAGGTGCGCGCACGCTACGCGGACCATTCGGGCGTTCCCGAATACCTCGACGCGGTCGAGCGCAACATCAAGGAAAACGCCGAGGATTTCCTGCCCCAGCAACAACATCAGGCGTCGGCCCCGCAACCCGACGGGGCGCAGCCTCCGCCGGGGATGGCGGCGGCGATCGAAGATGCCCGGTTTCGCCGCTATCAGGTCAACGTCATCGTCGACAATGGGGGAGCCACCGGCGCGCCGGTCGTGTTCGAGGACAACCCGAACCACCAGACCCTTGTCGGCCGAGCCGAGCACCTCGCCCGCTTCGGCGCGCTCGTCACCGATTTCAACCTGCTGGCGCCGGGCGCGCTGCACCGCGCCAATGGCGGGTATCTGGTGATCGAGGCGACCAAGCTGCTGACCGGCAATTACGGCTGGCCGTCGCTGAAGCGCGCCCTTACCGCCGGCGAAATCCGCATCGAGTCGCTCGAGCAGATGTTCAGCGTCGCGACGACGGTGTCGCTCGAGCCGCAGCCGATCCCGCTCAAGGTCAAGGTCGTCCTGCTCGGCCCGCCCCAACTCTACTATCTCCTCAGCGGCCAGGATGAGGAATTCCCGGAGCTTTTCAAGATCGCGGCCGATTTCAACGACCGGGTCGAACGCAGCGCCGAGATGACGCTGCTCTATGCCCGGATGATCGCGGGGCTCGTCCGGCGCGAGAAGCTGCGCTGCTTCGATCACGGTGCCGTCGCGCTCATTATCGAGCGCACCGCCCGGCTCGCCGCCGATGCCGACCGCCTGACGACGCAAAAGCGCGCGATCATCGACCTGCTGCACGAGGCCGACCAGCTCGCCGCCGACGCCGGCAAGGAGATCGTCGGCGCGGCCGAGGTGCAGGCCGCGATCGAGGCGCAGTTCCGCCGCGGCGACCGCATCTATCGCCGCCTGCAGGAAGAGATCGCGCGCGGCACGATCCGGGTCGAGACGTCGGGCACGGAGGTCGGCCAGGTCAACGGGCTCGCCGTGATGTCGCTGGGCTCGGTCGGGTTCGGCAATCCCAGCCGCATCACCGCGCAGGTGCGGCTCGGCCGGGGCGAGGTCATCGACATCGAGCGCGAGGTCGCGCTCGGCGGCCCGCTGCACTCCAAGGGCGTCCTCATTCTCAGCGGCTTTCTCGGCGGCCGATTCGGCGCGAGCCGGCCCTTGTCCCTCCACGCGAGCCTCGTCTTCGAGCAGAATTACGGCGGGGTCGACGGCGACAGCGCCTCGGGCGCGGAGCTCTTCGCGTTGCTGTCGGCGCTCGCCGAGGCACCGATCAAGCAGCGCTTTGCGGTCACCGGCTCGGTCGACCAGCACGGCCGCATCCAGGCGATCGGCGGGGCCAACGAGAAGATCGAGGGGTTTTTCGATGTCTGCCGGCTGACCGGGTTCAGCGGCGAGCAGGGCGTCATAATCCCGGCCAGCAACGTGAAGCATTTGATGCTGCGCCACGATGTCGTCGAGGCCGCCGCCGCGGGCAAGTTCGCGATCTATCCCATCGACACGGTCGACCAGGGGCTCGAGCTATTGACCGGCATCCCCGCCGGCGAGGCCGGCCCTGATGGCAACTACCCGCCCGGCACGCTCAACCACCGCATTGCCGCGCGGCTCGACGCCTTTGCCGAGGCTTCGGCGGCGCTGATGCGCCAGGCCTTGGCCGCGGCCACGCAGCCGGGACCGGGATCGTGAAAGGCCTTATCGAGCGGATCGTCGTTCCGCTCGACGCGGCATCCGAAAACCGCGCCGCGATCGATGCGGCCGCGCGCCTTGCCCACCGCTGGGGCGCGGAGTTGCACGGGGTGTTTGTCGAGGACAACGACCTGTTGCATCTGGCGCGGCTGCCGTTCGCGCGCCAAGTCAGCATCGGGGCCGGCGTCGAGCGGCTGACCGCGGAGGAGGTCGAGCGCCAGCTTCGTGTCTTCGCCGCGCGGGCGCGAATCGAGGTCGAGGCGGCGGCGCGGCGGCACGACGTCCCGTGGTCGTTCGAGATTTCCCCGGCCGCGGCGGCGGACGCGGCGCTGACCCGCTCCGAGCGCGATTTCCTCGTCGCCGGCACCGCGACACGCCCGATCGGCCGGCATTTCCGCGTCGAGACACGCTGGTGGCAGGTCATCGAGCGGAGCGCGGTATCGTACCTGCTGGTCCATCGAGAGTGGGCGACGACGGGCACGGTCGTGACGCTGGTGACCGATCGCGGGGCGGACGCGGAACGCGTCCTCGACGCCGCCGCGCAATGCGCCGAGGCCGTCGCCGGAATTTTGACCGTCGCCTGCCCCGCCGCGCTCGCCGAATCGGCTGGTTTCGAGCAATGGCTGGCCGACCGGCTAGCCGCCTATTCGGTCACCGTGCAGATCGAGCTTGCGCCCGAGGAAGGGGCAGCCCTCCTCGAACGCTTCGCCGCGCTTCGCTGCCAGCTTCTCGTGCTCGGCGCCGACGCGGTCGCGGCCCAGCCGCAATGGCTGCGCCAAGCCGCCGCGCGCGCCGCCCACGGCCTCCTGATCGTGCGCTGATCAGCCGGGCGGCATGGGCCCGTCCGGTCCCCGCGGCGGCTCCGGCTGCCACACGGCGCCGCATTGATGCACATACGGGTAAAACCCCGGGGGATTGGGACAGTAATACCAATAGGGGGTCGGCCCGGCGCCGACGCCCGGCGGTACATACGGGTCAGGCCCCGGATAGACCGGGGCATCGTAGTAGTACCAATCGGCCCAGCCCGGCACGACCCACCACCAGCCGAAGCGGCCATTGTGCCAGCCGTGATTCCAGGCCCCGCCCTGCCAGGCGCCGATCCCGCCCTCCCAGCGGCCGCCGCCGCGATGGTCCCAGTGCCCGTCGCGATGCTCCCAATGCCCGCCGCGGTGCTCCCAATGCCCGCCCTCATGGTCCCAGCCGCCCCGGTGGTCCTCGGCGAAACCCGGCTGTATCGAAGTCACGGCGAACACCGCCGCGAGCCCGATCGACACGAAAACATGGCGATGCATGCTCCACATCCTCTGCCACTGCCACACCCGTCATCGACAACGCCCCTCCCCAGGCAGGCCCGGTGGAGGACGGCAGACCGAACCGCCGGTTTAGATGTATATTCGAGGGCATCGCGGCGAGATTATGGTGGTGCGTGGCAGAATCTCTGCGCCATCCTGCCTTTTCTGTGCAGGGCCGGCTTCATTCGATCGCCGTTCACCTGCTGTCGTGCGGACACTGCGCGTCGAGCGCCCGGGCTTGCCGGTACTGCTGGTTACCGGGTACAGCCAATACGGCCCGGAAGTCGCCGGAGAAGCCTTCGAGCTGTTGGAGAAACCGTATCGCCGTGAGACCCTGGTCAACGCTGTGCGTGCGGCGCTCGACCGCCGCGAGCGGGCGTCTGGAGGGATCGCTGCAGCATAATCGCGGCGGCGCAAAAACGACCGAATTTGCTGGCCGCCGAACGCGGAAACAGGGACAACTTTAGCGTGGCCGGCGGGCGCGAATGAAAACTAGAGGGACAGGGCAAGGTCAAAGGAGATGTATTTGCGGTGGATGCGATTTAACGCCCGGGGGGATCACGGCGCGATCGGCAACACTGGCCATTCCGGCCTCCGACGTGTAATGAGGTGACTGTGTCGCACATACCGCCGCAATCGACCCTCGGCATGTTCCTGTCTTTAAAAGAGCGTCATGAGTGACGGATTGATCGCCATCATCGGCGCGTCGTGTCGGTTTCCCGGTGCAGACGGCACCGAAGCTTACTGGCGACTGCTGTCCGAGGGCACCGATGCGGTCCGCCGCATCGATGACGAGCGCTGGTCGACGCGCTTCTTCTTCCACCCCGGTCGGGGCGCGACCGGCAAGAGCTATACCTGGGCGGCGGGGCTGATCGACGGGATCGATCGGTTCGAGCCGGCATTTTTCGGGATTTCGCCGCGCGAGGCGGCACAGATGGACCCGCAGCAACGGCTGATGCTGGAGCTCGCCTGGCACGCGGTCGAGGACGCCGGCATCCCGGCGAGCCGGCTCGCCGGGACCGAGATGGGTGTCTTTGTCGGCGCGTCGTCGACCGATTACCGCGACGTCCGGGTCGGCGACCCGTCGAGCAGCGACAGCTACTCGATGACGGGCGGCACGCTGAGCATCATCGCCAACCGTGTCTCGTACGTCTTCGACCTGCGTGGGCCCAGCTTTACCGTCGACACGGCGTGCTCGTCATCGCTGGTGGCGCTGCACCAGGCCTGCGAGGCGATCCGTGCCGGGCGCATCGCGACCGCGATCGTCGGCGGCGTCAACATCCTGCTGTCTCCATTCTCCTATGTCGGCTTCTGCCGCGCCGCGATGCTGTCGCCGACCGGGCATTGCTATGCGTTCGACGAGCGCGCCGACGGCTATGTGCGCAGCGAAGGCGGCGGCGCGCTGGTGCTGAAGCCGCTTACTCAGGCGCTAGCCGACGGCGACCCAGTCCGCGCCGTGATCCGCGGCACCGGGGTCAATTCCGACGGTCGGACGATCGGCCTGTCATTGCCCAACGAGGCCGCGCAGGCGGGGCTGCTTCGCTCGCTCTACGCGAGCACCGGGGTCGCCCCCGACGATCTCGCCTTTTTCGAAATGCACGGGACCGGCACGCCTGCCGGCGACCCGATCGAGGCCGCCGCCGTCGGCGCCGCGCTCGGCCAGGGCCGCAGCCGCAAGCTGCCGATCGGTTCGGTCAAAAGCAATCTCGGGCATCTCGAACCGGCCTCGGGCATGGCCGGCATCATCAAGGCGATGCTCGCCCTCGAAAACGAGTTGATCCCGCCGAGCATCAACTGCGACACGCCAAATCCGAAAATTCCCTTTGACGCGCTGAACCTGCGCGTATTGCAGCGCGCCGAACCCCTGACGGAGGGCGGCTGCGTCGGAGTCAACTCGTTCGGATTCGGCGGCACCAACGGCCACGCGATCCTAACGGCTGCGCCTCGCCGCGAACCCGTGCGCGACACCGGCGACACGCTCCCTCCCCTGGTGATCTCCGCGCGCAGCGACGCAGCGCTCCGCGATCTCGTAACGGAATGGCGGGCTGCCGAGCTGACCCCCGCACGCCTGCGCGCGGCCGCGCGCAATCGCGACTGCCACGAGCATCGCCTCGTCGCGCTCGGCCGCGATGCCGACGACATTGCCGCGGTTCTCGACGAGTTTCTCGCCGACCCGACTATCTCGAGCGCCGTGACCGGAACCGCGCTGCGCGAGGGCAAGCTCGCCTTCGCCTTCTCCGGCAACGGCGCACAATTCGCCGACATGGGCCGCGGCGCCTACCGCGCCAGCGCCGCATTCCGCGCCGCGATAGACGAGGTCGACGCCTTGTTCCGCCCGGCGCTCGGGTGGGCGGCAGCGGACTTGCTGCGCGACGGGATCGATACCGAGCATCTCGCCCGCGCCGATTATGCGCAACCGCTGCTCTTCGCGATCCAGGTCGGGATCGTCGCCGTGTTGCGCCGTCACGGCATCGTCGCGACGGGACATATCGGCCACAGCGTCGGCGAGGTCGCGGCGGCGTGGGCGGCGGGCGCCTTGCCGCTTGCCGAGGCGGTGCGCGTCATCGTCGCGCGCAGCCGCAACCAGGAGCAAACCCGCGGGGTCGGCCGGATGGCGGCCGTCGCCGCCGGTGGCGAGGCAGTCCTCGAACTGCTCGCCGAGATCGGCAGCCCGGTCGAGCTCGCCGCGGTCAATGCGACGCAATCGGTCACCGTGTCAGGGCCGGAAGAGGCAATCGAGCAGCTTCGCAAGGAGGGCCGCCGCCGGGGCGTCGCGTGCCGCGCGCTCGATCTCGATTTCGCCTTCCATTCGCGGGCGATGGACCCGATCCGCGAGCCGCTGCGAGCCGACTTGACCGGGCTCGTCTCGCGCACGCCGGCAACGATGCTGGTCTCGACCGTGACCGGCGGGCCGGTCAGCGAGGGAGAGCTCGGCGCCGAATATTGGTGGCAGAACGTCCGCCGGCCGGTGCAGTTCGTCGATGCGATGGCGGCGCTCGTCGCCGACGGCCACCGGATCTTTGTCGAGATCGGCGCAAGCCCGGTGCTGCAATCCTATCTGCACGACGCGCTGCGTGCCGGCGAGGTGCAAGGCCGGGTGCTGCCGACGCTGGCGAAGAAGGAAAGCGACGTCGACCCGTTCCCGGCGATCGCCGCGCGCTGCCATGTCGCGGGCCACGACCTCGCCGGCTCGCCCTGGTTCGACGGGCCGGCCGACCCGCGGGGCCTGCCGCGTTATCCGTGGCAGCGCGAGCGGTTCTGGTATGAGACGACGGTCGAAGGGCCCGACCTCATCAACCCGCAATTCATGCACCCCCTGCTCGGGTTTCGCGGCCCAGGGCCGCTGCCGAACTGGGTGAACCACCTCGACCAGGACGTGTTGCCCTGGCTCGCCGACCACGCGATCGAGGGCGTGCCAGTGTTGCCGGCTGCGGCCGTCGTGGAAATGGCGGTGGCCGCCGCCCGGTCCCGCCGCCCCGACGCGAGGGTGATCGAGGTCGCCGACATCGAGCTGCGTCGCCCACTGCCGTTTGATAAGGGCCAGGCGCGCGAGGTTCGCACCCGGCTCGAAGCCGAGGACGGGGAGTGGGAGGTGAGCAGCCGCCCGCGCCTGTCGGAAGAGGCGGCGACCGTCCACGCCGTCGGCCGGGCCGTCACCGGCGCCGAGGGTGCGGGAACGCTGCCGGCGCTGCCGCACCGGTCGCCGAATCGCATCGTCGACGCGGCAGCGCTGTACCGGCTCGCCGCCGGGCTCGGCCTCGATTACGGCCCCGGGTTCCAGACCGTTTCCCGCATCGCCGTGCTGGCCTCCGATGAGGCGGTCGTCGATCTCGAACCTGCCTCGGTCACACCGCCGCTCGATCTTTATCTCATACACCCAGCCCTGCTCGACGGCGCGCTGCAGGGGCTGCTCGCGCTGATCGCCGAGGCTGAGCCCGGGCTTCGCGGCGTCAGCTTCCTGCCATGGCGGTTTGGCCGGGTGCGTCTATCGGCGCCGTTCGCCCGGGTGCCGCGGCGCGCACACCTCAAGGTCACCCGCCTCGGCACTCGCTCCGCCGCCGCCGACATCGTGCTGTTCGATGCCGATGGTGCCGCGGTTGCCGAGCTCGGCGAATGCTGGTTCCGGCGCGTCGAGCTGACCCGCGCCGCGGCGATCGACGAACGGGCGCTTCGCGTCGATCTCGTGCCGGCGCCGCTCGATCAGGTCGAAAATGATTTCGCCGGGCTTGCCGACGCCCTGCCCGGCTTGGCCGCACGACACGCAGGCGACCTCGAACGCGGAGCCGAGCTGGCGCTGCTGCTCGACGCGCTCGTCGCTGCGGTCTCGTTCGCGGCGATCTGCGAGCTGACCGGCACCGATGCCGAATTCCAACCCGACCTGGTCGCACCCGCAGCCGTCAACCTGCTTGAGGCACAGCTGCGTCTCCTTGCCCGGTTCGGCGCGGCGGAGATCGAGGAAGGCCGGTGGCGCCTCATCCTCGACAACGACCTCCCCGCGGCTGATGACGTCTGGCGGCTGCTGCTCGCGGAATCCCCGGAGCTGGTCGGAGAGCTCGGGCTCGTCGCCGCGCTGGCCGAGGATTTGCCCCGCCGTCTGGCCGAAGGCGCAGGCGACCGCGAGGCGGCATTGCCCGACCCGCTCGACGCCTCGCCGGTAACCGAGGCGGGCGTCAGCTTTGTCTGCGACGCTCTGGACCGGATCGCCGGGAACTGGCCAGTGCACCGGCCGTTGCGCGTGCTTGAGATCGGCGCGGGCGGCGCGGCGACCAGGCGCCTGCTCGATCGCCTGGCCCTGCACGGCGTCGCACTCGCCTATACTGCCGCCAACGGCGACCCGGACGCCGCCGCGCGGCTCGGCTTTGTCATCGAGGCG
Organism: Allostellaceae bacterium; assembly: GCA_036489765.1. Lineage (GTDB taxonomy): Bacteria > Pseudomonadota > Alphaproteobacteria > ATCC43930 > CGMCC-115725 > DATARH01. Next base: position 21,800 of record DASXFE010000010.1, on the reverse strand, counting down.
GCGACCGGCGCGACGGCCTGCTGCTGGTCGCCCTTGCGCGGCGACGAGACATTCGCCCCGGGATCGTTCGATCTCGTGCTGTCGGTCAACGGCATCGCGCGCCAGCCCGTCGACACCGATGGGCTGGCGCTGATCGGCGAGCTGTTGGCACCCGGAGGATTGTTCCTCGCCGTCGAGCCCCAACCGAGCCCTCTCTGGGACCTCGCCTTCGGCGACGCCAACGCGTTGCGCGCGGAAGTGGAATGGCACTCGGCACTCGCCGTAGCGGGCTTCACGATGCCGGGCAGCGGCACTCTTCGCCCCGGCCCCTGGCCGAGTTCGGCCTTGTGGGCCCGGGCGGCGGGTAGCGCCTCCGCCGAAACCGAGCCGACCTCCCGCTCCTCGATCACGGTCGCGGGCGGCGCGGCCCTGCGGGCGGCGCTCGGAAGAGCGGGGCATCGGATCGCCGAGGACGGCGAGACCGTCGTCTTCTCGGCCGAGGAGGCCGGCGATGCCGTCGGATCCGTCGCGCAGGCGATCACCCTGCTGGCGCGGGTCGCTGCGGATTGCGCGCAGCGGCGACGGCCGCTTTGGCTGGTGACGCAAGGCGCGCAGCAGGCGGGTCCCGACCTTGTCGGTGCCGCGCTGTGGGGCTTTAGCCGGGTGCTGATCAATGAGATGCCCGGGCTCGACCTGCACCTCCTCGATCTGCCGCCCGACGCGACGCCGCACCAAACCGCCGAGCGGATCGCCACCGAGTTGGCGGTGGGCGGCACGGACAGCGAAATCGTGTGGACGCCCACGGGCCGTCATGTCCTGCGCCTGCGCCGGGGCGTGCCCCCGCGCTGGGCCGCCGCCGACGATGCGCTCCGCCTCGCCAGCACCCAGCCGGGTCGGCTCGACGCGCTCGCCTGGTCGCCAGCCGCCCCGCCGCCACCCCGCACGGGCGAGATCGCGATCGACGTCAAGGCGGCGGCCCTCAATTTCCGCGACGTCATGTGGGGTATGGGCCTGTTGCCCGAGGAAGCGCTGATCGACGGCTTTGCCGGCCCGACTTTCGGCCTCGAATGCGCCGGGATCGTCAGCGCGATCGGGCCGGAGGTCGAAGGGATCGCGATCGGAGACCGGGTCGTCGGCTTCGCCCCGGCGGCTCTCGGGACGCGGGTGACGACGCTGGCGCGCGCCGTCGTGCCGATCCCGCCGGGGCTCGATTTCCCGGCCGCGGCGACGGCGCCCGTCGCGTTCGTCACCGCCTTTTACGCGCTCGGCACGCTCGGGCAGCTGATGGCCGGCGAGACGGTGCTGATCCATGCCGCCGCCGGCGGGGTCGGGCTCGCGGCGATCCAGGTCGCCAGGCACAAGGGCGCGATCGTCATCGCCACCGCCGGATCGTCGGCAAAACGCGCGTTTCTGCGCCGGGCCGGGGCGGACCATGTACTCGATTCGCGCGACCTCGGTTTTGCCGACGCGATCCGTGCGCTCACCGGCGGCGCCGGCGTCGATGTCGTGCTCAACTCGTTGAGCGGCGAGGCGATGGAAAACAGCATCGCCGTACTGAAGCCGTTCGGCCGCTTTCTCGAGCTCGGCAAGCGGGATTTCTATCAGAACCGCCGCATCCATCTGCGCCCGTTCCGACAAAACATTTCGTATTTCGGGATCGATGTGGATCAGCTGCCGATCCAGCGGCCGGACCTGGCGCAGGCGCTGCTGGCCGAGACGGCGGCGGCGCTGGCCGAAGGCACGATCCGGCCGATCGCCCACCGCGTCTTCCCGTTTGCCGAGATCGATGACGCATTCCGGCTGATGCAGGCCTCCGGCCATGTCGGCAAGCTGGTGCTGACGCCGCAAGACAACGCGGCCGTGTGGCTGCCGCCGCCCTCGGCGCTGACCCTGACGAGCGACGGCGTCTATCTCGTCACCGGCGGGCTCAGCGGGTTCGGGTTCGAGGCGGCGCGGTGGCTGGTCCAGTCCGGGGCGCGGTCATTGGCGCTGTTGGGCCGGCGCGGCGCCGATACGCCCGGCGCCGCCGAGCGTGTCGCCGAGCTGACCGCGCTCGGCGCCGATATCCGGCTCTATCCCGGCGACGTCGCCGAGCGCGCCTCGCTCGGTCCGGTACTGGCGCAAATCCGCGCCCGGCAGGGCCGGCTGCGCGGTGTCGTGCACGCGGCGAGCGCGATCGGCGACGGGCTGGCGGTGGATGTCGACGCCGAGGCGGCGGCGGCGATCCTCAAGCCCAAGCTCGCCGGCGCGATCGCGCTCGACGAACTGACCCGCGAGGACCCGATCGAATTGTTCGTGCTGTTCTCGTCGGCGACGACGCTGCTCGGCGCACCCGGGCAAGGCGTCTATGTCGCCGCGAACATGGCGCTCGAGGCGCTGGCACGTCGCCGGCGCGCCGAGGGCCGGCCGGCTCTCGCGGTGGGCTGGGGCCCGATCGCCGACGCCGGCTATCTGGCCGACCGGCCCGATACGCGCGATGCGCTCGCGCGACGACTCGGCGCCAAGCCGATCCCGGCAGCGGAGGCGCTGGCGGGTCTGCCGGCGCTGTTGGCGAGCCCTCTCCCATTTGCCGCGTTCGCCGAGACGAGCTGGAGCGAGGCGCGGCGCTACCTGCCGATCCTCGCGACGTCGCTCTTCGCCGAGATCCGCGGCGAGGCGAGCGCGCTGCCCTCCGACGATTCGCTGGGGGAGAGGCTCGCCACGCTCGACGGCGAGGAGGCGCTGAGCCTGCTGAAGAGCGTCGTTACCGAGGAGGCGGCAAACATCCTGCGCCTGCCGGCTGCCGGGATCGACGCGCAGCGCCCGCTGTCCGAGCTGGGAATGGATTCGCTGATGGCGGTCGAATTGCGGCTCGCGCTCGAGAACCGGGTGCGCATCGACCTGCCCATCATGTCGCTCGCCGAGGGCACGAGTGTCGCGTCGATCGCGGGCCGCCTCGCCGGCGCGGTCGTAGCACGGCCCCAGCGTGACGAGGTCCTGACTCTCGCTGCGCGCTACGAGCTCGATGAGGGCGCCGAGCTCGCGGCCCTCGCCGGCGATTTCGAGCCGGCCGACGAACGCTCCGCCGCGGCGGAGTAGCCGAGCTTGGAATCCGGCCGCAACCTGTTTGGGCTGACCGCGCAGGCCAAGGCACGCCTTCTCGAAAAGCTGTCCTCGGCGGCGCTGCCGCGGGCGGCGGCGCCAAAGCCCGCCCAGCGGCGCGGGTCCGCGGGCCGGCTCGACATCACCGAGCTGCAGGGATACCGGGACCTCAGGACAATCCAGGCGGCGGGCGAATATCTCGGCATCTCGAACCCGTATTTCCGCCTTCATGAGGGGATCGCCGGCGCCGAGACCGTGATCGGCAACCAGCCCTACCTCAACTTCGCCTCCTACAATTACGTGGGGCTCAACGGCGACCCGCGCATCGCGACCGCGGTCGGGGCAGCCGTCAAGCGCTACGGCACTTCGGTCGGGGCCAGCCGCCCAGTCTCCGGCGAGCGGCCGGTGCATCGCGAATTGGAGCAGGGCCTCGCCCGCATTCATGGCACCGAGGACGCTGTCGTGCTGGTCAGCGGCCACGCCACCAACGTCACCGTGATCGGCTCGCTCACCGGCCGCAACGATCTGATCGTCCACGATTCGCTGATCCACAACAGCATCGTGCAGGGCGCGATGCTGTCAGGGGCTCGGCGGGTGCCGTTCCCGCATCTCGACTACGAGGCCGCGGACAAATTGCTCGGCCAGGCGCGCGGCCGGCACGAACACGCGCTGCTGGTGATCGAAGGCCATTACAGCATGGACGGCGACGTCCCCGACCTTGCCGCTTTTGTCGAGGTCGCACGACGGCATCGCGCCTGGCTGATGGTCGACGAAGCGCATGCGCTGGGCGTGCTCGGGGCGCGCGGCCACGGCTCGGCCGAACATGCCGGGGTTGACCCCTCCGAGGTCGACATCTGGATGGGGACGCTGAGCAAGACGCTCGTCTCGTGCGGCGGCTACATCGCCGGCAGCAAGGATCTGATCGATTACCTGAAGCATACGGCGCCGGGGTTCGTTTTCTCGGTCGGCATGTCACCGGCCAATGCGGCGGCGGCGCTCGCCGCGCTCGACATTTTCGAACGGGAACCGGGGCGGGTGCGGCAAGTCAACGCTCGGGCCGAGCTGTTCCTCAAGCTGGCGCGTGAAGGCGGGCTCGATGTCGGCAGCTCGATCGGCGCGGCGATCGTTCCGATCGTCACCGGCAGCTCGATCCGCGCCGGACGGCTCGCCCATGCGCTATTCGAGCGGGGCATCAACGTGCAGCCGATCCTTTATCCGGCCGTCCCGGAGCGCGCGGCGCGGCTGCGCTTTTTTCTGACCGCGGCCCATACCGAAGAGCAGGTCCGTGATGCGGTGCGCATCCTCGTCGAAGAACACAAGCGCGTCGCGGCCGAACCGACCGACATGATCGCACTGACGCGGCATCTCGGCCGGCGCATGGGCCAGCGGGAATAGCACGCCTCAACCGTTTGGAAACTCCCAGCCGGATCGCGTTACTGCGGCACGGCGGTCAGGCCCGGCGGCAGCCGCGTCAGCTTGGCGCGCGCCGCGGCGAGGCCGTGCGCGGCGGCGCGCGTGTACCAGGTGCGGGCCGAGTCGACATCGACGACGGTGCCGCGCCCTGCCGCATAGAGGTCTCCTAGCAGCATCTCTGCCTCGGGCATCTCGCGCTCGGCGGCACGCTGGCACCAGCGGAACGCCTCGTCCGGGTCGGGGTCTACACCCTCGCCCTTGCCGATCATCACCGCCAGATTGTACTGCGCGACGCGCTCGCCCTGCTCGGCCGCGCGACGGTACCACTTCACGCCCTCGACCAGATCGCGGCGCACGCCCTGGCCGATGCAGAACATCGCGCCAAGCCGGAATTGCGCACCGGCATGCCCCTGCTCTGCCGCCTTGCGCAGCCACACAGCGGCCATTTCGTCGTCCCGCGAAACACCCTCGCCCCGTCGGTAGACTTGGACCAGCAGCAGTTGCGCCTCGAGATCACCGCTTTCCGCCGCGTTCTGAAAGCACCGCGCGGCTTCCATCGCCTCACCGCGCGCGGAAAGGATCTGGCCGAGCTGCACCAGAGCCGGGGCATGCCCGCGATCCGCCGCGCGGCGGAAGAGCGCTTCGGCACGGTCTCGGTCTTGCTCGACCCCGCGACCATGCAGATAGAGCTGGCCGAGCGAGGCGACCCCATCGACATCGTCGGCATCGGCGGCACGGGTCAGCAGCTCAGCCGCGCGCGCCGGATCACCGAAATTGCCGGACGGATCATTAATGATCAGCGCAGCGAGCCGCACCTGCGCCCCCGACATGCCTTGTGCCGCAGCCTTTTCATACCATTTGGCCGCCGCCGCCGGGTCACGCGACACGCCGGTACCGTTCGATAGAAACGTCGCGTAATTGAACTGGGCGGCGGCGTGGCCCTGTTCAGCCGCCTTCTCAAACCACTTGACCGCCTCCGGGATGAACAACGGCACCCCGTCACCGCGCGCATAGAGCGCCCCGAGCGTGAATTGTGAATTGAGATCTCCAGCCTCTGCCGCGGCGCGATACCACAAGGCGGATTCCTGCGGATTCGCCGCATCGCCCTGATCGGTCGCGTAAAGCCGCGCCAGCGCCACCATCGCCGGCGCATGGCCTTGCCGTGCGGCGCCGCGCAGTAGGGTTTCGGCCGCGTCGCGATTCTGCGGCACACCGTCGCCGCGCAGCGTCAACAGGCCGAGATCGTAGCGTGCGCGCGCATTCCCGCTATCCGCGGAACCGCGCAGCAGTGCCGCCGCCTTTGCGGTGTCCTGCGGCACCCCCTGCCCGGCAAGGCACATCAGACCTAGCGCAACCTGGGCAGGCTCGTACCCTTGATCGGCGCTTTGCTGATACCACACGGCTGCCGTCTCGAGGTTGAGCTCGACACCGTAGCCGTTGGCGTATTGCACGCCGAGGCCGAACTGCCCGATCGGATTTCCCTGGTTCGCGGCGCGCTCGAGCCAGCGGCGCGCCTCGGCATAGTCGATCGCGCATCCAAGGCCTCGGGCGTAGATCAGCCCCAGATTGGCCTGCGCCCCGACATGGCCCTGCGCCGCGGCCGCCTTGCACCACTGCAAGGCCTGCGCCTCATCGCGCGCGATCGTCAGCCCGTTGGGGAACAGCAGCGACAGGTTTCGTTCCGCGGACGAGCGGTCCTGTCCGGAGGCGTTTTCATACCAGTTATTGGCCCAGCCACCCCCCCACGCGACCCCGTTCTGATAGATCAGACACAGTTGATATTGAGCCTCGGCGTGGCCGCGGTCGGCGGCACGCCGATACCACGCCGCCGCATCGGGCACGTTGCGCATGACACCGCGGCCATGCACGTAGAGCTGACCGAGCTGATATTGCGCTTCGGGGTCGCCATGAGCCGCGGCCGCCGACCAGGCCTGGAACGCCGCGGTATAATTCTCCGCCTCGAGGGCCTCACGGCCGCGTGCGGCCGCGGCGGACGGGTCCATCTGCCGCCGCGGGTTTGACAGGCGCGGCACGCCGCGGCGCGACGGGGCCGGCGGCACAACCGCCTCGGCAGCAGGCGTTTCCGGCAATCGCGTTCCGACGACGGGCGACGCGTCGGGGGCGGCCGGGACCGGGGGCGAAGCCGGAGCCGGAGCCTCTGGTTCCGCAACAGCCACCGGATCGACGACGCTCGCGCTCGGAAGCGGCGGTCGAACCGGCGCGGGAGCGGCTCTCTCCGGAAGCGGCGATAGGGGAGCCACCGATTGGGACGAAGGCGGTGGCGACACCTCGGGTGCCGGTAGCGGCTCCGAGTTCGGCGTGACAGCGGGCGCGGGCCGCTGCTCCGCCCAACCCACGTCTGCATCGCGGTTCGACGGGCCCGGCCGGATCACGATCGAGCCGGGCGCCGTGTTGAGAACGGAAGAAATTTGATCCGGCACAAAGTTCTGACGCGGTGGCGGTGACGCGGGGCCCGGTGACGGCGGCGCCACCGTCGGCTGCGGCGAGGGCATCGCCTCGATCTCCGCGGCAGCCGTCAGATCGATCGTCACCGGTGCGGGTACGGGCCGCTCGCCGCGGGCCGCGGACCCCGCGTGGAGCGGCATCAAGCGCCGGGCCAAAGTCTCCACGGTCAACCCGTGTGCCGCTCGCTCGCCCGCCACCGCCGGCGGCGCGATAGCCGGTTCCGGCGAGGTCTGACCGCGGCCGACCGTCGGCGCCGGATCCCCCCCTCGCCGGGAGGGACGCAGCGGCGTGGGCGGAAACGCGATCGGCCGCCTGATGTCGTCTCTCGCAGTCATTATGGCTCTCGCATCGCCTCGTCGAACCCGCGTACCAGTCCGCGCATCATGTACATGAACAGCGACCGCGAGCCGACATGGATGTCGCCGCTTAACGTCATCCCCGGCATTACCCGGAAGCCGGCCGGGACGTTTCGCAATGACGTATTGGTCAACTTCACCATCACTTTGTAATACGGCTCGATCGGCTGCGAGCTGCTGGTGGTGCCGCTGTCGCTCAGGACCCCCATATCGTCGGTGGTGAACGACCCGTCGCTGATCGACCGCACCTCGCCTTCGGCGGTTCCGTGCTCGACATAGTTGAACGCGTCGACTTTGATCGTGACTTTGTCGCCGACGCGGATAAAGCCGATCTCGGTCGTGGAGATGTGCAACTCAAGCTCGACCGGGGATTTGAGCGGTGCGAGGTAAATCAATGGCTGACCCTGGTTCAGTACCGATTGCACCGACACCTTGGCCATGTGCAGCACCATGGCCTTCTCGGGCGCGACGAGGCGAACCTGATCCTGGTGCTTGGCCGCCTTGTTGAGCTGCTCGACCGCGCTGTCGTACTGACCCTGGGCCGTCACCAGCTCCTTGCTGGTATCGCCGAACCATTGCTGGATATAGGCCGCACGCGTCGCAACGGCAGCATCGAGCTGGTGCTGCGTCTCGTTCATCTCGTTCTTGTCGAACTCGAGGTTGCGCAGGATCTCGAGCCGCTGGTCGGTGGCGGCAAGCAGGTTGAGCTTGCTGCCGACCTGCGCCGCCGCGAGAGTCGCGCGCATCTGCTCGATCTCGGCCGAGATCTTTGAGCGATCGACATAGCGTGCAGCGTCGTTTTGAAACTTGCCCAGTGTCGCCTTCAGCTGCGCGATCTGCTCGTCATAGGATTTGACCTGGGCGCCAAACTGGGACTTGCGCTGGTCAAAATAAGCGCGTTGCAGCGAGACATATCCGGCATAGCGCGGGTCTGCGCTGCTCGCGGTCATTGTGAAGGGCTGCTGCGCAATCTCCGCCTTGCAGCGCGCGACCTCGGCCCCGTAGTTGGCGACCTGCGACTTGAGCGAGTCGACATCGGAGGCCGTGAAGGTCGGGTCGAGCGTCGCCAGTAGCTGGCCCTGCGCCACCTGCTGCCCTTCGGTGACGTCGATGGTCTTGACCAGCGACTGGTCGAGACCGCCCAGCACGATCGTCGGATCGGTGGTGACGACGAACCCTTCGGTCGACGCGACAACGCGGTCGATCTTCATCACCATGGCGACCAACAACATGGCCACGAACAGTCCGGTCAGGACCCAAACCGTCATCCGGGTTTGAGACGGATCCGGACCTTCGATGATCTCAGCGGTTTCGGACTGGTAGAGCCGGATTTCCCTCGCCGGCTCTACCACATTACTCGCTGCCCGCCGGACGGAAAGGAATGACTTCATGGGCGGACCTCGTCGTCGAATGCCGGTTCTGCTGGTACCAGAGATTGCTGTAGATGTCGCACCGCTCTAACAGTTCGTCATGCTTGCCGATGTCGTAGACCGTACCGCGCTCGAGCACGAGAATCTGGTCGGCCGGCACGAGCATCGCGAGCCGGTGCGAGATCACGATCAAGGTGCGATCCCTGGCCATGCGCGAGAGATTGGCGTTGATGATCGCCTCGCTTTCGGCGTCGAGCGCACTCGTCGCCTCGTCGAGGATCAGGACACGCGGGTTGGTGATGAGCGCTCGCGCGATCGCCAGGCGCTGCCGCTGCCCGCCGGACAGGTTCGGCGAACCTTCGTAGATGTAGGTCTCGTAGCCGCGTGGCAGCCGCTCAATGAACTCCTCGGCGCCGGCGAGGCGCGCGGCGACAACAATCTCGTCGAAGCTCGCGTCCGGCTTTCCGGCGCTGATCGTGTCGCGGATCGTGCCGCGGAACAGAAAGTTCTCCTGCAGTACGACGCCGAGACTGCCGCGCAGATGATCGACGTCGTATTGCCGCAGATCGATCCCATCGACCTTGATCAGTCCCTCGTAATTGCTGTGCAGCGATTGCAAGAGCCGGGTCACGGTCGTCTTGCCCGAGCCGCTGCGACCCATGATGCCAAACACGGTTCCCTCTGGAACCTCGAACGACACACGGTCGAGTGCCGGGCTCGTCGCGCCCTGATAGCGGAAGCGGACGTCCGCGAACTCGACCCGCCCGCGAATCGGCGAGCGCACCCCATAGTCCGACCGGCCCTCTTCGGGCGGCTGGTTGACGAGATTGCCGATCAACTGCACGACGAGACGCACCTCGTCGTATTGCGTGATCATTTGCGATAGCTGGATCAGCGGCTGGGCAACGCGGCCCGTCAGCATCATGAACGCGACGAGCGCGCCGATGTAGACCGGTTCCTTGGTTGAGATTGCGAGGTAGGCAGCCAATGCGAAAACACCGGTGGTCATAAGCCGCTCGAGCGGATGGACCACCGTTTGGATCATCGTGGCAAGGCGCCCCTCGGCAAAGCGAAGGCGCACAGCCTCGGCCACCTGGACATCCCATTCGTGACGTCGCCGCGCATCGAGCGCCATCGCCTTAATGGTGCGTATCCCGACCAGCGACTCAACGAGGAATGCCCCCTTGCGGCTTTCAAGCGTCAACGCAGCGCCTGTCGCCCGCCGCAGTGCTGGTAACCGCAACATGATCCAGACGCAGATCAAGGCGCAAATCCCGAGCACGAAGAAGGTCAGCAGCGCACTGAAGAAGAACATGATCGGGATGAACACGAACAGCACGGCAGCGTCGAGCAGCGTGCCAAACATCTGCCCGCTGAGAAACGTCCTGACTTTGTGAAACTCGTTCATGTCGTGAGCGATCTCGCCGACCGGCCGCCGCTCGAAATATTCGATCGGCAAGGCCAGGACCTTGTCGAACATGTAGACGGACAATTTCGCGTCGACCCGCTGCGTCAGGTACAGAACCAGGTAGCGCCGCAGGTAAAAGAAGCCCGTCTCGAAGACTATCAAAATCGCCATCACGATCGACAACACAAAGAGCGTGTCGAGGCTGCCGTAGGTCAGCACCCGGTCGATCAAGAGTCGCCAGAAGAGGATCGGTGACAACGCCAGCAGGCTCAGCGAAACCGCCGCGACTCCAACGTCTCGGGCAATGCGCCGATCCTTCAGCAGTTGGCTCGCAATGAGCCAGAGGCTGAAAGGCTGGTCCTCGTCACGCACGCTGTAATCGCGCTTGACGAGGATGACCTCGCCCGTCCACGCCGCGCAGAACCGCGCCTCGTCGATCTGCAGCAGCGCGTCTTCGCCGGCATTCGGGTCCTGCAGGGTGACCGACGGGATTTCGCCGTCGTCGGCGTTGACCTGGCGCAACACCATCGCGCTGCCGTTGCGCAGCATGACGATGGTGGGCAGCGCCCGGCCGAGGTCAGCCAGATCGCGCCACTGCAGGCGGGCGAGATCGGCTCGCAGGCTGACCGCCTTGGCGACCGTCAACAGCCGCCCGATCGTCACGGCCTCAGGCCGAAGCAGGTGATCATGGATCAGCTGTGGAACAGTGAGATGGACACCGCGATGGCGGCCGACGATGACAAGCGCGCCGAGCAGGGACATTCCTGCAGCAGCCGACCCACTTTCCACCGGAGTCGCAGTCGCTGGCGGCACCGATCTAGCCATCATTGCTCCTTGGTGGTCGCATGCCGGGACGGTTCAGGCTGCCCGGCCCGACGCGATGCCGGCTTCGCCATACCACCGCTTCGGGCACGAGGTGCCCGCATGACATCACGCTTCGGCCGAAACGTCGCTGACGAAACGATACCCGCGACGGAATTCGGTCTTGATCAAATCCCGCGCCGAGTCGCCGATGGGATCAAGCTTTTTGCGCAGCCGGTTGACCACGACATCGATCGCCCGATCCGTGGCCGGGCGATGCCGGCCGTAAAGCGCCTCGGCGAGCGCGGCACGAGACTGCACCTGCCACGGGTTGGCGGCGAGATGCGACAGCAGACGATTTTCCGCGCTGGTCAGCCGGATCCGCTCGCCGTGATCGCCGAGGACGATATTCTGCTGGGGACGGAACCGCAGACCGCCAAACGCGATCGTCCCGGGCTCCCGGGTTTCCCGCGACGCATTCGTCTCGGGCGTCCGCGTGACCCGGACGATCTGCTGCAGCGCTTGGTTGAGGGTCATCACGTCGACCGGCGCGGCGATGCATTCCGCCGCCCCGGCAATGCGGTAGTCGCGCGAGTTGGGCGCGTTTTCCTCACAGATCACAAGGATCGGCACCGTCGACTTGCGCCGGATGCTGAGGATGGTATCAACCCCTTTTCCGTTGGCATTGCTGAGGTCGAGCACCACCACATCGGGCTTGGAGTCGCGGAGCAGGCTGAAAAACCGGGTTTCGTGCCCTGACGCGCCGACCGTCGGATCGGGTTCGAGGCTAAGATCGCCGCCGGGGATCGAAAAATCCTCTCGGGCAACGACTATGGTTGTGGCCGTAGGCATCGTCGTCGCACCTCTACTTCAGCCGAGCCGCAGGACTACGACCCCCAAAGACCGACGCGGATGCGACCGGACCGTAAACCATGTCACGATCAGGCGACCGTGAAGGCACATGTCCTCGCAACCAAGTCCTTGAGCGGCCGGGTAGAGGTATGTTCAGCATGTTCAACCCTGCGGAACCCGGCAACAAGCGAATACCCGGTTCTTTGCAACAATTTTGCATAATTTGAAAAAACTTTTGTGGTTAATGCGCTTGGCATCTTAGTTAACGGGGGACGTTGAGACTCTTGGGTAGTGGGGGAAGCCCATGAGTTTTCACAGTTTTCGTAACAGAATTCAAGCGATTTAATCCCTTTCCCAAGGGGGTCCGGAGCCACCGGCAGGCAGGACGTTTTTACAAAGGGTTACGGAACGCTGGTTGAAAACCCGCCCGATCAATGTGCGCTGCGTCGTGTAACTCTTCGTAACAATCCGACATAATTCGGCAGGCAGACCGCGCTGAGATCGTAGCGCGACAACACCGTGCCGCGGGCAGCGGCCCGGATTTTTTCGTTGCGTGTCGATACCGCCTCGACAACACGTTTGACGAGCCCCTCACGATCGAAAAAATCGACGAGCTCGGCGTTCTCACCGTCTATGACGACCTCCTCGATGGGCGGCGTACGCGAGCCAACGATGTGGCACCCGGCCGCCATGGCCTCCAGAAACGACCAGGACAGCACAAACGGATAGGTGAAATAGACGTGCACTGACGAGATCTGCAACACCGCGAGATACTGCGCGTAAGGGACGTGGCCGAGAAAATGGACCCGGCTCAGATCGAGGCGATCGCCGAGCTCGTTTTGCATCTGCTCGCGCCACGTCTTCGCGGCGGAGGGCCGGCGGCCATAGCTGACGTCGTTACCGCCGACGATCAGCACGTGCGCACTCGGGAGCCGGGCGAGTATCTCGGGCAAGGCCCGCATAAAGACATGAAACCCGCGATAAGGCTCGAGATTGCGGGCGCTGTAGGTGATCACCTGGTCGCTCGCCGACAGGCTCGAATGCCCGCGCAGCCACAATCGCGACGACGGGTCGGGCCTGACGATCCCGGTGTCGATCCCTTCGTGGATCACGGTGATCCGGCGCTGGTAGTGCGCGGGGTATTGGTTCCGCTGCCATAGCGTCGGCGTCTGTCCCCAATCCGCCGTCTCCAGCCCCAGGAGGTTGATCGCATTGCGGGTCCGGATGCGTAGCGCGTCCGCTGGGCTCGGCGGGAATTCAGCGTCGAAATCGAGATCGGTGCCGGTGGAGTGATAATAGAACTCGAAATAGGCCATTAGCGGGGTGTTCGGCCACACGTCCTTGACGTATAGGGTCTCGCCCCAGCCGTTGTGGCCGACGACGATATCGGGGGTGAACCCGTTCCGCTTCATCCCCTCGCAGATCTCCGCCACGGCGAGCGCGTTCTCGATCGCGCTTTCGAGGTCTCGGACAAAGGGGTGGCCACGCGCGGTGGCCCGGCGCGGCGCGTAGACGACCTTCCGCACGCCGTCGATCTCGCGCTGCCGCTGTTGGGTGATGAAGTAGACGGTATCGCCCGCGGCCGCGAAGTAGCGCGCGACATGGGCATACTGCGCGGGAAAGTTCTGGTGGATGAAGAGCCAGTTCATCGTGCGCGCGGCGGCACCGGAGTGGGCGGCAGGTGAGACGTCACGCGGCCGGCTTGTTGGCCCGCGCCCACAAATCGAACGGCGAGCGGCGGAGGTCAATGTCGACAAACCCGGCCTCGGCCAACAGCCGGTGCAGGGATTTGGCCGTAAACCCAGTCTTGTGCGCCATGTGGACACGGCCCTGGGCGAGCGACGCGGTGTGGCCGTTGATCTTGTCGAGCGGGGTGTTCGGCCCGCTCGGCGAGATGTAGGCCGCATCATCGAGCGTGTCCTTGGCGACAAGCTCCGCGACGCGCTGCAGGTCGGGCAAGGTCATCAGCAACAAGCCGCGCGGCCGCAGCACCCGGCAGAATTCACCTAATGCCCGCGGCACCTCGTGCCGGTACAGGTGTTCGAGATTGTGCGACGACCACACCGCATCGACCGCTCCAGTCGCAACCGGCGCCATGTCGGTCATCGAGCAGCAGATATCGGGCTTGACCGACGGATCGATGTCGAGCCGCAGCTCGCGCCAGCCCTCGCTTTGAAAGATCGGATGAAGCCGCGTGCGGGGGGCATATCCGCAGCCGACATTCAGCACCACCTGTTCCGGTCCGGACGCCGCGGGTGAGTCGGCATCCAGCTTGAGCTCCTCGGGCGGGTCGCCGGCGGGCGCTTCCGAGAACCCGGTTCCCTGACTGTCATCCGACGAACGCATACAACCTCCGCGCCACCTCACGCACCGGCGTCATCCGGCCCCGTGGGGCACGACCCGCAGGTTTATCGCCTCGAGCGGATCATCCTTGACCGTGGGCACGCAGGGCTCGCCGTTGCGCATCGTCCCCGTCACGCCGCTATCGAAGAACGCGCCTTCATAAATAACGTCGAAGCGTTCGCGCAGATGCGGGGCAAGGCGCACGGCGAACCCCGTCAGCGGCAAACCTCGGCCGCGCGTACCGCACAGCTTGGCATCGCTGACCCACGGGGTCTCGCGGCCGTTCGGGCCGAACGCCTTGTACTGAACGTCGCCCGTCGAGAGCGTCTCGAGCGGACGCACGCTGAAGGCCTCGACCCGGCGGCGTTGCCCGCGAGTGCCGGCCCACCCCACCGCTTCGAACAGGCGATCGCCTTCGCGCTCGATATGCAGCATGATCTCGCTGCGCAGCGGCTCTCCTATGCCGCGCGCGTTGGGCGCGGACGGGCCGGCCGGCGGAGGAGCAGGCGCCGGTATCTCGGCGAGGGTCCCGAAGCCTCGGCCAAGCCGGCGAACGTCGACATCGGCCGCCTCAGTCATCGCCGTCGGCCCAAACGTCGTCACCAGCACGACCCCGCCGCCCGCAGGCGCCTTGACGACGACGACGCCGCCTTCGGCATCGCACCATTCCGGCAGATCGCTCGTTCCGGTGACGACCTCGACCATGTCGTAATCATCCGAGGGCGGCGCGCAGACGTGGATTGCCGGAAACTTGACGCCCCCTGCCCCGCCGGCCGGCGCAGCCGGCGTGAAGCTCAACGCGTAAATCCCTTCCTCCAACGTGATCAGGCGGCCGTGCGCACCAATATCACCATCATCCCTGGCAGGCGCCTGCGCTGCGCGTTTCGTCTTCACGTCCGAATCCCTCGTGCAAGGTCGAGCCGCCGTCATCCCGGGCAGGACATAAACATCGGCAGCCTGTATTAACGTCATCTTACGGCGTCATCCGCCGCGATCCAATCGTGTCGCGGCGGGGGTCCCGCATCGCGCGCTTGACCGGCAGGTCGTGAACCCTACATGTGGACCCTGGCAGAATCGAGTTTCCCCTCAGCATGGAATCAGGCTCCGACAACAGCGCGTGGCACGGCACGACAATCCTGTGCCTGCGCAAGGCCGGCACCGTGGTCGTCGCCGGCGACGGCCAGGTCACCCTGGGCCAGACCGTGCTCAAGGCCAACGCACGCAAGGTGCGGCGATTGGGAAACGGCAATGTCATCGCCGGGTTCGCCGGTGCGACCGCCGACGCGATCACGCTGTTCGAGCGGCTCGAAGCCAAGCTTGAGCAATATTCGGGGCAGCTTCCCCGCGCTTGCGTGGAGCTGGCCAAGGACTGGCGCACCGACCGTTACCTGCGGCGCCTCGAGGCGATAATGGCGGTGGCGGACGCCGATGTGTCGCTGATCCTTTCCGGCACCGGCGATGTGCTCGAGCCCGAGGACGGGATCATCGGCATCGGCTCGGGCGGCGGCTACGCGCTTGCCGCCGCGCGGGCGCTCATCGCCGAGGATCGGCTCGACGCCGAGGACATTGCCCGCCGGGCGATGGCCATCGCCGCCTCGATCTGCATTTATACCAACGAAAACATCACGATCGAAAAGCTGCCGCTTTGACCAATTCGTTCAGTCCCCGCGAGATCGTCTCCGAGCTCGACCGCTTTATCGTTGGCCAGGACGACGCCAAGCGCGCCGTCGCGATAGCCCTCAGGAACCGCTGGCGCCGCCAGCAGCTCGAGCCGGCCCTTCGCGAGGAGGTGCTGCCGAAGAACATCCTGATGATCGGCCCCACCGGATGCGGCAAGACCGAGATCGCGCGCCGCCTCGCGCGGCTCGCCCAGGCGCCGTTCCTCAAGGTCGAAGCGACCAAGTTCACCGAGGTGGGCTATGTCGGGCGGGATGTCGAGCAGATCGCCCGCGACCTCGTCGAGATCGCGATCACGATGACCCGCGAGCGGTTAAGCAAGGATGTCGAGGCCAAGGCCGAAATCGCCGCCGAGGAACGCGTGCTCGATTCGCTCGTGGGCCAGAACGCCAGCGCCGACACGCGCCAGAAATTCCGCAAGATGCTGCGCGAGGGGCAGCTTGACGAGCGCGAGATCGAGATCACGGTTCAGGAGAATGCCGCCAGCGCGCTCCCGACCTTCGATATCCCCGGCATGCCGGGCGCACAAATGGGTATGGTCAATCTCGGAGACATCTTTGGCAAAACCTTCGGCACCCGCGCAAAACCGAAAAAGATGAACGTCGCCGAGAGCTACAAGGTGCTGATGGCCGAGGAAAGCGACAAGCTTCTCGACCAGGATGCGGTCGTGCGCGAAGCGATTCAGCTGGTCGAGCAGAACGGCATCGTCTTTATCGACGAGATCGACAAGGTCTGCGGACGTAGCGAGCGCGTCGGTGCCGATGTCAGCCGCGAGGGGGTTCAGCGCGACCTCCTGCCGCTGATCGAGGGTACAACGGTCGCGACCAAGCACGGCTCGGTCAAGACCGACCACATCCTCTTTATCGCCTCGGGCGCGTTCCACCTGGCGAAGCCATCGGATCTGCTGCCTGAACTGCAGGGCCGCCTCCCGATCCGGGTCGAGCTCAAGGCGCTCGACCGCGGCGATTTCCGCCGCATCCTGACCGAGCCGGAGGCGAGCCTCATCCAGCAATACACCGCGCTTCTTGCGACCGAGGGCGTCGCCCTCGATTTTCGCCCGGACGCGATCGACGAGATCGCACGCCTCGCCGAGCAGATCAACGCGACCGTCGAGAATATCGGCGCCCGCCGCCTGCACACGATCCTCGAACGCTTGCTCGAGGAAATCAGCTTTACCGCCTCCGACCAGCCCGAAGGCACCGCGATCGCGATCGACGAGGGCTATGTCCAGGAGCGCGTTTCTTCACTGGCGCAGAACGCCGATCTGTCTCGGTTTATTCTGTAGGGATTGCCCGGCGGCCATCCCGGAACGACCCCCCAAAAAAGTGGGAACCGATATCGCGTTAGTGGAATTTACTTTACTGTCGCCGAGCCGTTGCCTCGGCCAGTAGAGGGGTTCTCCATGCTATCGGCCGATCGCATTCAGCAAAGGCTTTCGCAGCGCGCGATCGCCCTGGTGCTGGCGGGCGGGCGCGGCAGCCGGCTGCACCATCTGACCGACCGGCGCGCCAAACCTGCCGTGTTCTTCGGCGGCAAGTTCCGTATCATCGATTTCGTGCTGTCAAACTGCATCAACTCCGGCATTCGCCGGATCGGCATCCTGAGCCAGTACAAGGCGCACAGCCTCTTGCGTCATCTTCAAATGGGCTGGTCGTTCCTGCGGCCCGAGATGAACGAGTTCCTCGACCTCCTGCCGGCGCAGCAGCGCCTCGACGAGGCGACCTGGTATCGCGGCACCGCCGACGCCGTGTACCAGAACTTCGACATCTTCCGCGCCGCGCGGCCGGAATACTTCGTCGTGCTGGCGGGCGACCACATCTACAAGATGGATTACTCGAACATGCTGGCCCGCCACGTCGAGAGCGGCGCCGATTGCACGGTCGCCTGCATCGACGTGCCGATCGAGGAGGCCTCGGGGTTCGGCGTCATGGATGTCGACGCCTCGGGCAAAATCAAGAACTTCCTGGAAAAGCCGAAGAAACCGCCGGCAATGGCCGGCCGGCCCGACCGGGCGCTGGCCAGCATGGGCATCTACATCTTCACCGCCAACTTTCTCTACGCGGAGCTCGAGCGTGACGCGAGCGACCCGAGATCGAGCCACGATTTCGGCAAGGACGTGATCCCGCACCTCGTCGACCGCGGCCTCGCCTCCGCCCATAACTTCGAGGAGAGCTGCGTCAAGACGACCGCCGATGCCGAGCCCTACTGGCGCGACGTCGGCACGATCGACGCATACTGGGCGGCGAACCTGGATTTATGCAGCCCCGTCCCCTCGCTCGACATCTACGACCCGTATTGGCCAATCTGGACTTATCAGCAGCAACTGCCGCCGGCGAAATTCGTCTTCGACGACGACGACCGGCGGGGCATGGCTGTGGATTCGATGGTGTCGGGCGGCTGCATCATCTCGGGCGCGCATGTGTCGCGCTCGCTGTTGTTCTCGGGCGTTCGCGTGAACTCGCACGCCCGCACGCGCGAGGCGGTGCTGTTGCCCGAGGTCGAGATCGGCCGCTATGCGCGGGTGGCGAAAGCCATCATCGATCGCGGCTGCGTGGTGCCCGCAGGGCTGGTGATCGGCGAGGATCCTGTACTCGACGCCAAGCGCTTTCACCGCAGCGAAGGCGGCGTCGTTCTCGTCACCAGCGATATGGTCAGTTCGCTCGGCTGACCCCTAGAGAATGCGGGCGGCGTTTGCCTGCTCGTGCAGCCAGACCTGGGCATCGCGCCCGGTTTCCAGGGCGTCGTGGGCCGCCTCGACCGCGTCAAGCACGGCCTGTTCCTTGTCGAGATAGGCGCCGTATTCGGTATCGTCGAGCCTGACGATCCACCGTGCGTCGCTGTCTTGCTGGCAGACCTGGAATTCCATGATTTCCATCTTCTGCGACCGCCCCGAGAGTTTGTAACGTTCTCGTTACAGATGTACCGGCCCGGCTATTGGCCGGAACGCACACCGCGTTGTCTCCGCAGAAAGATTATTCCAAACCATCGGCGCTAATTGAAGTCAAATCGACGTTAATCGCCTCAAAATGCATCATTAGGCTGTCACGAAGCCGTTACAAAGGTCGCGTCCGGGCTCATTTTTCGAGGGCGACGAAAACCCCGTCCCAGTCGGCGGGCAGCCCTTCGGTGCGGAGCTGCCCGATTCGCTCGCGGAAGAGCGCGTACAAGGGTGCGAACTGGGTCACGGCCGACAGCGTATCGTCGGCCAAAAGCCCAAGGGCCGCCTCCCAGTCGCGGCGCCGATAGGCCGCCAGCAGCGCCGCGTGATGGGCGCCGAATTCGGCCGTCTCGATCGGCTGCGGTGGCAGCGCAAAGATGTGCAGCGCCTGGCTCTTGCCCTTGACCGCGACGAGGTCGAGCTCGATCAGCGGCATGTCGAGCCGCGCCGCGGTCTCCTCGCCGATGACGAGTTCGACGCCATAGGTCTTGGTCAGGCCTTCGAGCCGGGAGGCGGTGTTGACCGAATCGCCGATGATCGAATAGTCGAACCGCTGGTGCGACCCGAAATTGCCGACGCACACCTCGCCGGTATTGATGCCGATCCCGATGCGAATCGGTCGGTATACCCGGTCCTGGCGCCGAGCCTCTTCGACAGCGGCCTCGTTGAGCGTCACGACGCGGGCGCGCATCTCCTGCGCCGCCTCGACCGCGTGCTTGGCGTGGTCGGGATCGTCGAGCGGCGCGTTCCAGAACGCCATGATCCCATCGCCCATGTATTTGTCGATCGTGCCGTGATGAGCCATCACGATCTCGGTCATCGGCGTCAGGAAGCCGTTGAGGAACTCGGTCAATTCTTGCGGTCCGAGGCCCTCCGACAGCGTTGTGAACCCGCGGATGTCGACAAACATGATCGTCATCGTGCGCAATTCGCCGCCGAGCACGAGCTTGTCCGGGTCCTTTGCCAACAGCTCGACGTAATGCGGCGACATGTAGCGCGAGAAGGCGTGGCGGATTTCGTGCTGCCGGCGCTCGGTGAAGCGGTGGTTGAGGAGCGTCGCGACCAGATAGACGACGGTCAGGATCGCGATCGGATAGGCCGGATCGATCAGCATGTGATGGTCGCGGAACGCAAACCACGACAGGGTGCAGCACCCCGCCATGCCGACCGCACCGAGCCCCGCCCCGGCAAGCGCGCCGAACCGGGGCAGGATGAGTACCAGGACAATTCCGGCCAGAAGCGTGAACACGATCTCGCCGCCGACAACCCAATCGGGGCGGGAAAGAAACGATTGCTGCAGGATCTGCTCTATTAGCTGCTCGTGGATCTCGACTCCCGGTATCTCGACGCCAAGCGGCGTCGCCGCCAGGTCGTTGAGCGCGTTCGCGGTCGCGCCGATAAGGACGATATTGCCCTTAATGCGGTCCGGGTCGATCGCCCCGGCGAGGATGTCCCCAGCCGAGATCACCTTCCCCGGATCAGGCTTCGCGTAATAGAGCCATACCTGCCCGGCGCCGTCGGTGGGCACGGTCAGATTGCCGATCTTGAGATCGGTGAGGCCGGTGTTCTGGCCAAAGCTCTTCTCGGCGTTGGCGCCGGCGGCGCGGCCGATATATGTGTGCGCGCCGACCGCGACCCTGAGCGTCTCGGCCGCGAGCGAGGGGACCGGATGCCCCTCCAGCCGGAACACCAACGGCATCCGCCGAACCACATTGTCCCAATGGCTGTGCTGGTTGACAAAGCCATTGCCCTTCGCCGCCTTTTGCAACTCGGTCAGATCGCCGACCGCCCCGCCGAAATTGTCGACATAGGCGAGCGGGTCGGCGCCGGCGCCGCTGGCGAACGCGAACCCGGCCTTGGACATCAGGGGATATTTGCCCGGGGCGTCGCCAACCGAGTATCCGAGCACGACCGGCGCCTTGGCGATCGATTCGGCGAGGCGCTTGTCGGGGTCGGGCAACGCCGCCAGCAGCTTTTCAGCATCGGCCTCGGTTACTCCGCCGCGGGTCAGCACCGGCATTAGCATCTTCGGCGAGGTATGGTCCGGCTCGCTGAACAGGATGTCGAGCGTGATCGCCGCCGCCCCGGCCGCGTTGAGCTTGTCGATCAGGTCGGCGATGACCGTGCGCGGCCATGGCCACTGCCCGACCTCCTGCAGGCTCTTGTCGTCGATCGCGACGACGCGCACCGGCAGATCGGCCGCGGCGCGCGGCACCGCGCGCTCGAACCCATCAAACGCCAACAGCGACAGTCGGTCGAGAAAATCAGGCACGACGAATCGCACCAGCGCAGTCGCGAACAACAGCGCAATCGGCAGCCAATAGACGGTTCCACGCCGGAAAACGGAACCGAACCGCTTTGCAAAGATGCGCACGCTACCAGACCCGACGAAAATGCTTCCGGTCTCGCCACCCATCATCGCCAACCCGGGGGCGCATTTCCAGCCTCGATTCCGCTTGCCTGGCCGGAGCCCGCGCGCGAGTCTTTTCCGAACCGCGAAGGGGGCCGACATGAACAGCGGGACGCGCGCGATCGAGGCCGCCAAAACCAGGCTCGTCGAAGAGGCCGCAAAGCTCGCCGAAACGGCGCTCGGCGCGACTCCGCCGGACCGCGCCCGGCGCTTTGTCACCGAGTTTTACGAGCACGTTCCCCCGGCCGACATCGCCGGCCGCGACCCGGTCGACCTGTGCGGCGCCGCGACGTCGCTGTGGCGCCTCGCCGCGACCCGGCAGCCCGGCACGGCCGCGGTGCGCGTGTTCAACCCGCGCCCCGCCGACGACGGCTGGGGATCGACGCGCACGATGGTCGCGATCGTCAACGACGACATGCCGTTCCTCGTCGATTCCGTGCACGCTGCGATCAGCGGCGCCGGGCACGAAGTCGGGCTCGTCATCCACCCGGTCGTGACCGTTACCCGCGACCTCGCCGGCGCCTTGACCGCCCTCGACCCGGAAAAGGGTGGGGTGCGCGAGTCGTGGATGATTATCGAGATCGCCCGAGAGCCGCATTCGACCCTCCTCGAAGAGCTCGCCCACACGGTCAGTCGCGTTCTCGGCGATGTGCGTGCCGCCGTGACCGACTGGCCGGCGATGCGCGCCAAGCTTCGCGGTCTGGCT
>DASXFE010000008.1:0-34328 GCA_036489765.1 Allostellaceae bacterium | reverse complement strand
CCGCCGGACGCCGCAATCGTAGAGCTCGCCCGCGTAGCGCTCGAGCTGGCTGCCGTTGGTCGTAAGGGTCAATTCCTCGAGCGCGCCCGAATCGAGATGCCGGCCGAGCCCGCGGAACAGGCGCATGATGTCCTTGCGCACCAGCGGCTCGCCACCGGTCAGGCGCAGTTTTTTAACGCCGAGCCGGACAAAGGCGCCGCACACGCGGTCCAGCTCTTCAAGCGTCAATACCTCGCGCTTCGGCAGAAACTGCATCTCCTCCGCCATGCAATAGACGCAGCGAAAGTCGCAGCGGTCGGTCACCGATACGCGGAGATACGAGATATGCCGTCCAAACGGGTCGATCATGGGCTATTCACGCCGCCGGAGCGGCAAACCGTTGCGTTCGGCTAGATATAGGGCGGCGAGGCAGAAATGTCGCCCCCGTTGTCGTCATGGGTATTGCGGATCAGCCTTGCGGCTCGGGCGGAAACCAGTCCTCGTCGAGGATTTGCTCGATCGTATAGGTGGCCACACGGATTCGATCGGTAAGGGTCCGGTCTAATTCACCGTGCTGTTCGAGCTCCCGGAGCGCTTTGCGGGACCCGAGCCGCAGCACGGAGGGAACGGCGGCATTGGCTTCGGCTCTCAGGCTGGGGCTGGTTTGGAAGAGGTCCTCGATCTCGCTTCGTGCGTCGCCGACTGTCTCGAACCACCCGCGTCGCGGGTCAGCCGCCGGAGAGAATTGCAGTTTGAGAAGGTGCTCGACGATGCGCCGCATCTGGCTGCGGAGGGCCAGCTTTTGAGATGCGCCCACGCTTTCGATCTCCTCGGCGAGGTTCTCCCAATCCAATGTTTGGTTCGAGCCGCCGTGGGCTGCCGAGCGGAGCGCCTCAGCCTGCTCCTTCGACCACGCGAAAACGTCTTCGCGGTAGAGGGTCTTGGTGTCGCTCATCGCCGTCTCAGGTGATCCTGGTAAAATCCAACATGGCACCTCTCGCCTTGAAGCGAAAGTGCGGGAGCCCCATCATCCGTGGATGCCCGAGCCCTCAACCATCACGGAATTCTCGGTCACGCCCGATCCCGATGATCCTCGGCTGACGAGCCGGGTGGCGGGAATCGACCATGAGGGGCGGGAGGTCGAGACATCGGTCGTGACCGAGCGGCCGCTGACCCTGTTTCTCAACGGGCGCGAAATCGTCACGATGATGACGATCGGCGACCACCCCGACTATCTCGGCGTCGGCTATCTGCTCAACCAGAACATGCTCGGGCCCGACGACCGCATCAACGGCGTTGAGTATGACGACGAGCTCGAGGTTGTCGTCGTCCGCACCGACCGCGAGACCGATTTCGAGGATAAGCTGAAGAAGAAGACGCTGACCTCGGGCTGCGCACAGGGCACCGTATTCGGCGATCTGATGGAGAGGTTCGAGGAGGTCCGGCTCGACCCGGCGGCGATTCTCAAGACCTCGTGGCTCTACGCGCTGACCAAGAAGATCAACACCGCGCCCAGCCTTTACCTTGCGGCCGGCGCGATCCACGGCTGCGTCCTGTGCGAGGAGGATCGGCCGCTTCTCTATATGGAGGATGTCGGCCGGCACAACGCGGTCGACAAGATCGCCGGCTACATGCACCTCAACGGCATCTCGCCGGTCGGCAAGAGCTTCTATACGACCGGACGCCTCACCTCGGAGATGGTGATCAAGACCGTCCAGATGGGGATCCCGATCCTGATCTCGCGCTCGGGGTTCACCGCCTGGGGGGTCGAACTGGCGCGGCAGGCGGGGCTCACCTTGGTCGGACGGGCGCGGGGCAAGCGGTTTGTCGCGCTCGCCGGCACCGAGCGGATCGTCTTCGACCTCGACCCGCGGGAGGCCGAAGACGAGCCGGCGCGCCTCAACCGCAAGGCAGGCCGCGAGGACGAGGCGTGAACGCTGCCTGCGCGGGCGTTTGCGGGCTCCTGCTGGCCGGCGGGCTGTCGCGGCGGATGGGCGGTGGCGACAAGACGCTGCGCCGAATCGGCGGCAAAACGATCCTCGATCGCGTCGTCGAGCGCTTGCGGCCCCAGGTCGCTGCGCTGGTGCTCAACGCGAATGGCGACCCGGCCCGGTTCGCGGCTTACGGGCTCCCGGTGGTGGCCGACAGCATCGCCGATTTCGCCGGGCCGCTCGCCGGCGTGCTCGCCGGGCTCGACTGGGCCGCGGCGAACCGGCCGGATTGCGATTTTGTCGCCAGCGTCGCGACGGACGCGCCGTTTCTGCCCGAGGATCTGGTCGCGCGGCTCGCCGCCGGGATGCGCGAGGCGGGGGCCGATCTGGCCTGCGCCGCGTCGGGGGGACAGGCACATCCGGTGATCGGGCTGTGGCCGGTGCGGCTCCGCGAGGATTTGCGCCATGCGCTGGTCGACGAGGGCGTCCGCAAGGTCGATGCGTGGACCGGCCGCTACGGGCTGGCGACGGTCGAATTTCCAGTCGGACGGATCGACCCGTTCTTCAACGCCAACCGGCCCGAGGACCTCGCCGCCGCCGAGGGGCTGCTCGCAGGGAATTGAGGCGATGGCGTGCAATCTGCCGTTTGCTTCGCGGCGGCGCCGTGTCAGCATGGCCGCATGAAAGCGCACGTCGACCTTCGCGTCGTCGAGTTGCTCTGTGCCCGGTTGTGCCACGACCTCGTCGGTCCGGTCGCGGCGATCAGCAACGGGGTCGAGCTGATGGACGACGACGACCCCGACTTCGTGCGCGACGCGGTCGCGCTGATCGGCGACGCCTCTGGCAAGGCCTCGACCCGGCTGCAATTCTACCGCTTTGCCTTCGGCTATCACGATGGCCCGGCCGGCGCGCAGCCGCCGCACGCGCTCGCCGCAGCGCTGTACGAGGGCACGAACATCATGTGCGAATACGGCGAGGATGTGCGCCGGCTCGGGCTCGAATGGCAAAAGCTTGCCTGCAACATGCTGCTCGTTGCCGGCGAGGCCCTGCCGCGCGGCGGCCGGCTTTTGCTGAAGGCAGGCGCGGCCGGTCCTGATCTCGAGGCGATCGGCGAGGGGAACGGGCCGTCGGCGGAGCTCCGCGCCGCATTGCAGCCCGGCGCCGCGGTCGCCGAGCTCACGGCGCGCACGGTAGCCGCGTATTTCACTGCGGAACTCGCCGCCGCGCAGCAATGCCGGGTCGAGTTCACGGGTTCGCCGGGGAGCTTCCGGCTGCGGGTGGTGAAGGGGTGAGGACCACGGCAAGCGTCATCCCGGCAAATGCCGGGATGACGCTTGTCGAGAGGGCTCGGAGGTACTACGCGCGGCGGAGCTGCTGGGCCGGCTCGACAGGGTCGCGCAGTACGTAGCCGCGGCCCCATACGGTCTCGATGTAGTGCTCGCCGCCGGTCGCCTGGGCGAGCTTCTTGCGCAGCTTGCACACGAACACGTCGATGATCTTGAGCTCGGGCTCGTCCATGCCGCCGTAGAGGTGGTTGAGGAACATCTCCTTGGTCAGGGTCGTGCCCTTGCGCAGGCTGAGGAGCTCGAGGATGCCGTATTCCTTGGCGGTCAGGTGCAGCGGCTGCTCGTCGCTTGAGACGATGCGGCTGTCGAGGTTCACGACCAGCTTGCCGGTGCGGATCGTCGATTCGGAGTGGCCCTTCGAGCGGCGCACGATCGCCTGGATGCGCGCGAGCAGCTCGCGGCGGTCGAACGGCTTGGTCAGGAAATCGTCGGCGCCGAAGCCGAGGCCCTTGATCTTGGCGTCGAGCTCGCTAAGCCCGGATAGGATCAGGATCGGCGTGCGGACGCGGGCCGCGCGGAGCCGGCGCAGGACCTCGTATCCGTCGATGTCCGGCAGCATCAGGTCGAGGATGATGATGTCGTAATCGTAGAGCTTGCCGATCTCGAGCCCGTCTTCGCCGAGATCGGTGGTGTCGACGATGAAATTCTCTTTCTTCAGCATCAATTCGATGCTGGCAGCCATCGCGGCATCGTCCTCGACCAATAGAACACGCATCGCAAACCTCCGAGGGGTCTGGCGGCGACGGCCGCATATTCATCGTTAACGATTATTAGCGTGACCGGTTAACAAATGCTTGCCGGACGCGCCTTTTGGTGAGGCCGTTTTCATTTAACGAGATTTTAGCACCGCCGACCCACCCTGTGCACGAGCACACCCGCGCCCGGCAGTCGCGTACGGGGCGAGCGGAGGCATTGTCGCATGAGCGTTCGTGAAAACCTTGTTCGGCTGCACCGGTGGCGGCTTCAGGAGCGGCGGGATTACCTCGCCGGGCTCGAATCGCTGATGGAGCGGCTGCACGCCGACGCCGGCCGGCTGCAGGAAGAGATCGCAGAGACCGAGGCCGCCCGCGGCCCTGCCGTCGCCGGCAGCGACGCGCCCGAGTACCTCGTGCCGCTGATCGATCGCCGCGCCAAGATCGAGCGCTCGGTGACCGAGATCGAGGCCCAGATCGGCGAGGCGCGCGAGCTGGTCGAGGCGGCGGAGCAGGAAGTGAAGCACGCCGAGAACGGCGCCGGCACCAATGGGCCCGCCGGGCCGATGCGCGTCACTCGCCGCACCCGCCGCGAGCGCCAGCCTCGTTCGCGTACCGAACCGCCGCTGCCGGCGAACACGCGGCTGTTCTAGGTTTTTTCTCCGTCTCCGCTCCTGGGGGCCGAGAAGGCTGGGATGAGGTGGGGATTCGACCGGCGTCCGAGGATACCCACCGCACCCTCCCGCTGCTCCGAATCGAGCTGCTCCCTCTCCCCCCAATGGGCGGCGAGGGAAATTCATTCGGCTTAGAACACGCGCAGGAAGAGCGCGAAGAGGCCGCCTGAAAGCATGATCGCGACGGGGAGGGTCAGGACCCAGGCTAGCGCGAGGTTCTTGACCGTGCCCCATTGCAGGCCCGAGCCGTTGGCCGCCATCGTTCCGGCGACGCCCGATGTCAGGATATGTGTCGTGCTGACCGGCAGGCCGTACATGTCGGCGGCGGCGATCGTACCCATCGCGACGAGCTCGGCCGAGGCGCCCTGGGCGTAGGTCAGGTGCTCCTTGCCGATCTTTTCGCCCACCGTCACGACGATCCGCTTCCACCCGATCATCGTGCCGAGCCCCAGCGCGATCGCGACCGCGACCTTGACCCAGGTCGGGATGAACTTGGTCGAGCTGTCGAGCGAGGCCTTGTAGGTGTTGAGCTTGGCGACGTCACCGGCCGATAGCTGGGCCTCGTTGTCCTTGACGAGGAGCCGCAGCGCCTCGGACGCGAGGTACATGTCGTTTCGCGTGTTGCCCACCTGCGCCGCCGGGATCTTGGCGAGCGACCCGTATTGCTGCACCTGATGGCCGATGTCGTCGATGAGCGCGGCGAGCGATGGGTAGGTGCCCTCGTTGATCTGGTGCTGGGCGACGTAGAGCGTCACCGCCGGGCGCGGGTTGCCGAGCACCTGGTACCCTTCGGCCTTGCCTTTGACGATGGCGGACGCCACCGACGAACCTTGCTCGAAGGCGGCGAGCTGCTGCGGCCCGGGGAAGGATTTGTTGAGCGCATAAGTCGTCGGCACCGTGCCGATCAGGATCAGCATGATGAGCCCCATCCCCTTCTGCCCATCGTTCGAGCCGTGCGCGAAGCTGACGCCGGTGCAGGTGAGGATGAGGAGACCACGGATCCACCATGGCGGCGGCTGGTTGCCCTCGGGCGCCTTGTAGAGCGCCGGGATGCGGATGAAGGCCCTGCAGAGCAGCAGGAGCCCCGCCGCGAGGATGAAGCCGCAGGCCGGCGAGAACAGCAGCGATTTGATGACCCCGACCGCCTGCATCCAATCGACGCCGCTGGTGCCGCTGTTTCCGGCCAGAAGCTGGTTGGCGACGCCGACCCCGATGATAGAGCCGATCAGCGCATGCGACGATGAGTTCGGGATGCCGAACCACCAGGTGCCGAGGTTCCAGGTGATCGCCGCCAGCAAGAGCGCGAACACCATCGCGAACCCGGCGCTGCTGCCGACCTGCAGGATCAGCTCTACCGGCAACAGAGAAATGATCCCGAACGCGACCGCGCCCGTCGAGGTCAAGACGCCGAGGAAGTTGAACATCCCCGACCACACCACGGCCACGTTGGGTGCCATCGAATGCGTGTAAATGACGGTCGCGACGGCGTTCGACGTGTCGTGGAACCCGTTGCACATCTCGAAGGCGAGCGCAATCAGCAGCGCGATCCCCAGCAGGATATACGGAAACGCCGACTTTGCCGGCGCGGTAATGAGGTCGTCGTAAAGGCTGATGCCGGCGTAAAGAACGCCGATCGCGAGCAAAATCGTGATGCCGATCGCGATGGCGTTCCCACCGCGGGTATGCGCGATATGGGTGTCGAGTACGGAGGTTGACGTCATCGGGGATGCCTGGCTGCCGGGAGAAGCGGCCAAGCTACGGGTGATTAATGACGCTCCTACGTAAATCGCGTTACGGTTTTATGACTGCGTGCCGTGTTGCTCAGGTCACGGGTTTGAGGTCGTCGAGGTCGTAGGGCGTGCCCTGATAGACCATGTTGATCCAGTTGCCGAACAGCAGGTTCCGGTGCGCGCGCCAGGTCATCCGCGGGGCGAGCTCGGGGTCGTCGCCGGGGAAATAGTTGAATGGGACGGCCGTGCCCAGCCCGGCGTCGCGGTCGCGGCGGTACTCGCCCAGCAGCGTCTCGGCGTCGTATTCGAGATGGTTGAACATGTAGAAGCGCCGCCGCCCGAAATCCTGGATCAGGCAGATCCCGCTCTCCTCGCTTTCGACGAGGATTTCGAGATCGGGCACGACGGCGATGTCACGATGCCGCACCTCGGTAAAGCGCGACACCGGGACGGAAAAGAAATCGTCGAACCCGGCGGTCAGCGGCTCGTACGGCTTCAAGACGCGGTGGCGGAACACGCCGAACCGTTTCTCGCCGACCTCGTATTTCGGCAGGCCGTGGAAATGGTGCAGCGCCGCCTGCGCGCCCCAGCAGATATAGAGGCCGCTATAGACGTTGGCCTTGGTCCACTCGAAGATCCGGGTCAATTCGTCCCAGTAATGAACGTCCTCGAACGGCAGATGCTCGATCGGGGCGCCGGTGACGATCAGGGCGTCGAAGCGACGCTCGCGCACCTCCTCCCAGGTCTTGTAGAACGCGGTCAGATGCTCCTGCGACGTGTGGCGCGCCTCGTGGTTGGCAGCGCGCAGCAGCGTCATCTCGATCTGCAGCGGCGTCGCGCCGAGCACGCGAAGGAGCTGCGTCTCGGTCCGTATCTTGTCCGGCATCAGGTTGAGGAGCGCGATCTGCATCGGGCGGATGTCCTGGCGCAGCGCCAGATCCTCGGTGATGACCGGAACCCGTTCCCGGTCGAGCACGGCGCGCGCAGGTAAATCGTTCGGTATCTTGATCGGCATATGGCGCACCCTCGCCGCATGGGGACGGCGCTGTCAAGTTACGGGGTTGCCTCGCCTCGCCGGCAATGACGGAATAGGGGCGACCTGTGGAGACCGCCCGCGATGCCGTTGACCGCCAAGACCTTCGAGCCCGACGCCGCCTGCCCGCTTGACGGGGTGCGCGTGATCGATCTGTCGCGGCTGGTCGCGGGCAACGCGGTCACCTCGCAGCTCGCCGATTTCGGCGCCGAGGTCATCAAGATCGAGGACCCCGCCAAGGGTGATCCCTTGCGCGCGTGGCAGACGAACGGCGTCTCCGTCCACTGGAAGGTCTACGCGCGGAACAAGAAATCGGTGGCGCTTAGCCCGCGCGACAAGCGCGGCCTCAGCCTCCTGCGCGACTTGATTGTCGGCGCCGACGTGGTGATCGAGAATTTCCGCCCCGGGACGCTCGAAAAGATGGGCCTCGCACCGGCCGAACTCCATGCGCGCAACCCGCGGCTCGTTATCGTGCGTGTGTCGGGCTGGGGGCAGGACGGGCCGTACAAGGACCGCCCGGGGTTCGGCACGCTCGTCGAGAGCATGTCGGGGTACGCCTCGCGCACCGGGTTCGCCGATCGCGAGCCGGTATTGCCGCCGACCGCGCTCGCCGACATGGTCGCCGGGCTTTACGGCGCTTTTGCGACGATGGTGGCGCTGCGCCGGGTCGAGGTAGAAGGCGGCTCGGGGCAAGTGATCGACCTGCCGCTCCTCGACCCGCTCTTCTCGTTCATCGCCACCGAGGCGCCGATCTACAACCTGACCCAGGCGATCCGCCCGCGCACCGGCAGCCGCTCGGAGACGACCAGTCCGCGCAACGTCTTCCGCACCAAGGACGGCCGCTACATCGGCATCTCCGCCTCGATCCAGGCTATGTCGGAGCGGCTTTTCCGCGCGATCGGCCGCGAGGACATGATTTCGGACCCGCTTTTCGCCAACAACACGGTACGCGTCAAAAACGCGGACCAGACCGAGGCTCCGATCATCGCCTTCATCGGCGCCCGGACGCTCGAAGAGAACATGAAGATCTTCGAAGCCGCCGAGGTCACCGCCTCCCCGGTCTACGACATCGACCAGTTCCTCGCCGACCCGCACGTCCAGGCCCGCGACATCGTCGTGGATGTGCCCGACAAGCAGATCGGACAGATCACGATGCACAACATCATCCCCCGTTTCTCCGACACGCCGGGAAGGCTGCGCACCCCGGCGCCCGAGATCGGCGAGCATACGGCGGAGATTTTGGGTGGCCTCGGGGTGGACGAGGCGACGCTGGCGGCGCTGGCGGCGGATGGGGTGATCGGTTTGGGGAAGACGAACCTGTGAGGCTGAGCAAATAATTTCGAGGCACTGACCATGGCAACGACCCTCCCCGTGTGGCGCTCCCTTCTCTTCGTGCCCGTCACCGCTCAGCGCTTCGTCGATGGCGCGGCGCGAAGGGGTGCGGACGGGATCATTCTCGACCTCGAGGACGCGGTGGCGGCGTCGGAGAAGGAGCGGGCGCGGACGCTGGTGCAATCGGCGGCCGAGACCGTTTCGCGCGGCGGGGCGGATGTGCTCGTGCGGCTCAACCGGCCCCTCAGGATGACGGTGCGCGATCTTGAGGCGGTGGTCAGCCCCCGCGTGCAGGCGGTGGCGCTGCCCAAGGCCGACAGCGCCGACCATGTCAAGTACATCGCCGAGATCATCGACGAACTGGAGGCCGAGCGCGGGATGCCGCACGGCCACACCAAGATGCTGGCCATGGTCGAGACTTGCGATGCGTTCTTTCGCATCCATGAGATCGCCAAGGCCTCGCCGCGCCTCGTCGCGCTCAATCTCGGGGCCGAGGATTTCGCCCTTTCGGCCGGGATGCCGCCGACCGCCGAAGGGCTTTTCATGCCCAAGCAGATGTGCGTCTTCGCGGCGAAAGGTGCCGGCATCATGCCGATGGGTTTCGTCGGCACGGTCGCCGAATTTCACGACCTCGACGGCTTCCGCGAGACCGTGCGCCGCTCGCGCCGGCTCGGGTTTGTCGGCGCCTCGGTGATCCACCCGAGCCAGGTGCAGATCCTCAACGAGGAGTTCCGCCCCTCGGCCGAGGAGGTCGAGCACGGCCGGCGCGTCGTCGCCGCCTACGACAAGGCGCTGGCCGAGGGTGTCGGCGCCGTCACCGTCGACGGCAAGATGATCGACGTCCCGGTTGTCGAACGCGCCCGGCTGCTCGTCGAGCGCGAGGAGGCGATCGCGGCGCGCGAGGCGAAGATGCGCGAAGCCGCGGGACGCGCGGGGTTAGGAGAAATCAAGTAACTTCCTCATAGTATCGACGCGTGATTTTGCTAGATGTGAGGTGGCATCTTCAAAGTCCATGCGCCCGAACGCTTGTTTCGCTAGCGCCTTCGCCCAGTCGGGCATCTCCGT
Source organism: Allostellaceae bacterium (assembly GCA_036489765.1). GTDB lineage: Bacteria > Pseudomonadota > Alphaproteobacteria > ATCC43930 > CGMCC-115725 > DATARH01. The sequence continues at coordinate 24,546 of DASXFE010000008.1, read as the reverse complement.
TGCTCTATCAACCGCCTTTATCGTCTCGGCACGGTTTGGCTTGTGCAGCTGTGGGTTAAATAGGTCAAGCCCTTCGAGAATGTTGGTAATGGCCGGGTCAGTCGCCTCCCGGCACTTTTGCGCCAACTCGACTAGGTACTTGAAACTGCATGAGTATGGTTTTCCCTTCCGGTCCTCGACTGTGGCGGGGCACAAGACGCGCAAGGTAGTCTGATCAGAGTGGCCTGCCGCGCTCGGATCAAGGCCACGGTGAACCACCGAGTTTCGCAATTCGCGGACGTAACAGTAATCATCAGTTTTCCCGAAGCCGTTCCTGACCTGGTCCTTGAAGGTTTTCGGATCGACCTTGTTGCGCTTTAGGTAATCGATAACATGCTCGATGGCGCTCATGAAGTTGATGAAGAATAGAGAGTGATGAATGCGCAAATCAGAGCTATTAGACCCGTGCCTAGCCACTTTAATTTTCTCAAAAGCCCAATTCCTTGATTCGAGGTACCATAGCAATCCCCCAAACAGGCGAAGTGTATCCTGATCCATCCCCTTGATCCTCAGGCAGCGCGTCACCGCGTAGACGATGCGGGGATGGGCGGCGACCCGCGTAGCTGAAGTCATGGTGAAGCTAGTTCGACGTGGTGTGGTCGCTGACGCGCAGTTCGCCGACCGCTCTCCTAAAACACATAGATCGCGCCGGTAGTCGCCCCGGGCCTGACGTAAGGCCTCAGCCCATCCCGGTTGACAACATCGACCGGGCCGTCGAACAGCCCGGCGATATAGTTCTTGAGCCCGACGTAGCCGAATAGGCTGACGCGGGCCGCCGGGTCAAACTCGATCATGAAGTCGATGTCGCTGTCGGGCCGGTCGTCACCGCGGGCGAGCGACCCAAACAGGGCAGCATGAGAGACGCCGCGGGCGCGGAGGGCAGCTTCGTTGGCCTTTAACCTGTCGATGACTTCCTCGCGCTTCATGATTTTATCCTAGCAGACGGTTGAGTATCGCGACAGCGTAGGCCGGTTGCTTACCCCCCGCACGGCAGCGGCTCCCTTGCCGGCAACTCTCGCATGTTGGCGCGGATGAAGGCGGCGCGGCCGCGGACGGTGCGGTCGGGGCGGGTGGGGGACCACTTGAGCGGGTCTGGGAGGATCGCGGCGAGGCGCGCGGCCTCGGCTTCGGTGAGCGCGGCGGCAGGTTTGTGGAAGTAGAACCGGGAGGCGGCCTCGGCGCCGTAGAGCCCGGGGCCGAGCTCGACGACGTTGAGGTACATTTCCATGATCCGGTGCTTGCCCCACAGGAACTCGATCAGCACCGTGAAATAGGCCTCGAACCCTTTTCGGACCCAGTCGCGGCCGGGCCACAGAAAGACGTTCTTTGCGGTTTGCATCGAGATCGTGCTGCCGCCGCGCAACTTGCCCCGGCCACTTTCGTAACGGCGCCAGGCCTCGTCGATTGCGGTCCAGTCGAAGCCGTGATGGAGGCAGAACTTCGCGTCCTCCCCGGCCATCACCGCGCGCACGAGATGGGGCGAGATGTCCGAGAGCGGCCGCCATTCGCGGTCGACGCCGTAACCTTCGGCGAGGCGGATCAGCATCAGCGGCGTCGCGGGCGGCGGCACCAGGCGATAGAGCGCGACCGCGATCAGCGAGGCTGCGATCAGCGCCGCGGTGGTGAGAAAGACGATACGGCCGAGGCGGTGGAGCATCGGCCCTTCCGCCGTTTCCGATGGCGCCCGTCAGAAGATCGGGGTGGTGACCTGGACGCTCTGGCGGCCTTCCATGCGGCCTAGCCACGCGCCAAGCTTCGGATGCTCGCCCAGCGTCGCCGGCGCCTCCGGGGTCTTGGCGAGATAGTGCAGCAGCGGCAAGACCATCAGATCGGCGAGGCTGATCCGGTCGCCGGCGAGGAATACGTCCTCGCCCTGGATGCGGTCGAACTCGGCGAGGCAGAGTTTGGCTTGCGGCACCGATTTCGCGATGCGCTCCTCGTCGGTCTTCATCCCGAGGCGCGGCGCGACAAAGCGCTGGAACGCGATGCCCAAGGCGATGCTGTGCCAGCCATAGGCGTCGACGATGCCCATGATCTGGTTCATGCGCGAGAACTCGTGCAGGTCGATCGGCTGCAGCGGAGCCGCCGGAAACGCCTCATCGACGTAGCGCATGATTGCCTGGGTTTCGTAGAGGGTGAACCCGTCATGCTCGAACGCCGGCACCTTGCCGAACGGGTGCCGCGCCAGATGATCCGGCGACTTCATCTCCTGAAAGTCGAGCGTGACGAGGTTGTGCGCGACGCCCTTCTCGGCGAGCGCGAGCCGGGCGCTCCAGACGTAACTGCTTCCCGCCGGACCATAGACGATCGGCCGTGCCATTCGTGCCCCTCCCCTTATCGCGCTGCGGCCCACCTTCTATATCGTCATTCCGGCGAAAGCGGGAATCCGGGGCAAGCGGCGGAGCGGTTGCGCCTGGATCCCCGCCTGCGCGCGGGTTACGAGAGGGAGGCGGTCAAGCCGGAATGTAGACCCCGGGACAGTCCGGGAATGACGACGTTTGCCTAGCCGAACGTCAATTGGACACCCGCCACTGGCCGCTCGCGTCCTGGCAGGCGGTGCCGAGGGTGTTCGAGGCGGTCTTGAACTCGCGGCAGGTCTGGCCCGCGGCGTTCTTGAAGGCGGGCTTGCTGGTGTAGGTGATCGCCGTGGGCTGGGCGGCGGCTGCCGCGGCCGGTGCAGCGGGAGCCGCATAGGCGACCGGCGGGTAATAGGGCGCGGGCGGAGGCGGCGGGTAATAGGCCGGCGGATAAGGATAGGGGGCGTACGGGTACGGAGCGGCGCAGCACGGATAGCCGTAGCCCCAGCCAAATCCGAACCATGCCTTTGCCGGCGTCGGCGTCATCGTCGTCCCCGCGAACACGATGAGCGCGCCGAGCGCGATCGTCGCGAAGCGGAGGCGTCCCTTCATCCCGGCCATGTGCGACCTCGATCCAACGGTGTTGCGCGGCACGAGGATAAGCCGCCGCGGGAGGCCGCGCCAGCCAAACGGAACGGCCGCGTCGCGCATTCCGTTTCGATAGGATTTTACGGCGGGATTTTCCCGTCCGTGGCTGCGGCGTTCTGTCCAGGGTTGTTGCGGGCGAAGCCCCCGAGGGTCTAAGACCCAACCAACTAGACCAGGAGGATTGCCGTGGCGCGCGGAGCCGACCAACACAAAAACCCACAATCCGATATCGAGATCGCCCAGGCCGCGTCGATGAAGCCGATCGGCGAGATCGCCGACAAGCTCGGCATCCCCGACGAGGCACTGTCGCCCTATGGCCGCTACAAGGCGAAGGTCGCGCTCGATTACGTCAATTCGCTGAAGGGTCGTCCCAACGGCAAATTGGTCCTCGTGACCGCGATCACCCCGACGCCCGCGGGCGAGGGCAAGACCACGACGACGGTCGGACTTGGCGACGCGCTCAACCACATCGGCAAGAAGGCGATCATCTGCTTGCGCGAGCCGAGCCTCGGGCCGAGCTTTGGCATGAAGGGCGGGGCGGCCGGCGGCGGCTATGCCCAGGTCGTGCCGATGGAGGACATCAACCTCCACTTCACCGGCGATTTCCATGCGATCGGCGCGGCCAACAACCTGCTCGCGGCGATGGTCGACAATCACGTCTACTGGTCCAACGAACTCGGCATCGACCAGCGGCGGATCACCTGGCGCCGCGGGCTCGACATGAACGACCGGGCGCTCCGCCAGATCACCTCGTCGCTCGGCGGGGTCGCCAACGGCTTCCCGCGTGAGGATGGGTTCGACATCACGGTCGCGTCCGAGGTCATGGCGATCTTTTGTCTCGCCACCGATTTGAACGACCTGAAGCGCCGGCTCGGCAACATCATCGTCGCGCAGACCCGGGCGCGCGAGCCGGTGCGGGCGAGCGACCTCAAGGCCGCCGGCGCGATGGCCGTGCTGCTCAAGGATGCGCTGGCGCCCAACCTGGTGCAGACGCTCGAAAACAACCCGGCCTTCATCCATGGCGGCCCGTTCGCGAATATCGCGCATGGCTGCAACTCGGTGGCGGCGACGACGACAGCGCTGAAGCTCGCGGACTATGTCGTCACCGAGGCCGGGTTCGGAGCCGATCTCGGCGCCGAGAAGTTCATGGACATCAAGTGCCGCAAGGCCGGCCTCGCCCCCGATGCGGCGGTCGTTGTCGCCACCGTGCGGGCGCTCAAGATGCATGGCGGCGTCGCCCGCGACCAGCTTCGCGCCGAAAACGTCAAGGCGGTCGAGGACGGGTTCGCGAACCTCGCGCGGCACATCGAAAACCTGAAAAGCTTCGGCATCCCGGCGGTGGTCTCGGTCAACCGCTTCAGCGCCGACACCGAGGCCGAGCACGCGAAGCTCAAGGAGCTGTGCACCGGGCTCGGGGTCGAGGCCGTCATCGCCGACCACTGGGCGAATGGCGGCGAGGGCGCGGCCGATCTTGCCCGCACCGTGGTCAAGGTCGTCGAGAAGGGCGAGGCAAACTTCAAGTTCCTCTATCCCGACGAGATGCCCCTGCGCGACAAGGTCAAGACGATCGCGCAGAAGATCTACCGGGCCAAGGACATCGCGTGCGAAGGCGCGGCGGAAAGCCGGCTTGCCGAGCTGCAGAAGAACGGGTTCGGCCATTTCCCGATCTGCGTCGCCAAGACCCAGTACAGCTTCTCGACCGACGCCAATCTGAAGGGCGCGCCGACCGACCACGTCATCTCCGTGCGCGAGGTGCGGCTGTCGGCGGGAGCCGAGTTCGTCGTGGTGATCTGCGGTGACTTGATGACGATGCCGGGCCTCCCGCGCGTGCCCTCGGCCAACAATATCGACCTGACCGAAGACGGCCGGATCACAGGGCTGTTTTAAGGCGGTGGAAGGCGTAGAGCTCCGCACCTGGCGCCGGGAGGAGCGCGAGCGGCTCCTCGCGGCGCGCCAGGATATGCCGCCGACGGAGCGGCGGGCGAAGGGCGAGCGGATCGAGGCCGGGATCAAGGCGGTGCTCGGCGCGGTCGTGGGGCCGCTCGGTGTCTACTGGCCGTTCCGCGCCGAGTTCGATCCGCGCGGGATCATCGAGTGGGCGGTGGCGGCGGGGCGGATCGTTGCGCTGCCGGTCGTCGTCGACCGCAAGGGACCGCTCGAATATCGCGCGTGGAAGCCGGGCGAGAAGCTCGTCGACGGCGTCTGGAACATCCCTGTCCCGGAAAAGCGCGAGCTCGTCCTGCCGGCCACCGTGCTGGCGCCGCTCGTCGGGTTCGACAAGGGATGCTACCGGCTCGGCTATGGCGGCGGCTATTTCGACCGGACTCTCGCATCGCTGACGCCACGCCCCGGGGCGATCGGCGTCGGCTTTGCGATGCAGGAGATCGACACGATCTACCCGCAGGATTTCGACATCCCGATGACAGCGATCGTGACCGAGGCCGGCACCCGGCGGCGGTAACGCCGAACTGCCTTCAAAGCATCCACGCCTTCGGGGCCATCCGAGATCGAAGACGTGGCCCCCCGGTCAAGCCCGCGGGAGGCGAACTCAGGGCAAGGAATGGGAGACTCGGGAGCTATCCCGCCCGGCCGCCGCGTCCGAGCCCCAGCTCCTTGGCCAGCACCGAGCGCTGCTCGGAATACATCGGCGCGGTCAGCGGGTGGTCGCTCGGCAGGTTCCAGCGCTGCAGGTACTGCTCGCCGGTCAAATGGTGGCGGGTCGTCAGGTGGCGCCGCAGCATCTTGCCCTTCCACCCGCAATCGAGGCACACGACCGCATCCCTCTGCACGGAGCGGCGCACTGGCACGGCAGGGGTCATGACCGGCGGCGGCGCCGCGGCCTGCCCCAGTGAATTGAGGCCGTGGTGGACCGAAGCGATCAGCTCGGGGATTTGATCGGGCGTCAGCTGGTGGTGTGACAGATACTTGGTGACGATCTTGGTAACCAGTGCCTGGTTCGCCCCGATCAGGTTGGTTTCTCTAGCCATACTTGCCCCCCGGTACGATATTGTTACCTTGTTATAGGACGGGCTGGGCGTGCCTGTACACCAAATGATTTGTGAATTTTGCAGAAAGAGTCGCGCTCTGCGTGCGTGCGGAGGGAGCCTTCCTGCAGGCTTGGTGCCGTTCCGGAGGGCCGTCATGCACGTTAGGGCGGACGCGAAGCGAAGATGACATGGCCGAGCCGAAAGTCGGTGTGGACGTAGACGGCCATATCGCAGGAAACAATCCGAGCGCCGCGCGGCGGGTCGCCGACGCTTTGCTCAACGCGGGTGATAGCCTCGAAACCTTTCCGCGCCGAGGCGCCCGGTCGGGGACAACCTGCGCGAGGTTGTCGTCGTCTACCCGTACATAATCCGCTACGAGATCGGCGGCGATGCCGTGACGATCCTTCGTCTCCGTCACGCGGCGCGGCGGCCGCGATAGGGTCCTACGCCGCCAGCCGGCTCTTCCGGATCAGCCCCAATATCTCGGCGGCGGCTTGCGGGATGTTGGTGCCGGGGCCGTAGATCGCGGCGACGCCGGCCTGCTTGAGGAAATCATAGTCCCCCGGCGGGATGACGCCGCCGCAGACGACGAGGATGTCGCCGGCGCCTTCGGCCTTCAGCGCCTTGATGAGGGCCGGGACGAGCGTCTTGTGTCCGGCGGCCTGGCTCGACACGCCGACGATGTGGACGTCGTTCTCGACCGCCTGGCGGGCGGCCTCCTCGGGGGTCTGGAACAAGGGGCCGATATCGACGTCGAAGCCGATATCGGCAAACGCCGTGGCGATCACCTTGGCGCCGCGGTCGTGCCCGTCCTGGCCCAGCTTGACGACCAGCATGCGCGGGCGGCGGCCTTCATCGCGGGCAAACTGGTCGATCTCGCGCTGGATGCGGCGAAACGCGTCGTCGCCCTGATACTGGCCGCCGTAAACGCCGGTGACCGATTGCGTCGAGGCGCGGTGGCGGCTGAAAACGGCTTCGAGCGCGTCGGAGATCTCGCCGACACTGGCGCGCGCCCGGCTCGCCGCGATCGACAGTTCGAGGAGGTTGCCCTTGCCGCTTTTGGCCGCCGCGGTGAGCGCCTCGAGCGCAGCCTTGCAGGCGGCGGCGTCGCGGGTCTGGCGGACGCGGTCGAGGCGGGCGATCTGCGCGGTGCGCACCGCGTCGTTGTCGACGTCGAGCAGGTCGACATGCACCTGCGCGTCGGACCGGTACTTGTTGACGCCGACGATCACTTCCTCGCCGCGGTCGATCGCGGCCTGGCGGCGCGCGGCGGCCTCCTCGATACGGAGCTTCGGCATGCCGCTTTCGACCGCCCTGGTCATGCCGCCGAGGCGCTCGACCTCGTCGATCAGTTTCATCGCCTCAGTCGCGATCGAATGCGTCAGGCTTTCGACGTAGTAGCTGCCGCCGAGGGGATCGACGACGTGCGGCACGCCCGACTCTTCGGCGATGATGAGCTGCGTGTTGCGCGCGATCCCCATCGAGAACGGGGTCGGCAAGGCGAGGGCCTCGTCGAACGAGTTCGTGTGCAGCGATTGCGTGCCGCCGAGCACCGCGGCGAGCGCCTCGATCGTCGTGCGCACGATGTTGTTGTGCGGGCCCTGCTCGGTAAGGCTGACGCCCGAGGTCTGGCAGTGCGTGCGCAGCGCCAGGCTTTGCGGGTTCTTCGGCTTGAACTGGCCGATGAGGCGCGCCCACAGCAGCCGCGCGGCGCGGAGCTTGGCGATCTCCATGAAAAAATTCATGCCGATGCCGAAAAAGAATGACAGCCGCGGCGCGAATTCGTCGATGTCGAGCCCGCGCGACAGTGCGGCCCGGGCGTATTCGAGCCCATCGGCAAGGGTGAAGGCCAGCTCCTGGACGCTCGTCGCCCCGGCCTCCTCCATGTGATAGCCGGAGATCGAGATCGAGTTGAATTTCGGCATGTGCCGAGCGGTGTACTCGATGATGTCGGCGACGATCCGCATCGAGGGCGCGGGCGGATAGATGTAGGTGTTGCGAACCATGAACTCCTTGAGGATGTCGTTCTGGATCGTCCCCTGGAGCTTGTCCTCACCGACCCCCTGTTCCTCGGCGGCGACGATGAACCCCGCCAGCACCGGGAGGACGGCGCCGTTCATCGTCATCGACACGCTCATCCTGTCGAGCGGGATGCCGTCGAAGAGGATCTTCATGTCCTCAACGGAATCGATCGCGACCCCGGCCTTACCGACATCGCCGACGACGCGCGGGTGGTCGCTGTCGTAGCCGCGATGGGTCGCAAGATCGAACGCGATCGAGAGGCCCATCTGCCCGGCGGCCAGGTTGGCGCGGTAGAAGCGGTTCGATTCCTCGGCGGTCGAGAAGCCCGAATATTGCCGGATCGTCCACGGCCGGTTGGCGTACATCGTCGCCCGCGGTCCACGGAGATACGGGGCGACGCCCGGGATGGCACCGCGCCAGTCGAACCCGGCCGCCTCGATCTGCTCAAGATCGTTTTCGGTATAGAGCGGCCTGACCGTGATGCCCTCGGGCGTCGTCCAGTCGAGGTTTGCGACCGGTTTGCCCCGCAACTCGCCTTCGGCGAGCTTTTGCCACTTCCCGCTTACCTCGGGGGTTTTGCCGCGCTTTGCCATGACCCAAGTATATGGCGGTCCGCGCTTCCCCGTCCAACCTCGTTGACGCGCGCCGCGCCGAGGCCTATTTTAGAAGTATTCTAATCTAGGAGGGCGCCATGGCGAACGAAGGCACGTGTCCGTTTTCGGGTCGGACCCCAGCGCACAGCAATCGCGAGTGGTGGCCCAACCAGCTCGACCTTCGGGTGCTGCATCAGCACTCCGCGCTGTCCGATCCGATGGACGGGGCGTTCGATTACGCGAAGGAATTCAAGAGCCTCGACCTCGACGCCGTGATCAAGGACCTGCACGCGCTGATGACCCAATCGCAGGACTGGTGGCCGGCGGATTTCGGGCATTACGGCGGCCTCTTTATCCGCATGGCTTGGCATGGCGCCGGCACCTATCGCATCGGTGACGGCCGCGGCGGCGCCGGGTGCGGACAGCAGCGCTTCGCGCCGCTCAACAGCTGGCCCGACAACGCCAATCTCGACAAGGCGCGCCGGCTGTTGTGGCCTATCAAGGGCAAGTACGGCCGCAAGATCTCATGGGCCGACCTTTACATCCTCGCCGGCAACGTCGCGCTCGAGTCGATGGGGTTCAAGACGTTCGGCTTCGGGGGCGGCCGGCCGGACAGCTGGGAGCCTGACCTGGACATTTATTGGGGGCCCGAAGGGAAGTGGCTCGGGGACGAGCGCTATACCGGCGACCGCAACCTCGAAAGCCCGCTCGGCGCCGTGCAGATGGGGCTGATCTACGTCAACCCCGAGGGGCCGAAGGGCATCCCCGACCCCGTGGCGGCGGCACGGGACATCCGCGAGACCTTTGCCCGGATGGCGATGAACGACGAAGAAACCGTCGCGCTGATCGCCGGCGGCCACAGTTTTGGCAAGACGCACGGCGCCGGCGACGCGGCGACCGTCGGGCCGGAACCGGAGGGCTCGCCGATCGAGGCGCAAGGGCTCGGATGGAAGGGGGGCTTGGGCACCGGCAAGGGCAGCGACGCCATCACCAGCGGTCTTGAAGTGACCTGGACGACGACCCCTGCCAAATGGGGCCACGACTTCTTCAGGCATTTGTTCGATTACGAGTGGGAGCTGACGAAGAGCCCGGCCGGCGCGCATCAGTGGCGGGCGAAGGGGGCGGAGGCGATCATCCCGGACGCCTTCGATCCGGAGAAAAAGCACTTGCCGACGATGCTGACGACCGATCTCGCGCTGCGCTTCGACCCCGCCTACGAAAAGATTTCCCGGCGCTTCCTCGAGCATCCGGCGGAGTTTGCCGACGCGTTCGCCCGGGCGTGGTTCAAGCTGACGCACCGCGACATGGGTCCGATCGCGCGCTATCTCGGCCCGCTCGTGCCAAAGGAGGTGCTGCCCTGGCAGGACCCGATCCCGGCGGTGGACCATCCGCTGATCGGCGAGGCCGACACCGCGGCGCTGAAGGCGAAGATTCTTGCCTCCAGGCTCAGCGTGTCGCAGCTCGTCGCGGCCTCCTGGGCCTCGGCGTCGACGTTCCGCGGCTCCGACAAGCGCGGCGGGGCCAGCGGCGCACGCGTCCGCCTCGCACCGCAAAAAGACTGGGCGGTCAATCAACCGCGCCAACTCGCCGAGGTGCTGCAAACGCTGGAGGGGATCCGGAACGAATTCAACGCGGCGCAAACCGGCGGGACGAAGGTCTCCCTGGCCGATCTGATCGTCCTCGCCGGCGGCGCGGCGATCGAGAAGGCCGCGAAGGCGGCAGGGTACGACGTGACGGTGCCATTCGCACCGGGCCGCATGGATGCGTCGCAGGAGCAGACGGATGTCGAGGCGTTTGCGCCGCTCGAACCGCTGGCCGACGGCTTCCGCAATTATCTCCGCTCCGGGCCGCCCCTCTCGCCCGAAGAGCTGCTGGTCGATCGCGCGCAACTGCTGACGCTGACCGCGCCGGAGATGACGGTCCTGATCGGCGGGTTGCGCGTGCTCGGCGCGAATGCCGGCGGCGCCGCGCACGGTGTCTTTACCCTGCGCCCGGAGGCGTTGACGAACGACTTCTTCGTCAACCTCCTCGACATGGGCACCGAGTGGCAGCCGCGGGCCGGCTCCGACGGCGTCTTCGAGGGCCGCGACCGCAAGACGGGTCAGGTCAGGTGGACCGGTACGCGCGTCGACCTGATCTTCGGCTCGCACTCGCAGCTCCGCGCGCTCGCCGAGGTCTATGCGTGCGCGGATTCGGGAGAGAAGTTCGTGCGGGACTTCGTCGCAGCTTGGGTCAAGGTGATGAACGCGGACCGCTTCGATCTGGCCGGGTAAACGCGAGGCGGTCCAGCTGACGCCGGGGCGCTTCTGGAGGCCCTCGGCGGCCCAGGTGTTATGCACGACATCGAGGCCGGACTGTCGTGCCAGCGCGATGGTTTCGTCGGCGGTTACGTCGAACATGCGCCGGCCCGGCGGCACCGGCCCGTGGCGCAAGGTCATGAAGACGAGCCCGCCCATTCGCATCAGGGCGGCGATGTTGGGCATCGCTCGCCGACGCTGGTCCCCGTCGAGATGCATCCACACCGCGGTCATCATCACGACGTCGAAGGTCTCGCCGCGCGCCGTGACCACCGCGAGGTCGGGGAGACTGTCGTCGACCCATTCGATCGCCCGGGACGGGTGTAGCGCCGGGGCGCAGGTGCGGAACTCTTGTGTCGGCTCGACGGCGACGACCAGGTGCCCGAGTGCTGCAAACCCCGCCGCGTCGCGGCCGGTGCCGGCGCCGATCTCGAGCACGCGGCGAGGCGCCGCCGGGATCAGCGGCAGCGTCCAGCGCTGGACATGCTCAAAGGCGAGGCTTTCGTACTGAACGAAAAGCGCCTCGGCCTCGTCGGCGTAGCCTTCCGTGCCGCTCGCCCGTGCCATCGGCCGATTATGAGGCCTCATGACCTCGCAGGTAATTGGCTCCGGGCAGGGCCATTCCTCACGGGTGGTCGGTGACGCCGAGTGCCGGGCTCGTCTTCGATCTGCCCGACTAGGCTCGCGCCCGCAATTTGTGGCGGAAGACGATCGCGGCGGTCAGCAGCAGCACCGCCCCTGCTTGATGCGCCGCGGCAAGCGGGATCGGCACGACGAGAAGCAGCGTCGAGAGGCCCAGGGTGAATTGCAGCGCTACCACGGCGAGAAGCGCATGGAGCGCGATCCGCGCCGGATGGGGCAGAGCGGCGGCGCGGCGGGCGGCGAGCCACAGGGCGACGATCGACGCGGCGGTCGTCATCGCCAGCATGCGGTGGTCGAACTGCACCGCCGCGACGTTCTCGAACCAGTTGCGAAAAAACGGGGTCAGCTCGGCGTATTCGCCCGGCACGAAGCTGCCGCCCATCAGCGGAAACGTGTTGTAGACGAGCCCGGCGTTGAGCCCCGCGGTGAACCCGCCCGCGACGATCGTGAGCCCAACAAGGCAGAGGATCGCCTCGGCGCCACGGCGAAGCCACACAAATCCCCTCTCCGGCAATCCGGGCGAGGGGATTTTTCCGACGAGCCCCAGCGCCGTCCACAGGGTCGCGGCGTAGATCGCGAGGGCGAGCGCGAGATGGGCTGTAAGGCGGTATTGGCTGACCTCGACGCGATGCGCGAGACCGCTTTCGACCATGTACCAGCCGAGCAGGCCCTGGCACCCGCCGAGCGCGAAGATCCCCGCGAGCGGTGCGACGAGGCGGCGCGGGATCATGCGGCGGGCGAGGAAATAGAGGAACGGCAGGAGGTAGGCAAATCCGATCAGCCGGCCCCACAGGCGGTGGGTGTACTCCCACCAGAAGATCGTCTTGAACTGAGGGAGGCTCATCCCGGCGTTGATCAGCTTGTACTGCGGGATCGCCTGGTACTTGGCGAACTCGGCGGCCCAGTCGGCGCTCGACAGCGGCGGGATGATGCCGCTGACCGGCTCCCATTCGGTGATCGACAGGCCCGAGAGGGTCAGCCGCGTCAGCCCACCGATCACCACCATCAGAAAGATCATCGCGCAGCACACGAAGAGCCACGCAGCGACCGCGCGGTCGCTGCCCTCCGCCCGCGCCGCATTCCCCGCCGCCGCATTCCCCGTCGTTCTCGCGCTCGCCGAGACCATCACCCTGCCTTGAAGCATTCCCGCTGCGGTTTACATAGTAACGCGATGGAACATTGGGCCGCGGCGCGTCGTTTTGCGGCGGCCAGGGTCAGGTCTGCAAGGTCTTCATTCCGATGAGATTGGGTTTCGTGCCGCTCGCGGTGATGGGCGGCCTGGTATTGCTGTCGCTGCCGGCCGCTGCCGAGGCCGGAGCGCCGCTGCCCGTACTTGCCAGCGGCGGCGCCGCCACGATCGCGCCGATGCTGAAGGAGATCACCCCAGGGGTCGTCAACATCGCCGTCCAGGGCCGGGTCAAGGAACAGAACCCGCTGTTGCAGGACCCGTTCTTCCGCCGTTTTTTCAACATGCAGCCGGGGCAGGGGAGCGTCACCGAGCGCGAGACCCAGGCGACCGGCTCGGGCGTCATCGTCGACGCGAGGAATGGGTATGTGCTGACGAACGCCCACGTCGTCGAGAACGAAACCAAGATCGAGGTTACGACCAAGGACAACCGCCGCATGGAGGCAAAGCTGATCGGCCGCGACGAGGAGACCGACATCGCCGTCCTCAAGATCCCGGCGGAAGGGCTCAGCGCGGTGCCGTTGGGCAATTCCGACCAGCTCCAGGTCGGCGATTTCGTCGTTGCGATCGGCAATCCCTTCGGGCTCGGCCAGACCGTGACCTCGGGCATCGTCAGCGCGCTCGGGCGCAGCGGGCTCGGCATCGAGGGGTACGAGGATTTCATCCAGACCGACGCGTCGATCAACCCCGGCAATTCGGGCGGGGCGCTCGTCAATTTCTCGGGCCAGCTCATCGGTATCAACACCGCGATCCTGGCGCCGGGCGGCGGCAACATCGGGATCGGGTTTGCCGTGCCGATCAACATGGCGCGGCGAGTCATGGACGAGCTGATCAAATACGGCGTCGTCAAGCGCGGGCGCATCGGCGTCGCGATCCAGGACCTGACCCCCGACCTCGCCCAGGCGATGAACACCAAGCACACGGTCGGCGCGGTGATCGCGCGGATCGTGCCCGGCTCCCCGGCCGAGCGCGGCGGGTTGAAAAGCGGCGACCTCGTCGTTGCCGTCGACGGCACGCCGGTGCGCAGCGGCACCCAGCTCCGCAACATGATCGGCCTGTCGCCGGTCGGCGCCGACGTCAAGCTGACCGTTGATCGCAAGGGCACGGAATCGACGCTCAGCATCAAGATCGAGCAGGCCGCGCCGACCAACCAGAACCGGCTGATGCGGTAAGCCCATGGCCGAAACCCCCTATCAGGTCCTGGGCGTCGCCCGCGACGCCAGCGCCAACGACATCCGCAAGGCCTACCGAAAGCTGGCCAAGCAGTTCCACCCCGACCTGAACCCGGGCAAGCCCGAGGCGGAGGCCCGCTTCAAGTCGATCTCGGGCGCGTACGACATCCTGTCCGATGCCGAGAAAAAGGGCCGCTACGACCGCGGCGAGATCGACGAGACCGGGGCCGAGCGCCCGCGCTATTCCTATCGCCCCCACGCCGAGGGCGCACAGGGGCGGAAATACGCGCCGGACGGCGAGGTCAACATCGAGGACCTCGACGACCTCTTCGCAATGTTCGGCCAGCGCAACCGTTCGCGGAGTGGCGGCGGTCGCCAGGGCTTTGCAATGCCGGGTCAGGACAGCCTTTACTCGCTGACCGTCGAGTTCGCCGAGGCGGCGACCGGCGGCCCGCATCGTCTGTCGCTGGCCCCCGACCAATGGCTCGACGTGACGATCCCGGCCGGCATCGCCGACGGCCAGGTCCTGCGGCTGAAGGGCAAGGGTCAGAACGGTTTCGGCGGCGGCCCTCCGGGCGACGCCCTGATCGAGGTGCATATCGCGCCGCATCCGTATTTCCAACGCGACGGCGACAATATCCGTATGGAATTGCCGGTGAGCCTTAGCGAGGCTGTGCTCGGCGGGCGCGTGACCGTGCCGACCGTGACGGGTCCGGTGACGATGACGATCCCCAAGGGCTCCGACACCGGCGCCCAGCTTCGCCTCCGCGGCAAGGGCGTGCAGCGGAAGGGACACGAGGGCGACCAGTACGTGACGCTGAAGGTGGTGGTCGGCGACGCCGGCGACGCCGATCTGGCCAAGTTCCTCGAAGGGTGGGCAGACAGCCACCAGACCGATCCACGGCGCGGGATGGGCGCCGCCTGATGATCGGCATCGACGACCTCCTCGGCCGCTTCGTCGGGCTCGAACGCGCCGAGCTCACCCGCTGGGTCGAAAATCGCTGGGTGTTGCCCGACGAGTCCGGCGGTCGCTGGGTCTTCCGCGAAGTCGACATCGCCCGCGTAGAGCTGATCCTCCACGTCCGCCGCGATTTCTCCGTCGGGGACGAGGCGATGGAGGTGCTGCTCGGCCTGCTCGACCAAGTCTACAGCCTGAGACGCCGCCTGACCCGCCTGGCCGACGCCCTCGCCCAGCAGCCACCCGAGGTGCAGGCCGCGATACGAAGGGCGCTGGCGGAGGAGTGAGCGCCAGAATTCCCCTCGCCCGCAGCGCGGGAGAGGGGAATTGTACGGCCCTGCTTCAGGTTTCTACAGCTTCCGGAACCTCGCCCTCGCGCCGCGCTCGATGGCGGCGGCGGCGAGGCGGCCGATTTCGAGGGTGTTGCGGATCAGGTCGAGGATCTGCAGCTCTTCCTGCGTCGCCTCGCCGTCGGAGGCGATGAGGTCGCAGGCGATGGCGTACGCGGTCTCGCGCAGGCGATCGGGGAGCGCGGCCTTGATCGCCGCGAGGGTTTTGTCGAGCCCGTCGTCGCCGCTCAAGAGCTCGGCGCAGGTGTTCAGATGCTGCGCCAGCTTGCCGTTGTCGAAGCCGCGGAACACCGGCAGGTGGCCAATGATATCGCCGATGATCGCCCGTTCGGCCGCGCCGATATTCGTTTCGGCCCCCGCGACGAGGACCATCGTGTAGATCAGGGCGCCTTGCGGATCGAGCATCGTCGTTCCTTCAGTTTGGGCGCGGAGAGACCAAAACGACACGATGCCGTCAAGGACTATCGGCGAGAAATCCCGAGGTCAGTCCGACCGCTTCGCCGAGCGGGATGCGGCTCACCGGCACGCCGGGCGGGAAGGCGCCGAGGAGCCGCGACGGCAATTGGCGGTCGAGGATCACGAAGACGCCGCGGTCGTCGGCGCGCCGCACGAGCCGGCCGTAAGCCTGGCGCAGCCTGAGGCGAGCGATGCGGTCGTCGTAGGCGGCGCCGCCGAAGACCGGCTTCCGCGCCTTGTGCAGGATGTCCGGGCGCGGCCAGGGGACGCGGTCGAAGACGATCAGCCGCAACGACCGCCCTGGGACATCGACGCCATCCCTCACGGCGTCCGTGCCGAAGAGGCACGAATCCTCCTCGGCGCGGAAGATGTCGACGAGCGTCGCGGTCGCCATCGCGTCGACATGCTGGGCAAGGAGCAGGAGCCCGTCCGCTTCGAGCGCCGGGGCGATGCGGCGATGCACGTCGCGCAGCCGCGCGATCGCGGTGAAAAGGCCGAGCGCGCCGCCTTTCGACGCCTTAATGAGGGCCGCAAACCCGGCGGCAATCTGGCCCATGTCGTCGCGCGGGATGTCGGTGACGACGACGATCCGCGTCTGCGCCGCATAGTCGAACGGCGAGGCGATACGGGCGGCGCGCGGGCTTTCGGGCAGGTGCCGCAGCCCGGTCGCCGCCTCCGCCGCGCCCCAGGCAAGCGTCGGGTCGGGCTCGCCGTCGGTCAGGGTCGCCGAGGTCACGACGAGCCCGTGCGCCGGCGCCGCCACCGCCTGCGCAAAGGGGATGCCGGGGTCGATCCAGTTGCGGTTGAGCGCGATGTCGGTCTCGGCGCCGTCGCTGCGGTCGAGCGCGAGCCACTCGACCGTGTGCTCGCCGGGCGGCTCCGCGAGGTCGCGCAGCAGCCGGCTCCATGCGCCGAGCATCATGTCGGCGCGGCGGTCGAGCGCACGGATCACGGCGTCGAGCCGCTGGCGCTGTCCCACTTCCGGCGGGTCGTCGGGGTCTTCGAGCCGCTTGCGGAGGATCGCCGAGAGCCGCCTGAGACCGGCCGAGAGGCGGTCGAGCCCCTCGGCGAGGCGCATTGCGGCGTCGATCAGCCCTCCGACTGGCGGTCGCGCCTCGGCCTCGATGCCGTAAAGGCTGTCGCCGGTGGCGCGCGCCAGCACCTGACGGCGCAGGATCGCCAGGAATGCCTCGAACCCCGGCAGCCCGCGGTCCTCGGCGACGCGCTGGTGCCAGCCGTCCGCCGGCAGGATGCGTGCGGCGACGAGGCTTTCGATCAGCGCCTGCGTCGCTTCCTCGTCGCCATCGACGAGGTCGCCGATGCGGCGCTGGAGCCCCCGGGCGCGCGACCGGCTCGCCTCGGCGCCGAGCAGCCACCGGCGCAGCTCCCGCCCCTCCTGCCCTGACAGCCGCACCGAAAACGCGCTGTCGGCGGCTTCGAGGAGGTGATGGCCTTCGTCGAAGACATAGCGGGTCGGCACGGTCGCGTCGTCGAGCCCGCCGAGCGCCGCCTGAGCCATGACGAGCGCGTGATTGGCGACGACAAGCCGGGCGTTACGGGCGGCCCGGACGTTCTTCTCGACAAAGCATTTGCGGAAATGCTGGCAGGCGGAATGGACGCACTCGCCGCGCCGGTCGGCGAGGATGTTGACCCGCCCGCGGCCGATCAGCTCGGCCAGCCAGCCGGGGAAATCGCCGGCGACGAGATCGCCTGCCTCGGTCGCCACGATCCACCGTGCGATCAGCGCCAGCGGCGCGCCGCCGCCGGGCCGCCCGACCGTGCCGCGCACGGCGTCCTCGTAATTGAGGAGGCACAGGAAATTCTCGCGTCCCTTGCGGACCACGACGCGTCGGCGCTTCTGCCCGGGGTCGGGGTAGAGGCGGTCGAGCTCGCCGGCGATCTGGGTCTGGAGGTTGCGGGTATAGGTCGAGATCCACACCACGCCTTCGTTGCGCTCGGCCCACAGGCTCGCTGGCGCGATGTACCCGAGGGTCTTGCCGACCCCGGTCCCGGCCTCGGCGAGCACCGCCTGCGGGCGGTCAGGCGCCTCCCGCGCGGCAAAGGCGGCGGCGACGGCCTCGGCGTAATCGGCCTGCTGCGGCCGCGCCTCGGCCCCGTCGCCGAGCAGGCTCGCGAGCCTGCCGCGCGCCTCGATGCCCGAGACCGGCAAGGCGCCCGGTGGTGGCGGCGGCGCCGTGTCCTGCCACTCGTCGAGATCGAGCCATGTGCGCAACCCTGCCGTACGGCCCGTCTGGCCCGGCGGCAGGGCGGCGAGCACCGCCGCGCCCCACCCCCACCCGCCGCGCTCGGCCGCCTCGGCGAGCGCGCGGGTGTTGGGCTCGGCGTCGGCCGCCAGCTCCTGCAGCAGCGCGCGGGCTGCGGTCGTCAGCGTGACGCAGGCGGAAACGGCGTCCTTGGGTTCGGGCAAGCCAAGGGCATGGGCGAGGCCGCGCGGGGTGGGCACGCAAAACCGTGCCGGTCGGACAAAGGCGAAGAGCTCCAAGAGGTCGAGCGCCGCGAACCCGGCAAGATCGAGCCGCCGCGCCGTGGCGCGGGCGTGGCACACCATCACCGCCTGGTGCTCGAGCCGGTGCCGCGCCTCGTCCGGCGACAACGCTTCGACCTCGCCGTCGGGCGTCAGCCACACGACCTCGCGAAACCCCGCCACGATCGCCGCCGCATGGGGGACGAGGATGCGAGGGAGCTCACTGTTCGATGCGCTCAAAACATTCACCTTGGCCGGGTTTGGCCCGGCCACCTGCGGCCCGCTGGCGTGTGACGGGCGTGTGGGCCTACCCCAAGACGCGTCGTGGGTGGCCGGGCCAAGCCGGGCCCAGGCGATTTTTCATGCAGGCGAAAATGAGGGAAGCGATAGCATCGCAGCATGACGGAGATGATCTACCACATGTGCCGCGCCGACGAGTGGGAAGCCGCGGTCGCGAGCGGCAGCTATGCCGGGTCGACCCAGGACAAGGCCGACGGCTTCATCCATTTCTCGACCGCCGGACAGATCGTCGAAAGCGCCCGCCGCCACCGCGCCGGCCAGGACGGCTTGTTATTGCTGGCGATCGATCCGGCTGTGTTGGGCGACCGGCTCAAATGGGAAACCTCACGCAGCGGCGCCCTCTTTCCGCACGTCTACGGCACGATCTCGCCGCCCGAATCGGCGTGGGTCAAACCCCTCCCGCTAGGGGCCGGCGGCGAGCATGTGTTTCCGCCGCTGAACTAGGGCTGGTCGTGCTCCGCCGAGATGTCCTTTCCGCTCTAGTCGGGCATCAGGGGCGGCGGAGATCACGCTGACGACGGCTAACGGTCGAGGCGAGCCTTCCTCCGGATCAGCTCATCCGCTGGGCGAGCACGACGCGCAGGATGGCGGCGTAGTGGCAGAGCGCGCCCGCGGCGACCATGACGTGCCAGATCGTGTTGCGATAGCGCAGCGAGCGTCGCACGCGAACAAAGGCTCCGAGCAGGTAGATCGTAAGGCCCGCAACGATCAGCACCAGCGAGACCGGGTCGGCCGCGGCGAGCACGGGGCCGAGCCCGGCGAGCGTCGTCCCGCCGAGGAGCGCATATCCGGCACGTGAAAACCCCGGAAAGGTCAGCGGCCGGGCCAGCTTGTAGAGGGCGCCGGCGATGGCCCCGGACCAGACGGTCGCGGTCACGCCGACGGTCCAGGGGCCATGCAGCAGGGTTACCGTAAACGGCGTGTACGTGCCGGCGATCAAGAGGAAAATCGCGGCATGATCGAGCTGACGCAGGCGGCGCCGCTCGATCGGCAGCCTCACGTGATAGAACGCGGCCGAGCAGACGAACAGCGCGATCAGCGTCACCGAGTAGACGGCGCACGCGACGAACGCCGCGCGCCCGGCCGACCGCGCGGCTGTGGTGAGCAGCGGCGGCACGCCGATGCCGGATAGGCCGAGTGCCACCAGATGAACCCAGCGATCGGCGGCGATATCCTCGGGGAGGAAATAGGCGCGGGGCCTCGCGTCGGCGCCGCGGCCAGCGGCCGCCGGGCCCGGGATCGCGCTACTCCGCGGCGTCGCGCTTCGGCTCCGTCTCACGGAAGGCGGTGCGGAGGGCGTCCCATTCGTCGGCGCCGGAAAGCTGGAAGACCTCGCGGACGGTCATCTCCTTCGGAAGCGGCGGGTGGCGGTGGCTCGTCTTCAATTCGGCGAGGGCCTGCTCGCAGACGCCGATGACGCTCTTGATCAAGAGGCCCGGGACGATCGCCACCTTGTAGCCCATGCGTTCGGCGTCGCGGAGGTCGAGATCGGGGGTCTTGCCGCCGTGCACGACGTTGAGGAGGCAGGGACCGTTAACCAGTCGCGGCACCGCGGCGACCTCATCGATGGTCTGCGGCGCCTCGACGAAGACCATGTCGGCGCCGGCGGCGAGGGCGAGGTTGGCGCGCTGGATCGCCTCGTCGAAGCCGATGACGGCGCGCGAGTCGGTCCGGGCGATGATCGTGAAATCGGCATTGCGGCGGGCCGCGGCGGCGGCGCGGATCTTTGCGATCCATTCCTCGCGCGGCACGATCTCCTTGTCGTCGAGGTGGCCGCATTTCTTCGGAAAGCCCTGGTCCTCGATATGGATGCCGGCGATGCCGCGCGCCTCGTATTCGCGGACGGTGCGCACCGTGTTGAGCTCGTTGCCGTACCCGGTGTCGGCGTCGGCGATGACCGGCACGTCGACCGCGGCGGCGATGCGGGCGGCATTGTCGACCATCTCGGTCATCGTCACGAGGCCGAAATCGGGATAGCCGAGCGTCGCCGCGGTGCCGGCCCCGGTCATGTAGACGCAATCGAACCCGGCCCGCGCGATCGTCCGCGCGGTGACGCAGTCATAGGCGCCCGGCGCGACGACCATTCCATCCTGCCGCAACAGCTCGCGAAACCGGCTCGCCTGGGTCGTCATGTCGTCCTCCCGGGGTTGATCGGCCGAAACCTATCACGTTGACGCCCGCGCGCCGCCGTGCTTTTCCACTCGCAACAACCCGCAGGGAGCGCGCGATGACCCCCGACTCGGCGAAAAATATCGATTTCGTCAGCGCCCACGAACTCGACGGCCACGGCGACTGCGTGCAGATCATGGTCCACAAAGGCCATGCCTATATCGGGCACATGTTCAGCGACGGGTTCACGGTCGTCGATGTGCGCGACGCGCAGAACCCGGTCAACAAGGGCTTCCACGCCGCGCCGCCGAATACCCGTGCCTTCCACCTGCAGGCCCACGACGACCTGCTCTTGACCGTCAACTCACCGAACATCTGGGTCATGCAAGGGTATGCGGACCCGAACGATTATTTCAAATCCTCGATCACCGACTCGTTCACCAACCGCGACAAGGAATTCACCGCGGGCCTGCGCGTTTTCGATATCTCGAAACCGGCGGAGCCGCGGCAGATCGGGTTCATGCCGGTCGATGGCTTGGGGCTGCACCGGCTCTGGTATGTCGGCGGACGCTATGCCTACGCCTCGTGCCACTGGCAGGGCTTTACCGACCATGTCCTCGCGATCATCGACATGCAGAATCCGGAAAAGCCCGAGGTCGTCGGGCGGTTCTGGCTGCCGGGAATGAACGCCGGGGCCGGCGAGACGCCGAGCTGGCCCAAGGGCAAGCGCTATGCCCTCCACCATGCAATCGTCGCCGGCAACCTCGCCTATGCCGCATGGCGCGACGGTGGGATGACGATCCTCGATGTGTCGGACCCGACCGCGCCCCAGCTCCTCTCGCACCGCAACTGGAGCCCGCCGTTCGGCGGCGGCACGCATACGCCGCTGCCGCTTCCCGATCGCGGCCTCGCGGTCTATGCCGACGAGGGCAATCTCGACGATTGCGCCAACGGCATCCAGCGCTGCTGGGTGATCGACGTGCGCGACCCGACGAACCCGGTAACGATCTCGACGCTGCCGACTCCGTCAGAAATCGAATACTGCAAGAAAGGCGCTAAATTCGGCCCGCATAATCTGCACGAAAACCGCCCCGGCTCGTTGCAGACTTCCGAGCTGATCTTCGGCACGTATCAGAATGCGGGGGTTCGCGTCTTCGACATCCGCGACCAGTTCGCGCCGAAAGAGGTCGCGCATTTCGTCCCGCCCGCGCCGGAGCGGATGGTCGACCCGCGGCCGAACCGGCCGCGCGTGATCCAGTCCAACGACGTCTACGTGGCACCCGACGGTCTCATGTACCTGACCGACGTCAACACCGGCCTCACGATCCTGCAGTACAAGGGCTGAGCGTGACCCTCGACGATCTGAAGCCGGGGCTGCGCTTTCGGAAGACGTTGACCGTCAGGGAGGCGCTCGCGGTGCCGGCCCAGGCGCGGATCTTCGACCCGGCGACCGAGATGCCGCCGGTTTTTGCGACGGCACAGATGATCGCCTTTGTCGAATGGACCTGCGTCGCGGCGCTGGCGCCCTATCTCGGGCCGCACCAGCGCACGGTCGGCACACGGGTCGAGATGACCCACACCGCCGCGACGCCGATCGGCATGACGGTGACGGCCGAGGTCGAGCTGGTCGCGATCGACGCTCGGATGCTCCGCTTCAAGGTCGCCTGCCGTGACGCAAGCGAGCCCATCGGCGAGGGGTTTCACGAGCGCACGGTGATCGATCACCAGCGCTTCATGACCCGGCTCGCGCGCAAGGAGGCGTCGGCAGGCAGTTCCCCCTGACGCCTGGCCGCGGGTTAGGCTAGCGATACCACTCCGGATGCGAGTGACGCCATTCGCTCTCGTGCTCATGGTCGTGGATCACGGCGTCCCGGTGCGTGCACGCGGCACGGTCGCCGTGGACGCAGGCCTCATGCATGACGATGATCTCGTGTTCGCTGATCGCATAGCTGGGGCCGGCGCTGATCGTCAACGCCAACACGGCGGCGCCGCCGAGGAGCAGAATGCGTGGGCTCATGACTTCTCCTGTCACGCTGATCGGTCCCTCGCAGCGAGGGCTCCCCACCAAACCGCTGCGACAGACAGGTGGTTCCATTTGAACGTGCTCCCTGGGTTCGTCTGCACGCGGTGCGGGCATGGAATAGGGTGGAACACGGCAGCATGACAATAACAATAACCGTAAGCGTGACGACCTGACCCTCGGACTGGCTGGTCTGTGGAGCACCCTCACCGATTACCAGGCGGTCATCACTGGTAACGGCATCGGCTACACGGAGCTCGAAGACCGTGTTGACCGGATCGAGCGGCATCTGAAGCTCGGCCCCGCTCGGAGCTGACCCTCACATCAGCCCCATATCCCGAAGGCTGGCGTGGCGGCCGCGGCCGATGACGAGGTGGTCGTGGACGGTCACGCCCAAGGGGCCGGCAGCCTTGATGATGTCGCGGGTCATCGTGACGTCGGCCTTTGACGGGGTCGGGTCGCCGGAGGGGTGGTTGTGCATCAACACACTCAAGGACCAGTTTCTGTTATTTTTCAAAGCCTTGCCGAAACGATGAAATCGACAGGGGCCGTTAACTGGTATATGTGATGCGTGACGGGTCGTGATAGATAATCCCCGATCATGCAGGATATTTGATGATACTCCAGAGTCACGTCGGATCACGGATTTTCGCGTCCTGAGTTCGTCATATCGCGCCGCGCGCCGCGCGCGACTTGGACAGCCAACCAAGGCAAGCGCGCTCAACCGGCCGAAGCATGTTCCTCCAGCGAGAAAGAGCGGGAGGGTCTGCAGACCACGAGGTTGGATTTGTCCCAGCGATCGAGTTCGCTAACGGGATAGAGGACCGCCCTGCCGATCTTGATGAAGGACGGTCCGATACGGATGGTTCTCCAATTCCGCAGCGTGCCTTCGCTGATCTGGCCACGATAGCGGATAATAACTTCTTCAAGCGTTAGGTAGGCGGGGGGTAGCACGCGGTCTCCTTAGACAAGCGATTGTGCAGCAGCCTGTTGCACAATTGGATATGGCTTTGGGAGATCAGCGCCCGGCCGCACCGGCTGCCGCACGAACTGCGGGTTGGACGGCTGCGCGCACCTCTTCATAGACCGCGATGCCCGAGCCGATCGCGACTTCAAGGCTGACTGCAAGTGCGAACGGAATCCTCTCATCGAGCGCACCCGCCTGAGCTCGGCAAGCAACACGAAGGCGAAGTAACCCACCGTCGAGGAATGCGACAGCGCTGTCGCCTTCGAACACGCAGTGGGAGACGGTGCCGCGATTGATCGCGTAATGTGTTGGTTGATCTGAAACGCGGGCGACAGCGAGCGAGAACTTGTCGTCGCCGTTTGGCAGAACCTCGAGGGTCGCCGCGCGATATTGCTGGTGCCTTGGATTGACGGGGGTGAGCCAAGTGAGAGTAATCGTCAGTCGACGGATTTGGGTCGAGCCTTCGATCGAAGGCGGGAGCGGGATATCGAACTCGTCCTGAGTGTCCTCGACTATGTCGCCAAAGGCGAACAACGTCGCGCGCTCAGCCGCGCAGTCGAGCACCCGAGCGATCTCGGGCCGGCCATAGCCGAGGAAGCGCGAGATGTTGTCGCGATGCCGCTGCCACTCTCGCCCCGCTGGTCCGAAGGCCTCATCTAGACGCTCACCAGCCTCACCCCAGGTCGCAGCGTGGACTAGAAGCGCCTTGAGCAGCACCGCCGCGTGAGTGCGCGGGATTTCGTATCCTGCCTCCACCAGGCCGTCATAAACTTGGACCGCTGACCGAGTCAGCAGCGCGGTGGCATTGTTTGTACCAACCGTCCTGCGCTGGCGATCGAGACGGCCCGTTGCGGCGGCGTCGGGTGCCGCCGCCATCTGCTGCCGCGCGACAAACAGGATGAGAAGAGCGCGTCAATCAGGATGAGAATGTCGCCGGATGCGTGACGGCAGGAGGGCGTAGCCCGAGTGACGTTGCGAATCCGACGAACGGCGCGGCCCCCTAGGGGGCGCGTTGGCT
>DASXFE010000131.1:0-7076 GCA_036489765.1 Allostellaceae bacterium | reverse complement strand
TCGAGAAGGTTTGAGGGGCGGCATGATGCACCGCCTCGCCCATATCGTCCTCCGTCATTCCCGCGAAAGCGGGAACCCAGGGGCAACCGGCACATCGCCGACCCTGGACCCCCGCCTTCGCGGGGGTGACGAGGCTGAAAGCGATTAGGACAAGAAATGGCCAAGAAAGTCGTCGGTTTGATCAAGCTGCAAGTGCCGGCCGGCAAGGCGAACCCGTCGCCGCCGATCGGGCCGGCGCTGGGTCAGCGTGGGCTCAACATCATGGAGTTTTGCAAGGCGTTCAACGCGCAGACGCAGAACCTGGAACCGGGTGTGCCGATACCGGTCGTGATCACGGCCTATGGTGATCGCAGCTTTACCTTCGTCACCAAGACGCCGCCGGCGAGCTACCTGCTCAAAAAGGCTGCTGGCGTCGCGAAGGGCTCGCAGACCGTCGGCAAGGGCGCCATGGTCGGCCGGGTTACGATGGCGCAGGTGCGGCAGATCGCGGAGCAGAAGATGGTTGACCTCAACGCCAACGATGTTGATGCGGCCTGCCGCATGGTGATCGGCTCGGCGCGGTCGATGGGCCTCGATGTTGTCGGCGAATAGCGGTTGGAGAGACTAAGAGATGGCCAAGCAGGGCAAGCGCCTCGACAAGGCGTATGAAGGCATCGATCTCGACGCGGTGATGCCGGTTTCGGACGCGGTCGGGCTGATCAAGTCGCGCGCCTCGGCGAAGTTCGACGAGACCGTCGAGATCGCGATGAACCTCAACATCGACCCGCGCAAGCAGGATCAGAATCTGCGCGGCACGGTGATGCTGCCGCACGGCACCGGCAAGTCGGTGCGTGTCGGTGTCTTCGCCCGCGGCGACAAGGCCAAGGAGGCGAGCGACGCCGGCGCCGATGTGGTCGGCGCCGAGGATCTCGTCGAGAAGGTCCAGGCCGGGCAGATCGAGTTCGACCGCTGCATCGCGACCCCCGACCTGATGGCCCTCGTCGGGCGCCTCGGCAAGATCCTGGGTCCGCGCGGGCTGATGCCGAACCCCCGCCTCGGCACGGTCACGGCCAATGTGACCGAGGCCGTCCAGGCGGCAAAAGGCGGCCAGGTCGAGTTCCGTGCCGAGAAGGCCGGGATCGTTCATGCCGGGGTCGGCAAAGCGAGCTTTACGGACGAAGCGCTCGTCGATAATGTGCGCGCCTTTGTCGGTGCCATTACCCGGGGCAAGCCTACCGGGGTCAAGGGCACGTACATCAAGCGGGTCAGCCTGAGCTCGACGATGGGGCCCGGGGTCAAGGTGGATCTGACGGGTCTCGCCGCCGAGTAGGCGGGGCCCGCGCTAGTTTGGAGAGCAGGGGTGGACCGGACGCAAAAGGCGCAGCTTGTCGATATGCTGCACGAGGATTTCGGCGGCGCGGTGTGCCTCGTCGTGACCCATCAGACCGGGCTGTCGGTCGCGGAGGCGACGGCGCTGCGCCGTCAGATCCGCGACGCCGGCGCGCAGTTCAAGGTGACGAAGAACCGGCTGGCCAGGCGCGCGCTCGAAGGAACGCCGTTCGCCGAACTGGCGCCGCTCTTCACCGGGCCGACGGCGATTGCCTTCTCGAACGATCCGGTCGCGGCGGCAAAGGCGGCGGTCGCGTTCGCCAACCGCAACGACAAGTTGACGATCGTCGGCGGCGGGCTCAGCGGCAACATGCTCGACGCGGCCGGGGTCAGGGCGCTGGCGACGCTGCCCTCGCTCGACGAGCTTCGCGGCAAGATTATCGGGCTCATCCAGGCGCCGGCGACAAAGCTCGCCGGGCTCTTGCAGGCTCCCGCCGGCCAGCTTGCGCGCGTCCTCGCCGCGCATGCCGACCAGGGCGAGGGCGGCGGCGAGCAGGCGAATTTGGAATTCGGAAACAACCCCTAAACGCGTAATCGGGAGCACAACATGGCTGATCTGGCAAGGCTCGTCGACGATCTGTCGTCGCTGACCGTGATTGAAGCGGCAGAGCTGGCGAAACTGCTCGAAGAGAAGTGGGGCGTCTCGGCCGCAGCGCCGGTCGCCGTGGCCGCCGCCGGCGGCGGCGCCGCTCCGGTCGCGGAAGCGGCCGCCGAGAAGACCGAGTTCGACGTGATCCTGGCCGCGATCGGCGAGAAGAAAGTCAACGTGATCAAGGAAGTGCGCGCGATCACGCAGCTTGGCCTCAAGGAAGCCAAGGACCTTGTCGAGGCGGCGCCGAAGCCGGTCAAGGAAGGCGTCAACAAGGAAGAAGCGGCGAAACTCAAGAAACAGCTTGAAGATGCAGGCGCGACGGTCGAAATTAAGTAGGTCCGCCACGAACTTTACCATAGCCCGGCGGCCGTCCCTCCGGACGTGCCGTCTTGGATACAAGGGTCACCCAACCGGGGTGCGAACTCGTTCGCACGCCCGGCATTGGCGTCTGACTTAGGGCTGTCGCCCACGCGGTCGTGCTGTCGGCCGGACGGGGTTCGAGACGGCGAAAGAATTTCCGGGCCGCGCCTCCGCGGCCCATAGCGAGGGGCATAGATGGCCATCTCCTTCACCGGCAAGAAGCGTATCCGCAAGACCTTCGGGCGCATCCCCGAGGTCGCTCCAATGCCGAACCTGATCGAGGTTCAGCGCGCTTCCTATGATCATTTCCTGCAGATGGGCGTGGCGCCGGAGCATCGTATCGACGTCGGCTTGCAGGAGGTGTTCAAGTCGGTTTTCCCGATCCGCGACTTCTCCGAGCGGGCGCAGCTCGATTTCGTGCGCTACGAGCTCGAAACGCCGAAATACGATGTCGACGAATGCCAGCAGCGCGGCATCACCTTTGCCGCGCCGCTCAAGGTCACGCTCCGCCTCCTCGTCTGGGACGTCGACGAAGACAGCGACATGCGGACGATCCGCGACATCAAGGAGCAGGACGTCTATATGGGCGACATGCCGTTGATGACGCGCAACGGCACGTTCATCATCAACGGCACCGAGCGGGTCATCGTCTCTCAGATGCACCGCAGCCCCGGCGTGTTCTTCGACCACGACAAGGGCAAGACCCATTCCTCGGGCAAGTACCTGTTCGCGGCGCGGATCATCCCGTATCGCGGGTCGTGGCTCGACTTCGAGTTCGACGCCAAGGACCATGTCTATGTCCGCATCGACCGGCGCCGCAAACTGCCGGCGACGACGCTGCTGCTGGCGCTCGACGATGCCGCGACCGAGGTGAAGCGCGCGCAGCGCAAGGCCGACGGCAAGACGCTGGCGCCCGGCGAGGCGGCCGGCATGTCGAAAGAGGAGATCCTCGCCGCCTTCTACGGCACGACCGTGATCAAGCGCGGC
Organism: Allostellaceae bacterium; assembly: GCA_036489765.1. GTDB lineage: Bacteria > Pseudomonadota > Alphaproteobacteria > ATCC43930 > CGMCC-115725 > DATARH01. The sequence goes on along the minus strand of DASXFE010000131.1, from coordinate 3,769 downwards.
GCTACCGGCTGGGCGGCGCCGTTCGATCCCGACCAGTTCAAGGCCAAGCTGTCTTCCGACCTGATCGACGCCGCGACCGGCGAGGTCAAGCTTGCTGAAGGCGATCGGCTGACCCCGCGTCTCGCCCGCCGCCTGCAGGAGGCAGGCCTCAGCGAGGTGCTGGTGCCCGAGACGGAGCTGATCGGTCGCTATTTCGGCGAAGATCTGATCAACGAGGATACCGGCGAGGTCTACTACGAGGCCGGCGACGAGATCACCGAGGCGGCGCTGACGCAGCTGACCGAAGCGGGGATCGCCGAGCTCCCGCTTCTCGACATCGACGTCGTCAGCAAGGGGCCGGACAGCCGCGGGCCCTACATCCGGCACACGCTCGCGATCGACAAAAACGCGACGCGCGAGGACGCCCTCATCGACGTGTACCGGGTCATGCGCCCCGGCGAGCCGCCGACGCTGGAGACGGCGGAGGCCCTCTTCAACAGCCTCTTCTTCGATCCCGAGCGCTACGATCTGTCGGCGGTCGGCCGGGTCAAGATGAACTCGCGCCTCAGCCTTACGACCGAGGATACGATGCGCGTGCTGCGCAAGGAGGACATCCTCTCGATCCTCCAGGTCCTCGTCGACCTCAAGGACGGGCGCGGCGAGATCGACGACATCGATCATCTCGGCAACCGGCGGGTCCGCTCGGTCGGCGAGCTGATGGAAAACCAGTATCGCGTCGGCCTCCTGCGCATGGAGCGGGCGATCCGCGAGCGCATGTCGTCGGTCGAGATCGACACGGTGATGCCGCACGATCTGATCAACGCAAAGCCGGCGGCCGCGGCGGTGCGCGAGTTCTTCGGCTCGTCGCAGCTCTCGCAGTTCATGGACCAGACCAACCCGCTCAGCGAGATCACGCACAAGCGGCGCCTGTCGGCCCTCGGGCCGGGCGGCCTCACGCGCGAGCGCGCCGGGTTCGAGGTGCGCGACGTGCACCCGACCCATTACGGCCGCATCTGCCCGATCGAGACGCCCGAGGGGCCGAATATCGGTCTCATCAACTCGCTCGCGACCTATGCGCGGGTCAACCAGTACGGCTTTATCGAAAGCCCGTACCGCAAGGTCGCCGACGGCAAGGTCACCGACGAGGTCATCTACCTGTCGGCGATGGACGAGGGGCGCTACAACATCGCCCAGGCCAACGTGCCGGTCGATGCCGAGGGGCGGATCACCGAGGAGCTGACCACCTGCCGCAAGGCCGGCGACGTCATCCTGCTCCACGCGGCGCAGATCGACCTCATCGACGTGTCGCCGAAGCAGCTCGTCTCGGTCGCCGCGGCGCTGATCCCGTTCCTTGAGAACGACGACGCCAACCGCGCGCTGATGGGCTCGAACATGCAGCGCCAGGCGGTGCCGCTGATCCGCGCCGAGGCGCCGCTCGTCGGCACCGGCATGGAGGAGACGGTCGCCCGCGACAGCGGCGTGACGATCATCGCCCGCCGCACCGGCGTCATCGACCAGGTCGATGCGACCCGCATCGTCGTTCGTGCGACCGAGGAAACCTCGGCCGCCGCATCCGGCGTCGACATCTACAACCTCTTGAAGTTCCAACGCTCGAACCAGAACACCTGCATCAACCAGCGCCCGCTGGTGAAGGTCGGCGACCTGGTCCGCGCCGGCGACATCATCGCCGACGGTCCGTCGACCGAGCTCGGCGAGCTGGCGCTCGGCCGCAATGTGCTCGTCGCGTTCATGCCGTGGAACGGCTACAATTTCGAGGATTCGATCCTCATTTCCGAGCGGATCGTGTCGGACGACGTCTTCACCTCGATCCATATCGAGGAGTTCGAAGTCTCCGCCCGCGACACCAAGCTCGGCCAGGAGGAGATCACCCGCGACATCCCGAATGTCGGCGAAGAGGCGCTGAAGAACCTCGACGAAGCCGGCATTGTCTATATCGGCGCCGAGGTGAAGCCGGGCGACATCCTCGTCGGCAAGGTGACGCCGAAGGGCGAGTCGCCGATGACGCCCGAGGAAAAGCTGCTCCGCGCGATCTTCGGCGAAAAGGCGTCGGATGTGCGCGACACCTCGCTGCGTCTGCCGCCAGGCGTCTCGGGCACGATCGTCGAGGTGCGGGTGTTCTCGCGCCGCGGCGTCGACAAGGACGAGCGCGCGCTGGCGATCGAGCGGGCCGAGATCGAGCGTCTCGCCAAGGACCGCGACGACGAAGGCGCGATCCTCGAGCGGAGCTTTGCCGCCCGGCTCAAAGAGCTGCTGATGGGGCAGATCACGGTCGCGGGCCCGAAAGGCATGAAGTCCGGCGCGACCGTCGACGATGCCTTGTTGGCCGAGTACACGCCCGGCCAGTGGCGCGCGATCACGGTCCGCGATGACGGGCGCATGGTCGACATCGAGGCGCTCAAGAAGCAACGCGAAGACGCCGCCGGGGAGCTCGAGGCGCGGTTCGAGAGCAAGGTCGAAAAGCTCCAGCGCGGCGACGAGCTGCCGCCCGGCGTGATGAAGATGGTCAAGGTCTTCGTCGCCGTGAAGCGCAAGCTGCAGCCCGGCGACAAGATGGCGGGGCGTCACGGCAACAAGGGCGTCATCTCGCGCATCATGCCGGTCGAGGACATGCCGTATCTCGAGGACGGCACGCCGGTCGACATCGTGCTCAACCCGCTCGGCGTGCCGAGCCGCATGAATGTCGGCCAGATCCTCGAAACCCATCTCGGCTGGGCTTCGGCCGGTCTCGGCCGCCGCATCGGCGACGTGCTCGATAAGGTCCGGCGCAAATCGGCCGACGACAAGGAGTTGCGCACCCTGCTCGGCGAGATCTACACGCAGGAACGCAGCGCGGTCGAGGCGCTCGATCCGGATGAGTTGACCGAGCTTGCCGGGAACCTCAAACGCGGTGTGCCGATGGCGACCCCGGTGTTCGACGGCGCGCGCGAGGACGACATCGTCCAGATGCTCAGCGAGGCGGGTCTCGCCTCGTCGGGTCAGGTGACCCTCGTCGATGGGCGCACCGGCGAGCAGTTCGACCGCAAGGTCACGGTCGGCTACATCTACATGCTCAAGCTGCACCACCTCGTCGACGACAAGATCCACGCGCGCTCGATCGGGCCGTACAGCCTCGTCACCCAGCAGCCGCTGGGCGGCAAGGCCCAGTTCGGCGGCCAGCGCTTCGGCGAGATGGAGGTGTGGGCGCTCGAGGCCTACGGCGCGGCGTACACGCTGCAGGAGATGCTGACGGTCAAATCCGACGACGTTTCCGGCCGCACCAAGGTGTATGAGGCGATCGTCCGCGGCGACGACAATTTCGAGGCCGGCATCCCTGAATCGTTCAACGTGCTGGTAAAGGAATTGCGCTCGCTCGGCCTCAACGTCGAGTTGGAGCAGCGCAGCTAGAGGCTGGCTGATCTCACGCTGTTAAAACAGCGAGAACAGCCAGGATAACCGAATGCGGCCTCCCGTCGGCAATTCGCCTTTTACGGGAGCGCCAGACCACAGAAGGGGTCGTGCATGAACGAGTTGATGAACATCTTCGGGCAGGTCAGCGGTCCGCAAAGCTTTGACCAGATCCAGATCTCGATCGCCAGCCCGGAGCGCATTCGCTCGTGGTCGTTCGGCGAGATCAAAAAGCCGGAGACGATCAACTACCGCACGTTCAAGCCGGAGCGGGACGGGCTGTTCTGCGCCCGCATCTTCGGTCCGATCAAGGATTACGAGTGCCTGTGCGGCAAGTATAAGCGCATGAAGTACCGCGGCATCATCTGCGAGAAATGCGGCGTCG
>DASXFE010000121.1:0-1802 GCA_036489765.1 Allostellaceae bacterium | reverse complement strand
GACGCCGACCTTCATGCGGTCGCGGCCTATCTCAAGACCCTCAAGGGCAGCGGCAATGAGGCGCCGAAACCGGTCGCAGCCTCCGACAAGGCGATGAAGGAGGGCGCGGCGGTATTTGGCGATGAATGCGCCGCCTGCCACACCGGGCACGGCACGGGCAGCCCGCGCCTCTTCCCGTCTCTGGCCGGGTCGGCCTCGGTGCAATCCGAAGATCCGACGTCGCTGATCCGTATCGTCCTCGACGGCACGCGCAGCGTCGGCACCGAGAAGGCGCCGACGAGCCCGGCGATGCCTGGGTTCGGTCGTTTCCTCAACGACGGCGAGGCCGCCGCGGTGCTGACCTACATTCGAAATAGCTGGGGCAACGCCGCCTCGGCCGTCGATACGGGCCAGGTCAGCGACGTCCGGAAGTCGTTGACCCAGCACAGCGGCTAGTCGGCCTCACCGGCCCCTCAAGCCGCTCTTGACGCCCCTTGGCGAACCCGCCCCGCTATCGCAATTACCGAGCCTCGAAGACCAAGGGGCAACTCGTGCAACGGGATATCCTGGCAAAAATGGTCGACCGGAATTCGCCGCTTGTCCTGCCAAAGATCGAAGTATTGGCAACCGGGGCATGCCCCGAGCAAGGCCCGCCCCATGCCGGTCGCTGCGGCGTGATCTGGCGCGCGGAAGCTCTCGCACGCCACCAGCGCCCCCTCGCGGAACAGAAAAATCCGGTAGAGATACATCGAAACGCCGTCCCCTCCTGCTGGGCCGGGCGCCCGTCGAGCGCCCGACTCAATGGGGGTCAACGCCGGAAAACCGAGGCCGCTCCGAGGATTCAGCGCAAGTCATGACGACGCGTCCGAGCACGCGAATTGCGGCGGATGAAGGCGCGGTTCTGTTTTCCCGAGCGAACTTAACTGAGGCATCGAGCGATCTTCAGGAGCGGGGATACGATCGCTCCGGCACGTCTCTTAGGGGATGCCGAGTGATCCTCAGATAGGCGATGCACATGTCCTTCCGCGTCGTGGTCGGTCACGACGACCAGCACTTTCTCTATGACACCGCTGCCGCGCTGCGGCTGGCCGGACTCGATGTCGCGTGCTACCCGGGCTCGATGCAGGCCCTCCGTGCGCTGCATACGGCCGAGACGGTCGATCTCCTGATCACCCGAGTGCGTTTTCCGGAGGGGACCCCGCACGGCTTGTCGCTCGGGATGATGGCGCGATACCGGAAGCCGGGGATCAAGGTGCTGTTTGCGGCACGCCCCGACATGGAGAAATACACCGAGGCGCTCGGTGAGCTGGTGCACTGTTCGGCCGATGTCTCGGAGCTCGTAGAGGCGGCCGTAAGGCTCCCTGAAAGGCTAATCCAGCGCCTGCGCGTGGTGGTCGCCCGCAGCGTTGATGCCCACGTTTGCAAGTCGCCGAGGCCCCGGTAGCTAATCCAGCGCGGGCGCGTCGAGCAGTTGCTCGAGGCGGATAGGCAGGTCGCGCACGCGGACGCCGGTGGCGTGGTAAACGGCGTTGGCGACCGCCGCGTTGGTGCCGACATTGCCGAGCTCGCCGATCCCCTTGATGCCGAGCGGATTGACCTCGCGGTCGTCCTCCGGCACCAGGATCACTTCCGTCTCCTGGATGTCGGCGTTGACCGGGATCAGGTATTCGGCGAGGTCCGTGTTGGTGTAGCGGGCGCGGAGGCGATCGATCTCGGTCGCCTCGTGGAGCGCCGACGAGATGCCCCAGATCATCCCGCCCATCAGTTGGCTCTTCGCGGTCAGCGGGTCGACGATCTGCCCGGCGGCGAAAGCACCGACCAGA
>DASXFE010000119.1:0-6548 GCA_036489765.1 Allostellaceae bacterium | reverse complement strand
ACCGCGATTTCTGGATCCACATCCCGGCCGGGTTCTACCGCAACATCTACAACAAGAAGATCACCTGGCAGTACGAGACCGAGCCGGTGCCCGGGCTCGGCGGGCGGTCGATCCCGTGGCCGCGCGGCCGGGTGCTCGGCGGCTCGTCGTCGATCAACGGACTCATCTACATCCGCGGCCAGCGCCAGGATTTCGACTTGTGGCGGCAGATGGGAAATACCGGCTGGTCATACGACGACGTCCTCCCCTATTTCCGCCGCGCCGAAAGCCAGGAACGCGGCGCCGACGAGTTTCACGGCGGCGACGGTCCGCTCTCGGTCTCCGACCTCAAGGCTCAGCACGAACTCCACGACGCCTTTATCGCCGCCGCGCAGGAGGCCGGGCACAAGGCCAACCCCGATTTCAACGGCGCCGAGCAGCAGGGCGTCGGGGCCTATCAGCTCACGGTACGCAAATTGCGCCGCTGCTCGACCGCGGTCGCCTATCTGCGCCCGGCGATGAAGCGGCCGAACCTCAAGGTCGAGATGCACGCCCTCGCCCGGCGCATCCTCTTCGAGGGCAAGCGCGCGGTCGGGCTCGAATACACGCAGAACGGCACGACAAAGCGCATCCGCGCCCGGCGCGAGGTGCTGCTGTCGGGCGGGTCGATCCAGTCGCCGCAGCTATTGCAGCTCTCCGGCGTCGGCTGGGGTGCGCTGTTGCGCGAGCACGGGATCGATGTCGTCCATGAGCTTCCCGGCGTCGGCGAAAACCTGCAGGACCACATCGGCTGCCGCGTCATCTACAAAGTGCGAAAGCGCAACACGCTGAACGAGATCTCGCATAGCTGGATCAAGAAGGGGCTGACCGGGCTCGAATACTTCCTCGGCGGCAAGGGCGCCTTGATGATGGGCGCGGCGCCGATCGGGCTCTTTGCCAAAACCCGCGAAGGCCTTGCCTCCCCGGATGTGCAGTACCAGTTCCTCGCCGGCAGCCTCGACCAGCCGGGGAAGCCGATGCACCCGTTCCCGGGCTGCTCGCTCGTCTGCATCCCGTGCCGCCCGGAAAGCCGCGGCTGGCTCAGGATCAAATCGTCGGACCCGGCCGTGGTGCCGGCGATCCAGCCGAACTACCTCGGCACCCGCGGCGACCAGGAGACGGTGATCGCCGGGATGAAGATCGCCCGCGCGATCTTCCAGACCCCGACGATGAGGCGCTTTGTCAGTGAGGAGTTCTGGCCCGGCGAGGCGGTAACCACCGACGAAGGCTGGCTCGACCACGTCCGCCGCAACGGCAGCACGACCTTCCATCAGGTCGCGACCTGCATGATGGGCGACCACCCGACCGCCGTCGTCGACACTGAATTGCGCGTCCACGGCCTCGAAGGCTTGCGCGTCGTCGACGCCTCGATCATGCCGACCGTCATCTCCGGCAACACCAACGCCGCGACGATCATGATCGCCGAAAAAGCCGCCGACCTGATCCGCGCCACGGGCCAAGCGACGGCGCGGGCCGCGTAGGATTTAACGCACAGGACGCAAGCGCAAATCTTACCGGCGCTGCCGGCGCTGCGCGCCGGTTGTTGCCTTTCGCGCCCTTTGCGCCTGCTCTACGTTAAATAAGCCGCCGTTCACGCTCATTGAAAAACAGCCAAGACAACAAAATAACAATTACGTCAAACTTACATAATCAAACTGTCACCCCATTGACATCAAAGTAGAACTAACAATTTGAATCGCAAAGGTCACATTGATGCCTCAAACATGAGGCACGATCCATTCCGTTCACATCTTGATTGGGTCCGCCCGACTGGCCGTGAACGGGCGTTGGCAAGAGGACTTCAGCACGATCAAGTGAAATCATCGGATTCACCGAGGCAAAGCCTGTGGTGCGACAGCATCTGCCTTGCCCGCACATTGAACCATAGTCGCTGCCGGCTCGGGGCGATCACCAATTTGGGTACAACAAAGTTACCGACGAGGGACGAGATGACCTACCGCATCTCCTATGACCAAATCCGGACGGTCGACGATATCGCCCGGACGGAATATTACTCGAATGAACACGAGGCTCTCCACCGGGCGCGCGAGCTCCTTGAAACCGCCGACCACGAAGGCGTCGCCGTCGCCGACAGCGCCGGCAACAGCTGGGGCGGGTTCCGCCTGCAACTGAAGCTGGGCTATACGCCGGTCGAATAGCCGGCACACCATCGATTTGAGGGGGGCGGTCCCACACGGGCCGCCCCTTTCCCTTATGAGGTCATTCCGGGATCATTCGGAGGGCGAGGCCCGGAAACCAAGAACACGGCCCGGAATAAGGGGATCCACCGGTCCAGCTCCTCAGGAAAATCCCGTGTTCATGGGTTCGGGGTACACGGCTTCGCCGCGCTCCGGAATGACATCGGGACTATGTCCTCCAAACTCGCTTGAGGCCGTCGCCGCCGGGCGACATGATGCCGGCCGCAAACGAGGGAGCGGCGGCACATGGCGGAATCGCCTCTGACGGTCTATCAGGCGCATCTCGACAAGGGCGAGCTGGCCTATCAGTGGGACAAGGCGGCGAGCCGGGCGGTGTTCTACCCGCGCGTCGTCAGCCACTATTCGGGCAGCACCGACATGGAATGGCGGGTCTCGAAGGGTCTCGGCACGGTCTACGCGACGACCGTGACCTATCCGTTCCAGGGCGACGGCTACAACATCGCCCTCATCGATGTCGACGAAGGCTTCCGCCTGATGGGCCGGGTCGAAGAGATCGATCCGCTCGCGGTCAAGATCGGCATGCGGGTCAGGTTCCGCACCCATCCGGGCACCGAGAACCAACCGGCCTACCCTGTCTTTACCGTGGCGGAGGGCTGACCATGGCTGGATTGAAGCGCGGCGGCGCCGCGATCGTCGGCGCGGCGGAAAGCGATATCGGCCAGGTCGGGCCGGGGTACAACGTCATCGACCTGATGGCGCAGGGCATCATCCGCGCGCTCGACGATTGCGGGCTCCAGCTCAAGGATGTCGACGGGCTCATCAGCTCCTGCACCCAGAGCCGCACCTCGCCGCTCAACCTCGCCGAATACCTCGGCATGTCGCCCAGGTACATCGACGGGACGATCATCGGCGGCTCGTCGTTCATGTTCCACATCCAGCACGCGATGATGGCGCTGGAGGCCGGGCTATGCGAGGTCGCGGTCATCGCCTACGGTTCGACCCAGCGCAGCATCGGCCGGCAGAACGCCAGCGTGCGCGAAGTAAACCCGTACGAGACTCCCTACCGCCCGTTCCTCCCCTCGACGGCCTACGCCCTCGCCGCCTCGCGCCACATGCACGAGTTCGGCACGACCCGCGAGCAAATGGCCGAGGTCGCGGTCGCCGCGCGGCAATGGGCGCTCAAGAACCCGGTCGCCTGGGAGAAAAAGCCGCTGACGGTCGCGGAGGTGCTGGCCGCCCGCATGGTCAGCTATCCGTTCACGGTGCGCGACATCTGCCTCGTCACCGACGGCGGCGGCGCCATCGTGATGGTGAGGCCGGACCGCGCCAAATCCCTCAAGAAAAAGCCCGTCTACGTCCTCGGCCAGGGCCAGTGCATCACTCACGCCAACATCTCGTCGATGCCCGACCTGACCGTCACCGGCGCCCTCGAAGCGGGCCGCCAGGCCTATGCGATGGCCGGCCTCGCGCCCAAGGACATCGACGTCCTCGAGCTCTACGACGCCTTTACGATCAACACGATCCTCTTCCTCGAAGACCTCGGCTTCTGCAAAAAGGGCGAAGGCGGCGCCTTCGTCTCCGGCGGCCGCATCGCCCCCGGCGGCGCGCTCCCGGCCAACACCAACGGCGGCGGCCTTTCCTACTGCCACCCCGGCATGTACGGCCTCTTCCTCCTCATCGAAGCCGTCCGCCAACTCCGCGGCGAATGCGGCGACCGCCAGGTCGCCAACGCCAACACCGCCATCGCCCACGGCAACGGCGGCGTCCTGTCATCGCAATCGACGGTCATCTTGGGGAGCGAAGCGACCCTTTAGTTTTCACCACAGAGGCACTGAGAGGCTGAGCTGGTGGCGCCGTCGCAAGCCAATGACCCACTTACTGAGAAGATTATTGGCTTCGCCATTGAGGTTCACCGCCAGCTTGGGCCAGGCCTCTTGGAGTCCGCCTATGAAGAGTGCCTGTGCTACGAGTTGGAGCAGAACGGCCTGATTTTTCGGCGGCAAGTATCCTTGCCGGTCGTATATAAGGCCGTTCGCCTCGACTGCGGTTATCGAATTGACGTCGTTGTGGAACAGCGGGTGATCCTGGAGCTGAAGACGGTCGAACGGCTCATCCCGGTGCATGACGCACAATTGTTAACCTATCTCAAGTTGAGTGGATTGAGAACGGGATTACTATTGAACTTCCATTCACCGGTACTGAAAAACGGCATAAAGCGGCTCGTACTCTAAGATCCCTCTGTGCCTCAGTGCCTCTGTGGTGAATTCAGACTTACGGAGAAACCAAATGCCCGATACCCCCTTGGTCCGGTTTGAGAAAGACGGCGAGATCGGCGTCATCACGGTCGACAATCCGCCGGTGAATGCGCTGTCGCCGGGGGTGCCGCAGGGCATCGTCGATGCGCTCGACAAGGGCAACGCCGACCCGGCCGTGAAGGCGATGGTGCTGATCGGCGCGGGCCGCAGCTTTATCGCCGGGGCGGATATCCGCCAGTTCGGCAAGGCCAATGCCGCGCCGGCGCCGGCCCGCCGGCATTACGACGTGATGGACCAGAGCCGAAAGCCGGTCGTCGCGGCGATCCACGGCTATGCGCTCGGCGGCGGGCTCGAAACCGCGCTCGCCTGCCACTACCGCGTCGCGGTGCCGAGCGCCAAGGTCGGGCTCCCCGAGGTGCTGATCGGCATCCTCCCCGGCGCCGGCGGCACGCAGCGCCTGCCGCGCCTGATCGGGCCGAAGGCGGCGCTCGAGATGATCACCTCGGGCCGCCACGTCCCGGCCGAAGAGGCGGCGAAGCTCGGGATGATCGACGAGATCGCGCCCGAAGGCGGGCTCAAGGATGCCGCGGTCGCCTTCGCCCGCAAGATCGCCGGGAAGGCGCCGCTCCCCGTCATCCGCAACCGTGACGAAAAGCTCGCCGAGGGCACGCCGGCGCTCTTCGAAGGCATGCGCAAATCGATCGCCCGCCGCGCTCGCAACCAGCGTGCGCCCTATGCCTGCATCGAGGCGGTCGAGGCGGCTTGCACGATGCCGTTCGACGAGGGCTGCAAGCTCGAACGCAAGCTTTTCGACGAACAGGTCGGCTCCGAGGAGGCGAAGGCGCTGCGCTACGCCTTTTTCGCCGAGCGCGAGGCGTCGAAGATCCCGTTCATCCCGGCCGACACCAAACTCCGACCGACCGACCACCCGGCCGTCGTCGGCGCCGGCACGATGGGCGGCGGCATCGCGATGTCGTTTGCCGATAACGGCTATGACGTGAAGATCACCGATGCCACGCAGGAGGCGCTCGACCGCGGCATGGCCCGCATCAAGGGCAATTACGAGACCAGCGTCAAACGCGGCAGCCTCGCGCAGGACGAGTACGAGCGCCGCTTTGCCCGCATCCACCCGGTCGCCAGCATCGAAGACCTCGACGACTGCGATGTCGTGATCGAGGCGGTGTTCGAGCAGATCGATGTGAAGAAGGACGTGTGGATTCGGCTCGACAAGGTGATTCCGCAGGGCGCGCTGCTCTACAGCAACACGTCGGGCATCGACATCGACATCATGGCCAACGCGACAAAGCGCCCGCAAGACGTTGCCGGCACGCATTTCTTCGCGCCCGCCAACGTCATGAAGCTGTTCGAGGTCGTCAAAGGGACAAAGACCGCCAACGACGTGCTCGCGACCGCGATGTCGCTCGGCCGCAAGATCGGCAAGGTGTCGGGGCTCGCCGGCAACGGCGACGGGTTTCTCGCCAACCGCAGCCGCGCCCCGTTCAGCATGGAGATGAGCATCCTCGTCGAGGAAGGCGCGCTCCCCGAGCAGATCGACAAGGTCATGGTCGATTACGGCTATCCGGTCGGACCGTTTGTCGTGTCGGACATCTCCGGCCTCGATATCGGCTACGACACGAGGAAGCGCCGCGCCGCGCAGATCCCCAACTACCGCAAATCGCCGATCTCCGACCGCATCGTCGAAGCCGGGCGGCTGGGGCTCAAGACCAATGCGGGCTGGTACAAGTACAACCCCGGCGACCGCACCCCGCTGGTCGACCCCGAGGTCCACGAGATCATCAAGGACACCGCGGCCGAATTCGGCTTCCCGCAGCGCGAGTTTTCCGACGAGGAGATCCTGAAGCGGCTGCTCTTCGCGTCGGTCAACGAGGCCTGCAAGATCCTCGAAGAGGGCTGCGCGCTGCGGGCTAGCGATGTCGACGTGATGTGGCTCACCGGCTTTGGCTTCCCGCGCTACCGCGGCGGCCTCATGTACTGGGCCGACACGATCGGCGTGCGCGAGGTCTATAACCAGATCGCGAGCTGGCACCAGCAATTCGGCGACCGCTGGCGCCCCTCCGACTACCTCCGCGACCTCGCCGCCGCCGGCACCCCGCTC
>DASXFE010000111.1:0-7097 GCA_036489765.1 Allostellaceae bacterium | reverse complement strand
AAGGCGATGGGAGGGTGAGGTGGGCGCGCTCCCTCCCCGATCGGAGAGGGAGCGAGCAGGTTACGCCGCTTCCTTCAACAGGCTCCGCAGCACGTATTGCAGGATGCCGCCGTGGCGGAAGTACTCCACCTCGTCGAGCGTATCGATGCGGCAGATCAGCATTTCCTCGCGCGTGCCGCCGCCCGAATCGTGGATGCGCATGGTCAGCTCCATCCGCGGCCGGAGGCCCGCTTCGACGCCGACGATGTCGAGCACCTCGTCGCCCTTGAGGCCGAGGGTCTGGCGCGTCACGCCGTCTTTGAACTGCAGCGGCAAGACGCCCATCCCGACGAGGTTCGAGCGGTGGATGCGCTCAAAGCTCTCGACGATGACCGCCTTGACCCCGAGCAGCAGCGTTCCCTTCGCCGCCCAGTCGCGCGATGAGCCGGTGCCGTATTCCTTGCCGCCAAAGATCACCAGCGGCACGCCGCGCTTTTTGTACTCCATCGCCGCATCGTAGATCGGCATCTCGATGCCGTCGGGATAGACCTTGGTCATCCCGCCCTCGACACCCGGCACCATCTCGTTGCGGATGCGGATGTTCGCAAACGTGCCGCGCATCATCACGTTGTGGTTGCCGCGCCGTGAGCCGTAGGTGTTGAAGTCGACCGGCCGCACCTGATAGCTGATCAGGAAATCGCCGGCCGGGCTCTCGCGCCGGATGCTGCCGGCGGGCGAGATGTGGTCAGTGGTGATGCTGTCGCCGAAGATCGCCAGCTCGCGCGCGCCGATCACGTCTTTGATCGGCCCCGGCTCCTTCGGCATGTTCTCGAAATAGGGCGGCAGCGCCAGATAGGTCGAGCTGTCCTCCCACCCATAGGTGACGCCGCCGCCGCCCTTGACCTGGCGCCATTCCGGCGGCCCCTCGAAGACGTTGCCATAGCGCTGACGGAAGGCGTCGCGCTTGACCGCCGCTGCGACCGTGTCGCTGATCTCCTTGTTGGTCGGCCAGATATCGCGCAGATAGACCGGGTTCCCGTCCTGGTCCTCGCCGAGCGGATCGGTCGCCAGATTGACCCTGAGCGACCCGGCGATCGCATAGGCGACCACAAGAGGTGGTGAGGCTAAGTAGTTAGCCCTCACCAGGGCATGGATGCGGCCCTCAAAATTGCGGTTACCCGACAACACCGCGCAGACGGCGAGGTCGCTGCCGTCGATCGCATCGCCGATCGGCTCGGGCAGCGGCCCCGAATTGCCGATGCAGGTCGTGCAGCCGTACCCGACGAGGTTGAACCCGAGCTCGTCGAGATACTCCTGAAGGCCGGCCTCCGCATAGTAGTCGCTGACCACCTGGCTGCCTGGCGCGAGGCTGGTCTTGACCCACGGCTTGACCTTGAGCCCCTTCTCGACCGCCTTCTTGGCGACCAACCCGGCGGCCAACATGACGCTGGGGTTCGAGGTATTGGTGCAGCTGGTGATCGCGGCGATCACGACATGCCCGTCGGCGATCTCGTAATCGGCGCCTTCGACCTTGGCCGTCCGCACCTTGTCGACCGCGGCGAGGCGCGGCAATTCGGTGTCGAAGGCCCCCGCGGCGCCTGACAGGGCGATGCGGTCTTGCGGCCGGCGCGGCCCCGCGACCGACGGCTCGACCTGGCCGAGATCGAGCTCCAGCATGTCGGTGAACACGGGGTCCGGCGTGTTCTGGTCACGCCACAACCCCTGGGCCTTGGCATAGGCCTCGACCAGCTTGACCCGCGCCGGGTCGCGCGCCGTGAGCGTCAGATAGCGGATCGTCTCGGCGTCGATCGGGAAAAAGCCGCAGGTGGCGCCGTATTCCGGCGCCATGTTGCCGATGGTGGCGCGGTCGGCCAGCGCCAGCTCGGCGAGCCCCGGGCCGCAGAACTCGACAAACCGCCCGACGACGCCGCGACGCCGCAGCGCCTGCGTCACCATCAGCACGAGGTCTGTCGCGGTCGCGCCCTCTCGCAGCTTTCCGGTCAGGCGGAAGCCGACGACCTCGGGCACCAGCATCGAGATCGGCTGGCCCAGCATCGCCGCTTCGGCCTCGATCCCGCCGACACCCCAGCCCAGCACCGACAACCCGTTGACCATCGTCGTGTGGCTGTCGGTGCCGACGAGCGTGTCGGGATAGGCGATCGTCTTGCCGTCCTCGTCGGTCGTCCACACCACCTGCGCCAGGTATTCGAGATTGACCTGGTGGCAGATGCCGGTGCCCGGCGGCACCAAACGGAAATTCTCGAACGCGTCCTGGCCCCAGCGCAGGAAACGATAGCGCTCGCCATTGCGCTCGAACTCGATCTTGACGTTCTGGGCAAAGGCGGCGGCGTTGCCGAAATTGTCGATCTGCACCGAGTGGTCGATGACGAGGTCGACCGGCGACAGCGGGTTGATCTTGTTGGGGTCGCCGCCGAGATCGACCATCGCCGCCCGCATCGCCGCGAGGTCGACGACCGCCGGCACGCCGGTCAAATCCTGCATCAAGACGCGCGCCGGGCGGAAGGCGATCTCGCGGTCGGAGGTCTTGTTTTGAAGCCAGGCGGCAAACGCTTTGACGTCGTCGACCGACACCGTGCGCCCGTTTTCGAGCCGCACCAGGTTTTCGAGGAGCACCTTCATCGAATAGGGCAGGCCCGAGATGTCGCCCAGCCCGGCCGCCTTGGCCGCCGCGTCGAGGCTGAAATAATCGTAGCTCTTGCCGTCGACGTTGAGGGTGCGGCGGGTTTTCAGGCTGTCTTGGCCAATGACGCTCACAGGCGTGCTCCTTCGAATTTGGCGGCTACCTTAGCGGTCCGCGCGCCCCGATCAAGGGTGGGCGGATCAAGGGCGCGAGGCGGCGCAGATCGCGACCGGATAGGCGTAGCGGATCGTCTCGCCTTCGACCCGGACCGGAATGCCGAGACGGTCGTCGCTCGCCGATTGGCGGAACATCTCGGTGATCTTGACGTCGTCGCCGGGGTTGGGAAACGAGCGGGCGAGGAGGTTCTTGACCTCGTCGCGCAGTTCATAGCGCGTAACGGCGGGCTCGCCGAGCCCGGCCGCAGCAAAAAGCCCCGTCATCTCCGACAGCGGCAGCGCGCGGACATGCGACGGGTCGCGCAATTTTTCGAGCCGGTTGAACGCGGCGGCCTTTGCCGGGTCCTCGGACGGCGAGCTGTCGATGACCACGATGCGGCCGCCCGGCCTGCACACCCGCACCATCTCGGCGAGCGCCGCCTTGGGATCGAGGAAATGATGAAACGAGAGCCGGGTCGCAACGATCGAAAAGCTGCCGTCGTCATAGGGGAGGCGGGTCACGTCGCCCTGGTCCCAGCTTACGTTGCCGAGCCCCTGCGTCGCCGCGGCCTGGCGCGCCTCGTCGAGCATCGCCGGGGTCACGTCGATCCCGGTCGCATGCCGCACATGCGGAGCGAGGGCGCGCGCCACGAGGCCACCGCCGCAGGCGACGTCGAGCACCGTGTCGTCGGGGCCGGGCCGCGCTGCGTCGACGACCATCTCCAGCGCCGCCTCGTTGGCGATCGGCGCCGCGGTATTGAAGGCGCGCGCCTGGCGGGTGAACTGGTCGCGGATCAGGTCGTCATGCGTGCTTGCGCTCATACTCTCTCTCCTCCAGCCGGAAACGGCCGCGTGCGGTCAGCACGATACCGCCGTCCCCGGTCAGGGCAATCAGGTCCTCGGCGAGCGCGTCCTCCCAGGCGCAGTTGAGCGGGCAGGTGCTGCCCCAAGCGGCCCGCGTCTCCGCCTGGCTGCGCGGCCGGCTCGCAACCCAGTCGAGAAACTGCACGGTGAGGAAAGCGGCTTGGCTTGCCATTCCCGAACCCTCTTCTCCGTCGTCCCGACGGATCCCGGGACCCACTCATGAACCGCTCCAACCGCTGAAAAGTGGGTTCCGGCCTGCGCCGGTATGACGAATGTACGGATTGAAAGCCCTTATATCCAATATATTGATCTGCCACTTTCCATATCTGGTAAGTATGTCATGGTGAGGAGCCGAAGGCGACGCGGCAATCTCGTGCCGAGTGCGCACCCCGCGAGATTGCTTCGCTGCGCTCGCAATGACGACATGGGGAAACATGGAACTCCGCCACTTCCGCTACGTCGTTGCCGTCGCCGAAGAGCGGCATCTGACCCGCGCGGCGGAGCGGCTCGGGATTCAGCAGCCGCCGCTATCGCAGCAGATCCGCGCGCTCGAGGCCGAGCTCGGCGTCCAGCTCTTCCGCCGCCTGCCGCGCGGCATGGAGCCGACCCAGGCCGGCGCGGCGCTCGCCGAGGAGGGCCGCGCGATCCTCGCCCGCGCCGAGCACGCCGCCGCCGCGGCCAAGCGTACGGCGCGCGGAGAGGCCGGAAAGCTCGGGCTCGGCTTCACCAGCTCGGCCTCGTTCCACCCGCTGGTGCCGCGCGCGATCCGCGCCTTCCGCGACGCGCACCCCCTCGTGTCGCTGAGCCTCGACGAAAGCGGCACCACCGAGCTCGCCGCCGCGCTCCGCGCCGAACAGATCGACGCCGCCTTTATCCGCTCGCCGATCGCGCCACAGGACGACCTCGCCGTCCACGCTCTCCTCGACGAGGACATGTTCGCCGCCCTTCCCACCGGCCACAAACTCGCCGGCACCACCCCGCTCGCCCTCACTGCGCTTGCCGACGAAACCCTGATCCTCTACCGCCGCCCGCTCGGCCCCGGCCTCCACGATTCGATCATCGCCGCCTGCCAACGCGCCGGGTTCAGCCCGCAGATCGGCCAGGAGGCGCCGCGCATGCTGTCGACCTTGAGCCTCGTCGCCTCCGGCCTCGGCGTGTCGCTGGTCCCGGCTTCGATGCGCCGCCTGCAGGCCGAAGGCATCGCCTACCGCCCCCTCTCGCCAGATGCCGGCCTCGCCGCCCCCCTCAACCTCGCCCACCGCCGCGGCGACACCGCCCCCGCCCTCCGCCGCTTCGTCACCCTCGCGCGGGGCCTTGCCGACACCGTCGACGGATGAGAACAAAACTGGTATATGCCGGCGTTTTCCGAGCCGGCGACCTCGGCGACGCGATCCGCGTCTCGGTGCCTCTGTGGTGAACTGCCTTCGCGACGCCGCTTTGACAGTTTCGCCGTCCTGGCCCATACAATCCCATGCCAGACGGTCGGATGGCCGCTCTTCCAGCGAAGGGAGGGAGGAAAGTCCGGGCTCCACGGAGATGCGGTGCCGGTTAACGGCCGGCGGGGGCGACCCCAGGGATAGTGCCACAGAAAACACACCGCCAACCCCGAGGGGTCCCGTCATGGGATTTCATGGGCGGCAAGGGTGAAATGGTGCGGTAAGAGCGCACCGCGTCGCCAGTAATGGCGATGGCAGGGAAAACCCCACCGGGAGCAAGACCAAGTAGGGGCGGTGGGTACTATATCGCAAGATGTGGTGCCAGGCGGATCTTCGTGCCGCCGCCCGGGTCGGTCGCGCGAGGCGTTCGGTAACGGACGCCCCAGATGAATGGCCATCCCCGTTGCCGCGCCTCGCGCGGCGGCGGGACAGAACCCGGCTTACAGACCGTCTGGCGTTTCTCTCTTAGAGAACAAAAAAAGAACAAATGTTGACGAGGATTTACCGTCCTCGGCAACCCGACTACATGCTGTGCTCAGTCGTCGCAAGCAGTGAAGATTTAGAATCGCAAAATAATACTGTCGCCGTGGTTGACGACCCATGATTTCCCATGCTATCCCATATTCACCCATGGACGAGCGTTTCCGTTCCGGGGGGATATCGGAAACGCCTACCGGGCCCGCCCTTTGCCGGTCGTGCATGGGTTGCGTTGGGGGAAGCAAGTGGAACTGTTCCTGTCCACTTACACGAACAAGGTCGACCGCAAGGGGCGAGTATCAGTGCCGGCGACCTTTCGTTCGTGCCTCGCCATCCACCGCCATCCAAATACTGTCATACTATTCCCGTCGCTGAAACTGCCCACCCTGGACGGCAGCGGCAGCGATTACATGGAAGAGCTGCAAACCCGTGTAAATCAGCTCGATTCGCTATCCGACGAGTTTGACGACCTGTCGCTGATGTTCGCCGACGCGCACCAGCTCGCGATCGACGGCGACGGACGAATCGTCCTCCCCGAGCCGCTGAAGGAGCACGCCGAAATCGGCGACGAGGCGGCCTTTGTCGGCCGCGGCGCGACGTTTCAAGTGTGGCAGCCGGCGCGCTATGCCGCGCATCGCAGCGCCTCGCGCGAGCGGGCGCTGCGCCAGCGTCCGTCGCTGCCGCCGGGCGGCCGGGCATGACCGCGGCCGGCTCTCACGAACCCAGCCACCGCCCGGTCCTGTTGGCGGAGGTGCTGGCCGCCCTCGCCCCGCGCGACGGCGCCACCTACGTCGACGGCACGTTTGGCGGCGGCGGGTACAGCGCCGCGCTCCTCGCGGCCGCGCGCTGCCGCGTCTTCGGTATCGACCGCGACCCCGACGCCGTCCGCCGCGGCAACGCCCTTGCCGAAAAGCACGACGGCCGGCTCACCGTCATCGAGGGCCGTTTCGGCGACATGGAGCGGCTCGTCGCGCCGTTTTCGCCCGGCCCGATCGCTGGCGTCACGCTCGATCTCGGCGTCTCCTCGAACCAGCTCGACGAAGCCGAGCGCGGCTTTTCGTTTCGCCACGACGGGCCCTTGGACATGCGCATGGGACGCGACGGCGAAACCGCCGCCGACCTCGTCGCGCGGCTCAGCGAGGAAGAGCTCTCCGATCTGATCTGGTCGCTCGGCGAGGAGCGCTATGCCCGCCGCATCGCCCGCGCGATCGCGACGGCCCGCGCCCAAAAGCCGATCACCCGCACCGCCGAGCTCGCCGAGATCGTGCGCGGCGCGGTCCCGCGGCGCGAGCCGGGCCTCGACCCGGCGACGCGCACGTTCCAGGCGCTGCGCATCGCGGTCAATGACGAGCTCGGCGAATTGGACCGCGGGCTCGAAGCGGCCGAACGCCTGCTGGCTCCGGGCGGACGCCTCGCCCTCGTCGCGTTCCATTCGCTCGAGGACGGACGGGTCAAGAATTTCCTGCGCCGGCGCAGCGGCGCGACGCCCGCGGGCTCGCGTCACGCGCCACCGCGCGCCGCCGGTCCGGTGCCGAGCTTTGCCCA
>DASXFE010000126.1:0-37774 GCA_036489765.1 Allostellaceae bacterium | reverse complement strand
AGCGGGCTTGGAACGGCGGCGCTTATCGTCATGGACAAATCGACCGACATCGTCCGCGCGATCGCCCGCCTCGCGAAATTCTACAAGCACGAAAGCTGCGGCCAGTGTACGCCGTGCCGCGAAGGCCTCGGGTGGGTGTGGCGCCTGACCGAGCGGATGGTCGACGGCAACGCGACGGTCGACGAGGTCGACCAGCTCGAGGAGATCACCAAGGAGATCGAAGGCCACACGATCTGCGCCCTGGCCGACGGCGCAGTCTGGCCGGTGCAGGGCCTCATCCGCCACTTCAAGCCCGAGATGCTGCGCCGGATCGACGAATACCGGCGCACCGCGCCGCGTGTGGCGGCGGAGTAGGGCGATGCCTAAGGTCACCATAGACGGCCAGGAAATCGAGGTGCCGAACGGCACGACGATCCTGCAGGCGTGCCAGGCGGCGGGGATCGAGATCCCGCATTTCTGTTTCCACGAGCGGCTGATGATCGCCGGCAATTGCCGGATGTGCCTCGTTGAGGTCGAGCGCAGCCCGAAGCCGGTGGCGTCGTGCGCGATGCCGGTCGCCGACGGCAACGTGATCTTGACGCAGTCCGAAAAGGCCAGAAAGGCCCGGCACGGCGTTATGGAGATGCTGCTGATCAACCATCCGCTCGACTGCCCGATCTGCGATCAGGGCGGCGAGTGCGATCTGCAAGACCAGGCGATGGCCTACGGCTTCGACCGCAGCCGCTACAAAGAAGACAAGCGCGCGGTGCCGGAGAAGAATTTCGGCCCACTCGTCGAAACCCACATGACGCGGTGCATCCACTGCACCCGCTGCATCCGCTTCCTGACCGATGTCGCCGGCGTCGCCGAGCTGGGCGCGACCGGGCGCGGCGAGGACATGGAGATCACGACCTATATCGAGCGCGCGCTGGGCTCGGAAATGTCGGGCAATATCATCGATCTGTGCCCGGTTGGTGCGCTGACCTCGAAGCCCTACGCCTTTACCGCGCGGCCGTGGGAATTGCGCAAGACCGAGTCGGTCGACGTGCTCGACGCGGTCGGCAGCAACATCCGCATCGATTCGCGCGGCGCCCGCATCCTGCGCGTGCTGCCGCGGCTCAACGAAGCGGTCAACGAGGAATGGCTTTCGGACAAGGGCCGTTTCGCGGTCGACGGTCTGGTGCGGCGGCGGCTCGACCGGCCCTATATCCGGCGCGGTGGCAAGCTCGTCGAAGCGGAGTGGCACGAGGCGCTGGAACTCGTCGCCGAAAAGCTGAAATCGGTGCCGGGCGAACGTATCGCGGCGATCGCCGGCGATCTCTGCGATGTCGAATCGATGTACGCGTTGAAGACGCTGTTGGGCGGGCTCGGCGCGACGAGCCTCGATTGCCGGCAGGATGGCGCCAGGATCGGCGGCGGGGCACGGGCCGGGTATCTGTTCAACTCGACGATCGCGGGCGTCGACCGGGCCGACCGGGTGCTGCTGATCGGCACCAACCCGCGGCACGAGGCGCCGATCATCAACGCGCGGATGCGCAAGCGCTATCTCCAGGGCGGGTTCAAGGCCGCGGCGATCGGACCTCGGTTTGATGCGACCTTCCCGATCGAATGGCTCGGCTCGTTCGACAAGGCCGGCGCGTTTCTCGACGGTGCGAAGGCCGGGATGGTCATTGTGGGGCAGGGGGCGCTGGCGCGGCCGGACGGTGCCGCGATCCTTGCCGCCGCGCGGGCACTCGCGCCGGTCAGCGCCGAGTGGAACGGGTTTAACGTGCTGCACCGCGCCGCGGCGCGGGTCGGCGGCCTCGATATCGGGTTCCTGCCGGGGCCGGGCGGCCGCGATGTCGCCGGGATCGTCGAGGGCTGCCGCAAGGGCGAGATCGAGGTGCTGTACCTGCTCGGCGCCGACGAGGTCGATCTCGGCGACATGGGCTCGGCCTTTGTGATCTATCAGGGCCACCACGGCGACCGCGGCGCGGCGCGCGCCGATGTCGTGCTGCCCGGCGCCGCCTATACCGAAAAGGATGGTATCTACGTCAATACCGAGGGGCGCGTGCAGCTCGGCCGGCGCGCCGTATTCCCGCCCGGGGAGGCGCGCGAGGACTGGGCGATATTGCGCGCGGTGTCAGCGGCGCTCGGCAAGGCGCTGCCGTTCGACAACCTCGGCGAGCTCCGCCGGCAGCTCGTCGCGGCGCATCCGGTGCTGGCGGACCCCGACCAGATCACGCCGGCCCCGTGGGGCGAGTTCGGCGCGAACGGCGATGTCGATGCGGCGCCGTTCGCATATCCGATCGCCGATTTCTACGCGACCGACCCGATCAGCCGCGCCAGCCCGACGATGGCGGCGTGCCGCGAGACTTTTGGCGGATCGCCCGAAACCGAAACCCCGCCCAGGACCGGCACCCATGGCTGAGTTCTGGCACGGCTATCTCCTGCCGCTGATCATCATCGTCCTCGAGATCCTGGCGGTGATGGTGCCGCTGCTCCTCTGCATCGCCTATTTCACTTATGCCGAGCGCAAGGTGTTGGCGTTTTCGCAGCTCCGCAAAGGCCCCAACGTCGTCGGCCCGTTCGGGCTCCTGCAGCCGATCGCGGACGCGGTCAAGATGCTGTTCAAGGAGACGATCATCCCGTCGGGCGCCAACCGCGCCATCTTTATCGCCGCGCCGATCGTCAGTGTGGCCTTGGCGCTCGTCGCCTGGGCGGTGATCCCGTTCGACAACGGGATGGCGATCTCGAACATCAATGTCGGGATCCTCTATCTCTTCGCGATCAGCTCGCTCTCGGTCTACGGCACGATCATGGCCGGGTGGGCGTCGAATTCGCGCTATGCGTTCTTGGGGGCGTTGCGCTCGGCGGCGCAGATGGTCTCGTACGAGGTCTCGATCGGGTTCGTGCTGGTCACCGTGCTGATCTGCGCCGGCTCGTTGAACCTGACCGATATCGTGCTGGCACAGCAGCACATCTGGTTTGCGATCCCGCTGTTGCCGATGTTCGTCGTGTTTTTCGTCTCCGGTCTGGCGGAGACGAACCGGGCGCCGTTCGACCTCGCCGAGGGCGAATCGGAGCTCGTCGCCGGGTTTCACGTCGAGTACTCGGCGATGACGTGGCTGCTCTTCTTCATGGCCGAGTACGGCAACATGATCCTGGTCGCGGTGATGACCGCGATCCTGTTTCTCGGCGGGTGGCTCCCGCCGTTCGGGGTCGAGCCGTTCACCGGAGTGGCTGCGCATATCTGGCACGTGTTCTGGCTGCTGGTGAAGACGGGGTTTGCCTGCTTCGTCTTTCTCTGGGTGCGCGCGACGTTTCCGCGCTACCGCTACGATCAGTTGATGCGGCTGGGGTGGAAGGTGTTCCTGCCGCTATCGCTGTTCTGGCTGGTGCTGACGGCTGGCGTCGTGACGGCGATGGGTTGGGTTCCGGTTCATTGACAGGGCTTGGGACGGGACTTGGGACAGGGTGCGGGTCGGGTCTATGGTGGAAATGAGGACCGATCGATGAATTTCCTGGCGCGCAGTGCGCGCGGCATGCTGTTGGGCGAGTTGCTGTCGGGGCTCGCGCTGACCCTGCGCTACATGTTCCGCCCGTCGGTGACCGTCAACTATCCCTATGAAAAGGGGCCGCTCAGCAGCCGTTTCCGCGGCGAGCACGCGCTGCGCCGGTATCCGAACGGTGAGGAGCGGTGCATCGCCTGTAAGTTGTGCGAGGCGATCTGTCCGGCGCTCGCGATCACGATCGAGGCCGAGCCGCGCGACGACGGCAGCCGCCGCACGACGCGCTACGACATTGACATGACAAAGTGCATCTATTGCGGCTATTGCCAGGAAGCCTGCCCGGTCGATGCGATCGTCGAGGGCCCCAATTTCGAATTCGCCGCCGAGACCCGGGAAGAGCTCTTCTACGACAAGGAAAAGCTGCTCGCGAACGGCGACCGATGGGAAGCGGAGATCGCCCAATCGCTCGCGCAGGCGGCGCCGTATCGATGATCCTCCAAACCGTCATGTTCTACGTCTTTGCGGCGATCGCGGTGGCTTCGGGGGTCATGGTCGTCTCGGCGCGGAACCCGGTACATTCGGTGCTGTTCCTGATCCTCGCGTTTTTCAACGCGGCCGGGCTCTTCGTGCTGATGGGGGCCGAGTTCCTGGCGATGATCCTTGTGGTCGTCTATGTCGGCGCCGTCGCGGTGTTGTTCCTTTTCGTCGTAATGATGCTCGACATCGACTTCGCCGAGCTGCGCAAGGGCGTGGTCCGCTATCTCCCGATCGGGTTCCTCGTCGGAGCCGTGCTGTTCGCCGAGCTGGTGCTGATCTTCGGGAGCTGGGCGCTCGGCGCCAACGGCTCGGGCCTGCGGTCGGCGCCGATGGCGGCGGCCAACATCACCAACACCCGGGCGCTCGGCGACCTCCTCTACACGCGCTACATCTTCGCGTTCCAGACCGCGGGGCTGGTGCTGCTCGTCGCGATGATCGGGGCGATCGTGCTGACCCTGCGCCAGCGGGTCGGGCAGCGGCGGCAGGTGATCGCCGCGCAACTCTCGCGCACCCGGGCGGAGTCCGTCGAGGTGGTCAAGGTGCCGCTCGGCGGCAAGGTGGAGGCCGACTGATGGAGATCGGTCTCGCACATTACCTGACCGTCGCGGCGATCCTCTTCACGCTGGGTATCTTCGGGATTTTCCTCAACCGCAAGAACGTCATCATCATCATGATGTCGATCGAGCTGATGCTCCTCGCGGTCAACATTAACTTCGTCGCCTTTTCTGTTGTATTGCAAGACCTTGCGGGACAAATCTTCGCGATGTTCGTGCTGACCGTGGCGGCGGCGGAGGCGGCGATCGGGCTCGCGATCCTGGTCGTCTATTTCCGCAACCGCGGCACGATCCAGGTCGAAGACATCAACATGATGAAGGGCTGAGGCGGTGGCTGCGATCATCGTATTCCTGCCGCTGCTCGCCGCCGCGATCGCCGGTTTCTTTGGCAAGGCGATCGGCGACCGGGGCGCGCAAATCATCACGTGCGGCGCGCTCTTGATCTGCGCCGCCCTCGGCCTCGTATTGTTCAGCCACATCCTCGGCCAGCAGAACGCGCAGGTGATCCACCTCGCGACCTGGATCGCGGCCGGCGGGGTTGATGTCGCGTGGTCGTTGCGGCTCGACACGCTGTCGGGGGTGATGATCATCGTCGTCACCAGCGTGTCGGCGATGGTCCACATCTATTCGATCGGCTACATGCACGGCGACCCGCATGTGCCGCGGTTCATGGCGTATCTGAGCCTCTTCACCTTCTTCATGCTGACGCTGGTGACGGCCGAGAACTTCGTACAGATGTTCTTCGGCTGGGAAGGGGTGGGGCTCGCCTCCTACCTGCTGATCGGGTTTTGGTCCGACCGGCCGGCCGCCAACGCGGCGGCGATCAAGGCCTTTGTCGTCAACCGAATCGGCGATTTCGGCTTTGCGCTCGGCATCTTCACGACCTTCGTCATTTTCAACTCGCTCGACTTCACGACCGTCTTCGACAAGGCGCCGGGGGCCGTCGGGCTGTCGATGAACTTCTTGCACTGGCAGGTTCCGTCGCTGACGCTGTGCTGCATCCTCCTCTTTGTCGGCGCGATGGGAAAATCGGCGCAGCTCGGGCTTCATACCTGGCTGCCCGACGCGATGGAGGGCCCGACCCCGGTCTCGGCCCTCATTCATGCCGCGACGATGGTGACCGCGGGCGTCTACATGGTCGCCCGGCTCTCGCCGATGTTCGAGTACTCGGCGGCTGCGCTCGCCGTTGTCGGCGTGATCGGCGGGACCACGGCGATGTTCGCCGCCAGCATCGGCATGGCGCAAAACGACATCAAGCGGGTCATCGCCTATTCGACCTGCTCGCAGCTCGGCTACATGTTCTTCGCCGCCGGGGTTTCGGCCTACGGCGCCTCGATCTTCCACCTGTTCACCCACGCCTTCTTCAAAGCGCTTTTGTTCCTCTGCGCCGGCTCGGTGATCCACGCGATGTCGGGCGAGCAGGACATGCGCCGGATGGGCGGGTTATGGAAGAAGATCCCCTACACCTACGTGCTGATGTGGATCGGCAGCCTGTCCCTGGCCGGCATCCCGTTTTTCTCGGGCTATTTCTCGAAGGACACGATCCTTGCCGCGTCCTGGGCGTCGGGCTCGGCGGTCGGGCGGTATTCTTTCTGCCTCGGCACGTTCACGGCGTTCCTGACGGCATTCTATTCGTGGCGGCTCATCATCATGACCTTCCACGGCGAGGAGCACGCCGACCACGAGACGATGCACCACGTCCACGAAAGCCCGTGGGTGATGCTGATCCCGCTTTTCGTGCTGGCCGCCGGCGCCGCGTTTCTCGGCTATTTCACCGAGCCATGGTTTGTCGGCGAGCATCGCGTCACGTTCTGGAAGGGCGCGATCGAGGTGCTCCCCGGGCATGATTCGATCGGCGCTGCCGAGTCGATCGGGTGGGTCGGCTACCTCCCGCTGGTCGCGGCGCTCGGCGGCATCCTCGTGGCCTATATCTGCTACATGTGGAAGCCGGGGATACCGGCGGCGACGGCGATGCGGTTCCGCGCGCTGTACCTGTTCCTCTACAACAAATGGTATTTCGACGAGCTCTATGACCGGCTCTTCGTCAACACGGCGTTCTCGCTCGGCGATGGGCTGTGGAAGACCGGCGACGGCGCGATCATCGACGGGCTGGGCCCGGACGGCATCTCGACCGCGACGCGCGAGCTGGCCCGCGAGGTCAGCCGGCTCCAGACGGGCTACGTCTACCACTACGCATTCGTGATGCTGATCGGCGTGGTCGCGCTCGTGACTTGGTATTTGTTCCCGCGATGACTGCCGCGTTGCATAAGACAGGTCATTCCGGGGCGGCGCGAAGCCCCGGAATGACGCGCAAAAAGGGGAAGAGGTGAGGGCGCGATGAGTCATTGGCCGCTGCTCTCGCTGGTCACGTTCCTGCCGCTCGTCGGCGTGTTCTTCATCATGACCGCGCGCGGCGATGCGGAGACGGTCGCGCGCAATGCGAAGAACATCGCGCTGTCGACCTCGCTGATCGTGTTCATCCTGTCGACGCTTCTATGGATCGATTTCGATCCGACGAGCTCGGCGTTTCAGTTCGTCGAAAAGGTGACGTGGATCCGGTTTGGCGGGTTCACGATCAACTATCACATGGGGATCGACGGCATCTCGCTGTTCTTCGTCCTCTTGTCGACCCTCCTGACGGTGCTCTGCGTGCTCGCGAGCTGGCAGTCGGTGCACAGCCAGGTCCGCGAATACATGATCGCGTTCCTCGCGCTCGAAACGCTGATGGTCGGCACGTTCTGCGCGCTCGACTTCATCCTCTTCTACGTGTTCTTCGAGGGCGTGCTCGTCCCGATGTTTCTGATCATCGGGATATGGGGCGGGCCGCGGCGGGTCTATTCGGCGTTCAAGTTCTTTCTCTACACGCTGTTGGGCTCGGTCTTGATGCTGCTGGCGATCCTCGCGGTCTACTGGCAGATCCACACGACCGATATCGAGGTCGCGCTCAATTCGCACTTCCCGGCCGATCTGCAGCGCTGGCTGTTTCTCGCTTTCATGGCGTCATTCGCGGTCAAGATGCCGATGTGGCCGGTCCATACCTGGCTGCCCGACGCACATGTCGAGGCGCCGACCGCGGGGTCGGTCATCCTGGCCGGCGTGCTCCTCAAGATGGGCGGGTACGGGTTCGTCAGGTTTTCGTTGCCGATGTTTCCGCTCGCCTCGGCCTATTTCACGCCGCTCGTCTTTTCGCTGAGCGCGATCGCGGTGATCTACACGTCGCTGGTCGCGCTCGCGCAGACCGACATGAAAAAGCTGATCGCCTATTCGTCGGTCGCCCATATGGGCTTTGTGACGATGGGCCTTTTTGCCCTGACCAGTGAGGCGGTGCAGGGCGCGGTGGTGCAGATGCTGAGCCACGGGCTCGTCTCGTCGGCGCTCTTCCTCTGCGTCGGCGTCGTCTATGACCGGTTGCACACGCGCGACATCGCCCGTTACGGCGGGCTCGTCACGCGGATGCCGGCCTACGCCACCGTGTTCATGCTGTTCATGCTGGCCTCGGTCGGGCTTCCCGGCACCAGCGGGTTTGTCGCCGAGTTCCTGGTTCTCTTGGGCACGTACCGCGTCTCGACGACCGAATGCTTCCTCGCCGCGACGGCGATGTTCCTCGGCGCGGCCTACATGCTCTACCTCTATCGCCGGATCATCTTCGGCACGATCACCCGCGATGACCTGCGCGGGATGCTGGATATGTCCCTGCGGGAAAAGATCGTGTTCGCACCGCTGGTCGTGCTGGTCTTGTGGATGGGCGTCTATCCGGCGTCGTTCCTCGTGCCGATCCGCGCATCGGTCGAGCACCTCGTCGCGCAGGTCAGCGCCGCGCAAGGAGCGACCCAGCACGCCGCGCTCGAAAGCACCGATCGATGACCCCGTTCCCTCTGCCCGATCTCGCGCCGGTGCTGCCGGAACTGGTGCTCGTCTGCTCGGCGCTGGCGCTGCTCTTGATCGGCGTGTTCCGCGGCGAGGGCGGGACGAGGCTCGTCTCATGGCTGTCGGTGCTGGTGCTGATCGTGACCTTGGCGCTTGGCATCCGCGCCGGGCTCGTGCGGCAGGTGAGCTTTTACGGTATGTTCATCACCGATCCGTTTGCCGCGTTCATGAAAACGCTGGTGCTGCTCGGATCGGCGGTGGCGATCATCATGGGCCTGCGGTTCTTCGAGGAGCACAAGATCGCCCGCTTCGAATTCCCCGTGCTCGTCCTCCTGGCCAGCACCGGGATGATGATCATGGTCTCGGCCAACGACCTGATCACGCTCTATCTCGGCCTCGAATTGCAGAGCCTCGCGCTTTACGTGGTCGCCAGCTTCGATCGGGACTCGCGGCGGTCGAGCGAGGCGGGGCTCAAGTATTTCGTGCTGGGCGCGCTGGCGTCCGGGATGCTGCTTTACGGCGCCTCACTCGTGTACGGGTTCAGCGGCACGACCAATTTCGCCGGGCTCGCGACCGCGCTGAGCGGCGGTCATGCGCCTGCGGGGATGCTGATCGGGCTGATCTTCGTGTTGGTAGGGCTGGCCTTCAAGGTGTCGGCGGTGCCGTTCCACATGTGGGTGCCCGATGTCTACGAGGGCGCGCCGACGCCGGTGACGGCATTCTTTTCCATCGCGCCGAAGATGGCGGCGGTGGCGCTTTTGGTGCGGTTCCTGATCGAGCCGTTCGGCCCGGTGCTCGGCGAGTGGCGGCAGATCATCGTGTTCCTGTCGATCTGCTCGATGGTGCTGGGCTCGGTCGCGGCGATCGCGCAGACGAATATCAAGCGGCTGATGGCGTACAGCTCGATCGGGCATGTCGGCTATGCCCTCATCGGCCTCGCCGCCGGGACGCAGGACGGCATCCGCGGCGTTCTCGTCTATATGGCGATCTACCTGTTCATGAATGCCGGCACCTTTGCGGTGATCCTGTCGATGAAGCAGCAGGGCCGGATGGTCGAGGGTATTGCCGACCTCGCCGGGCTGTCGCGGTCGTCGCCGGGGCTGGCGCTGGCGCTGGCGATCTTTATGTTCGCGATGGCCGGGATCCCCCCGACGGCCGGGTTTTTCTCCAAGCTCTACATCTTCCTCGCGGCGATCGATGCCCATCTGACCGGGCTCGCGATCATCGGTGTGCTCGCGAGCGTCGTGGGGGCGTTCTATTACCTGCGCGTCGTCAAGGTGATGTATTTCGACGAACCGCAAGCCGCCTTCGACCGCGTCGCTCCCGAGCTGAAGGGCGTGCTGGTGGTGACGGCGATCGTCGTGCTGTTCTTCATCCTGTTCCCCGATCCGCTCGTCGGCGGGGCGCAGGCGGCGGCGCAGTCGCTGTTCGGGCAATGACGGCGACCGGGTTTCGGCTGCTGCGCTACGAAACCCTCGGCAGCACCAATGACGAGGCGAAGCGGCTGGCGCGCGACGGCGAGCCGGGCGGCGTGATCGTTTATGCGATGACCCAGACCGCCGGGCGTGGGCGGCGCGGGCGCGAATGGGTGTCGCCGGCGACCGGGAACCTCTACTCGTCGCTGCTGTGGCGGCCGAAGTGCTCGGCGGCAAGCGCGGCGCAGCTCGGCTTTGTCGCAGCGCTGGCGATGGGGGAGGCGATCGACGGGGTTCTGCCGCTGGGAGCGCGGCTGCGTTTCAAGTGGCCGAACGACCTCTTGCTCAACGGTAGGAAGCTCGCCGGCGTCCTCCTCGAGAGCGAGACGAGCGCGTCGGCGGTCGAGTTCGTCGTGATCGGGATCGGCGTCAACTTGGCGACCGCGCCGGTCGGCACCGAGACGGCCGCCACGTCGCTCGCCGCGGAGGGCGCGGCGGGGGTGACGCCGGAGATGGTGCTGCCGCGCTTTGCGGAGGCGTTTGCGAAATGGGAAGGTGTGTGGCGGCAGGGCGGGTTCGCGGCGATCCGGCCGGCCTGGCTCGCCCGGGCCGGCGGGGTCGGGGAGGATATCCGGGTGCGGCTCGAACGCGAGACGCTGTACGGCCGCTTCCTCGATCTGGATGACGCCGGGGCGCTCTTGCTGGGCCAGGCGGCGGGACAGCGGCGGATCGCGGCAGGCGACATCTTTCCGGCGGCGGGGTGGTAAGGTAGTTGGCGATGCTGCTGGCGATCGATTCAGGCAACACCAACGCGGTCTTCGCGGTCTATGCCGGCGACGAGCTGAAGGCGTCGTGGCGGATCTCGACCAATTCGCGCCGCACCGCCGACGAATACGCGATCTGGCTGACCCAGCTTTTGTCGCTTGCCGGGCTCAAGACCGGCGATATCGATGCGGCGATCATCGGCAATGTCGTGCCCGATGCGATGTTTAACCTGATCCAGCTCTGCCAGCGCTATCTGCACTGCGATCCGCTGGTGATCGGGCGCGAAAACTGCGCGCCGGGCATCGGGATCGATGTCGACATGCCGGCGAAGGACGTCGGCGCCGACCGCGTCGCCAACTCGGTGGCCGCCGTCGACCGCTACACGGCGCCGCTGATCGTCGTCGATTTCGGCACGGCCACCAATTTCGATATCGTCGACAAGAACAAGAGCTATTGCGGCGGCGTCATCGCGCCGGGCCCGAACCTGTCGCTGCAGGCGCTGGAGATGGCCGCGGCGCAGTTGCCGCATGTGGCGTTGACAAAGCCACCCGCCGTCGTCGGCCGCGCGACGGTGCCGGCGATGCAATCGGGCGTGTTCTGGGGCTATGTCGGGCTCATCGAAGGGCTGGTGCGGCGCATCCGCGAGGAGCGAAAGGAAAAGATGGGCGTCATCGCGACGGGCGGGCTCGCGCCGCTGTTTGCCACCGCGACCGACGTCATCGCGACGGTCGACCGCGACCTGACGCTGTGGGGGCTGCGTCTCATTTATCGCCACAACACCAACAGATGAAATCGCCAAAGCCGGCCGCGGCGTCCCATTTCTGCGACCGCGACAAGGACTCGCTGTTTTTCGTCCCGCTCGGGGGTTCCGGCGAGATCGGGATGAACCTCAATCTCTACGGCTATGGCGGCCAGTGGCTGATGCTCGATTGCGGCGTCACCTTTGGCGACGACAGCCAGCCCGGGCTCGACGTCGTGATGCCGGACCCGCAATTCATCGTCGAGCGCCGCGACAAGCTCCTCGGCATCGTCGCGACGCACGCGCACGAGGACCATATCGGCGCGATCCCCTATCTGTGGCGCAAGCTCGGATGCCCGATCTGGGCGACGCCGTTCACCGCTTCGCTGCTGCGGGAAAAGCTCAAGGAGGTCGGGCTTCTCGACAAGGTGCCGCTGACGGTCGTGCCGATGTCGGGGAAATTCGAGATCGGCCCGTTCGGGCTCGAGCTGATCACGCTCACCCACTCGATCCCCGAGCCCAACGCGGTCGTGATCCGGACGCCGGTCGGCACCGTGCTGCACAGCGGCGATTGGAAGCTCGACCCCGACCCGCTGGTCGGCGATGTGACCGACGAGGCGGCGCTGCGCCAGATCGGCGACGAGGGCGTGCTGGCACTGGTCTGCGATTCGACGAATGCGCTGAAGGCAGGCTGGTCGCGCTCGGAGGGAGAGCTTCGGGAGTCGCTGACCGAGATCATCGGGCGGTATGACGGCCGGGTTGCGGTCGCGTGCTTCGCGTCGAACGTCGCACGGCTGTCGACGATCGCGAAGGCGGCGCAGGCGCATGGGCGCGACGTGGCGCTGGTCGGACGGTCCCTGCACCGCATCGACGCAGCGGCACGGGAAAACGGCTACCTGACCGACCTGCCGCGTTTCCTGACCGAGGACGAGGCCGGCTACGTCCCGCGCGACAGGATCCTGCTGATCTGCACCGGCAGCCAGGGCGAGCCGCGCGCGGCGCTCAGCCGCATCGCCCGGGACGACCACGCCCATGTGACGCTCGAAGCCGGCGATGTCGTGATCTTTTCGTCGAAGGTCATTCCCGGAAACGAGAAGCCGATCGGGCGGTTGCAGAATTCGCTGAGCAAGCTCGGGGTCGAGATCGTCACCGAGGGCGACGAGTTCGTCCACGTCTCGGGTCATCCGAGCCAGGACGAATTGACCCGCATGTACCAGATGGTCCGCCCGCGCGTCGCGATCCCGGTGCATGGCGAGGCGCGGCACCTTACCGTGCACGCCGAGATCGCCCGCACCTGTCAGGTGTCGGAGGCGCTGGTCATCGAAAACGGCGCGGTCGTGCGGCTCGATGCCGATGGCGGGTCGGTCGTCGACGAGGTGCCGGTCGGGCGCGTCGCCAGCGACGGTAAGGAGTTGCTGCCGCTGGGCGGGACGGCGCTGAAGCAGCGCCGGCGCATTGCCGCGGATGGCGGCGCCGTCGCCAGCGTCGTCGTCGACCGCAAGGGCCATCTGGCGGCGCCGCCGAAGGTGACGCTGTTCGGGCTCGGCGAGGGGGCGCAGGTGCCGGAGCTGGCCGCGGCGCTCGGCAATATGGTCGCCGACATGGTCGAGACGATGCCGGCGCCCTTGCGCCGCGACGACGACACCCTCGCCGAAGCCGCCCGCCGTGCGCTGCGCCGCGGCATCAACGAACGGCTCGGCAAGCGGCCGCTGATCGAGATTCAGCTAGTGAGGCTTTAGGAGCGCGGCGTTCCGCCCGCCAGGTTTCGTAAGAGTGCGGGTGGACGCCCGCGCTCGTGCGACGGAGACGTTGGATGATCGGCCGGCTCAATCATGTCGCGATCGTCGTGCCGGACCTCGATGCGGCGGCGGCGACCTATCGCGGATCGCTGGGCGCGACCGTGTCGTCGCCGCAGGCGCTGCCGGATCACGGCGTCACCGTCGTCTTTGTCGAGCTCCCGAACACCCATATCGAACTGTTGGAGCCGCTCGGCGACAAATCGCCGGTGTGCGATTTTCTCGCGCGCAATCCTTTGGGCGGGATGCATCATGTCTGCTACGAGGTCGAAGACATCGGGGCCGCGCGCGACCGTCTCGTCGCAACCGGCGCGCGGGTGCTCGGCGACGGTGAGCCGAGCCCCGGGGCTCACGGCAAGCCCGTGCTGTTCCTGCACCCGAAGGATTTTTGCGGCACGTTGATCGAGCTGGAAGAGGCATGAGACCGGATGGGCTGGCTCACGGGCGTCGTCGTCTACTTCCTCACATGGTGGGTCGTGCTGTTCGCGATCCTGCCGCTGTGGGTCACAACGTCGGACCCGAGCGAGCCGGGCGGCGCTGTCGGGGCCCCGAAAAGCCATCACATGCCGCGGAAGCTGGCCGTGACCTCGATCGTCGCCGCGGTGATCTGGGTCGGCATCTACATCTGCGTGCGCGAGCCCTGGTTCAGCTTTCGCGGGTCGTGAGATGAGCAGCGCCTATTGCCGCGCCGCGCCGGCGCACCCGCTGCACGGGCCCTACCACGGCGACGAATACGGGTTTCCGTCGGCCGACGAGTCGGTGCTGTTCGAGCGGCTCGTCCTCGAGATCAACCAAGCCGGGCTGTCGTGGCTGACCGTCCTGCAAAAGCGGCCTGCGTTTCGCGCCGCCTTTGCCGATTTCTCGGTCGACCGGGTTGCCGCATTCGATGACAGCGACAAGGCGCGGCTGATGCAGGATGCCGGGATCATCCGCAACCGACTCAAGATCGCCGCGGTCATCGACAATGCCCGGCGCATCCAGGCGCTTCGCGAAAGCCACGGTTCGTTCGATTCGTGGCTGCGCGCCCACCATCCGCTGTCGAAACCCGACTGGATCAAGCTGTTTAAAAAGAATTTTCGCTTCACCGGGGGTGAGATCGTCGGCGAGTTCCTGATGAGCCTCGGCTATCTGCCGGGGGCCCATGAGCCCGATTGCCCGGTCTACGCGAAAATCGCAGCACTCTCGCCACCCTGGGCACAAAAGAGCGCGATCATTTCGGGCGGCTAATTTGCTAAATACGCGGGCAGGTCAAATTGACGCGCTCGCCGTTCTTCATTATCTCTAAGGGCAGGGATGGCGGCCGCGCTTGCGGCGTATCCCACAGGTCCGGGAGGAGTGCAGGTCCGCGCTCCTGGTATGTTTGGCGGAGCACTCGCCTCGTCGAAAAAAAGGCCAACCGGTCGCGAAAATGGAGGAACCCTTGTCCTTGCGGCAGAGCTATTTAAAAACCGTAAGTTACTTGATGCCGGCTGGCGCACTCGGCGTTTCGCTGGTGCTCGGTGCCGCGGCCCCCGCCGCGGCGAGCGAGGAGCCGCAGGGGGCACAGCCCTCCGCGGTTGAGAAGGCCAAGATCTCCGAGCGGCTGGCGGCGGTGCGTGATGCCGTGTCGACCGTCGACAGCCAGCGCGCCGCGGGCGCGAAGGCCAGTGGGCAGCTCGCCTGGGGCAATTGGGGCTGGCATGGCGGTTGGGGCTGGCCCAATTGGAACAACTGGCACAACTGGCGGAATTGGGGGAACTGGTTCCGCAACTGGTAATCCCGGATCGAGCGTCGGGCCATGGCGAGCCCGCGCGCTGACGACCGACCGAGCGCGGCGCCCGGCCCCGATGGGCCGGGGGCTGACGTTCGGCCGCAAATCCAGCTTCTGGTCGTTCAGCCGACTCCGTTTTGCAATATCGATTGCCGCTACTGCTATCTGCCCGACCGGGCAAACAAGTCGGTGGTAGCCGATCCGACGCTGCGCAACCTGTTCGCCCAGGTGTTCGACACCGGGTGGGCGGTGGATGGGCTGAGCGTCGTCTGGCATGCCGGCGAGCCGACGGTCTTACCGGCCGACTGGTATCGCCGCACGTTTCGCCTGATCGACGAACTGCGCCCGGCCGACCTCAAGATCACGCATTCGTTCCAGACCAACGGGACGCTGATCGACGACGACTGGTGCCGCTTCTTCGCCGAGGAAGGCGTCAATGTCGGAGTCAGCATCGACGGACCCAAGCACCTCCACGACAAGAACCGGGTCACCCGCGCCGGCCGCGGCACCTGGGACAAGGCGGTCGCCGGGATTCGCCTGCTGCGCGCGCACGGCGTGCCGTTTCACGTGATCTCGGTGCTGTCGACGGAAAGCCTCGCGAGCCCGCGCGAGATGTTCGATTTCTACATCGCCGAGCGGGTCGAGCACGTCTGCTTCAATGTCGAGGAGAGCGAGGGCGCACACGTCTCCGAAAGCTTCGCGACCAAGGGGATCGACCGGCACTACTACGATTTCCTCAGCGAGTTCTGGCGGTTGTCGGCGAACGCCCCGGGCAGGATCAATTTCATCCGCGAGATCGACGACGCGACGCGCCAGGTGCTGCGGCCCGCCGAGGCCGGGTTCTTCAATCAGCTCGCCGAGCCGTTCGCGGTCACCAGCATGGATTGGCGCGGCAATGTCGCGACGTTCTCGCCGGAACTGCTCGGCCTCAAAAACGCCGAGTACGACGATTTCATCATCGGCAACGTCAACCGCGAGACGCTCGCCGAGATGGCGCAAAAACCGCTCTTGGCGCGGATGCTCAACGATATTCGCGCCGGCGTCGCGATGTGCCGCGAGCAGTGCGAGTATTTCAGCGTCTGCGGCGGCGGGGAGCCGGTCAACAAGCTGTTCGAGAACGGCGGCTTCGCGAGCACCGAGACGACCTATTGCCGAATGACCAAGATGCGGGCGACCGACCTCGTGCTCGATCGCCTCGAGCGGGTGAAGCCCGCGCCGGAATTGGCGGTTTCGTGACGGGCGGCCCGCGGCCGTTCCGAGGGTAATCGAGGTGATTGGTTTTTTTTGGGAGGAAGGGGATGACGACATTCGTTTCGAAACTTTCCGGCACGGCAGCCGCGTTGGTGCTGACTGTCGGTCTCGCCGGCGGCGCCTGGGCAGAGGGGGCGGCGGCGCCTGCCGGCGGCAACCAGCCCGATCAGGGCAACGGCTACGCGCAACAAGGCGGCCCGGATGCGGCAGGCCCGACGGGGGCGCAGCGCGCCTTGGCCATGCCGATCCTTTACGTCACCAGCGTCGAGGTCGTGCGCACCACGGCCGATCCCAAGCTCGACATCATCCGGGTTACCGGGCTCGCCTCCTCGGCCGGCTGGAACAACCCGCAGCTCGTGCCCTTCTTCTACGGCAAGCCGGCGGATGACGTGATTGACCTGCAATTCATCGCCGACAGCCCCGAGCAGTCGCAAAAAGCCGACGGGTTCGTGCCGCTCGGCGCGATCTTCACGCTCGAGGCCGGGCATCCGTTCAAGGGCGTGCGGGTGCGGGCGGGCGCCAACGCGATCGAATTGAAGGCGATGCCTGGTTCGGCGCAGGCCCAGGTCAAGGCCGATGGCGGCAAGGATCTGATCGGCAAGAAGTTCGTCGAAAACGGCCCGGCCGGCGCCGGCGTGGTGACTGCCGCCGATCTGCCGCGCGGGTACCGCACGATCGCACCGACCCACGGCGTCGCCGGGATCACCCACAACCCGAACCGGCTCAACCTGATCCTCGACGATCAGAACAAGATCGTCATGGATTTCTGGGAGTAATCGCGTAAGTCCCGGCATCGCCCCGGACCGGTCTTGCCCGGTCCGGGGCGATTGCTGCTATACCAGCGCGATGGCGCAAGAGACAGAGCAAGGCGACCCTGCTCGCAAGGCGCCGTCGGTCGCCGAGATCGCACGGCTGTTGTCCGGCCATCCGCTATTCAGCAAGTTCGACGAGGTGACGCTGCGCGCGATCGCGCGGCGTTGCGGGTTCGAGACGTTTCCTGCCGGCGAGACGATCATGCGCCAGGGGGAGCGAGGCACGTTCGCCTACCTGATCCTCGAAGGCGCGGTCGACGTCTTCGTCGAAATCCCCGGCGACAGCATCTACATGGCGACGGTGGGCCCGCCGGTGATCATCGGCGATGTCGGGGCGCTGACCGATCGGCCGCGCTCGGCGACTGTAGTCGTCAAATCCCCGCTCGCCGTGCTGCGGATCGAACGCGACAGCATGATTGCGCTGACCTTCGATTATCCGTCGATGGGCGCCGCGCTGATCGAGGCGCTGGGCCATCGCCTCGCCGACATGAACAACTCGCTGGCGTACCTGACCTATGCCGCGACGGCGCTGAAACGCGATGAATTCGACCCGGGCATGCTCGACGAGCTGACGAGGCAGCCCGGCGCCCTTGCCGCCTTCGCCCGCGTCTTCGCCGACATGGCGGCCGAGATCCGTGCCAAGCAATCGCGGCGCCAGGAGATGCAGGCCGCCGCGACGATCCAGAACTCGATTTTGCCGCCGCCGCTCCCCCGGTCCGGCGCAACCGAGGCAATCGACCTCTATGCCGAGATGCACCCGGCGCGGGAGATCGGCGGCGATTTCTACGACTTCTTTCTGATCGACGACGAGCATCTGGCGCTGACCCTCGCCGACGTGTCCGGGAAAGGGATCCCGGCGGCCCTTTTCATGGCGGTGTCGCGCACCGTGCTCCGGACGAGCGGCGGGGTCGGAGACCTCGGCGAGCGCATGCCGGCGGCCAACCGACTGCTGACGACGGGCAACGCCGCCTGCATGTTCGTGACGACGTTCCATGCTGTCCTGAACCTCAAGACCGGCGTCCTGTCCTACTGCAACGCCGGGCACAACCCGCCTTATGTGCTGCGCGCCGGCGGTGGGTCCGAGACGCTGAAGGCGACCGGTATCCCGTTCGGTGTCGTCGAGGACGCGCCCTATCGCATCGATGAGGTCACGCTGGGGGAGGGCGACACGCTCTTCGTCTACAGCGACGGCATCTCCGAGGCCTTCAACCCTGAGGGCGACGAATTCGGCACCGACCGCCTCGAAGCGGCGCTCGCGGCCGCCCACGGCCAGACCGCCAACGAGATGGTCGCCCGCGTCCTCGCCGACACCAAGGCCTTCGCCAACGGCGCCGACCAGTCCGACGACATCACCGCCCTCGCGCTGGTGTATCGGGGTAAGCGCCGGGCTTAAGACAGCGACTTCTCCAGCACGAGGCGGTTTTCGCCGGCTTCGCGGCGGTATTCGACGGTGTCCATCATCGTGCGGATCAGGTGGAGGCCGAGACCGCCGACCTCGCGCTCCTCGAGCGGCGAGGCGAGGTCGGGCGGGGCGGCGGAGGCGGGGTCGAACGCACGCCCGTTGTCGGAGAGCTCGACCCGCAGCCGGCCGGCTGCGACGGCCAGTGACAGCGCGACTTGGTGCGGCGGCGGGACGCCGTCGAAGGCGTGATTAATCACGTTTACCACCGCCTCTTCGATCGCTAGTGTCGCGTTGAGGATGGGCCTCGGGTCGAGCCCTTCGGCCGTCAGCACCTCTTCAACCCATTGGTTGAGGCGCGGGATTTCTGCGATCTCGGGCGAGACCGCCATGTGATGCACCGCCATGCCGCCTCTTAGCGCGCCATCGCGACGAAGCCAAGCCCGAGCGGCGCCCCCGGGGCTATTGTCTCGCGATCGGGCCTCGTGCTAACCCACGGGCTCAGGGCCGCTGCGGAACGGGGACGGTGATGGACATTGAGCGCGACAACGACGGCGACGTCGCGATTTTCCGGCTTTCGGGCCGGTTCGACAGCGCGGCGGCGGGCTTCGCGGAAGGCGGCCTCGGCTCCGCGGTGACGGGCACGCCGCGGCTGGTGCTGGACCTCTCGGGGCTCGACTACATCAGCAGCGCAGGGCTCCGCGTGATCCTGGTGCTAGCCCGCAAGGTCCAGCAGGCCGCGGGCAAGCTCGCCTTGTTCGGGCTCCGGCCGACGGTGCGCGAGGTGTTCACCGTCAGCGGGTTCGACACGATCATCTCGATCCAGCCCGACGCCGCCGCGGCGCTCGCGCAGGTGCGGTGAGGGAGGCGGCGATGCTGAGCTTTGTCGAAGAGACGACCCTCCTGCTGCTCGACGACGCGAGCGGCGAATTTGTCGACATGCCGGTCTCCAGCTTCGGCACGGTGATCGCCGGCGCCGCGCTGATGGACCTGGCGATGCACGACCGCATCGACACCGACCTCGAAAAGCTGACGGTGGTCGACAAGACGGCGACCGGCGATTCGATCCTCGACGACGCGCTCGCGCAGTTGAGCCAGAAGCCGGATGACGCCCAGGGAATGCGCATCCTCGAGGCGATCGACCGGGTCGCGCTGCAGTCGCAGGGCTATTCGGCGGAGGCGCTGAAGCGGCTCACCGCGCTCGGCATCCTGCGCCAGGATTCGGGCCGGTTCCTGTGGGTGTTCCGCACCCGCCGCTACCCGGTCGTCGACGACCGCGAGGAGCAGGAAGTAAAGGCGCGGCTGCGCCAGATCCTGTTGACCGACGAGATCCCCGATCCGCGCGATGTCGTGCTGATCTGCCTCGTCGCCGCCTGCGAACTGATGGAACTGATCCTCACGCCCGATGAACTCGCCAAGGCCGAGCCGCGCATCGAGCAGCTCCGCAAGATGGACCTGATCGGCCAGGCCGTCGCGAAGGCGGTTCGCGAGATCGAGTTCATCTTCCGCTACGCGTCGGGCGCAGCGTAGCGCTCCTTTCTCCGGCAAGCGGGCAGGCGGCAGTTTATCGCCCGGTCTCGGGCGGAAAGACGGTGTTCCAGTCGCGCTGCATGTCGACGACGAGCCAGCCGCGCGCCACGGCCTCACTCAGGGCGAGGTCGAGCTTTCCGACCATGGACTGGCGGTCATAGGCGTAATGCCTACCAGTACGTCATCGGCTATGCCGAGCGCGGGCCCGTTCCTGCGTCGACTACAACCTCGCCTACATACCAAGATGTTACCCAGTAGCCAGCGCTCGGGAATTGGAGAGATGCGCCGGAGACCCCGTACTCGGATCCGCCCAGCTACAGATCCAGGACCAGGCGCCCCCCGACGCAGCCCGAGCAGCAGATCATCATCGTCTTGTTGCTCTGCCGCTCGCGCTCGCTGAGCACTGAATCACGGTGGTCGGGAATGCCTTCGAGCACTGTCGTCTCGCATGTGCCGCACACCCCTTCGAGACACGAATGCGGCGTCTCGATGCCGTTGAGCCGCAGCGCGGCAAGGATAGTCTGGCCCTCCGCGACCCAGAGGGTGACCCCGCGGCGGGCCAGCGCGACCTCAAATCCACCCGCGGGGGCGACCGGCTCTCGAGGGGAGAAATACTCGACGTGCACCGTTTCCGGCGCCAGTGCCGCGGTCGCCGCCTCGAACGCTGCCAGCATCGTTTGTGGGCCGCAGCAATAAAGCTGCGCATTCGGCCCCGCCGCCGCGAGCACCGGCGCCATGTCGAAAATCTGCCCACCGTGCTCGTCATCGGCATGCAACTGCAGCGCGCTTGGGGCCAGTGCCGCGATACGGTCGAGGAACGCGGCATGCCGACGCGACCGCACCGCGTAGTAGAGGCGCCAGTTCCGCCCCAGCGCCTGGAGCCGCTGCGCCATGCACCAGAGGGGCGTGATCCCGATCCCGCCGGCGATGAGGATCGTTTCGGCGGCGTCCTCGACCAGCGGGAAATTGTTGCGCGGCTCGCTCGCCTCGATGATCTGGCCGACCCGCATCGCCTCGTGCACGAAGCGCGAGCCGCCGCGGCTTGCGGGGTCGCGCTGTACCCCGATCACGTAGCGATGGGTTTCACTCTGCGGGTTCGCCAGCGAATAGCTGCGCGACAATCCGTTCGCCAGGCTGAGGTCGATGTGCGCGCCGGCGGTGAAGCGCGGCAGCGGCGCCGGTCCCGTCGGGCGTAGATCGAGCGAGACCGCATTCTCCGCCTCGAACGTGATCGACTTGACGAGCAGCGGCAGGGGCATCCGACCGATAGTACCGATGCCGCTAGGGGACCATCTCGGACAGCACGAAGTCCATCGCCACCTGCGACCCGCGGACCAGGTTGCTCACCCCGATGCAGCTCCGCGCCGGGAGCCGCCCGGCCGCGAAGAAACCGGCATAGGCCGCGTTCATCCGATCGTAGAGCCGCGGGAACTCGGTCATGTAAATGCTCACCCGGACCACGTTCTCGCGGCCCAACCGGGCTTGCCCTAGCAGCACATCGAGATTGGCAAAGATCTTCTGCACCTGCCGCTCGATGCCTTCGGGCAGCGGCGTGCGGTCGTTGTCGAGATCGATCGGCAGCAAATTCGAGATGAACCCCCAGCCGTTCACCAGCACGACGTCGCTGCCAAGGGCCGAACGCGCCGCATCGTCTCGAGTGGTGATAAACGTCATTACCGCCGCCTCACCTGACCAGCTCTTCCGACAAGAGGCGGAGGATGCGCTCGCGCGAGACGCGCTCGCGTTCGAGCGGCGGCAGGGCGTCGGTGTCGAGCACCACCTGGGTCGCCCGGCGGCCGAATTCCTCGAGCGCGCCGAGGCCGTCGATGTTCGATTGCGAGGGCAGCCCGAACACCAGCTCGTAATTGTAGGTCCGCACGGGGCCGTCGTCGTAGAGCCGCGGCAGCTCCGGCGTCTCGCTGTTCTGCACCGCGTCGATCGCGCGCCGCAGCATGCGGCGGAACATGACGATGCCGCGGTCGGTGGTGCCGAGGTGCTCGTTGTTGCGGTCGGCGACGGCGCCCTGGCTGACCAGCGCATCGTAGTCGCCCGGCTGGAGCTGGCGTTCCTCGTAGGGCCGGTCGGCGGTCTGGCCGATGAAGTTCATCTTGTCGACGCCGTAGAGCGACGGGTCGCGCGTTCCTTCCGGGTCGGTGCGCTCGTTCACGTGGGTGAGCCCGGTGTAGAACGAGTTCTCGTCGTCGATCGGCACGACCCAGCGGGTAAAGCTGCAGGCGATGTTGAAGCATTCCTCCTCGGCTGGGTTCTGGCCCGAGGCGAACTGCGCGACGTTGGGCAGGATGATGTCGCTGGCGCGGATGAACACCTTGTCCTTGACCTGCCGCGTCGCCATCGACAGGAAGCCCAGCGGCGTCTCGATAAAGTCGAGCGCCGGCGGCGCCGCGAAAGCGGGCGAGAACTGATAGCCGCTGACGATTGCGTGCAGGTAGGCGTTGTGGATCGGGTCGCAGGCGTTTTCGACCACCTGCAGCCAGTTGCAGGGCAGCCGCATCTTGATCGGGATCAGCTCGTTGCCGCCGGGATGCGCAAACGTGTCGAGCTCCGGAAAGACCGGCTTGTCTTCTGGCGGCCCCATATAGGCGAAGATGAGTCCGTGCGCCTCATGCACCGGGTAGGCGCCTTGGCAGAAATTGCTGCTGATTTTGCTTGTCGCCGGCTCCGCCGGGGTCGACAGCACCGCGCCGTCCACATCGAAATGCCAGCCGTGGTAGCAGCAGGCGATCCCGCGCTCCTGCACGATGCCGAATTCGAGCGAAGCCCCGCGATGGATGCAGTTCTTGTGCAGGAGGCCGATCCGGCCGCCGCGATCGCGAAAGATCACCAGGTCTTCGCCGAGGATCCGGATCGCGACCGGCAGATCCTTCAGCTCGGATTGCAGCATGATCGGGTGCCAGTAACGGCGCAGGTATTCGCCGCCCGGCGTGCCCGCGCCGGTCTCGGCCAGCGGCGAGGGCGCAAACGCCGCCCGCCGATTGTGATAGCCGCTGAACGGCTGCGTGCGGGGATTGGCGGCGGTGGTCATCGCGGTCCCTCTTTCCAAACCAATCGACAAAAAGACTGCGCGGGGCGGGCGAAAGCTTTCTAACCGGCACCTGCCAGGACACCGCGGATGCGCTCGCTGGCGACGCGCTCCCGCTCGACCGGCGACAGGTGGTCGGTGGCGATCACGATCTCTGCCGCCTGCCGGCCGAACGCACCCAGCGACGCCGCATCGCCGATGTTCGATCCCGGGGGCACCCGGAACACCAGCTCGTGGCAATAGCTGCGCGCCATCTCTTCGTCGCGATAGAGGCGCGGGATCTCCGGTTCTTCGCCGCGCTCGACCGCGTCGATGCCCCGGCTCAGCATCCGCCGCAGCATGACGATGCCGCGGTCGGTGGTGCCGAGATGCTCGGCGCGGCGGTTGGCGACCGCGCCCTGGCTGACGCAGGCGTCATAGTCGCCCGGCTCGCGTTGCCGCTCGTCGTAGGGGCGGTCGTCGGTCTGGCCGATCAGGCCCATCCGGCCGACCCCGTATTGGCTCGGATCGGCGCTGCGCAGCGCCGCGCTCGGGTTGCGGTCGTTGATGTGGCGGATGCCGATGTAGAAGGCGTTGTTGTCGTCGATCGCCGTCACCCACCGGGTCGTATAGGCAGCGACGAAAAAGCTCTCGGTGGTCGCGGGGTTCGAGCCGCCGGCGAACTGGCCGAAATTGGGCATCGCCACATCGCTCGACCGGATGAAGACGAAATCACCGACCCGCCGCGTCGCCATCGACAGAAATCCGATCGGCGTTTCGACGTAATCGAGCGCCGGCGGCTCGCGAAACGGCGCGGAAAACTGCAGTCCGCTCGATATCGCATGCAGGTAGGCGTTGTGGATCGGGTCGGCGGCGTTCTCGCAGATCTGCAGCCAGCTACAGGGATAGAACATCTTGAAATTGGCAAGGACGCCGCCCTCGGGATGGCTGAACGTGTCGTAATAGGGAAAAGCCGGCGTCGTCTCCGGCGGCCCCAGATAGGCGAACAAGAGCCCGCAGGCCTCCCGCACCGGATAGGCGCCCTGGCAGAAATTATGACGGATGCGGCTGGTTTCGGGCTCGGCCGGGGTCGCCAGGATGGTGCCGTCGATGTCGAAATGCCAGCCATGGTAGCAGCAGGCGATCCCGCGCTCCTGGATGATGCCGAACTCAAGCGACGCGCCGCGATGCAGGCATTGCTTGTGGAGGAGGCCGATCCGGCCGCTGCGGTCGCGAAACACGACGAGGTCTTCGGAAAGCAGCCGCACTGCGACCGGCAAGCCGCCCAGTTCGGACGCGAGCATGAACGGATGCCAGTAGCGCCGCAGATACTCGCCGCCCGGCGTCCCGGGCGCCGTCTGGGTCAGCCGCTCGCCACCCGATGGCGCGATCGGCCGTACCCGGTGACCGGCATAGGCTCCCGTTTGCGCCGCCGTGCCTGCACCATCC
Organism: Allostellaceae bacterium; assembly: GCA_036489765.1. Lineage (GTDB taxonomy): Bacteria > Pseudomonadota > Alphaproteobacteria > ATCC43930 > CGMCC-115725 > DATARH01. The sequence goes on along the minus strand of DASXFE010000126.1, from coordinate 13,421 downwards.
ATCCCGCGACCTCCCGCCTGTGCCTTTCAGGTTAAGGCAATTCCTCGACCCGCGAAAACCCCGGCCGCTCATGGCGGCCATGCCGGCTACGCCGGCTCGGACTTGGTGACCGCCAGAGGTGTCGGCGCGGCAGCGGTCTCGGTCGGCCCGATCGCTTCCAGCGAGCGCCGCCGCGTCTCGATCCCGAAGATCGCCACACTGGTCGCGACGATGACGAACAGCGCCGCCAGCGCCCCGGTCACGCCGATGACCCCGAAATGCGTGAACAGGGGCAGCGTCGCATAAGGTGACAGCATGCTCGTCATGCGCCCGGCGACCTGACCGATGCCGTTGCCGCGCAGCCGGTATTCGGTCGGAAACAGCTCCGGCCCGTAGGTCGTGATCCCCATCGCCATCGTGAACGACATCGAGCTGACGAGGACGAAGCCGACCGCAAGCAGTGCCGCAGGCTCGGTCATGTACGGATATATCAGCCCCATCACCGCCCCGGCGGCCGTAGACCAGACGATGCCCCATTTGCGCCCGATCCGGTCCGACAGCCACCAGGCGAGGATCGTCGCGGCGGTGGAGCCGAACGACATGGTCAGGCCGAAGGCGAGCGACTTCGTCACGCTCAGCCCCTGCTTGACGAAAAACGTCGGGATGAACGCGCTGAACCCGTAGCTGCCGGCGCCGATCGCGATATTGATCATGATGATGAGGATCGTGCGGCGGACCACCGCGCGGCTGAACAGCACCGAAATCCGGACCTTGGCCGCCGCGGCCGGCCGGCGCGCCGGTGCCGGCGGCAGCGGTCCTAGCGCCTCGGCCGACGCCTCGATGTCGCGCAATACCGTTTCGGCTTCGTCGGCGCGGCCCATGCTCTCGAGCCAGCGCGGGGATTCCGGCATGTCCTTGCGCAAATACCAGATGATCATCGCCCCGACCGCCGGGATGACGAACATCCACCGCCAGCCGAAGCTCGGGATCACCAGCAGCCCGGCGAGGTAGGACGCGGGCGCCGAAACGCCGATGGCGAAGAGCACCACGTACGACACCATGCGGCCGCGACTCGCCGGCGGCACGAATTCGGACACCATCGAGTACCCGACGACGATCTCGGCGCCGAGCCCGACCCCGATGATCGCGCGGAACAGGATCAGCCACTCCATGCTCGGCGCCAGCGCCGCCGCGAACGACGCCAGTCCGAAGACGAGGAGATTGAACTGATAGGTGAACCGCCGGCCGAACCTGTCGCCCAGGAGACCGGCGGCCGCGGCGCCGACGGTCATCCCCGCAAAGGTGGCCGAGATGAAATAGCCGTTCTGGGCAAAGGTGGAGAAGTGCTCGCTGATCGTCGCGCCGAGCACGCTGCCCTGGAGCGCGATATCGAACGTGTCGCATGCCATGCCGAGGCCGATCAGCCACATCAGCCGGCGGTGATATGCGGTCATCGGCAAGCGGTCGAGCCGCGCCCCGGCGTTGGCAAATCCCGTCATTGTTCCGAACTCCACCGACAAATTTTGTGCCTACAGACGATCCGGCGCCGCAGGCGACGGGATGTCGTCATCCGACTGTGCAACAGCCGCGATGAGCCGGCGCAGCCAGCGATGCGCCGGGCTGCCGTGAGTGCGGTCGTGCCAATAGATCGAATACTGGATCGTCGGCAGCCTGAGCGGCGTCTCGAAAATCGTCAGCGGCAGCGCATCGGCAAAGGCCCTCGCGAGGCGCGACGGCACGATCGCCGCCAGGTGACTTTGCGCCACGACATGCGGCACCGTCAGGTAATTCCGGACCCTCAGAGCCAACCGCAATTTGCGGTGCAGGCCCGCCAGCGCATCGTCGACGGCCCGCTCCGACCGGCTTCGGCCTTCGATCTCGGGACGGACATGCGGGAGGTCGGCATAGCGCTCGGTCGTGATCGGTCCGTCGAGGAAGGGATGGCCGTGGCGGACGATCGACACGAGCCGGTCGGCAAACAACGGGCGCCCGCGCAGCGCCGGCGGCTTTTCGCTGGAACCGAGGCGGAAATCGATCTCGCCCTGCTCGAGCCACCCCATCGCGCGCTCCGGATGGGCCGGACGCACGAGGATGCTGATCGCCGGCCCCTCGACCGCCAGACGCTGCATCAATTTGGGAAAATCACGTATTCGACAAACTCGGTCGCCGTGACGGTGAATTGGACCGGCGTCGTCATCGGATCGAACTGAGTCGGCGTCTGCAGCCGGTCGATGCGGGCCAGGATGTCCTTGACGACCTCGTGCAGCTCGAGGGCTTTCGCGGTCGGCACCATGCGGTGCTGCGAGCGTACCAGCAGCGGATCGTCAAAGGCGGTGCGCAGGCGGGCAAGCGCGTGGCTCATCGCCGGTTGGCCGATACCAATACGGTCCGCGGCGCGCGACACGTTCTCCTCGGCGATCAGCACGCAGAAGTTCCGAAGCAGCGCGAGGTCGAGGTCAGCCGGATGCGACATAGTCGATGTGTGTTATCGAAACTGGAGAATAGCGGATTTGCTGCGGTCTCGTGACAATTGATTATTCGGATGCGAAGGAGGCGGTCGATGGAATTCGGCATGTTCCACGAGTTCCCGATAACACCGGGCGTCGGCCAGGCCGGCGCGTTCGAGAGCGCGTTCGAGCAGATCGACGCCGCCGAGCGCTGGGGCCTCGATGTCATGTGGCTGGCGGAATTGCATGCTGCGCCGACCCGCTCGGTACTGGCGGCGCCACTGACGATCGCCTCGGCGATCGCGGCGCGCACCAAACGCATCAAGATCGACACTGCCGTGCAGGTGCTGCCGCTATGCCATCCGATGCGGCTGGCCGAGGAGGTCGCGACCGTCGACCAGATCAGCCGCGGCCGTCTGATCTTCGGGGTCGGCCGCAGCGGTTTCCCCCGCACATACCAGGCTTACGGCGTGCCCTACGCAGAGAGCCAGGAGCGGTTCGCCGAAACATTGGAGATCATCAAGCGCGCCTGGGCCGACGAGCCCCTGGAGTATTCGGGCAAGTACTTCGACTTCAAGGGCATTCCGGTGATGCCGAAGCCGTATCGGCCTGGCGGTCCCGAAATCCGCATCGCGATCAACAGCCCCGACAGCTTTCCCGCGGCCGGGACGCAGGGGCTGCCGGTGTTCGGCGCCGTTCGCCTTGGCACGCTGTCCGAGCTAGGGCCGAACCTGCGCATCTATCGCGAGGCCTGGAAAGCAGCCGGTCATCCTGGCCACGGCAAAGTCTATTTGCGCCTGCCGCTCTACATCGCCGAGACGCGCGAGCGAGCCTACGAGGAGCCGCAGGAAAGCGTCATGCATTTCTATCGCTGGCTCGGCAGTCAGCTCGAAGCCTCGGCCACGCTGTCCGGGGCCCGCGCGATCGAGCAGCGCGCGGAGCGTGGCCAGCGCCTGCAGGCAATCAGCTATGACGATGCGCTCCGCGACAAGGTCGTGGTGGGCACCCCTGACATGGTGATCGATCGGCTAACCCAGTTGCGCGAGGAACTCGGCCTCGACGGTATCCTCGCCGAGATGAATTGCGGCAGCCTCATCCCGCACGAGCACGTCATGAACTCGCTTCGCCTGCTGTGCGAAAAGGTGATGCCGCGCTTTCCCTCCGCCGCCCACGACGTCGCGGCGTAACGGGGCAGGCGCCTATTCCAGCCACACGTCTTCGAAGCGCCCGCCGCGGAGACCGGCGAACCGCTCCGCCGGTGCGATGTATAACCCCCGCGGGAAGGACGGGTGCCCGCACGCTAAAAAAAGAGACACGCGGCGCAAGGGCACGCGGACACGGGCGTCCGCGCCGTCCGGTCTGCCTATTCGGCGACAAGCACCGCTGCGGGAAGCGGCCCGAACAACTCATTGGCGCGCAAGCGGGCTGCGGGGGGATAAACCGCCCCGGACAGAATGTCGCGCCACGCCGTTTTGTGGAGCGCTTCGGGAAGAGGGATACCGCTCGCGGCGGCGAACCCTTCGGCAGCCAGCCGCGCCGGGTAGCGTGCGGTAGCGGCGAGCAAAAGTGCGCCCGCACCCCGCCGGAGGAAGGCGACGATCTGCTCGGCGTTGGTCCCTTCGGCGGTAATCGGCTCGTAAGCCCCGCTCTCGAAGAGTGCGGCATGATCGCGACGGAAAGCCAGCAGCGTCGCGACGGCGGCGAGCTTGAAGCGGCCTTCCTGCCAGGCCGCCGCATAGCGCTGCATCGCGCCCCGGCGGTCCTGCTCCAATTCGGCCGTGACCTCCGTCAAGGCCTGCATCCTATGCGCGTAATCGACCGGGCGCCGGTTGTCCGGATCGACAAGGCTCAGATCCCACAATTCACAGCCCTGATAGATGTCCGGCATTCCCGGTACGGTTAGCTTGAGGACCGTCTGCACCAATGTGTTGCGGGCGCCGAGCTCGGCAATTCGCGTAGCGAAGGGCAAGAAGCTGGCGAGGAAATTGCCGGCGCGCGCAGGATCAAGCGCCTCGGCGATGAACGACAGCATCGCCTCTTCGTAGGCGAGGTCGGGCGACGCCCAGCTCGAATGAAGCTTGGCCTCACGCAACGACTTGATCATGGAAGCCTTGAGGCGCTCGGTATAGGCCTCCAGCGTGGCCGGATCGGGATCGCTGCGGAGCAATTCGACCGGCCAGCTGCCGAGCAGAAGCTGATAGAATAAATATTCGTCATTGCGTTCGGGCGGCGCGGTGCCTTCGACGTCTCCCCGCCGCGCGCGCAGGAGCCGGCTCCAGGCCTGGACATGCTTGGACCACTCGTCCGGCAGCTCTGACAACACCGCGAGCCGGGCCCGCACGTCCTCGCCGCGTTTCGTGTCGTGCGTCGCCGTGCCGAGCATGGCGCTGGGCCAGTGTTCGGCACGATGCCGGTTGGCACTATGAAATGCCTCGACGCCGATACCGAACTCGTCCGGATGACCGCCGACCTCGTTAAGCGCGGCAAAGCGGTTGTAGCGATAGAAGGCGGTATCCTCGAGGCCCTTGGCCATCACGGGGCCGCTATACTGCTGAAATTTCATGGCGCAGCGGAGTGCCGCCTGGCGACTGAAGCCGCTGCGCGGCCGGGCGACCAGGTCGCCGGACAACAGGCTATAAAGAAAGTCAAAGGCGCTCGGATCGACCAACGCCTCGTTGCGCCGCGCTTGTGCGAACGCCCAATCGAGATCGCGGCGGTCCGTCTCCGTCGCCGGGTTTTCGGCATCGACATAGGTGCGATAGACGGGGAAGCAGGCAATCAGTTCCCGCAAGGCGCGGTGCAAGATGTTGCGGGTAAAATCGGCCGTGCGCGGGTTCTGGCGCGCTACGCGGCCGGCGTCGCGGGCGAGCACGTTCAGCTCGCTGGTCATCTCGTTGTCCATGATGCGCAGCTTGCAGGCGCGGACGATTTCGGCGAACGGCTGCAGGTTTCCGGTAAACGCCGCATAGGCGCGGGTAAGGCCCTCCTCACCCCTCGGATCGATCAGCAGCTCCATCATCAGGCTGACGAACTCGTAACCTGTGGTGCCCTGCACCGGCCAATCCTCGCGCAGGCTCTCGTGCCGGGCGAGGATCTTCTCGACGACGAGATAGAAGCCGGAGCGCGGAGCGAGCCCCCGCAACCGGCACAAATATCCCTTCGGGTCGAGGAGCCCGTCGATATGGTCGATCCGCAGCCCGCCGAGCACCCCCTCTTCGAGCAACCGGAACACCAGACGGTGCCCATGGTCGAACATGTCGGGAAGCTCCATCCGTATGCCGGCCAGATCGTTGATGTTGAAAAAACGCCGGTAGTTGATGTCGTCGGCGGCGACGCGAAAATGGGCGAGACGCCAATATTGGTCCTGGACCAGTGCATGCAGAGCGCCCCAACTGTCGAAATCGCCGTTGTTGCCGCAGAAGCTTGCCACCGCGGCGTCGAGTGCGGCGCGCGCGCCGGGATCTTCGCGGGCGAGTGCGGCCAGCGCCGCCTTGAGTTCCGCCGCCCGTCGTTCGACCTGCGGCCGCCAGGACGACAGCGCAGCGAACGCATCGCCGAGGCGTTCCAGTGCAGGATGCCGGTTGCCGAGGACGCGGCTGTAATGCAGCGGGCAGATCGGGAGCTTGTGGGTGCCGTAGGCCCACACCGCAAAAGTGCCGGCCTCGGCGTCGAACGCGAGCTCAAGCTGGCCGCGCTCGAGTTCCACCCCGTACTGGTCGCCGAGAAAGGGGACGAGAAGCTTGTCGGTGAGATAGTGCCGGTCCGGGTCCCAATCGATATCGAACCAGCCCGCATAGTTGGAATCGGGGCCCCACTCGAGCACGTTGAGCCAAAGCGGATTGTCGCTGCCGCCGACTCCCATGTGGTTGGGCACGAAGTCGAGCACCTGTCCCAGCCCGTTCTCGCGCAGCGCTGCGACCAGGCGGGCGAACGCGGCGTCGCCGCCGAGTTCCGGGTTCAGCCGGTCGTGGTCGACGATATCGTACCCGTGGGTGCTGGCGGGGCGCGCCATCAGGTAGGGCGACGCGTAGACGTGGCTGATGCCCAAGCGCGCAAGGTAGGGGGCCAGGGCGGCGGCCGCGTCGAAGCCGAACCCCTCGTGGAACTGCAGGCGGTAGGTTGCGCGGGGGATAGTCGTTGCTCTCAGATCAGCCATGGCGGTTTGTCCCGTTCGCCCCGCCGCGTTCCGACCGAAGGATGTCGGCGATGTCGACAAAGCGTGGTCGCTCCGCCAGCGCCTCCAGCGTCATCGACAAGCGGCGGCGCCAGTTGGCGTGCTCGTCGGAGGTGGTCGGCACGTTGACCGGCTCGGCCTCGTCGGTCAGGTCGTCAATCTGGGTCATCGCCAGCATGCTCGGCGTCCGCGCGAGGTAGGCGTGGGCGGCCCGCGACAGGCTCGGGATGTCTGGAAGCACGCCGTCGGCGGGAAGCAGCCCCTCGCGCCGCAGGGCGGCGACGAACTCGCCCTGATCGCGGCGACGCGTTTCGCGCTGGCGCGCCGCTTCGCCGGCATCCGGGTAAAGGTCGAGGTGCTCTTTGAGAGCGATATCGCCGCCTTCCCACCAGCCTCGCAGCGTCGGCAAATCGTGGCTGCCGACGACGGAGAGTGACAGCGCCGGATAGGCCTCCGGCGGTAAATATTCGCCGCTTTCGGTCTGTTCGAAAAAGAGCACGCGATAGGACAGGATGTTGGCAGCCGCCATGCGCTCGCGGAAGCCCTCGGGCACGGTGCCGAGATCTTCGCCGACCACAAGGCAGCGGTGACGCTGGCTCTCCAGCGCCAGGATGCCGATCAGATCCTCCGTCGGGTAGCGGACGTAGGCGCCCGCCGAGGCCGACTGGCCGCTGGGCACCCAATAGAGGTGATGCAGTCCCATGACATGATCGATCCGCAGGCCGCCGGCATGCCGCATGTTGGCGCGCACCAGCTCGATAAAGCTGCGGTAGCCTTCGTCCCGAAGGGCGCGCGGATGAAAGGGCGGCAATCCCCAGTTTTGCCCAGCGGGATTATACAGGTCGGGCGGGCAGCCGACTTGGGCACCCGAGATCACGGCTGCCGCGTCGGCCCAGGTCTCGGCTCCGGCGCGATCGGCCCCCACCGCGAGATCGCGGTAAAGGCCGACCTTCATGCCGCCTTCACGGGCAGCCGCCGCGGCGGCGCCCAGCTGGTCGTCGGCTACCCATTGCAACCAGGTCAGGAAATCGATCCGCGTGCGCTGCGTCTCGGCGAAGCGCGCGACGGCAGGAGACCCGGGGTCGCGGTATTCTTCCGGCCAGTCATGCCAGTCCGCCGCCGGCGGCACCTCGTGCGCAAAATGTTCGCGCAGGGCCTGGAACAGGCAATTGCGCTCCAGCACCACCCCGCGGCGCTGGCGGAATGCCGCGAATGCTTCCCACCGCGCTCCATCGGTCGCGCCGCGGCTGGTCTCGAACAGCGCTTCCAGCGCCTCGAGCTTGAGCGCGGTGACCCCGGCGTAATCCACGAGATGCTGGGACCGGCAGGACTGAAGCTGCCGCTGAAATGCCGGCGAGGCGATCAGCGCCTGCGCCTCAGGCGAGCGGTCAAGCTCCGGCACCGCGCCGATATCGATATTGAGGATGTTCAACAAAAGACGGCTCGCCGGCGCGTAGGGGCTGGCATGCTCGGGATCGTCTGAAAACAGCGCGTGCAGCGGGTTGAGGCCGATCACGTCGGCGCCATGCACCGCCGCCAAGCCGACCAGCGCGCGAAGATCGCCAAAATCGCCGATGCCCCAATTCGAGGCCGAGCACAGCAGATAAAGCTGAATCGCGATGCCCCACATGCGCCGGCCTTCGGCGGGCAGCCAACATTTCGCCGGCACGACCACCAGACTCATCGCCCCTCCCGCCGTCTCGATCGACAGGCGGTGGTAGCCCAACGGCATGGCGCCGAGTTCCAGGCGACGCCGCTGGAGGGTCCGCCCGTCGAGAACGTGCTCCTCGGCGAGAGCGAGTCCGGCGAACTCGGCCTGGCCCGAACGCTCGGCGCCGTCCTCGAGGACCACCCGCCAAGCGACCTCGCCGGTATCGGAGGGCATCACGATCTTTACAGCGGTCCCGCCCGCTTCGTCCCGCAGCACCGCGACCGGGGGGAGCGGGTGCAACCACCGCTCGCGTTCGAGGGCGTCGAGGGAGGCTCGTGCCTCGTCCTCGTCGGCGGCCTTCACGCCCATGGCGCCGAGGAGGCTCCGCTTAGTCGCGTCGTCGGTTCGCACGGTGGCGCCCCGGGCGTTGCGGAAGGAAGCGACGATCCCCATCCGCTCGGCAAGCCGGTCGAGGGCGGAGGGGCCGTTTTGCTCCTCAGCCATGCCCGTCTCCGCTCCGTTCCGTTATGGACCAGCGTACGGCATAAGGACCAAACGTGCCGTCATCGGGCGCCGCGCCCTCGCGCCATATCACGCGGCCGGAAACAGGAGGGAATCCGCCGACCATGCGGCTGGACAGATTGGCCGCAAGCGCGAGATCGCGGCCGGCGCCCGCCCGCCACCGCACCACGACCGCGTTGTCGCCGATGACCTGATAAGCGCCGCCGCTACGAATTTCCTTGAGGATCGGGACGATCTCGCGCCGGCGCACCGCGATCAGATGCCGATGCCAGGCCAGGCGCCCGGCATGAGGCTCGCGCCCGGCATCCGCCCAGGCGAGCTTTGCCGACAGAAAGGTCTCTTCGGCGGTCGGATCGGGGATGCGCTCGCGGGTTGCGGGCGATTGGAATTCGGGAAAGCGGGCAAATTCCTCACGCCGCCCGGCCCGCACCGCCTCGGCCAGCTCCGCGCTGAAATCGCAAAAGAACGGAAACGGCTGCGCTGCGTCCCATTCCTCGCCCATGAACAGCATCGGGATTTGCGGCAACAGCAGACAAATCGCGCCGACCGCCCGCACGGCCTCGGGAGTGGCGATCGCATCCAGCCGGTCGCCGAAGGCCCTGTTCCCGACCTGGTCGTGGTTTTGCAGGAAGGCGACAAACGCAGTGGGCGGCAGGCTGGCGCTGGGTTCGCCCCGCGCCGCGCCGCGGTACGGCATGGTCTCGCCCTGAAAGGCGAACCCCTCCGCGAGCGCGCGGCCGAGGAGCTCGCTCCGCCCATGAAAATCCGCGTAATAGCCGGAATTCTCGCCGGTCGCGGCGACATGCAGCACATGGTGCGCGTCGTCGTTCCACTGCGCCGTGTAAGCGCGCGGCTGTCCCTGAGCATCCCGCGCGAGGCGGCTGGCTTCGTTTTCTTCGTTTTCGAGGATCAGATGAACCGGCCGGTCCCGAACGGCGGTGCGGACGCGTTCGGCGAGTTCCCGCAGCACGTGCACCGCTGAGCTATCGAAGATCGCGTGCACCGCGTCGAAGCGTAAACCGTCGAGATTAAACTCCTCGATCCAATATAGGGCGTTGTGAATGAAGTACTCCCGGATCGGGGGGGCGCCCTCCATGTTAACTGCGCCGCCCCAAGCGGTCTTATGGCGCTCGGTGAAGAACGTAGGCGATATCCTTTGTAGAAAGGACCCTTCCGGCCCGAAATGGTTGTAGACGACATCGAGCAGAACCATCAGGCCGCGGCCGTGTGCGGCGTCGATCAGGGCCTTTAGGTCTTCCGGGCGGCCATAAGACGAGTCCGGCGCATAGGGCAGCACTCCGTCATAGCCCCAGTTGCGCCGTCCTGGAAAATCGCCGATCGGCATCAGTTCGATGGCCGAGATCCCGAGATCGACCAGGTGGTCAAGCTTGCCGATCGCAGCGCCGAAGGTGCCTTCTGGGGTAAAGGCGCCGATGTGCAGCTCGTAGATCACGGCCTCCTCCCAAGGGCGGCCGCGCCACGCGGGGTTCGTCCATGCGTAGGCGGACGGATCGCAGACCTCGCTCGGACCGTCGAGGTCCTCGGGCTGAGAGCGCGAGGCGGGATCGGAAGTGCGAGTGCCGTCGGGGAGGACGAACCGGTAGCGCGAGCCGGCGCGCGCCTGTTTGGTGGTCAGCTCGTGCCAGCCGTCTCCCGCCCGCCTCAGTCGCAACAGCTCCAGTCCGCCATCGATTTCGAGGCGAACCGCGTCATGCGGCGGCGCCCACAGCCGGAACCGCACCGCGCCGTCGTCCTGCACCTCCGCGCCGAACGGCATCCGGTGCGCTCGTGGGCGCGCATCGGCCCTCTCCTCGATGAGACCGATCACCCCCGCCAGCGGTACCTCAACCCAGGCCGGACGGTTCGCGAGCTCGTAGGTCACTTCATAGAGCGCCTTCTCCAGCATGAAAAAGCGCACCACGCGCCTGGCTTCGTCGGTATCGGCGGGAAGGCCAGGCGCGCCCCGGGCCGTCTCCAGATAGGCATCGAAGAATGCCCGCGACGCCCGTTCTTCCCACGATGCCAGCCCCGGCGCCGTTGCGGCGCGCGCGGCTTCCGGCAATTCGCGAGCGGCGGACGCGGCTGCGTAGGATAGAGAGCGGAGCAGCCCGGCTACGTCGCGCAGCGCGGCATGTTTGGCGCGGCGCTCGGCGAGCGGGCGCATCGGCTCGCCCTCGAAATCGATGATCGTCGCATCTTCTCCGGTCACCAGCACCTGACCCAGATGAAAGTCGCCGTGATGACGGGTGCGATCGAACGAGGCGGGCGCCGGTAGCAGGCGATCGACCCGGGCGTCAATCTCCTCGCGGTGCGCGATCAATCGGCCGGCAAGCGCGCGTGCGGGCGGCGGGAGCTGCTTCAGAGTTGCCGATAATCCGTCGCAGGCGGCCCCCGCCGTCGTCCGGAGCGCGTCGCGCCAGCGCCGAATGTCTTCTTCCGTGACCGCTTCGGGCCGGAACGCGGGGTCGTCGCAGTCCCGCGCCAAGGCTTTGTGCATCTCGGCCGTACGGACGCCGAGGCGGCCCACCCAGGCGATCGTCTCCTCCCGCGCCGCATCGCGCGCGCAGGCCTCGCCCTCGTGCCGTAGCCGCTCCAGGATCCAACTCCAGGCGTCGCCCTGGTTCGGCACAAACGCCTGTAGGATCGACAGCGTCTGGGCGCCCTTTCCGCCGCCCCCCTCGAGATCCACCCAGCCGAGCAAGGCAGGCGTCCCGGTAAAGCCCGCGTCCGCGGTCAAAAAGCGGCTCACTTCCAGCTCGGGATGAATCCCCTCCTCGACCTTGCGGATTATCTTGAGGATCGCGTGCTCGCCCACTCGGATCGAGGTGTTCGACTGCTCCGCGCTGCTGCGGCGAATAGCCCAGTCGGAATCCGTAAGGCCGGCCGAGGGGAGGCGGCCGGTATGCCCGGCGCGCAGCCCCGGCGCCGACATCGGCTGGCCGAGCAGCAGGCCGATCCAGGCCCGGATAAATCCGTCCCAGGCAGTCGCCTCGATCAGAACAAGGCTCCCGCCGTCTTGCTGTGGCGGCAGCGCCGCGATCACCCGCGCGGCGTCGACGGCTTCCGCCGGCGCGACCGCCAACGGCACGAAGAGGGCGAAGGCCGTTCGCCCCGGCGGCGAAGCCTCCCAGACCGCGGCGGCGGCCGGTACACCGCAACCTGCGAGCGGCACCAGCGCCGCGAGGCGTACGGCCGGCCGGGCTGCATCTTTCGCCGGGTACCAGCGTTGCCGTAGCAAGAAATCGGGAAGGGCCGCTTCTGCGACGGCCTCAAGGCCGACTGGCCAACCAGCCTTGTTGTCGGCGCCAGGCGCCGTCTGCGGTGCAGGTTTGGTCACACATTTCACCGTCGTCTGTCTACAGTCCCGGGGCCGGATGCGCCCGGCTGGCAAAGCCCCATCAGGGATCTCAATCGTCGCGGCGGGCTAACAGCAACAGCGAGCGGCCGGTCACGCCGTAAACGTCGCCCGACCCGAACACCGCCGCTTCGTCCGGCGCCGCGATGTTGGTATCGATCTCCAGGAACCAGCGGCAGGTGCCGCGGAGTTCGGGCAGCGTGAATTGCACCAGATCGTGGTGGGCGTTGAAAACAAGGAGAACCGTTGCGTCCGCGCCGCGCCGCCGGATGCCGGTCGGCTGCGTGTAGCCGTCGAGCAGCATGCCGAAACAATGCATGCCGTCATCGCCCCACTCCTCGTCCTGCATTTCGGCGCCGGACGCGTTGATCCACCGCACATCCTTGAGGTCGAGCTCTTCGTTGTAATTGCCGGTGAGGAACCGGCTCCGCCGCAGGATGGGATAGCTGTGGCGCATTTCCGTCAGGTGCCGGACAAACGCGACCAGTGCCCGTCCTTTCTCCTGAAGGTCCCAATTGAGCCAACTGATCTCGCTGTCCTGGCAATAGGCGTTGTTGTTGCCCTCTTGGGTGCGGCCGAACTCGTCGCCGGCCAGCAGCATCGGCGTTCCCTGGGACAGCAGGAGCGTTGCGAGGATATTCTTGATCTGACGCTCGCGGAGCGCCTTGATCTCGGGGTCGTCGCTTGGCCCCTCGACGCCGCAATTCCAGGACCGGTTGTCGCTGCTCCCGTCCTTGTTGTCCTCGCCGTTGGCTTGGTTGTGCTTATCGTTGTAGGTGACGAGGTCGTTGAGCGTGAACCCGTCATGCGCGGTCACGAAGTTGACGCAGGCCCAGGCCTTGCGTCCCTGACGGTCGAAGCAATCGGCGGAGCCGGCAAGCCGGGGGGCGAGGGCGCTCGCGGGCGCCGCGCCGCGCCAGAAATCGCGCACCGTGTCGCGAAACCTGTCGTTCCATTCCGCCCAGCCGGGCGGAAACCGTCCAACCTGGTAGCCGCCCGGGCCGCAATCCCACGGCTCGGCGATCAGCTTGACTGTATCGAGGACTGGGTCCTGGCAGCAGGCTTTGAGAAAGCCGCTTTGGTCGTCGAACCCGTTCGGTTCGCGGGCGAGAATGGTGCCGAGATCGAAGCGGAATCCGTCGATATGCGTTTCGGTGACCCAGTAGCGGAGGCTGTCGGCCACCATTTGGATCACGCGCATATGGCTGAGGTTGAGGGTGTTCCCGGTGCCGGTGTCGTTAATGTAGTAGCGCGGCTGGTCAGGCATCAGCCGGTAGTAGGAGGCGTTGTCGA
>DASXFE010000073.1:0-2103 GCA_036489765.1 Allostellaceae bacterium | reverse complement strand
CTGCGTGCGCACGCGGGCGAGCAGCTCGTTGCGGTCGACCGGGCGGATCAGATAATCGTTGGCGCCGAGATCGAGCCCCTTCGCGAGCTGCGCGAGCTCGCCGTCATTGGCGAGAAGCAGGATCGGCAATTGCCGGAACGCTTCGGTCGCACGCCACTGCGACACCAACCGCAGCGGGTCGCCGTCGGACATCGACAGGCTCGCGATCACGAGCTCGATGCTCGGATCGAGCAGATGGGCGGCGTCGGTGCAGGTATCGGCACGGACGATCGTCTCGGCCACCGGCGCCAGCGTCTCGGCGACGCGCGCAGCGGCGAACCCCCGCTCCTCAAGCAGGAGGATGCGCGCCGGGCTCAGATCTTCGACCGTCCCGGCCTCGTTGCCGCGAGCCGCAAAGCGTCCGCAAATCTCCTCGCGCAACCGCAGCTCCTCCATCATCCGCTTGAGGCGGACGAGCGAGCGCACGCGGGCGAAAAGCGCGATGTCGTTGACCGGCTTCGTCAGGAAGTCGTCGGCTCCGACCTCGAGGCCGCGCAGGCGGTCCGAGACGTCGGAAAGCGCGGTGACCATGACCACCGGGATATCGACGGTGTTCGGGTTCGCCTTCAGCCGGCTGCACACCTCGAACCCGTCCATGCGGGGCATCATCACGTCGAGCAGGATGATGTCGGGCGATTCCGACTCGGCAAGATCGAGCGCGGTCATCCCGTTGAACGCGGTAATGACCTCGAAATACTCGCTCGACAATTTGGCTTCGAGCAGTTTGACGTTCAGCTCGACGTCGTCGACGACCAGAACACGGGCGGTCATGGCAGCGGGACCGGATGGCGGTTACAGAGGAGTCACGGGAGTCACGGCCGGAGACAGGAACTGCTCGACCGTGCGCAGAAAGCCCAAAACCGAGATCGGCTTGGCGATATAGGCCTCGCAGCCGCCCTCGCGGATCTTCTCTTCGTCGCCCTTCATCGCGAACGCGGTGACGGCGATGACCGGGATCGAGCGCAGCTCTTCGTCTTCCTTGAGCCACTTGGTGACCTCAAGGCCGGAAATCTCGGGCAGCTGGATATCCATCAGGATGAGGTCCGGGCGATGCTGCCGGGCGATCTGGAGGGCCTCGATCCCGTCCTTGGTGCGCAGCGTGGCATAGCCGTGCGCCTCCAGGAGATCGTTGAAGAGCTTCATGTTGAGGTCGTTGTCCTCGACAATCAGCACCTTCTTGGCCGTGGCGGGATCGGGTTGTCTCATCCCGTTTATCGCGTGAAGCGTCATGCAGATCGGCCTCGAAAAGTTGCTGCAGCCTAAGCCGGCGCCTCGCATGGCCCTCCGGCGGTCTGGTTTCTCCAGACAAGGCCTGTTCTACGGCGCATTCACTTAACAATTGGTAAGCATGAGCCCAGGGCGCGGATACCCCGGGTTTGCAACCGGGCCCGGCGCGGTGCATCTATTGGGGCGGAACGGTCGCGCGGTCGACCACCTTGGGGCGGGGCATGGCGAGCGGATTTCGCATCGGCATCGATCTCGGCGGCACAAAAATCGAGGCCGCGTTGCTCGAACCCGCCGGCGCGATGCGCGACCGGCGCCGCATCGCGACGCCGATCGGGGATTACGACGGAGAGATCGCCGCCGTCGCCGGGCTCGTCGCCGCGATCGAGGCCGAGCATGGTGTCCGCGCCTCGGTCGGGATCGGCATCCCGGGCACGATCTCATCGCGGACCGGGCTTGTGAAAAATGCAAACTCGGCCTGGCTGATCGGCCGGCCGCTCATGCGCGACATAATCGCGGCGCTCGGGCGCGAGGTTCGCTTCGCCAACGACGCCAACTGTTTCGCCCTGTCCGAGGCGGTCGACGGCGCCGCGGCGGATGCGGCCAACGTCTTCGGGGTGATCCTCGGCACCGGGGTCGGCGGCGGGATCGTCATCGGCGGCCGGATCGTCACCGGGGTCAACGCGATCGCCGGCGAATGGGGCCACAACCCGCTGCCCTGGCCGCGCCCGGACGAGCTGCCGGGCCCGTCGTGCTATTGCGGCCGCGCCGGCTGCATCGAGACCTTCCTTTCCGGCGCCGGCCTCGCCCGCGACGACGGCGGCAACCGGACGGGACCGG
>DASXFE010000025.1:0-10131 GCA_036489765.1 Allostellaceae bacterium | reverse complement strand
CTCTCGGGGATAGAGAACGGTTTGTCTTAGAACCGGGAAAATTTGTTCTAGCAATGACCTATGAGAGCATAAAAGTTCCTAAAAATATGATTGCTCTCGTAGAGGGGCGGAGCACCTATGCAAGAGTGGGACTAAGTATGCATCAGACTGCCCCCTGGATTCAGCCGGGATGGAGCGGTCCCATTGTCCTTGAGATAATGAACCATGGACCGCTTCGCATTGAATTGACCCCCACATTAGATCGGCCGTGTCAGCTCACGTTTTTTGAGCTCAAAACTGAACTGCCCGCCGAAAACGCTTATGGCAGTCGCGAAACTGATCGATATCAAGATCAAAAGCACCCGCTGAGACATGGATGCTAAAGCCCTCTCTATCGCTCTATCTCCCACAGCATGAACTGCCCCGGGCCATTGGCGGATCGGACGATCCCGTTGTTCCGCTGAAGTCTCAGGGCGACGCCTACTCTCTTGACCATAAGCGCGAGTAGCTTCTGATCCTGTGTGTTGAGGGCGCGCGTCACCAACATCTCTAGGGCGATATCCCGCGTCGCCATAGGCTCAACAGCCTGCTTCAGGATCGACAGCACGGTACAGGTCATCTCGCCCCGGTGCCCAATCCTCAACGTCGTGCTGCGGGTCGAATTGCAGGATCACGCTGTCGAGTTGTTCAAGGTCGCCGAGCATCTTGCGGAGCTGGGCATGCGCCGCCTCAATTTCGCCGGCCAGCTCGGCCGGCGCTTAACCAAGCCTTGCAACACGTAGTCGGTCATGCCGCGATCCCCCGTTGCCGTTGCCAGTAGCCGCGCCACAATCGTTTCTTCACCGATTACTTGGGTTTTTTGAAGGTGGAAGGCAAATGGCAGATCGCCCAGAAGGTGTTCGCTACCGAGACCCGCGAGTGACGGGGCGAGGGTGAGAAGCATGGTCGACCTCGTCCCTCCTTTCACGCGCGAAACCGCGACGGCAAAGATCCGCATGGCGGAAGACGGCTGGAACAGCCGCGATCCCCATCGGGTCTCGCTCGTCTACGCGCCGGACAGCCAGTGGCGGAACCGCGCCGAGTTCCCGGTCGGCCGTGCGCAGATCGTCGAGTTCCTGACCCGCAAATGGGCCAGAGAGCTCGATTATCGGCTGATCAAGGAGTTGTGGTCGTTTGACGGCAATCGCATCGCCGTGCGCTTTGCCTATGAGTGGCACGACGACAGCGGCCTGTGGTTTCGCTCGTACGGCAATGAAAACTGGGAATTCGACGCCGCAGGCCTGATGCAGCGCCGCTTCGCCTCGATCAACGATCTGCCGATCAGGGAATCCGACCGGAAATTTCACTGGCCCCTCGGCCGCCGCCCTGACGACCATCCGGGGTTGTCCGACCTGGGGCTGTGATCGGCGCCGGGTCTTGCCATAGGGATTCTCGTCGCGTCCGGGTTACCGCCGTACATTACGGGAGACTGGCCGAATACTTTGTCGGACAGCTCGCCGTCGACCGGAGTTTCGGGGTCGAGGCGTTGAGAGCGCGCTGATTGTGACGACGATGGTTGACGCCCTTTGTCGGCAGCCACAACGTTTCCTCCGCATCTCGGCGCCCGGGAGGCGGCGCATCACAAAGCGGCGAGGAGCTGATGTCGTTTCTGAACTCGCGCGACGCTCTTGCTCGTCGCGGCATCGGCAAGCCGGTGCCGCGACGGGAGGATGCGCGATTGCTGACCGGCCGCGGCCGGTACGCCGACGATTTCAGCCTCCCGGGACAGGCCTATGCCTGCCTCGTGCGGTCGCCGCACGCCCACGCGGTGATCGAGAGCATCGATATCGCCGAGGCAGGCAGCGGCCCTGGCGTGCTCGCCGTGCTCACCGGCGGCGACGCGGCGAATGACGGGCTGCGGCCGATACCGCACGGCCCGGTACCGACCAACCCGCACGAGGTGCCGTTGCGCAGCCGCGACGGCTCCGACTTCTTCATCGCGCCCCACCCGGTTCTCGCCGCGGACGCCGTTCGTTATGTCGGAGAGGCGGTGGCCGTCGTCGTCGCGGAAACCCTCGCCGCGGCAATGGATGCGGCGGAGCGCGTCACTGTCGCCTACCGGGCCCTCCCCGCGGCGGCGCGCTCGCATGACGCCTTGGCGCCGCAGGCCCTGCCGGTTTGGACGGAGCATGGCTCGAATTTGTGCATCGATTCCGAGACGGGCGACCGGGAGGCGACCGAGGCCGCCTTTGCGCGGGCGACGCATATCGTGCGCTTGCGGACGACGATAAACCGCGTCACCGGCGTGCCGATGGAATTGCGGGCGGCGCTCGGTGCCTTCGATCCGGCGGCGCAACGATTCATCATCTACACCAGCGCCGGCGGCGGCGTGACCCGCCAGCGGAACGACATTGCGGGCGCGCTCGGCGTCGCAAATGACGCGGTGCGCGTGGTATCCGGCGATGTCGGCGGCAATTTCGGCATCCGCAACAATACCTGCCCCGAGTTTGTCCTGGTCGCCTGGGCGGCGAAACGGGTCGGACGTCCGGTCAAATGGATTTGCGACCGACGAGAAGCCTTTCTCACCGATTTTCACGGGCGCGACCTCGCTTCGGACACGGAGCTGGCCATCGACAAGGATGGGCGCTTTCTCGCGCTGCGCGGGGTCAACACCAGTAATCTCGGGGCAAGCGCGATCTCGTTCGTCCCGCTGGCGAAAGGAATCGCGGTCTCGTCCAGCGTCTATCGGATCCCGGTTTCGTATATGCGAGGTGTCGGAGTGGTCACGAATACCGCCCCGACCTCGGCATACCGCAGCGCAGGGCGGCCCGAGGTGATGTTCGTGCTCGAACGGCTGATCGACATGGCGTGCCGTCGCCATGGGTTCGACCGCCTCGCGCTGCGCCGCCGGAACCTCGTGCCGCCGGAAGCGATGCCGTACCGGAACCCGTTGGGCCTCGTTTACGACAGCGGCGATTACCCGGCATCCCTGCGGCGCGCCACCGAACTGGCCGATTGGGCCAGTTTCGGGTCTCGCCGCAGTGAAGCCCGTAGCCGCGGCCGCCGTCGCGGCATCGGGATCGCCGCGTCAATCGAGCTCAACACCGGCGCCCCGCGCGAACGAGCCGAGCTGACGATCGACCCGGCCGGGACGGTCGAATTGGTGCTCGGCACGATGTCGGCCGGCCAGGGGCACGAGACGAGCTTTGCGCAGGTTGTCAGCGAGTGGCTCGGGGTCGAGCCGGAGCAGGTCCGGCTCGTCACCGGCGACACCGATCGCGTGCAGGCCGGGGGCGGTTCGGCCTCGGCGCGGTCGATGCGGCTGGGGTCGTGGGTGACGGCGATCGCGGCCGACCAGGTCGTCGACAAGGGGCGGCGCATCGCCGCCGCGATGCTGGAAGTATCGGAAGCCGATATCGAGTTCGTCGGGCCGCGCTTCGTGGTCAAAGGCACCGACCGTTCGATCGGCCTGTTCGAAACCGCGGCGGCCGCCCAACGCGATGCCGTGCCGCCCGAATTGCGCGGGCCCTTGGGCGGCATGGCCGATCAGGTCATGAGCATCCCGTCCTACGCCTACACCTCAGCGGTGTGCGAGGTGGAGGTCGATCCGGAGACCGGTGTCGTCGAAATCATCGGCTACGTGTCGGTTGACGATTGCGGACGGGCAGTCAACCCGATGCTGATTCACGGCCAGAGCCACGGCGGCATTGCGCAAGGGATCGGACAGGCGCTCTCCGAAGAATGCGTCTACGACTGCGACACGGCCCAGCTTCTGTCCGCCTCGCTGATGGATTACGCGGTGCCGCGGGCGGACACGCTGCCGCTGTTCCGCACCGAGATCACCGAGGTGCCGTCCACGACCAACCCGCTCGGCATGCGCGGCGGCAGCGAGGGCGGCATCACCCCGGGGCTCGGCGCGGTGGCCAATGCGATCGTCGACGCGCTCGCGGAATTCGGCGTCGAGCACATCGAGCTGCCGGCGACGCCGGAGCGGGTCTGGCGTGCGATCCGAGCCTCTGTCGCGGGCGCGACGCTTCGGCCCATGATGCACGAATAGAATCGATTGGGGGCCGGTTCGTATACCGTGGGCCTGCCGACCGACGGACCACGTTCTCTTGAGGGGGGTGTCATGGAGTTCTGGACCGAACCGCAGATGGCGTCGATCCACAAGATGCTCAACCCGCGGTCCATCGCGATCGTGGGCGCGACCCCGCGAATGCAGTATGGCGGGCGGTTTCTGGCCGCGGCGCTCAAGGCCAAGGACCGGGTGCGGGTTTATGCCGTCAACCCGCGCTACGACGAGATCATGGGGGAGAAATCCTACCCGAGCGTCACGGAGCTGCCGGAGGCGCCGGACGTGGTGGCCGTCGTGGTGCCCTACGACCAGGTGCGCGACGTCCTGGAGGAAAGCCACCGCAAGGGGGCGGGGTCGGCGATCGTGATCTCGGCGGGGTTTGCCGAGCGCGGAGTCGACGACCGGCGCGACTTGCAGGGAGAATTGGGCCAGTTCGCCCGCGCCTCGGGCATGCGGATCAGCGGCCCCAATTGCCTGGGGCTCGCCAACGTCAAAGATGACATCTGGGCCACCGCGTCCTCGCGCGGCGCGTCCGGGCTGACCGGGCCGATCGGTCTCGTCTGCCAAAGCGGCGCGACGGCGTTCGGGCCGTTTCTGGTGCGGGCGGTCGAGAACGGCATCGGCTTCAGCTACATCATCTCGACAGGGAACGAGGCGGACCTCGACTTCACCGATTTCGCCCGCTACCTGCTGGACGACCCGGATACGCGGGTCATCGCCGGGTTTGTCGAAGGCTTCAAGCGAGCCGACAAGTTTCTCGAAGTGGCCAAGCTCGCGGCCGAGCGCGGCAAGCCGATCGTGCTGATCAAGATCGGGCGGTCGGAGTTGGGCGCGCGGGCCGCGCGCTCGCATACGGCGGCGCTGACCGGCACGGACGCCCGGTACGATGCGATCTTTGCCCAATACGGCGTGATCCGCGTACAGGATTACGACGAGCTCATCGAGGTCGCGCACCTCATGGGCCACACCCCCAAGCCCGCCGAGCCCGGCATCGCGGTGGTGTCCCACTCGGGCGGGATCAGCTCGCTGACCGCCGACATGTGCGGCCAAGCCGGGCTTGATCTGCCGACGCTCGGCGACGCGGCACGCGACGGCATCAACGGCATCCTCAAGGGCTTTGGCTGGGCGGCGAACCCGGCCGATGTCACCGGCTTTGCCAACAGCGAGTCGTTTCCGCCGATCATGGAGCACATGATCGGCGATCCCCGCATGGGCACGCTCGTCGTCGCGAGCGCCGGGGCGGACACGCAGGCGCAGCAGGTGATCAGCCAGCGCGACCGGACCGACAAGGGCATCGTGTTCCTGTGGACCGGAAGCCGGGATGCCAAAGCCGGCCTGCCCCAGCTCAAGAGCGCCCGCATCCCCATCTTCTACACGCCCGACAAGCTGGCCCGAGGCCTGCAAAGCCGCCTCGCCTATCACACCTGGCGCGAGCACCGCCTCGCCGACGGCTTCGCCACGGCCCCGCCGCGCACGGCGGCGCAAGATGCCGCCATCACCCAGGCTCTCGGCCTGGGGCGCCCGACCCTCTCGGAGTCCGAGAGCAAGCGGCTAGTGGCCGCCTGGGGCGTGGCGAGCGCGGGCGAGCACCGGGCAAATTCCGCCGAGGAAGCCGTGGCGGCCGCGGAGCAGCTCGGGTATCGGGTGGCCCTCAAGGTCGACTCGCCGGACATCCTGCACAAGACAGAGGCCGGCGTCGTCCGCCTCAACCTCGGTGATGCGCCCCAGGTACGAGCGGCCTACGCCGATATCCTGGCCAACGCCAAAGCGCAGGCCCCGCAACCGCAGATCACCGGCGTGTCGGTGCAGGAGATGGTGCGGGACGGCGTCGAGGTCATCGTCGGCGTGTCCTGCGACCCGCAACTGGGCCCGGTGCTGCTGTTCGGCACCGGCGGGGTCATGGTCGAGGTCTACAACGACGTTGCCCTGCGCCGCTGCCCGATCACACCCGCGGAAGCGCAGGCGATGATCGCCGAGGTCAAAGGCGCCCGCTTGCTCCAGGGCTTTCGCGGCCGGCCGGCGGCGGACATCGAGGCGCTCGCGGATACTCTGGTGCGCGTGTCGCACTTCGCCATGCACCTCGAAGGACACCTGGCCGAGCTCGACATCAACCCGCTGATGGTGCTGCCGTCGGGCCTAGGGGTGAAGGCGGTAGACGCCCTCGTCGTGTTGCGCACCCCAAGTTAGCTGGAGGGCGATCTCTCGGCAGGGCCGGCGTTCGTCACCCCATATGTTTCGCCAGGGCCTGGATTGCCGCGTAGACCGACGTGACCGCCCCTTCCTGCCAGCCCGGAAGATAGCTGTACGCATCGCCGGCCAAGTACAGGCGCCCCTGCGGCAGGTCGGTGATCGCGTGGTAGACGTCGGGTTGGGTGCTTGCCGTGTCGCTGGCCCAACCGCCCACCTGGAACGGCATGTATTGCCAGGCGATGGTGACGCCGCGGTCGGCAAAAACCTTGGCCTCGAAGTTCTGATGCAGTTTGCCGCCGCCCGCCAGCGCCCTGGCGATGCGGTCCTTTTGGCTCAGCAATCCGAATTCCGTTGCCCCTTTGCCGCGATTGTAGGCGCCGGTCAGCACGCCGGTGGGGGCGTTGAAATCCTCTGACGGGTACCAGATCTGCCCGATGATATCGTCGGTCCAGCTGATGCCGCCGTAGATGTTGTTTTCCTTTTCCCAGAAGCGATAGCGGCCCTGCCAGCCGACCTTGATCGCCGGGGTCTGGTCGACCAGGGCGAGGTTCTTGTTGAACTCCGGCGGCAGGGAATTCTGGATCTTCGCCAAAAGGTTGGGCGCCATGCTCGAAAAGCAGAAATCCGCGATCTCGCTGCCGGTCGCGGTTTTGCCCGATGCCAGATCGGTCGAGGTGAAATCGATCCTGATCTTCTGCCGGGCGGGCTCTTCCACGATGGCGGTTATGCGATGATTCAGAAGGACCAGGTCGCCCACGTAGCGTCGCGCGCCTTTCCCGCGCGCACGCGCCGCCAGCACGCGACGGCGTGGATCCCCCGCCTGCAGGCGCACCGCCGACGCCGGAACATCCTGCACCAGGAGGCGCTGCCAGATCCGATCCATGCCGCCGATCGGCTGCATCAGGGAGTTCTGCCAGTCGAGATTGTCGGCATTGAACAGAAACGAGCCGGGCGACAGTGCCGGGTTGCCGGCTCCGACAAAGCCTGAATCGAGCGTGTCGGCCAAAGGCACCACCGGATTGAGCACCGGAGCATCGCGCCACCCGCCGGGCAGATGGCTGTAGCCGACGCGGCTCGAGTCGGCGAAGACATGCTTATTGTTCAGGTTGCCGAACTGAACCAGCATGTTGAGGATTTTCTTCTTCTGGTCTTCGACCGGAAACTCGCTGGCCATGTGGCCGTCTTCGATAAGCTTGTACAGCATTTGGGCGACTTGGCCCCGCAGGCTGTAATTGACCTCGTGATAAGAAATCGGCTTGCCGTCGGCGAAGGTCGGGCTTTGCAGCAGGTTGTAATTCGACTGGAAGATATAGGGCTCCAGCGCGACGCCGGCCTGCTGGCACAGTTGAATGAGCGACACATGATCGCTCGGAATGCGGCCGGGGCCGGCGTTGAGGAACAATTCGACCGGGGGCCTGCCGCTGCGCGGATCCCAGGTCGCATCGTCAAAACGGCAGACCTGGGGCGCCGGGTCGGGACTGCGCGAGTCTTCCTTGTATTCGGAGACGTACATCTCCGGAAACAGCCGGTCGGGATTGTATTTGTCGAACCACCATTTGCGATACTCGGGGCGTACGGGTCGAGGCGTCAGGCTGCGCCCGCCGTAACGGCTGTCACCCTCATAGATCGTGACGCTGAAACCCGCGTTCGCCAATTTCCAGCCGGCCGTCAGTCCGGCCACCCCGGCACCAACGATTGCCACGCTTCGGCCTTTGCCGAAATTGGCCGGCAGATCCGGCATCTCGGCGCGCGCGCGGCGCGTGCCGAGCGTGGGAAGCGCTGCGGCTCCCGCCAGAGCGGCCATCGTGCGCAGCAGTGTGCGGCGGGAGATGCGATGACGATCGAACGATGCTGCCATTGGGATCCCCCACATCGTCTTGCGGATTGCCGATAGGGCGATCCTAGCCCCATTACCCAACTCATCGGGGATTTGGGGAGCGATATATACAATCGAAGGATATAGAGAGGAATCGCGCACCGCTAGATCGGCAGCGGAGGTATCGCACCAAATGCGTTACAACTGCGATATAGCCCTCGATCTGCCGGTCCCCGCGGTTCGGAGAGGCCGAACAGCGAAACGCTTGGATCGCGCACGCTGTGGGGTGGCGGAGGCGTCAGATCTGCGGCGTCGTCAGATCAGTGCAGTCGCCCTACCACTTGTAGACCTTCTGCAACGTGCCGCCCATGAGCGCCGCCTTGTCGCTCGCGGACAGATGCCTGGTATCGTCGCGGAACGGCGCGACGCCCTGCTCGTAGGTCAGCATGCCGATCGTCCGGGTCCAGTCGGTGCCCCACATGCAGCGTTCGAGCCCGAACGCATCGATGACCCGCAGCACCGGCTCCCAGATATCGTCGTAGGGGAACGGCCGGTGCGACATCGTGCAGGCGCCGCTGATCTTCACCCTGACGTTCGGGTATTGAGCCAAGCTGAGCAGCTTCGGCAGGTCGGCCCACACGTCGGCAGGGACCGGCGGGCGAGCCGGCTGCAGCATCCCGAGGTGATCGATGACGATGACCGTATCGGGGTGCTGCCGGATATGCGGCAGCCCTTTGTCGATGATGGCCCAGCACAGCAGATTGACCGGCAAGCCGAGTTTGCCGGCGGCAGCGAACGCGCGCTTCAGCCCGGGATGGTCCGCGTCCATCGGCAGGCCCTCGCGCATTCGGATGCGAATGCCGCGTGCCCCCGGCTTCGTCGCCCACTCCGCCACGATATCGTCGATCGCCGGATCGGTCGCATCGACCGGCGTCACCACCCGAAACTTGTCCGGATACTTGTTGTAGACCTCGAGCGCGTAGCTCGGATCGTACTCAGAGGCGCTGAACGACGACACCATGATCGCCCCGTCGACGCCGACACTCTCCATCGCCGCGACCATCTCGTCGCCCGTCGCGGAGTCGAGCCCGTGCGAAGGACTGGCCCACGGCCGCCCGGGATGATTTCGATCAAAGGGATGAACCTGGACATCGATGACCGGCATGGCCGTCCTCCTGCGTGTTCGACCGATTGTCCGCCGTCATGACCGGTTTGCACAGGCGGAATGAGCATCGTTTCGGGTCGACGCCACCATGAATCCCATTGCCCAAGCCAGCCGGACCCGCGATCCTGGTTTCGCGAAGCTCGCGGTTATCGGAACAAACCGAGTCATCAAGGGAGGAAAGCATGGCACTGACCCGTCGTGATCTGGCTGCCACCGGCGTGCTTGCTCTCGGAGCAGTCGCCCTTTTCGGAACGGCGCGAGCGGACGCCGCCGATGAAGCCGCGGTCAAACAAGCCGTCGAGGCCATGAAAGCGGCCTATCTGAAGCAGGACAAGGCAAAGCTCGACGCGATGACCTTGCCGCAGCTGACCTACAGCCATTCGGACGCCCGGATCCAGAACAAGGATGAATTCATCGCCGGCGTCATGGGACGGAAGGGTACCGTCAAGTCGCTCGAGTACCCCGACATGACACTCCACATCTCGGGTGATACCGCCATCGTGCGTCACCTCTGGGTGTCGGATACCGAGGTCGACGGCAAGGTCACCAACACCAAGATCGGCGTCATGCAGGTGTGGCAGAAGCAGAATGACGGCTGGAAGCTGCTGGCGCGTTCCTCCTACAAACTGCCCGATAAGTCATAGAGCGGCCGGTCGCCGCCGGCGGGCCGGTCAGTTCGGCTCTTTGCCGAACATGATCCACCCGCCGCTGCTCGGCGTCGTGAACGCCGCCAGCGCCGTGTCCGCCCGCACCTTGACCTGGCGGGGGCCGGCGGTGCCGCGGAGCTGCTCGATGCTGTCGGTGTACATGGCGGTGCGGAGGCGGCCGGTGCCGAGGTTGCCGCCGCTCGAACAGAGCGGGTGCGGGCCCTCGACCCGGATGTCGCCGGCGTAGAACGCGAAGGAGTCGCCGCGCTTGACGCCGTGC
>DASXFE010000090.1:0-23834 GCA_036489765.1 Allostellaceae bacterium | reverse complement strand
GCCGCGTTGCAGGGCACCGGCGAAATCGTCGATCTGGATGTCGTGGACCGCGTCGACCGTGCCCGTCTCCCAGA
The DNA here is from genome assembly GCA_036489765.1 of Allostellaceae bacterium. Lineage (GTDB taxonomy): Bacteria > Pseudomonadota > Alphaproteobacteria > ATCC43930 > CGMCC-115725 > DATARH01. The sequence goes on along the minus strand of DASXFE010000090.1, from coordinate 23,760 downwards.
TGACGAGCACCGGGTCCTCGGCCATCACGTCGCTCGGAAACCGATCGAACTGCTGCTGTGCCGACTGGCGCGGCACGCCCTTGTTGACGACGCGGACCTCGGCGCCGGGAAACAAACCCACCAGCGCGTCGCGCAGCCGGGCCGGATAGGCGAAATCCGGCGAGCCCGCGGCGGCGCCGGCGGTCGAGGCGCCGCCGATCGCGACGATCGTCACCGGCTGCTTTCCCTTGAGCCGCGCGGCGAGATGCGGCAGCGCGTCGCTGTCCTGGCTCAGTTCCTGCGGCACGTCGCATTCGTCGGCCTCGTCGGCCCGCGCCGCCCCGGCCGCCAGAAGCGCGGCGACCGCTAGCACAACCCACAGAAGGGCCCGGGGCGCGCGCCTCACAGCGGGGCCTCGTCGCCGCGCCCGGGTCGGGCCGCGAGCGCCGGAGCCGGGGTCTGCACGCGGTCGACGGTCTTGTACCAGTCGATCATCTTGCCGGTCCCGAGCATCAGCCCGATCCCGACCGCATTGACCGCAAGCTGCATCGCGACGCCGCTTTCATACTCGGCGAGAATGAAATGGCCGAGCGCCGAGAGCACGATGCCGAGGCAGAACACCTCGAGCGACTGCTTCCCGCACAAGACGAACGGCCGCGCCGCCCGCGACCGCAGGAACCGCGCGTCGGGCTGAACCCACATCGCCACGAGCACGACGGTCGCGAGGAACGGGACCAGCCGCACCGGCGACAGATCGGTCTTGTTGACCGGCCACAGCGCCTTCAGGAACAGCGCCGGAAAGCCCGGGAACGGCCCGCCGAGCGTCCAGCTCAGCCGCACCGTGACGGCGACGACGAGGATCCCGATCGCTACCGGCATCAGCAGCCGGCTCAGCCCGACAAGCGACTGCCCGCGCCGGGCCACCGTCCCGAGCACGGCGCCGGTGATGAAGAGGAACTGCCAGGCCAGCGGGTTGAAGTACCAGGTCGCCCCCTCGGGGTAGGCCGGCACCGACAGGCCGAACGCCTGCACTGCCAGGTACAGCGCAAAGGAAGCGGCCGAAACCAGCAAGGGCCATCGCTGGATACCCAGAAGGACTGCGGGAAAGATCAGCATCATCAGAATGTACAGCGGCAGAATGTCCAGGAACGTCGGCTGAAACTCCAACAGCAGCGCTTTCATCACCGCGATATGCGGGTGTACCAGAAAATCGGCGACCCGCATCTCTTCATTATACATGGGGTTGTTGAAGGTCTGGACGGTATACGAGACTTCACCGATAAAAATGACGAACAGAAAGACGTGGGCGACATAGAGCTGCCACGCCCGGCGCCAGATCTGCGCCGTCGCGTACAACCCGCCCTTGGCCACGAGCCGCTGGCCGTACACCAGCGCGGCGGTGAATCCGGAAATGAATATGAAGACCTCAGCCGCATCGTAGAACCCCACCGCTTGCAGCGTGAAATAGCTGAGAATGTTCTCAGGGATGTGATCGATGAAGATGAAGATCAGCGCGACCCCGCGAAAGAAATCGAGCCGCAGATCGCGCGTCCGTGTCGGTGCGGGCAAGCGGAGGGAAACTCCCGGTGAGGATGGATTGGAGGAGAGTAACAGAGGCTGGTCGAGGGCGTCGACACGTTCGCTCCGCTCGGGCCCTCCGGCCTTCGGCCACCCCTTCCCGCAATGCGGGAGAGGGACCGTTCGCGCGGCGAACAGGTGAAGGCCGAGCCCAGCGAGGGGGTGGGGCTCAGCCCAGCACGGCCCGCAATCGCCCAACCGCCCCTTCCATTGCGGCGGGGTCGCGGGCGAAACACATCCTGAGCCACCCCTCGCCCGTCGGACCGAAGGCGCTGCCGGGGGCGAGGCCGACTTTGGCCGTGTGGAGCAGCTCCTTTGCAAAGGCGAGGCTGTCGCTCATCCCGTCGACGCGGAAGGACGCATAGAACGCACCCTCGGGCCGCGCGACCGACACGCGCCGGCAAGCCTGGAGCCCGTCGATCGCGACGTCGCGCGCCGCCCGGCACCGCGTCGCAAAGCTCTCGACGAACCCTTCGCCGTCGCGGACCGCGGTGATCGCGGCGCGTTGCAGAAAGGTCGGCGAGCCGCTGGTGTTGAACTCGATGAGTTTTTCGATCTCGGGCAGGAGGCTCGGCGGCAGCGTCAGCCAGCCCAGCCGCCATCCCGTCATCGCCCAGGTCTTCGAAAAGCTGTTGACGACGATGACCCGGTCCTCAGCCTCGGTGTGCTCGAGGAACGACGGCGCCGGGCGGTTGCCGTAGACGATGCGGCCGTAGACCTCGTCGGCGATCAGCCACAGCCCGCGCCGCCGCGTAAAATCGACCAGCGTCGCGATCTCGTCCGGTGTGATCATCCACCCGGTCGGGTTCGAAGGCGAGTTGACGAAGATCCCGCGCGTCTGCGAATCGCACGCGGCGAAGAGTTTTCCCGGGTCGAGCCGCCAGCCGCCGTCCGGCGTCGGGTCGAGCGAGACGAGCCGCGGCTCGCCGCCCATGATCGTCACCGCGGCAGCGATGTTGGGCCAGATCGGCGCGACGATCACGAGGTTGTCGCCGGGGTCGATCAGCATCTGCGCAACAATCTGCAGCGCCGTCATCCCCGAACTCGTCACCGCGACGCGCTCGGCGCCGATCTCCCGCCCGTAAAGCCGCCCCAGATACGTCGCGATCGTCTCGCGCAGTTCGGGTAGCCCCGCCTTGTACGTATAGAAGGTCTCGCCGGCCGCGAGCGCCGCGCCGACGGCCGCGCCGATAAACTCCGGCGTCGGCAGATCGCCTTCGCCGTACCATAGCGGAATGATCTCGGGATTGCCGAATCCGAGAGCGGCAACCTCGGCTATTCGCGAAGCGGGCAAACTCACGATTTTTTCACGGATGGCCGTTGAATGCGCTTGCACAAGCCCCACCTATTGTGACAGATTGTAACCGAACGTAACGTTTCCTGGCTGGCAAGAACCTTCTTTCTCTCTAAATGTAACACTGCGTAGTGTGTTTGGGCGGGTAAGAACCTTATTTCGCGTTAACTGTAACACTGTGTATCGCCGCACCTTGGGCGTGCAAGAACCTTAACATTCTCTTTTTGGAGCCGGCTTTGCCGGCTCTTTGCGTTTCGAGCGATTGCCCGCTACGCGATGCCTTGGCGAACCGAGAACGACGCCTCGGTCTTCGCGCGGATCTCGTCGACGGTGACGTTCGGCGCAGCTTCGACGAGTTCCATCCCGCCGCCCTTCTTGTCGATCGCAAAGACGCCGAGATCGGTGATGACCATGTCGACGACACCCGCCCCGGTCAGCGGCAGCGTGCACCGATGCAGGAGCTTCGGCTCGTCCTTCGCGGTGTGTTCCATCAGCACGACGACCCGCTTGACCCCGGCAACCAGATCCATCGCCCCGCCCATCCCCTTGACGACGCGGCCGGGGATCATCCAGTTGGCGAGGTCGCCATTTTCCGCAACCTGCATTGCACCGAGAATCGAAAGGTCGATATGCCCGCCGCGGATCATCGCAAACGAGGCGGCGCTATCGAAATAGCTCGTCGTCGGCAATTCGGTAATCGTCTGCTTGCCGGCATTGATGAGGTCGGGATCCTCCTCACCCTCATACGGAAACGGCCCCATGCCGAGCATCCCGTTCTCGCTCTGGAGCTGCACCGTGATGCCCTGCGGGATGAAATTCGAGACGAGCGTGGGAATCCCGATCCCGAGGTTGACATAAAACCCGTCCTCCAGCTCCCGCGCCGCCCGCGCCGCCATCTCATCGCGTGTCCAAGCCATGGATCACTCCTCACAAAAAACCGAACGCTTTAGCGCAAAGAACGCGAAGCAGGCGCAAAGGCCGTGAAGGCGTCAAATACCATTGACCAGCCTCGTAATCCCGTTCCGCATCAGCGCGACGTTGAAATGCAGCAGATACCCAAGCTTGAAGCCGCCAAGACGGAGATAGCTCAAGAGCTGGCCGCGATGCACGGGTAGCATCTGCTCGACCGATTTCAGCTCCACAACGACGCACTCGTCGACGAGGAGATCGAGCGGTTAGCCATCATCGATCATTAGTCCTTCATATCGGATCGGAACAAGAAGTTGGCGTTGGACGCGTAGCCGCAACTTCTCCAGCTCGTAGACCAGGCACAGCTCGTACGCACATTCGAGCATGCCAGGGGCGAGGGCCGATTGAATCCTAATGGCCGCGCCGATCACAGCGCGACCTGTCTCCTCCTCCCTCACCCTTCGCGTCCTTCGCGCCTACTTTGCGCCCTTTGCGCTGAAACATTCTTTTCCCTTCTACCCCCGCTTCCGCACCGTCCTCTGCTCGATCCGTTTCTCGAACGAATCGCCGTGGATGATCCGCTGTACGAAGACGCCCGGTGTGTGGATCTGGTCGGGCTCGATCTCGCCGGGGTCGACGAGGTGCTCGACCTCGACCACGGTCACCTTGGCCGCAGTCGCCATGACGGGATTGAAGTTGCGCGCGGTCTTGCGGAACACGAGGTTCCCCTCGCGGTCCGCCTTCCACGCGTGGATCACGGCAAGGTCGGCGAAGAGGCCGCGCTCCATGACATAGGTCGCGCCATCGAACTCGCGGGTCTCCTTGCCCTCGGCGACGAGCGTCCCGACCCCGGTCTTGGTGAAAAACGCCGGGATGCCGGCGCCGCCGGCGCGGATGCGCTCGGCAAGCGTTCCCTGCGGGTTGAATTCGAGCTCCAGCTCGCCCTTCAGGTAGAGTTCCGCGAACAGCTTGTTCTCGCCGACATAGGACGAAATCATCTTCTTGACCTGCCGGGTCTCCAACAGGAGCCCGAGCCCCGCGCCGTCGACGCCGGCATTGTTCGAGACGACGGTCAGCCCCTTGACGCCGGACGACTTGATCGTCCCGATCAGTTTTTCGGCGATACCGCACAGGCCGAACCCGCCGGCCATTACCATCATGCCGTCGTGCAACAGGCCGGAAAGAGCCGTCTCGGCATCGGGGTAGACCTTGTCCATCGCGCGCTCCCACGGGGTAGGAACCGGTGATAGAGCCCGCGCCGCCCCACTGTCAATTTCGCCAATCGATCACTCGAACCGGTAGATCAGGCTCGCGATGACACTGTGCGCGTGGTAGCCGGTGCCCGCCGGGAGGTTGCCTGCGGGTTGACCGCCATCGACAAAGCCGGGCGGGGTGCGCAGCCGCGGCTCGGCGGTGGCGAGATAGCGGTAATCGAAGTCGATCGCGACGATGGGCGAGAGCGGATACTCGACACCCCCGATCGCCTGATAGCCGAACTCGGCATCGGTGCCGGCAATGACGCCGTTCGCGAACCCGGCGGTCTTGATCTGCTCGTGCAGGATCACCGCGCCCACACCCGCGCCGACATGCATCGTCCACCGGTCGAAGGCGGGAAAATCGTAGAGGACATTGGTCATCAGCGCGTAGGCGATGGCCTCGCCGTCCGCGGTCGCGCCGGAGAACGTCGCCGTATCGTTGCGCTGTGTGCGGAACTCCTCTTCGAGCCGCCACGGGCCCCAGCGATACCCCGCGCGCACCCCGAGCGCGAACCCGTTGTCCCAGGTCTCGTTGTCGCTGCGCGGCCCATAGACCGGGATGATCGCCTTTGCCGGCTCGTCGGCGAGATGGGTCCAGCCGGCCTCGCCGCCGATGTACCAGCTCCCGCTCGGCTCGACGGGAATGAGCGTCTGGGCGAACGCCGGCACGCCCCCTACGAACGCAACGACGGCCACGACAATCGCAGCCAGCCCGTCCAGCACCACCCCTGCCCCCCGAGTGTCGCGTTAACCCTTCAACCGGCTCGGTGGACACTAGTCACGACGCGCAGCGCTGCCCAGGGAGAAAAAAAGGCCGCCCGAAGGCGGCCTGAAAGTCTGAGGGGAGGATGCCCAAAAGGGGCAACGCGCACCCGAGAGGGCACGCGTGCTCCATCGTCAGGGCGAAACGCTACCGATTGGTTAACGCATCCGGCGAACCGGCCCGCCGCTCAAGAAAATTCTTGCATCGCCCCGTTCCGAGCCCGAAATTGTCACACGAGGCTGGGGTGCTGCCGGGCAGCGCAGGGGTGCGCGGGTCCGGCGAGCTGAGATCAGACCCAATGAACCTGGTCGGGGATGCCCGGCGAAGGGAGTCCGTAATCACCACTCAACGCACAGCATCTTCGCACCGCCCGGACACGGTCGTCATCGGCGCCGGGGTCATCGGCCTGTCGCTCGCCTGGCGTCTCGCGCAGGCCGGCTGCCGCGTCCGCGTCTACGACAAGGGCGAGGCCGGGCATGGCGCGAGCTGGGCCGCGGCAGGCATGCTCGCCGCGACGGTCGAGACCGAGCCTGGCGAGGAGAAGCTCCTGTCGCTGACCCTCGCGAGCCAGCGTCTTTGGCCCGATTTCGCCCGCGAGCTCGAAGCCGCCTCGGGCATGGACATCGGCTATCGCGGCGAAGGCACGCTCGTCGTCGCCCTCAATCGCGACGACGCCGAGACGCTGCGCCATTCGTACGAGTTCCAGAAGGGCCTCGGGCTCGAGCTCGATTGGATCTCGGCCTACGAGGCCCGCCGCCGCGAGCCGCATCTAAAACCAGGCCTCACCGCCGCCGTCTTCTGCGGCAACGATCACCAGGTCGACAACCGCTCTCTCGCCCTCGCCCTCGGCGAGGCCTGCCGCCGCGCCCAGGTCGAGATCCACGAAAACACGCCGGTCCGCGAGCTGATCCTCAAAGGCGGCCGCGCCGCCGGGGTCGTGACCGAGGCGGGCGAGGAGCGCGCCGACATCGTCGTCCTCGCCGCCGGCGCCTGGTCGCGCCAGATCGACGGCATCCCGGCCGCGCAGATGCCGCCGGTGCGCCCGATCAAGGGCCAGATGATGGCCCTCCAGATGGACCCCGCGGCGCCCCTCATCAGCCACGTCGTCTGGGCGCCGCACAGCTACATGGTCCCGCGCAACGACGGCCGCCTCATCGTCGGCGGCACGGTCGAGGAGCGCGGCTTCAATGCGCAGCTCACCGCCGGCGGCCTCCTGGCCCTTCTCGACGGCGCGTGGCGCGCGGTGCCGGCGATCGAGGAATTGCCGATCCACGAGACCTGGGTCGGGTTCCGCCCCGGCTCGCGCGACGACGCCCCGATGCTCGGCCCAAGCGGCATCGACGGGCTCGCGATCGCGACCGGCCATCATCGCAACGGCATCCTCCTGACGCCGGTTTCGGCGCAGGTGATGGGCGAATTCGTCCTGACCGGCCGTCTCTCCGACCTGGCCCAGCCCTTCAGCCCCGAGCGCTTCTCGTCGCCCCCGTCGCTTGGGGCGGCCGCGCCCCGGGAGGCCGCGCCCCGGGAGGCCGCGCAATGACCCAGCTCCGCGTCAACGGCGAGGCTGCCGAGATCGCCGCGACGACGATCGCCGAGCTCCTCTCCGAGCGCGGCATCGACCCCGGCGCCCGGTTCCTAGCCGTCGCCGTCAACGGCGCCGTGATCCGCCGCGCCGAATGGACCGCCTCCCCGCTCACCGCGGGCGACGACGTCGAGATCGTCCGTCCGCTGCAGGGCGGGTGACCCATGCCCGTCATTGCGAGGAGCGCATTTTGACAGCGTGTTTCCGACAGTGCGTTTGCGAGTAGAGTTATCGTCATGAGCAAGCACAACGACCCCCTGATGATCGCCGGGACGGCGCTGCACTCGCGCCTCATTCTCGGCACCGCGCAATATCCGAACCAGCAGGTCATGCTCGACTCGCTCGAGGCGAGCGGATCCGAGCTGGTGACGATGTCGATCCGCCGGATCAGCCTCGAGGGGTATTCGCAGAGCCTCGTCGACCTGCTCGGCGATCGCGTGCGCCTGCTGCCCAACACCTCGGGCTGCGTCACCGCCAAGGACGCGATCCTGACCGCCGAGCTGGCGCGCGAGGCGCTCGACACGAACTGGGTTAAGCTTGAGCTGATCGGGGACCGCGAGACCCTCTACCCCGATGTCGAGCAACTCGTGCCGGCGGCCGACGAGCTCGTGCGCAAGGGCTTTGTCGTGCTCCCCTATTGCAACGACGACCCCGTGACCTGCCAGAAGCTCGCCGATGTCGGCTGCGCCGCGGTGATGCCGCTGGGCTCGCTGATCGGTTCCGGCCGCGGTCTCGGCAACCCGGCGGCGATCGAGCTGATCTGCTCGCGCAGCCCCGTGCCGGTCGTGCTCGACGCCGGGATCGGCACCGCCTCCGACGCCGCGCTGGCGATGGAGCTCGGCTGCGACGCGGTCATGATCAACACCGCGATCGCCAAGTCGCACGATCCCATCCGCATGGCCGCCGCGATGAAGTCCGCCGTCGAAGGCGGCCGCCTCGCCCGCCTCGCCGGCCGCATCCCCAAACGCACCTTCGCCGAACCCTCGAGCCCGCAATTGGGTCTGGTGGGGACGTAGTCTAGCTGGTCCTTCGTTAGGTCATTCCGGGTTCATCGCTATGCGACGCCCCGGAATGACCCAGGTAATTTCACTCCGCCGGCTGAACCGTCCCTGCGGCGTATTTCTTCAATTCGGCTTCGTCGATCGTCGTCGTCATAAAGAACTGGAACAGCGCCGCGCCGATCAGCGTGATCAGCGCGCCGAGCGCCAGCGCCATGACGAACGACCCGGTCACGTCGACGATGAACCCGGTCACGATCGGCGAGCAGGTGCCGCCGAGGAACCCGGCAAAATTCTGGTTGGCGGCCGCCGAGGCGATGTAGGCCTGCGGCGTCACCGCGGTCACCAGGATCCATTTGCAGGTGATGCCGAACTGCATGCAGAACATCGAGAGCGCGATGCAGGTCACCGCCTCGACCGGGGTTCTCGACACCGCCGCGAGCCCGGTGAAGCCGGCCGACAGCAACAGCCCCAGGATCAGCGGCAGCCGCCGGCTCCTGACCAACTCCATCCCGCGGTCGTGCAGCCAGTCCGACGCCCAGCCGCCGGACAGCGCCCCGAAAAACGCGCACAGCAGCGGGATCGAGGCGAGGAACCCTGTCTTGCCGATGCTGATGTGCTGCTGCATCTCGAGATAGGCCGGCAGCCATGTCTGGTACATCCAGGTAATGTAGCCGGTGCAGAACGCGCCCAGCATCAAGACCCACATCGCCTGGAAGCGGAACAGCGACCCCCATTGCCGCATCGACACCGATTTCTCGGCCTCGCGGTTCGCGCGCAGGTATTCCTCGTCCTGCGGTTCGAGCGGCACCGTGCGCGGGTCGCGATAGACCCAGAACCACCCGAAGGCGGCGACGATCCCGGCAAGCCCCATGACGATGAACATGATCCGCCAGTCCCAGCCGAGCATCAGCCCGGTCAGGATCGGCGGCGCAATCGTCGGCCCGATATAGGCGCCCGAGCTGTAGACCCCGGTCGGCCGCCCGCGTTCCTTGATGGTGAACCAGTCGCTCGCCGTCCGCGTCGCCGACGGGAAGCACGGCGCCTCGGTCGCGCCGAGGGCGATCCGCGCCCACATGAGGTGCACGTACCCGACCGCGATCCCCCCCGCCGCCTGCGCGAGCGACCACGCGACCATCGCCAGGCCCACCAGCTTTTTCGGCCCTATCCTGTCGAGCAGATACCCCGAGGGAAGCTGTGAGACGCCGTAGGTGATCGCCCAGAACGATTGGAGCGCCCCGATCGCAGTGGCGCTGAGGTGGAATTCCTCGCGGATCTTCACGTTGCCGATCGCGATCGTCGACCGGTCCATATAGTTGAGCGCGATCGCCGCGGTCACCAGGATGATCGCGATCCACTGCATGCGCCGCAGCCGGCTCGACGGGCCCGTGGCTGGCATGAGTGCTTCCTCCCCCTCGATGTTTGACAGATTGCCGCATGCGACGCGAATGCCCACAAGCGAGGTTTGCGCATGGCGCGATGCTGTTTTGTCGCATGACGGAGAAACAAGCCCTACCGGCGCGTTAGCCCGGCCGGATCCCTGGCCCCAGGGCGACGCTATGGCCCTCCGGCACGCCGCGTGCCATTTTCGCGTGATGGAACGTTGCGCTATCCCCCCTGGCGCGGCCGCGATACGGCTTTGCCGCCGATGATCGGCGCGTTGCGCGGCATTGCGCGCCTCGTTTTCGTGACCGTGATCTTTGTCTCGCTAATCGCCGCCGGCGCCGTCGGGGTCACGGTCTGGCGTTTTGGCCGCGATCTGCCGGACCACCAGGCGCTATTGACGTACCAGCCGCCGACCGGCTCACGGGTCTACGCCGCCGACGGCACCTTGATGGCCGAGTTCGCCAGCGAGCGCCGCATCATCACGCCGATCGGCAAGATCCCGCCACTCGTCGTCCACGCGTTTCTCGCCGCTGAGGACCGCGGGTTCTTCACCCATGGCGGGGTCAACCCATTCTCGATCATGCGCGCCGCGGTTGCGGACACCGTGCGCTATCACCACGGCCAGCGTCCGCTCGGCGCCTCGACGATCACCCAGCAGCTCGTCCGCCACTTCCTCTTGACCAACGAGGTCTCGATCTCGCGCAAGATCACGGAGGCGTTGCTCGCCTACCGGATCGAGCATTACCTCTCCAAGGACCGCATCCTCGAAATCTACCTCAACGAGATCTATCTCGGCGCCGGCTCCTACGGCGTCGCCGCGGCGGCCGAGACCTATTTCGGCAAGCCGCTCGACGCGCTGACCCCGGCCGAGGCGGCGACCCTCGCGGCCCTGCCCAAGGCGCCGCAATCGTACAACCCGTTCCACTATCCCCTCGCCGCGAAGACCCGGCGCGACTGGGTCCTCGAGGGCATGGCCGAGATGGGCTGGCTGTCCTTCGCCGACGCGGCGGCGGCAAAGGCCCAGCCCCTCCGCCTCGATCCCGGCTCGACCGAGCCCGAAATCGGCCCCGCTGGCTATTTCGTCGAGGATGTCCGCCGCGAATTGATCGCTCGCTATGGCGAAAAGCTCGTCTACGAAGGCGGGCTCAAGGTCCAGACGAGCTTTACCCCGGCGATCCAGGCGATGGCGGAAAAGGCGTTTCGCGACGGCCTTGTCGCCTATGACCGGCGCCACGGCTGGCGAGGCCCGCTGCAGCGCCTCGACAATCCGCGCGCCGCGCTGACCACCCTCGCCGCCACCCCGATGCCGCCGGCGATCCCGAGCTGGCAGCTCGCCGCCGTCACCGCGATCGATGCCGGCAGCGCCCGCATCGCGCTCAAGGACGGGACCCAAGGCCGCATTCCGCTCGACGAGTTGCGCTGGGCCCGCCCGACGCTCCCCAACCAGCAGCTCGGCAGCATGGTCGGCCGCGTGACCGACGTCCTCCGCCTTGGCGACCTGATCCTCGTCGAGCGCCTGCCCGGCCCCGCGCCGAATTACGGCCTCCGCCAGCTTCCCGACGTCAGCGGCGCAGTCGTCGTCGTCGAGCCGAGGACCGGCCGCGTTCTCGCCGATGTCGGCGGGTGGGATTTCCGCGCCAGCCAGTTCGATCGCGGCACGCAGGCGCACCGCCAGCCCGGCTCCTCGATCAAGCCTTTCGTCTACGTCACCGCGCTCGAGGGCAAGTTCACCCCGTCGAGCGTCATCATGGATGCGCCGATCTCGCTGCCGCAGGGGCCGGGGATGCCGGATTGGACCCCGTCCAATTACGAGGGCACCGCGGTCGGCCCGACGACCCTGCGGCAAGCCCTCGTCCACTCGCGCAACCTCGCGACGGCGCGGCTCGCCGCGACGATCGGCATGCGCTCGATCGCCAAGACAGTCGAGGGCTTCGGCATCATGGACCGGATGCCGCTCTATTACTCGATGGCGCTCGGCGCCGGCGACACGACGCCGCTGCGCCTCACGACCGCCTACGCGATGCTCGACAATGGCGGGCACTGGGTGCAGGCGTCGATGATCGACGAGGTTCAGGACCGCGACGGCCGCATCCTCTATCAAAAGGGCGCCGCCTGGTGCGCCGGATGCTACGTCACCGCCGGCCCGCGGCTCGCCCCCGACAACGACGCATCCTATGCGGTCATGCCGCTCCCCGCCAACGCATACCTGCCGGACGCGACCTACGCCGCGAACCCGATGCTCTACCGGCGGAACAAGACCGACCCGCTGATCGACGCGGTCGCCGACTATCAGATCATCTCGATGATGGAAGACGTCGTGCAGCACGGCACGGGTATCGAGGTCGCCGCGGTCGGCAAGCCGCTCGCCGGCAAGACCGGAACGTCGAGCGAATGGTTCGACGCCTGGTTCGTCGGGTTCTCGCCGAACCTCGCCGCCGGCGTCTTTGTCGGCTTCGACACGCCGCGCACGCTCGGCGAGGGCGAGACCGGCGGCAAGGTCGCCGCGCCGATCTTCCGCGATTTCATGCAGGCCGCCCTCGCCAACAGCGCGCCGACCCCATTCGAGGCTCCGGCCGCGGCCGAGATGGTCCGCGTCAACGACCTCAGCGGCCAGGTCGCCGGCACCGAGGACAAGAACACCATCATGGAGGCCTTCCGCCTCGGCACCGAACCCGCCGGCTACAACGCGCCGCTGCCCGACGCGCTGACCGCCGCCACGCCGGTTCGCGGCACACCGGCCGACGCGCTGAATGCCCGGCTCGCCGCCGCCCCGGCGCCGACCCTCGCCTCGACCCCGGCCCGCTCCGGAAGGCTCATCGGCACGGGCGGGCTGTACTGATAGGACCGCGGGCGTCCTGCCCGCATCTTTTCCGGAGATTGCGGGCGTGACGCCCGCAATCCATTACGGCGAAAGCCCGAACGCCTCGGCCAGCAGCGAATACGACCGCTTCCGCGCCGCGAAATCGTGCGTGATCGTCAGCACTACGATCTCCTCGACCCCGTATTCGGCGGCCATCGCCTCCAGCTTTTCCTTCACCTGCGCCGGGTCGCCGACGACCTGCCTCCGCCGGTGGTACTCGACGAGCCGCCGTTCGGCATCATTGAAAGGGTACGCGAGCGCCTCCTCGGGCGGCGGGAATGGCAGCGGGATCCCCTGGCGCTGGCGGAGGCGCGACAGGTCGCGGCTGGCGGCAAGGTATTTCGCCTCGTCCTCGGTCGGCGCGCAGACGACGAAAACGCCGATATTCGCCTCCGGCTTCGCGAGCTTCTCCGATGCGCGGAACTGGCTCCGGTACGATTCGACGATCCCCGGCCCGCCCTCGTCGGTGATGAACTGCGCAAACGAGAAGGCGCGGCCGAAATAGGCGGCGAAGATCGCGCTCTGGTCGCTCGACCCGAGGATCCAGATCTCCGGCAGCGTCTCACCGTGCGGCGAAAGCTGGATGCGCGAGAACGGGTGGTCGGCCGGGATCGTGTGTTCGAGATAGCCGATCAAATCGGCGATCTGGTTCGGGAAATGCTCGATCCCGAGCGCCCCCGGCCCATGCTGGAGCGCGACCGCGGTAAGCTGGTCGCTGCCCGGCGCGCGCCCGATGCCAAGGTCGATCCGGCCGGGATAAAGCGTCTCCAGCATGCGGAACTGCTCGGCGACCTTGAGCGAGCTGTAATGCGACAGCATTACCCCGCCCGAGCCGACCTTGATCCGGCTCGTCTCGGCCGCGACGCGCGCGATCATGATCTCGGGCGCGCTGCCCGCCAGCGCCGGGGTCGCGTGATGCTCGGCGAGCCAATAGCGCCGATAACCGAGCGCCTCGACATGGCGCGCGAGTTCGATCGTCTCCATCAGCGCATCGCGGGGGGTCACCCCCTGCCGCACCGGCGATTGGTCGAGGACGCTCAAGGTCACCATGGTCACACCCTAACCTCGCCGCCCGGTTTCCGGGAGGGGTACGCTGCACCGAGCGGCTTGGCGTGCCGCGCGTTTGCGCGTTACGCTTCGCGTCTCGGGTGCCCGGCTTGCCATAAATGCAACCAAGCCCGGACACGGAACGGGAAGGAGGGAGCGATGGGTGCCGACACGGGGAGGCGGGTCGCCGCTGAATTCTTCGGGACGTTCTGGCTGGTTTTCGGCGGGTGCGGCGCGGCGGTATTGGCCGCGGCGTTCCCGGCCTTGGGTATCGGCTTTCTCGGCGTCGCCTTTGCGTTCGGATTGACTGTGCTGACCATGGCGTATGCGGTCGGCCATGTGTCGGGCGGGCATTTCAACCCCGCGGTGACGATCGGGCTGTGGTCGGCCGGGCGCTGCGCCAGTCATCACGTGATCCCCTACGTCGTGGCGCAGGTGGTGGCCGCGGTCGCCGCGGCCGCGGTGCTCTGGGTCATCGCCGCGAGCCATCCCGGATGGGTCCCGGGCGGGTTCGCCGCCAACGGCTACGGCGACCTGAGCCCCGGCAAATACGGGCTCGGCGGCTGCTTTCTGATGGAAGTGGTGATGACGTTCTTTTTCCTGTTCATCATCATCGGCACCACCTCGAAGGGCGCGGCGGTCGGGTTCGCCGGCATTCCGATCGGCCTGGCCTTGACGCTGATCCACCTCGTGTCGATCCCGGTGACCAACACCTCGGTCAACCCGGCGCGGAGCACCGGCCCGGCGCTGTTCGCCGGCGGCGTATATCGGCCAGCTCTGGCTGTTCTGGGCGGCGCCGATCCTCGGCGCGGTGATCGCCGGCCTGTTGTCGCGCTGGCTGCACGAGCCGCCGTCGGGCGACGCGTAGCCGGCTAACCGACCGCGCCCGTCCGGCGCAGCGCGGCGATCTCGGCCGCAGTGAAGCCGAACCGCATCAGCACCTCGTCGGAATGCTGCCCCGGCAGCGGCGGGGCGGTGGGTGCGGGGCCGGGCGTATCGGCAAAGGCGATCGGTTTGGTCATCGTACGGTAGCGGCCGACGACCGGGTGGTCGATCTCGGCGACGAGGTCCTGGGCGAGCACCTGCGGGTGGTCGAACATGTCCTCGATCTGCCGCACCGCCGCGCAGGGGACGCGCTCGCCGAACAGCTCCTCCCATTCGAGCGCCGTCTTGGCGGCGAGCGCGGCGCGGACCTGGGGCACCAGCACCGGCGTCTCGGCGGCGCGCTTGCGCATCGAATCGTATCGCGGGTCGCGGGCGAGGTCGCTGAGCCCCACCAGCTCGCACATCGCCTGAAAGAAGTGGTTGGAGTGGACCGAAATATAAAGCATCCCCCGCTTGGTCGGATGGATGCCGGTAAGGCCGCCGGTGCCCGAGTCCCGCACCGTGTCGCGTCCTTCGCTGTCGGCCCAGACAAAGCGCCCGGCCTGGATCGTCAGCGCGCTGCGCAGCAGTGACAGCGCCAGGTATTGGCCCTTGCCGGTGCGCTCGCGATGGAACAGCGCGGCGGCGACCCCATAGGCCACCAGCGCCGACGTAAAATAATCGACCACCGAGCCGAGCAAGAGCTGCGGCTTGTCGACTCCGCCGCCCTGGAACACGGGCATGCCCGTGAGGCATTGCAGAACCTGGTCGAACCCACCCTTCTCGCTCAATGGCCCGGTGTCGCCATACCCGGTGACGCCGGCATAGACGAGACGCGGATTGATCTTTTTCAGCCGCGGATAATCGATGCCGAGCCGCGCCGGCACGCTCGGCCGGAAATTTTCGACGAGGACATCGGCCGTCTCGACCAGGCGGTGCAGAACCGCGAGGCCCTCCTTCTGCTTCAGGTCGAGGACGAGCCCAAGCTTGCCGCGGTTGGTCCCGAGGAAAAACCGGCTGTCATTGCCGGGCAGGCTCGACGGAAACTGGCGGAGCTGGTCGCCCTGCGGCGATTCGACCTTGATGACCGTCGCGCCCAGATCGGCGAGCAGCGTGCACCCGTACGGACCCGCGAGGTAGCTGCACAGGTCGAGGACGGTGATGCCGGTGAGTGGCCCGGGGGTGGTCATTTGGCGCCTCTCGCCCGGACCGCGGCGATCGCGTCGAGGGTGCGCTGCGCCCGGTAGACGATCGGATAGTCGATGAACTTGCCGTCGAGTTGGATCGCCGCGCTGCCCTCCTTCTCGGCCTGGGCGAAAGCGGCGACGACACGCTCGGCGAAATCGATCTCGGAATTGGTCGGCGTGAACACGCGATTGACGACCCCGACCTGGTTCGGGTGGATGCACATCTTGCCCTGAAACCCCATACCGAGCGCGAGCCGGGTCGAGGCTTCGAGCCCCTCTTCGTCCTGCAGGTCGACCCACACCGTGTCGAGCGGCGCCTCGATCCCGGCGGCACGGCTGGCGGTGACGACGCGGGAACGGGCATAAGCGAGTTCCCCCTCTTCGCGGCTCCAGCGCATGTTGACGTCGAGCGTGAAGTCGCCGGCGCCGAACGCGCAATGCTTCACCCGCGTCCCCGCGCCCAGAATGGCTTCGATCTCGGTCAGCCCCTTTGCCGTCTCGATGATCGGGACCAGGTCGATCCCGTCCGCCGGCAACCCGCGCTCGCGTTCGAGGTTGGAAAGCAGCCAGTCGATCGTCTGGATCGCCGCGGCGCTCTCGACCTTAGGCAGGATGATGCCGTCGAGCCCGGTCTGCACGATCGCGGCAAAGTCGCCGTGGCAGAACTCGGTGTCGGCGGCATTGACCCGCACATAAAGGAGCCCGCTCCGCTCCTGCCCATAGGCCGCGACGACAGCCTGGCGCGTCGCCGGCTTCTCGGCGATGGCGACCGCATCCTCGAGGTCGAGGATCACTGCATCGGCATCGAGCGTCAGCGCCTTCTCGACCCGGCGGGGATGGTTGCCGGGGGCAAACAGGAAACTGCGGAGGGGCATGGCGGTCTGTCCTTGACATCCCCTCCCCCGCATCGCGGGAGAGGGCGGCGAGCGCCGAATGGCGCGGGACGGGTGAGGGCCGGGGCGCCTCGCCCTCACCCTGTTCGCTTCGCGAGCAGTCCCTCTCCCGCAATGCGGGCGAAGGCATTTTGCTACGACAGGGCGACCTCAAACCCCTTTTTCGTGCCGGGGCGGGCCATCATCGCCTCGTACCAGCGCTTGACGTTGGGATACTGCGCCAGATCCACCTGATGCCGCTCGTGGCGCCAGGCCCAGCCGAGGATCGCGAAATCGGCGATCGAGACGTCGTTGCCGCCGGCATAGGCAGCCTCGCCAAGCCGCTTGTCGAAGACGCCGTAGAGCCGATGCGTCTCCTTCGAATAGCGCTCGAGCCCATAGCGGCGGTCGTTCTCGTCCTTGACCCCGAGGAAGTGGTGGACCTGCCCGGGCATCGGGCCGAACCCGCCCATCTGCCACATCAGCCATTCGAGCACCGGCACTTGCCTGGCGAGGTCGCCCTTGGGCCAGAACTTCCCAGTCTTCTCACCGAGATAGATCAGGATCGCGCCCGACTCGAAGATGCTGATCGGCTTCCCGCCCGGCCCTTCAGGGTCGACGATCGCCGGGATGCGGTTGTTCGGGCTGATCTTCAGAAAGGCGGGCTCGAACTGCTCGCCCTTCGAAATGTTGACCGGATGAACCGAATACGGAAGGCCCATTTCCTCGAGCGCGACCGAGATCTTGCGCCCGTTCGGGGTATTCCAGGTGTGAAGCTCGATCGCCATCGTGCGGCCTCGTCATTTGGGGGGCGCCATCCTGTCCGCGACGCGCCCCAGCCGCAAGCCCAGAACCGGCCGCAAGCCCAGAACCGGCCGCAAGCCCAGAAGCCGGGTCTCACCGCTAGTCGGCGAATTCCCACCCCTGATCCAAGGCCCGGTCGAGAGCCATGCCGTTGGCTGTGAACCCATAGTAGACGCTCGCCCCGATCCCGATCGCCGACAGCCAGCCGTAGAACATGTGACCGGTTTCCATGGCGATCCAACCGGAGCAAAGAACGAGAACATCGAATGCCAGCATCGCCGCGCCAGCGACCGGCAACCTGCGCCGGAAGAGGGGCAGCCCGAGAAGGCTGGACCCGAGAAAACACCCCCAACTCCACCCTTCTTCCTGAATGCGGAGTTGGCCCGTTACCGGGTGACGCAGTGCGACTGTCATATGCTCGGTTGTAGCGGGGCGGAAACTTAACAAATCGACAATAAGGCTTCGATCAGCGGGTTATCCGGTGTCGATCCGGACCAGAATCCGGACCGCGAGCAGCCAACCGGCAGCTCCCTCGGAACGGGTGGGCGGATTGATAGCATCGCGGAGCCGGTCCCAGCTAGCCCCCTCGAACTCCGGCGGGCGCCCCGTGCCCTTGAAGCGCGCGCGGCGAGGCCTGAACCGGGCCTCGACCCGGCAAGCAGGGGAAAGCTCCGTCGTCTGAGCCTTGCTGGCCGGCTTGCGGGTGATCATTATCGCCTGGGTATCCGGCGTCTCAGGATGCAAGGGATTTCCTGTGCCCGCCAATCATTGGAGCCCTGGGAGCGGCAAGAACATGACCTGGCAGCCGGAACTCGACGAGCTTCACGAGCGCGAGCGGCAGGTTCGCCTGCTAGGCGGGCTCGACAAGATCGAGCGGCAGCACAAAGGCGGGCGGCTCACCGTCCGCGAGCGGATCGACGGGCTCGTCGACCGCGGCAGCTTCCACGAGGTCGGGGCGATCGCCGGCCGCGCCGAATATGACGAGCACGGTCAGCTCAAGGAGCTGGTGCCGTCGAATTGCGTAATGGGGCGGGCAACCGTCGAGGGGCGTCCGGTCGTGGTCGTCGGCGACGATTTCACCGTGCGCGGCGGGTCGGCCGACGCGACGATCCGCGAAAAGCCGATCCTCGCCGAACAGATGGCGCACGATCTGAAGCTGCCGATCTTTCGCGTCATCGAGGGGTCGGGCGGCGGCGGGTCGGTCAAGACGATCGAGACGACCGGCCGGGCCAACCTGCCGCACCGGGTCGGGTCGGGCGCGACCTATTACTTCACGACCGCCAATCTGGGCGTGGTGCCGGTGGTGGCGCTGGGCCTCGGCTCGGTCGCCGGGCTCGGCGCGGCGCGGATGGCCTCATCGCACTATTCGGTGATGACCAAGGAGACCTCGGCCGTCTTCGTCGCCGGGCCGCCGGTCGTCAACGCGCTCGGCACCGAAGTGTCGAAAACCGAGCTCGGCGGTTGGGAAATCCAGACCCGCTGCGGCGCCGTCGACGAGGCCGTCGAGACCGAGGAGGAGGCGTTCGCGGCGGCGCGGCGGTTTCTCTCCTACCTGCCGCAATCGGTCGACGAGGTGTCCCCCCGCCTGCCCTCCGACGACGACCCCGCCCGCCGCGACGAATTCCTCTTCGAGGTCATCCCGCGCAACACTCGCCGCGTTTACAAGATGCGCCCGATCGTCGAGGCGGTCGTCGACAAGGGCTCGTTCTTCGAGATGGGCCGCATGTTCGGCCGCGGCATCATCACCGGCCTCGCGCGCCTGGAGGGCCTGCCGGTCGCAGTGATGGCGTCGGACCCCTTCTTCTACGGCGGCGCCTGGACCGCCGATGCCTGCGACAAGATCATCCGCTTTGTCGACCTGGCCGAGACCTTCCACCTGCCGGTGCTGTACCTCTGCGATTGCCCCGGCTTCCATATCGGCGTCGAGGCCGAGAAAGCGGCGACGATCCGCAAGGGCGTCCGGGCGATGGCCGCAGTCAACCAGTCGACCGTGCCGTGGTGCACATTTCTCGTCCGCAACGTGTTCGGCGTCGCCGGCGCGGTTAACATGCCGGCCTATCGCTTCGCGCTGCGCTATGCGTGGCTGTCGGCAAGATGGGGCTCGCTGCCTTTGGAAGGCGGGATCGTGGCGGCCTATCGTGCCGAGATCGACTCCGCCCCCGACCCCAAGGCCAAGATCGCCGAGATCGAGGACCGGCTCAACAAGCTGCGCTCGCCGTTCCGCACCGCCGAGAGCTTCTGGGTCGAGGAAATCATCGACCCGCGCGACACCCGCCGCCTCGCCTGCGACTTCGCCCGCCTCGCCGAAAAGCTGCGCACGCCGGGACCCGCGAAGTTTCAGATGCGTCCGTAAATCCGGGCTGTCATTGCGAGGAGCGCCGCGACGCGGCAATCTCGGTCGGAGGAGACTGCTGCGGGTCGAGATTGCTTCGCTGCGCTCGCAATGACGGCGCTTTCGCTAAGGGAGAGAACCATGCTGGAAGTCGAACGCCCCGCCGATCTCGTCGCCTATGCCGGCAAGGAGATCGGCGTCAGCGACTGGTACACGGTGACCCAGGAGCAGATCGACAAATTCGCCGACGCCACCGGCGACCACCAGTGGATCCACGTCGACGTCGAGCGCGCCAAAAAGGAAATGCCGGGCGGCAAGACCATCGCGCATGGCTGGCTGACCCTGTCGCTGGTGCCGCGCCTCGCGGCAACGATCTACCACGTCAAGAACCGCTCGCGCGGGATCAACTACGGCGCCAATCGGGTCCGCTTTACGGGCCCGGTCCCCGCCGGCGGCCGCATCCGCCTGCGCCTCACGATCAAATCGGTCGACCAGGTCGATGGCGGCGTCCGCGTCACCAACGAAGGCACGATGGAGCTGGAAGGGCGGGACCGCCCCGTGCTGGTCTCCGAGACGATCGGGATGGTCTACGATTGACGGAGGCCGCGATGCTCGACATCCGCAAGATCGTCACGATCCGCGACGTCACCTATTCCGAGTTGGGGTACAAGCCGGCGAAGCCCATCGTCCGGGCGGTCGGCATGGCGGTGTTCGACAACCCCTATGCCGGCAAGCACCACACCGACCTCCGCAAACTCTGGCAGGCGGGAGCCGAGGTCGGCGAGCGGCTGGCCCCGGAGCTCGTAAAGATGCTCGACGGCCTGCCCGTTTCCTACGGCAAGGGCGCGATCGTCGGGGTCGCGGGCGAGATGGAGCATGGCGGCGCCTGCTGCCACCCGATGCTGGGCAAGCCGATGCGCGCCGCCGTCGGCGGCGGTAATGCCCTCATCGCCTCGAACGTCAAGGTCGCACCGCCTGGAGCCAGCCTCGACATCCCGATCGGGCACAAGGACGAGGCGTGGTCGTTTGCGCATTTCGACACGATCACCGTGTCGATCCCCGACTCCCCTCGCCCGCACGAAATCCTCGTCGCGATCGTCGTCGCCGATGGCGGCCGGCTCGACAACCGCTGCGGCGACGGGCCAACAAGGTGACGGCCGATAAGGTGACGGGCCGATAACGTACGGAAACGTCATTGCGAGCGCAGCCACGCAATCTCGGGCGAGGTAGGCTCCTCCGATCGAGATTGACGCGTCGCCTGTGGCTCCTCGCGATGACATTGGGGCAAGGAATCGTCCGATGACCGAAATCCCCACCTCCGACATCGACCCATTCTGCTACGAATTCTTCGAGGACCCGTTTCCGGCGCACGAGGCGCTGCGCGAATTGGGGCCGGTCGTGCGGTTGAGGCGCTACGGCATCCACGCGGTCGCGCGCTATGCCGAGGTGCACACGGTGCTGACCGACTGGCAGCGCTTCTGCTCGAGTCGCGGGGTCGGGCTCACCGATTTCGCGAAGGAGCCGGCGTGGCGGCCGAAGAGCCTGGTGCTCGAGACCGACCCGCCGCTCCATGACCGCACCAGGAAGGTGCTGAACCGGGTGCTGTCGGCCGCCGTGATCCGCGACCTGCGCGAGCGTTTCGCCGCCGATGCGGAGACGCTGATCGACGAATTGGTCGAACGCGGCAGCTTCGACGCCGTCACCGACCTCGCCGAGGCCTATCCGCTCACCGTCTTCCCCGACGCGATGGGAATGAGCCGCGACAACCGGCGCTATCTCCTCCCCTACGGCAACATGGTGTTCAACTCGTTCGGGCCGCGGAACGAATTCTTCGACAGCGCGATCGCCGACGCCGAGCCGGTCTTGGCTTGGCTCCAGGAGCAGATGCAGCGCCATTCCTTCGCCCCCGGCAGCTTTGGCGCGGTCATCCATGAGGCCGCCGACACTGGCGAATTGACCGAGGAGGAAACCCCGGTCGTCGCCCGCTCGCTGCTCACCGCGGGCGTCGACACGACGGTCAGCGGGATCGGCGCCGCGGTCTATTGCCTGGCGCGGTTTCCCGGCGAACTCCAAAAGCTCCGCGCCGATCCCTCGCTTGCCCGCGCCGCGTTCGAGGAGGCGGTGCGCTACGAGACGCCGGTGCAGACCTTCCTGCGCACCACGACCGAGGACGTCGAGCTCGGCGGCACCGCGATCGCCGAGGGCGAGAAGGTGCTGATGTTCCTCGGCGCCGCCAACCGCGACCCGCGGCAATGGGAGCGGCCCGACGATTACGACATCACCCGGAAGACAATCGGACATGTCGGCTTCGGCAGCGGCATCCACCAATGCGTCGGCCAGCTTCTGGCGCGGCTCGAAGGCGAGTGCATCCTCGGGGCGTTGGCCCGCAAGGTCGGGGCGATCGAAATCACCGGCCCCGCCAAACGCCGCTACAACAACACCCTGCGGGGGTTGGCGAGCCTGCCGGTAACAGTGCGGGCGGCATAGCGCCGACCCTAGTGCTTCACCACACCCTTCAGCAGGTCGCGCAGCTCGGGGATGGCGCCGACGGCGAGGCCAGCCGCGAGCGCCGCGCCCGCGGCCCCGTACGGGTGCTGGCGCGCGTTGGTCATGAGCTGCTGCGCGACGAGGCCGCCGAGCTGGGCGGCGGCGTCGGCGGTCGGGTTCACGGGCACGGTCGTCGTGACCGTGACTTGGCGGCGGCGGCTGAAGAGGAGCTTCAAGACGCCGCCGATCAGCCCGATCAGCACCAGCCCGGCCACGCCGGCGATGGCATGCGCCGCCGCCGGACTCATCGCGCGTGCCTCAAGCTCGAGGATGATGGCCTCGCCGAAATAGCCGAGCGCGATCGCGAGGGCGATCAGCGCTGCGGCGGCCGCGCCGGCAGCCGCCGCGATCCGTGCCATGACGGCCTCAGCCTCGGCGGGCGTTGAGGATCATGCCGAGGATCAGCCCGGTCGAAAACGCGGCGATCGCCGAGGCAAGCGGCCGCTCCTCGATCTCGTGGCCGACCTGCTGGGCCTGGCGCTTGACCTCGCCCCACATCTTCTCAGCCGACACCTGGGCCTGTTCGCCAGCGCTCGACAGCCCCTTGCCGGCATAGTTTTTCATGTCGCCCGACATCTTGGCGAAATCGTCGCGCAACTGCTGGAGGTCGGCCTGGATCGTCGCGAGGTCGGGTTGCGGGGTGACTACTGAGACGGCCATCGGAAAATCCCTTCCGCTGTGGATATGTCGAGAACAACCCGCGGCAACGAAAGGTTTCAATCGGTCCGGCGCGATTAGCCGGTCAGCACCGCCTTGCCGATCACCTTGCGGTCGATGATCGCCTGGATTGCCTCGCCCGCCTGCTGCAGCGGGAACGAGTGCGAGATGCGCGGGCGCAGCTTGCCCTCGCCGGCCAATTCGACCAGCAGTTTCATGTTGGCGCGGCCGACCTCCGGCGCCTGCTCGGTGACGCCGCCGAGGCGCACGCCGATCGCCTCCAGCCCCTTTATCAGGAGGTAGTTGGTGCGGGCCAGCGCGGGCGGCCCGCCCAGAAACCCGAGGATCAGGATGCGCCCGCCCCAGGCCATGCAGCGCAGCGATTCCTCGAACACCTCGGCGCCGATCGGGTCGTAGACGATGTCGACGCCGTCGCGCTTTCCGGTCAGCTCCTTGACCTTGTCGCGAAACCCGCCGCGATAGTCGATCGCATGATCGGCACCTTCTTCGAGGCAGGCGGCACGCTTCTCGTCGGTGCTGGCGGTCGCGATCACGGTCGCGCCATAAAGTTTCGCCACCTGGATCGCGGCGATGCCGATCCCGCCGGCGGCGCCGTGGATGAGGACCCAATCCCCCGCCTTGAGCCGGCCCCGTTGCATCAGCGCGTGATAGGCCGTGTGGAAGGCGCCGCCAAACACCGCCGCCGCCTCGAGGCTCAACGAGGCCGGAATCAACTGGCAGTTCTCGGCCCGCGCATTGCCGAGCCGGGCGAAGGCGCCGAGCCGCAGCCGGGCCATCACCCGGTCCCCCGGCCGGAACCCGGAGACCCCGTCGCCGACGGCGAC
>DASXFE010000099.1:0-8459 GCA_036489765.1 Allostellaceae bacterium | reverse complement strand
GGGGCCCATCAGGTGGGATTTGGCGTTCTTGCCCTGGCGGCCTTCGAAATTGCGGTTCGAGGTCGTGGCAACGCGCTCGCCGTTCATCGCCTTGTCGTCGTTCATCGACATGCACATCGAGCAGCCGGCGTCGCGCCACTCGAACCCGGCCTCGGTGAAGATGCGGTCGAGACCCTCTTCCTCGGCCTGGTGCTTGACGTGGCCGGAGCCGGGGACGACGAGGGCGGTGACGCCGTCGGCGACCTTGCGGCCCTTGGCGACCGCTGCGGCGGCGCGCAAATCCTCGATGCGGCTGTTGGTGCACGAGCCGATGAAGACCCGCTGCACCGGCACGTCCTGGAGGCGGGTGTTCGGCGCGAGCTGCATGTATTGCAGCGCCCGCTCGACAAAGGCGCGCTTTAGCGGGTCGGACTCGTCAGCCGGGTTCGGCACGCGGCCGGTGATCGGCGCGGCCTGCTCGGGGTTGGTTCCCCAGGTGACATGCGGCGCGATGTCCTTGGCGTCGAGATGCGCCTCCTTGTCGTACGTCGCGCCGGGATCGGTCGGCAGCGTCTTCCAGTAGGAAACCGCCTGTTCCCAGGCGGCGCCCTTCGGCGCGTAGGGGCGGCCCATCATGTAGGCGATGGTCTTGTCGTCGGGCGCGACGAGACCGGCGCGGGCGCCTGCCTCGATCGACATGTTGCAGACCGTCATGCGGCCTTCCATCGACATCTCGCGGAAGGTGCTGCCGGCGTATTCGAAGACGTGGCCGGTGCCGCCGGCGGTGCCGATCTTGGCGATGATCGCGAGGATCACGTCCTTGGGGCTGACGCCGGTGCCGAGCGAGCCGTCGACCTTGATCAGCATGTTCTTGGCCGGCGCCTGGATCAGGGTCTGGGTCGCCAGCACGTGCTCGACCTCGGACGTGCCGATGCCGAAGGCGAGCGCCCCCATCGCGCCGTGAGTCGCCGTGTGGCTGTCGCCGCAGACGATCGTCATGCCGGGCTGCGACAGGCCCTGCTCGGGCCCGATCACGTGCACGATGCCCTGGTCGAGGCTGGTGATCGGGAAATAGGGGACGCCGAATTCCTTGACGTTGCGCTCGAGCGTCTGGACCTGGAGCAGCGAATCCGGCTCGGTGATCCCGGAGACGCCGGCGGCGCGGTTGATGGTCGGGATATTGTGGTCGGCGACGGCGATCGTCTTGTCGGGGCGGCGGACGCCGCGGCCGGCAAGCTTCAAGCCTTCAAAGGCTTGCGGGGTCGTGACCTCGTGGATCAGGTGTAGGTCGATATAGATCAGGTAGGTGCCTTCGCCTTGCGGGGCGATGACGTGGCTGGACCAGATCTTGTCGAATAACGTGCGCGGCTGCGCCATGACGGGTCTCCTACGACTTGCGACTCGCGACTAGGACTCGGCTCCGGTGCGGGGAGCCGGGCGGCCGCGGTCGCGCTCGGCGATGCGGGCGGACTTGCCGGTGCGGCCGCGCAGGTAATAGAGCTTGGCGCGGCGGACGGCGCCGCGGCGCACGACATCGATCGCGGTGATGCGCGGCGAATGGAGCGGGAAGATGCGCTCGACCCCCTCGCCGTAACTGATCTTTCTCAGCGTGAAGCTCGAGTTGATCCCGGCGTTCTTGCGGGCGATGCAGACGCCCTCGAAGGCCTGGACCCGCTCGCGCTCGCCTTCGACGACCTTGACCGAGACGCGGACGGTGTCGCCCGGCTCGAATTCCGGGATCGCCCGCTCGGCGCTCAGCTTCGCGACCTGCTCGGCCTCGATCTGTTGCAGAAGATTCATCTCGTCACCTCTTGCTTTTCGTGCCGGCCGCTGTGCCGGGCCCAAAGATCGGGGCGGCGTTCGCGGGTCAGACGTTCGGCCTCGCGGCGCCGCCAGTCGCGGATGCGCTGGTGGTCGCCCGAAACCAGGATTTCGGGAACCGGCCGCCCCTGCCAGGATTGCGGCCGAGTGTAGTGAGGATACTCGAGGAGATCCTCGGTGAAGCTTTCTTCGTCCAGCGTTTCCACCGAGCCGAGGACGCCGGGCAAGAGGCGCACGCAAGCGTCGATGAGCGCGATCGCCGCGGGCTCGCCGCCTGAGAGGACGAAATCGCCGAGGCTCACCTCTTCGATCGCGCGGGCCTCGATCAGACGCTCGTCGACGCCCTCGAACCGGCCGCAGATGAGGGTGACGCCGAGGCCGGCGGCGAGGTCGCGCACGCGGCGCTGGTCGAGCGGGCGGCCGCGCGGCGACAGGTGGATCAGGGGCCCGGTGCCTTGGGCGCCGGCGACCGCCGCGTCGAGCACGTCGGCGCGCATCACCATGCCCGGTCCGCCGCCGAACGGCGCGTCGTCGACCGAGCGGTGGCGGTCGGTCGCGAAATCGCGGATATCGACCGTGTCGAGCCGCCACACGCCTTCGCGCAGCGCCTTGCCGGCGAGCGAATGGCCGAGAGGGCCGGGCAGCATCTCGGGGAAGATCGTGAGGACGGTCGCGCGCCAGGTCATGCCGGGACCTTTTGCGTGGGCTTGGGCGGCGCCGCTTTCGGCGGGTCGAGCAGGCCCTCGGGCGGGTCGATCACGAGGCGGCCGGCTGCCATGTCGACCACGGGGACGATGGCGCGGGTGAACGGCACCATGACCGGCTGCCCCTCGGGCCGCGCGATCTCCAGCGTGTCGCCGGCGCCGAAATCGTGGACCGCGCGCACCTCGCCGAGCCGCCGGCCGTCGCCGAGCACCGCGGCGAGGCCGATCAGGTCGGCGTGGTAGTATTCCTCCTCGGCCGGGGCGGGCAGGGCCTCGCGGGGTAGATAGAGGCGGGCGCCGCGCAGCGCCTCGGCCGCGTCGCGGTCGACGATGCCGGTGAGCTGGGCGATGACCACGTCGGCCTTGGCCGGTCCGATCACCCGCAGCGTGTACTGCGCGATGCCGTCCTCGTCCTCGAGCGGGCCATAGGCGGCGACGTCCTTCGGGCGCTGGGCAAAGCTCTTCACCTTGACCGCGCCGCGCACGCCGTGCGCCGCGGTGACGACACCGAGGCACACGCGCTTCGCCGTGATGGAGGAGGTGGAGGACATCGCCCGAGACGGTCTTTCGCGCTACGCGCCGCCGGCCGCGGCGCTAGCCGCCTCGGCGGCTTCCTTGGCGCGCTCCTGCGCCTTTTTCCTCGGCGCGGACTTGGTCGGGGTCTCGCGCATCGGCGGCGCTTCGGCGAGGCCGGCGGCGGCGAGGAACTTGACGACGCGCTCGGTCGGCTGCGCGCCGACACCCAGCCAGTGCTGGATGCGTTCGGTCTTCAGCGTCACGCGGTCGCTGTGGTCGCGCGCCAGCATCGGGTTGTAGGTGCCGAGCTTTTCGATAAAGCGGCCGTCGCGCGGGCTGCGCGCGTCGGCGACGACGATGGCGTAGAACGGCCGCTTTTTCGCGCCGCCGCGGGCCAGCCGGATTTTCAATGCCATTCAGCTACCTCTTCAGTTCTTGAAGGTCGTCATTCCCGCGGACGCGGGAAACCGAGGCGAGCGATGAGACGCCTGCCCCTGGCCCCCCGCCTGCGCGGGGGTGACGAGATGGGAAGGAGTGGTGTCAACATCGTCATCTGTCAGTGCCGGAAACCGCCGGGCATCAGCGCCTGCATACCGTGGCGCATCAGGCCCTTCTGGCCCAGCTTCTTCATCTTTTTCATCATCCCGGCCATGTCGGTGTACTGCTTCATCAGCCGGTTTACTTCGGGGACGCCGACGCCCGCGCCCGCGGCGATGCGGCGGCGGCGGGAGCCGTTGAGGAGGTTCGGGTTCTTGCGCTCGCGCGCGGTCATCGACGAGATGATCGCCTCCTGGCGGACGAGCAGTTTCTCGTCGATGTTGGCGGCGTCGATCTGCTTCTTGATCTTGCCGATCCCGGGCAGCATGCCGAGCATCGACGACATCCCGCCCATGCGGCGAAGCTGGCGGAGCTGGCCGGCGAGATCGTCGAGATCGAACTGGCCCTGCTCGAATTTCTTGGCGAGGCGCTCGGCCTCGTCCTGGTCCGCGGTCTCGGCGGCCTTTTCGACGAGGCTGACGACGTCGCCCATGCCGAGGATGCGGCCAGCGACGCGACCGGGATGGAACGGCTCGATCGCGTCGATCTTCTCGCCGGTGCCGATGAAGACGATCGGCTTCCCCGTGACGTGGCGCATCGACAGCGCGGCGCCGCCGCGGGCATCGCCATCGGTGCGGGTCAGCACGATGCCGGTGACGCCGACGCGATCGGTAAAGGATTTGGCGACATTGACCGCGTCTTGCCCGGTCATCGAGTCGGCGACGAGGAGGGTTTGGTGCGGGGTCGTCGCGTCGCGCACGGCGGCGACCTCGATCATCAGCTCTTCGTCGACATGAAGCCGCCCGGCCGTGTCGAGCATGACGACGTCGTAGCCCTCGGTGCGGCCGGTCTGGAGCGCGCGGCGGGCGATCTCGACCGGGCGCTGGTCCTTGATGATCGGCAGCGTGTCGACGCCGGTCTGGCGGCCGAGCTGGGCCAACTGCTCCTGCGCCGCCGGCCGCTGCACGTCGAGCGAGGCCATCAGCACTTTCTTGCGGTCGCGGGTCTTGAGGCGGAGTGCGATCTTCGCCGCGGTCGTTGTCTTGCCCGAGCCTTGCAGGCCGACGAGCATCACCGCGACCGGGGCCGGCGCGTTGAGATCGAGGCCCCCAACCGGCTCAGGGCCGCCGCGCATCCCATCCGTTTCGCCCGCCAGTACCGAGACAAGATGGTCGTGGACGATCTTGACGACCATCTGGCCCGGCGTGACCGACCGCACGACCTGCTGGCCGACCGCCTCGGCGCGTACCCCGCTGACAAAATCGCGCACGACCGGAAGCGCGACGTCGGCCTCGAGGAGGGCGATGCGGATCTCGCGCATCGCCGCGCCGACATCGTCCTCGCTCAGCGTGCCGCGCCGGCGCAGCCGGTCGAACGTGTCGTTCAGGCGATTGCTCAGGCTCTCGAACATTGGCCGTCCTGCCTTTGCGTCCCCACCGGGGAAACGAGAAAAGGCCAGTGCGCGAAACTCGCGGACTGGCCGGCCCCGCCCTTCCGGCGACGACGTGGCCGAACGCTAGACCCGAGGGTGCGTGGTGTCAATCTTGCTTCCTTTGCGGTCGTTCCGGGTTCGGCCCGCGGCCGCCCGGGAACGACCGCAAGATAGTGTAGCTTCATAGGTAAGTTTTATCTTGGCTAAGATACCGGGGTAAGCAGCAATCTTATCCTGGTATGAATGCCACCATGCTGGCGACTAACGAGCGGGAACAGCGCCGCGAGCTAGGCGATTTCATCCGGGCCCAGCGCGAGCGGTTGAGCCCGGTGGCGGCTGGGCTCGCGGCGGCGAGCCGGCGGCGGACGCCGGGGCT
Organism: Allostellaceae bacterium; assembly: GCA_036489765.1. Classification (GTDB taxonomy): domain Bacteria; phylum Pseudomonadota; class Alphaproteobacteria; order ATCC43930; family CGMCC-115725; genus DATARH01. The sequence goes on along the minus strand of DASXFE010000099.1, from coordinate 3,094 downwards.
GCGGCGCGAGGAGGTGGCGCAGCTCTCGGGCGTCAGCACGACCTGGTACACCTGGATCGAACAGGGGCGCGACGTGTCGATGTCGCCGACCGCCTTGGCACGCCTCGCGCGAGCGCTCAGGCTCGGGCGAGCCGAACGCGACTACCTGTTCGAGCTCGCCGGCAAGCGCGACCCCGACCAGGGCGGCGCCGGCGACGACGCGGTGCCGCCGGTGCTGGCCGACGCCGTCGCGGGTGTCACCTCGCCCGCCTATGTGCTCGACCGGCAATGGAACGCGCGGGTCTGGAACAATGCGGCGGAGCGGCTTTTCATCGGCTGGCTCGACCGCGGCGGCGAGCGGAACCTGCTGCGCTTCATCTTCCTCGAGCCGGGCGCGCGGCGGCTGATCTCGAACTGGGACGAGCGGGCCCGGCGCGTCGTCGCCGAGTTCCGCGCCCATTCGGGCGCGCATCTCAACGGTCGCGGCCTGCGCACGCTCATCGACGCGCTCGCGGCGGAAAGCCCCGAATTCGCGCAGCTCTGGGACGCGCACGGCGTCCTCGGCCGCGAAGGCGGCGAACGCACCTTCAACCACCCCAAGGACGGGTTTCTGCGCTTCGAGCAGGTGACGTTCGATTTGGCCAGCCATGCCGACGTCAAGCTGACGATTCTCGTGCCGCGGCAGGTGGGATAGCCTCGACGGCTGTGGGTGGTATCCGCGCCCGAGATGGGCCGTCTATACTGCCTGTAATGAACCGGAACGCGATCACGATCTCGATCATGCTGTCGGTGATCATGCGCGGTCTCGACAACACGATCGCGAATGTCGCGCTGGCGCATATCCAGGGGAGCCTGTCGGTCAACCAGGAGGAAGCCGCCTGGGTGCTGACGTCCTATATCGTGTCGACCGCGATCGCGATGCCGCTGACCGGATGGCTCGCGGGGCGGCTCGGGATCAAGTACATCTTCGTCGTCTCGGTGGTGATCTTCACCGTATCGTCGGCACTGTGCGGGGCGGCGGAGAACCTGCCCGAACTGGTGCTGTTCCGTGTATTGCAGGGGTTCGGCAGCGCGGCGCTGGTGCCGCTGTCGCAGGCGACGCTCCTCCAGATCAACCCGCCCGAGCGGCACGGCCAGGCGATGGCCGTGTTCAGCATGGGCACGATCCTCGGCCCGATCGCCGGCCCGGCACTCGGCGGGTGGCTGACCGACAGCTTTGGCTGGCGCTCGGTGTTCTATATCAACGTGCCGGTCGGGATCCTGTCGGCGATCGGTATCTGGCTGTTCATCCACGACACGCGGCCGGCGCATCGCGAGCCGTTCGATGCGTTCGGCTTTATCGCGCTGAGCCTCGCCGTCGGCGCGCTGCAACTCGTGCTCGACCGTGGCGAATTGAAGGACTGGTTCAGCTCGACCGAGGTCTGCCTCGAGGCGACGATCGGGATGCTCGCGCTCTATCTCCTCGTCGTCCACACCGCGACGGCGACCGACCGCTCGTTCATCAACCGCGAGCTCTTGAAGAACACGCCGTTCGTCGCCGGCACGGTCCTGATCTTCCTGATCGGGATCACGATGAACGGTGCGCTCGCCCTCTTGCCGCTGATGATGCAGGAGCTGATGAACTATCCGGTGCTGACGACGGGGCTCGCGATGGCATCGCGCGGGGTCGGCACGATGATCGGGATGTTCGTCGTCGCGCGGCTCATCGACCGGATCGACGTGCGGCTGATCCTGACGGCGGGGCTCATCCTGATCGGGTTCGCGTGCTGGCAGATGACCTCGTTCTCGCTGTTGATGGACGTGCGGCAGATCGTCTTGAGCGGACTTATCCAGGGGTTGGGGTTCGGGTGCACGGCGGTGCCGCTTAACATCATCGCGCTGTCGAACCTGCCGCGGCACATCCTGACCCAGGGGACGGCGATCCGCGGCCTGATGCGCAATTTGGGCGGCAGCGTCGGGATCCCGATCCTTGTGGCGCAGCTGGTCGAGAACACCCAGGCCGTGCATTCCCGACTGGTAGAGGCGGTGCGGCCCGACAACCCGCTTTTCCGCGCGCTGGCGTTGCCTTACAGCTTTACCGCGCCGAAGGGGATCGCCGCGCTGAACGCCGAGGTCACGAGGCAGGCGACAATGGTTGCCTATATCGACGATTTCAAGCTGATGATGATCATCAGCATCGCGTCGCTGCCGCTAATCCTGCTATTGCGTCCGCCGCAGCCGCGGGTGCGCCCGGCCGCGGCGGACTAGCGGTTGGTCTCAGGCGGGTTTGGGGGAAGGCCATGCACCATCATTTCGACCTCGCCAAGATGCCGGCGCAGGATGGGTACAAGCTCTTGATCAGTACCGTCGTGCCGCGGCCGATCGCGCTGGCGACGACGGTCGATGCTGCGGGCAACGTCAACGCGGCGCCGTTCAGCTTTTTCAACGCGGTCAGCTCGAACCCGCCCGTCGTCGTGCTCGGCATCAACGGCGAGGGCGCAGAGGGGGGTTACAAGGACACCGAGGCGAATATCCGCGATACGGGGGAGTTCGTCGTCAACCTCGTGGACGAGGCGCTGGCGGAACGGATGAACATCTGCGCCGTCGATTTCCCGCACGAGATCGCCGAGATGGAGGTCGCCAAGCTGACCGCGGTGCCCTCGGCCGGCGTCAAGCCGCCGCGCATCGCCGAGGCCCCGGTCAGCTTCGAATGCAGGCGGATCACCGGCCTGTCGCTCGGCGGCAACTCGACGCTCGAGGTCGGACGGGTGATCCACATTCATATCCGCGACGACCTGATGGATATGGAAAAGCTCTACGTGAAGACCGACAAGGCACGGCTGATCGGCCGCATGCATGGCAAGGGGTGGTACACGCGGACGAGCGACCTGTTCCTGATGGACCGCATGAGCCTTGCCGAGTGGCAGGGACGGTCGCGCGGTTAGGACATCGGTATACCTAAGAGCCGATCCACAAAGATGTTGGGTCAGTGGAGTCGGTTGTGATTCGATATGTGGAGGCGGTAATAGAGGTGGGCACCACATGTGGACGGCAGAACATCGCCGGTTGGGGGCGCGCACGGGGTTGCGATATCCGAGCGACCTGACGGATGGCGAGTGGGCGTTGATCGAGCCGC
>DASXFE010000101.1:0-14543 GCA_036489765.1 Allostellaceae bacterium | reverse complement strand
AGGAGCGCGGCCGGGCCGACGCCCGATAGCTGCAACAATTGCGGCGATTGGATCGAACCACCCGACAGCAGCACCTCGCGGCGCGCGCGAATGCGACGGGTCGCGCCGTTCTGCGTGTATTCGAGCCCGACCGCGCGCTTGCCGTCGAAGAGGATGCGTTGGGCGAGCGCGTGTATCTCGACCCGCAGATTGGGCCGCTTCATCGCCGGGCGCAGATAGGCGACCGCGGTCGAGCAGCGGCGGAGCTTCCTGACGGTGAGCTGATAGGCGCCGACGCCTTCCTGCTCGGCGCCGTTAAAATCGGGGTTGGCCTTGTGCCCGGCCTCCTGTGCGGCGGCGATAAACGCGTCGTGGAGCTCGTGCTGGGCCTTGAGGTCGGAGACCGACAGCGGGCCGTCGCCGCCATGGAACTCGTCGGCGCCGCGCTCCTGGCTCTCGGCGCGGCGGAAATAGGGGAGCACGTCGTCATACGACCACCCGGTGTTCCCCATCTGCCGCCACAGGTCGAAATCCTGGCGCTGGCCGCGGATGTAGATGAGCCCGTTGATCGAGGACGACCCGCCGAGCACGCGTCCGCGCGGCCACGGGATCTGTCGTCCGCCGAGCCCGGGCACCGGCTCCGTCTCGTATTGCCAGGTGATCTTCTTGTTGTAGATGTTGCGGTAGAACCCGGCCGGGATGTGGATCCAGAAATCGCGGTCCTTGCCGCCCGCCTCGATCAGCGTCACCTGGGTTTGCGGGTCGGCGGTGAGCCGGTTGGCCAAGACGCACCCCGCCGAGCCGGCGCCGATGACGACGAAATCGGTTTCCAGATCGAACTGCATCCTGTTTGCTCCCGGTGCTCCGCTGGTGCCAGTCTACAGCCGCCACCTTTTACTCGTCACCCCCGCGAAGGCGGGGGGCCAGGGCAAGCGGTCAAGGCGTTGGCCCTCGGATTCCCGCCTGCGCGGGAATGACGATTTGAAGGGACGAAAGAGGAGGCCCTAAATGCCGACACCGTTGGAAAAAGCCGCCGCCTTTCGCGCCTTGCACGAGCGGCCCGGCGCCTTTGTCATCCCGAACCCGTGGGATGTCGGGTCGGCGCGGCTGTTGGCCTCGCTCGGGTTCGAGGCGCTGGCGACGACAAGCCTCGGCCTCGCCAACATGCTCGGGCGGCCGAATTCGGCGGTGAGCCTTCAGGAGATCCTCGACAATAGCCGCGAAATCGCCGAGGCGACGCCGCTGCCGGTCAACGCCGATCTCGAGAATTGCGGCGGCGACGCGCCCGAGCTCGCGGCAAAGTCGATCGCGCTGGCCCAGGCCGCCGGCTGCAGCGGCGGGTCGATCGAGGATTTCACCGGCGACCGCGCCAACCCGATCTACGATTTCACCCTCGCGGTCGAGCGGGTGCACGCCGCGGTCGCGGCGGCGCGGGCGTTGAAGGTGCCGTTCCTGCTGACGGCGCGGGCGGAGAACCTGATCGTCGGCTATCCCGACCGGCTCGACGACACGATCAAGCGCCTCCAGGCCTACGAGGCGGCCGGCGCCGACGTGCTCTACGCGCCGGGCCTCAGGGACATCGATACGATCCGCACCGTGTGCACGGCGGTGACGAAGCCGGTGAATGTGGTGATGACCTACGGCGACCCCAAGCTGACCGTCGCGGAGCTTGGGGCGGCCGGGGTCAAGCGGTTGAGCGTCGGCGGCACCCTCTCACGCTACGTCCTCGGCTCGCTGATGAAGGCGGCGCGCGAGATGGCGGGCGGCGGCTTCACCTGGGTCGCCGACGCCCCTGGCTCCGCCGGCTTCCGCGAGGGGTTCGGGAAGGGGGCGGCGTAGCGCTGCTTTCCCGCGCCCGCATTGGAGCGAGGGAAAAATCAGTGGATTTCCGCGCCGGTCTTTGCCTGCAACTCGTCGAGGCCGAGGCCCTCGACCTTGTCGACAAGTACAAATCCGCGCTCCGTCACGTCGAGGACGCAGAGCTCAGTGTAGACGCGCACCGTCACGCCTTTCGCGGTCAGCGGGTAGGTGCAGCGGTGCAGGAGGCGATGTTCGCCGCCTTTGGTCGTGTGCTCCATGACGGCCCAGATGCGCTGAGCACCGGCGGCGAGGTCCATCGCGCCGCCGATCGCCGGGGCGCGCTCGTTTTCGGAGCGCGACCAGTTGGCGATATCGCCGTTCTCGGCGACCTGGAACGCGCCCAGCACGCAAAGGTCGAGATGCCCGCCGCGGACCAAGGCGAAGCTGTCGGCATGGTGGAAATAGCTGCCGCCGATGCGCAGGGTCACATGCTGTCGGCTCGCGTTGACGAGCCACGGGTTGAGGTCTTCCGGCGCCGGCGCGGGGCCCATGCCGACGATGCCGTTCTCGGAATGAAAGATCACCTCCCGCTCGGTCGGCACGTAATTCGCGACGAGGGTCGGGATGCCGATGCCGAGATTGACGCACCACCCCTCGGGGATGTCGCTGGCGACGCGGGCGGCGAGCTCGTCGCGTTCGAGGGGTTTCCAAGCATTCATCGCAAATCTCCGCCATTCCGGTTCATCGCTGTGCGCTGCCCCGGAACGACCCTTGAAGAGAATTTCACGAAATTACGACGGGCGGGTCCCCCGCCTCGATATGGACGACACGGTCGACACAGATCCCCGGAGTGACGATGGCTTCCGGCGCGAGGTCGCCGAGCTCGGCGATTTGCTGGGTCTGGCAGATCGTCAATTTGGCGGCGGTGGCCATCACCGGATTGAAGTTGCGGCCGGCCTCGCGATAGACGAGGTTGCCCCAGCGGTCGGCGCGCCACGCCTCGACGAGTGCGACATCGCCAAAGATCGCCTGCTCCAGTACGCATTCGCGGCCCTGGATGATGCGCTGCTCTTTGCCGTCGGCGATCTTGGTCCCGGCCCCGGTCGGAGTGAAGAAGGCCGGGATCCCGGCGCCGCCGGCCCTGAGCCGCTCCGCGAGCGTTCCCTGGGGCACCATCTCCAGCTCGATCTCGCCGCGGGCGTAGACCTCCTCGAACAGCACCGAGCCGCGGCTGCGGGCAAAGCTGCAGACGATCTTCCGGACCCGCCCCTCGCCGATCAGCTTGGCGACGCCCTCGCGCCCGCGCCCGGCGGTGTTGTGGACGACGGTCAGTTCCCTGGCGCCCTGCTCGATCAGCCCGTCGATCAGCGCGCGCGGCTCGCCGACTTGGGCGAACCCGGCAATCAGCACTGTCGAGCCATCCTTGATGCCGTCCAAGGCGGCGGCCACCGAACGGACGAATTTGTCGATCATGCACAACTCTCACAGTGGCGCGGGCGGTGCGCCGGCCGCATTATTCGCCGCGAGGCAAAACCGCGACAACCGGGGATTTTGCGATGGCAGCCAAATTGATCCTGACCGGCGATGTGAACCTGATGAATGTCGCCGACCCGGCCGAGCCGTTTGCGCAGGTGGGGGCGCATCTGCGGGATGCGGATGTCGTGTTTTCGAACCTCGAATGCTGTCTCTATCACCCGCCCGAGGGTCACACGGTCGAGCAGGAAGGGTTTTTCGCCGATCCCGAGATCGCCGGTGCGGCGCTGCGTGAAGGCGGGATCGCGGCGGTCGGGATTGCGAACAACGTCAACTACGGGTCGGCGGCGATTCTCGGCTCCGTCGAGCGGCTCGACCGGGTCGGCATCGCGCACACCGGGGCCGGAGCCAACCTGGCGGAGGCACGGGCGCCGGCGGTCGTGACGCGCGGCGGGGTGAGATTCGGGTTTTTGCAGCGGAGTTCGGTCTACTGGCCGACCAACCACGAGGCGAGCGAGAAGGGGCCCGGCATCGCGGCGCTGCGGGCGCACACCGCCTATCAGGTGCCGGCGCACAAGACCCGGCCCGAGATCCCCCCGATGAACCGGCCCGGCGTGCCGCCGATCATCCTGACCTTTGCCGACCGCACTTATCTGAAGGCGTTCACCGACGACATCGCGGCCCTCAAGGCCGAGGCCGACATCGTCGTCGCCTCATGCCATTGGGGGCTCGGCGAGGAGGTGCTCGACTACATGCCCGAGATCGCCCACGCCGCGATCGACGCCGGCGCCGACGTGGTGATCGGCCACGGCCCGCACTACTCGCTGCCGGTCGAGGCCTATCGCGGCAAGCCGATCTTCTACGGCCTCGGCAGTTTCTCGTTCCACACCGGCCACGGCGGCAGGCGGCACGGCGACTGGATCGGGATGATGGCCGAGGTCGCGGTCGATGGCGGAAAGGTGACCGGCGCGGGGTTCAGGCTCGTCCGGCACAATTCGGCGAATGCGACGGTGTTTTGTTCGCCCCGTGCGGAGGGGGCGACGCTGGAGCGGATTGCCGATCGGGCGAGGGGATATCGGACGGCGATCGAAGTCGAAGGCGAGGCGGTGCGGGTGGGGCTGTTGTAGCTCGATGTGCTCGCCCGCAACCCGTCTCGCTTCGCGAGCCACCCTCGCCCGCAATGCGGGAGAAGGTACCGACCTCGGCAGCGGCGGGGGAGGGTTTACAGCGCCAGCAGGCGGTCTCTGAGCGCTGTGTCCTGGCGCAGCTCGGCGGCGGGGCCGGTGTGGCGGACGGTGCCGCGTTCGAGGACGTAGACGCGGTCGGCGAGGGCCAGGGAGAATTCTACGCCTTGCTCGGCGAGGAGGATCGTCAGGCCTTGGCGCTTGAGTTCGGCTACCTGGTTCAAGAGGGACTCGACAACGAGCGGGGCTAGCCCCTCCGACGGTTCGTCGAGCAATAAGAGTTCGGGGTTGCCCATCAGGGTGCGGGCGATGGTCAGCATCTGCTGCTCGCCGCCCGACAGGAAGCCGCCCTGGCGGCTGCGCAGTTCCTGCAGCTTCGGGAACAGCCCGAAGATCGACTCGAGACTCCATTTCCCGGGGCGTTTGGCAGCCTGGGCGCCGACGGTCAGGTTTTCGAGAACGGAGAGCTCGGCGAAGACGCGGCGGTCTTCGGGGACAAAGCCGATCCCGGCTCTCGCGATCCGGTGCGGCGCCCAGCCGGTGACGTCCTTGCCCTTCCATAGAACCCGCCCGCTCGACGGCCTGAGCAGGCCCATCACCGAGCGCATCGTCGTGGTCTTGCCGACCCCGTTGCGGCCGAGGAGGCAGACGCATTCGCCGGCCTCGACCTCGAGCGAGATCCCGAACAGCACGCGCGACAAGCCATAGGCGCTGTGGATGTCCTCGACGGCGAGAAGCGCGGTCATGCCCGTTTCGCCTCTTCCTGACCGAGGTAGACGCGGCGCACCTCGGCGTCGTTGCGCACATCCTCGGGCTTGCCGTCGGCGATGATGCGGCCTTGGTGCAGCACGGCGATCTTCTGCGCGATCTGGAACACGACATCCATGTCGTGCTCGGTGAAGAGTAGGGTCAGCGAGCGCTCGCCGGCGATCTTTTCGAGGAGGCGGATCGTCTCGTGCGTCTCGGTCGCCGACATGCCGGCGGTCGGCTCGTCGAGGAGGAGGACCTGCGGGTCGCTCGCCAGCGCGAGGCCCAGCTCAAGCTGCTTCTGGTTGCCGTAGCTGAGCGTGCCGGCGATCGTCCGATCCTGATTGTGGAGGCCGATCTGGCGCAGGAGCGCCGCGGTCTCGTCGCGGTACATCGCCGCCGACCGGCCCCAGAAATTTCGGCCCTGGCGGTTATGTACGAGGAAAGCCGCCTGGATGTTCTCGAATACGGTCAGCTTGGTGAAGATGTTGGTGCGCTGGAACGAGCGCCCGACCCCCATGCGCACGATCCGGTGCGGTGCGGCGCCGGTGATGTCGCGCCCATCGAGTTTTACCGTCCCCGTATCGGGCTGCAGGTGCCCGGTGATCAGGTTGAAGAGGGTCGACTTGCCCGCGCCGTTGGGGCCGATTACCGCGGCGATCTGCCGGGTCTCGACGCTGAGGCTCACATCGGAGACCGCGCGAAACCCGGCAAAACTCTTGTTGAGGTTGGCGATCTCAAGCACGCGCGCGGCTCCGTGACCGGGCCCGCGCCCACAGATCGTGGATGCCGCCGACGATCCCGCCGGGGAAGACGAAGAGCAGCACCAGGAGGATCGTGCCGAGGACGAACGGCCAGTACTGGGTGTAGTCGGTGATTTCCTGGTTGAGCCAGACGAGGGCCAAGGCGCCGACCGGTGGTCCCCAGAAGAAATCCATCCCGCCGAGGATCGTCATGATCATGACCTCGGCCGATTTCGACCAGAATACGTAATCGGCGAAGACGCCGCGGCTGAAGATGCCGTAGAGCGCCCCGGCGATCCCGGCGAACGAGCCGGCGACGACAAACGCGGCGAGCTGGTAGGCGCGGACATTGATGCCGAGGAACGCGGCGCGTTCGGGGTTGTCGCGGATCGTGTTGAGCACTCGGCCAAATGGCGAGCGCACGATCCGGTGAAGGATCGCCAGCGAGATCCCGATGACCACGAGCGCGACGATGTAGAACTGGTCGCCGGTCTTGAGGTCGCCGAGGAACGGGATGTTGTTCATCCAGTCGGTGTTGGGGAACGGGATCTCGGGGAGGCCCTGGTCGCCGCCGGTCACGTCGTTCCATTTATAGGCGATGGCCCAGACGATCTGCGAGAAGGCGAGGGTCAGCATCGCGAAGTAGAGCTTGATCAGGCGGACGCAGAAAAACCCGGAGACGAGCGCGAAAAGCGCCGTGCCGATCCCCGCCGCCGGGAGCGCGAGGAGAAACGGCACGTCGTAGGTCTTCATCAGGATGCCGCAGACATAGGCGCCGACGCCGAAATAGGCGACATGCCCGAACGACACGAGCCCGGTCGAGCCGAGGAGCAGGTTGAGGCTCACCGCAAAGAGCGCGTCGATGGCGATCTGCTCGGCGAGGAACACGTTGTAGCGCGAGCCGAGCCACGGCACCGCCGCCGCCGCGAGGAAGACGATGAGGGTCCACGGGATGCGCCGGGCAAGCGCAGCGCGCTCGGGGGCGGCGGTGGCGATCGCGGTCACAGCGGCCTCCCGAAAAGGCCCCACGGGCGGACGATCAGGATGACCGCCATCAGGGCAAACACCGAAAACAGCGAAAAGCTGGGAAAGATCAGGATGCCGAACGACAGCACCTGGCCATAGATCACCGACCCCCAGAAGGTGCCCCAGAACGACCCCATCCCGCCGATCACGACGACGATAAAGGCCTGCACGATGATGAGCACGTCCATCCCCGGCACGATCGCCTGGATTGGGGTGATCAGCGCCCCCGACAGCCCGGCGAGGCAGGCGCTGAACACGAACATGCCGGTATAGATCGCGCCGACATTGGTGCCGAGCGCGTCGAGCATCTCGCGGTCCATCTGCGCCGCCCGGACGAGCCGCCCGACCCCGGTCTTGTTGAGGGCGAGCCAGCCGCCAAAGGCGATGATCGGGCCGAGCCCGATGATGAAGAGGCTGTAGAGCGGCTGAATGCTGCCGAAAATCTCGACGCTGCCGGCGAGGACCGGCGGGGTCGAGACCGTGAGCTGGCTGGTTCCCCACAGCATCTTCGCCGCGTCGCCGAGAATGAGGACCAGGGCATAGGTGAAGAGGAGCTGGTACAGCTCCTCACGGCCATAAAGCGAACGGAAGAACAGGCGCTCGACGACGGCGCCCAGGACGCCCACCCCGGCGGCCGCGAACACCGCCGCGATCCAGAACCCGCCCCCGGTCGGGTGCACCCATTGCACCGCCTGCCAGGCGAGATAGGCGCCGAGCATATAAAAGGAGCCATGCGCGAAATTGATCACGCGCATGACCCCGAACACCAGCGACAGCCCCGATGCGATCAGGAACAGGAACATCGCGGTGGTCAGGCCGCCCATGAACTGGCCGAACAGAAACGACGGTGCCACCGCGGTTTACTCTCCCAAGGTTCTCGAATGACTCGGCTATTCGCTTCGGGACTGACCCAGCGCGCGGTCACTCACCTTTCTTCGTCACCCCGCCTTCGCGGGGGTGACGAGCGGAAAGATGGCCGGGCGTCACCAGGTCCCGCGTCAGTTCGTCTTGAAGTCGGTCGGCATGGGCTGCGGGTCTTTGAGGAGAGCGAACGGGTAGTTCGCGTCCTTGACCATCGTGCCCCAGAACTCAGGCGCGAACGTCTCGTGCGACTTGACGCTGAACGAGCGCTTGCCGACCGGCGTGTCGAAGGTCATCCCTTCGAGCGCCTTCGAGACCGCGTCCGACTTGGTGCTGTTGGCCTTCTTGATCCCCTCGGCCAGGGCCTCGATCATCTGGTAGCCCATGATCGACCAGCCCGAGGCGTATTGCGCCTTGGTGTAGGCCTTGAGGTCCTCGATGAATTTCTTGTGTTCCGGCGGCTCGTTGTTGGTCCAGATCACCGGGTCGTAGGCGTTGGCGGTGATCCCGTAGGGATAGTCGGCGCCCAGCGCCTGGGCCTCGTCGATCGTGCCGACCTCGCCGCCGTCGACGAGCCGGTTGTCGACCTTCTTGAAGAGCCCCAGCGGCCCGGCCTCTTTCGCGAAGGTCACGAAGTCGCCGGCAAACAGCGAGCAGTACACCGCATCCGGGTTCTTGCTCATCATTGCGTTGATGAACGCGGTGAAATCGGGCTCGCCGAGCTTTGGCCACTGCGAGTCGACGACCTGCATGTTCGGCGCTTTTTCCTTCAGCGCCTTGACGAACGCAGCGATCGAATCGCGGCCGTACGCATAATCGGGCGCGATCGTCACGATCTTCTTCACGTCCTTGTACTTGGCCATTTCCTCGGCGCCGGCCAGCCCCTCGACATCGGTGTTGGAGGCGACGCGGAAGATGTACGGGTGGATGTGCTTTTCGTCGGTCAGGATCGTCGATTTCGACGACGGCGCGAGGAAGACGATCTTGTTTTCCTTCGCCACCGTCGACACCGCCGGCGCCTCGGCCGAGGTCAGCGTGCCGGCGAGGAAATCGACATTGTCCTTGATGATCAGCTCGCGCGACAGCCGCACCGCCTCGTCGGCGTTGGCCTTGCTGTCGCGGGAGAGGATCTGGATCTTGCGGCCGAGCACGCCGCCCGCCGCATTGATCTGCTGCGCCGCGAGCTCCGCACCCTTGAGGATGGGCACGCCGTAAACCGCGGTGGGCCCTGACAGCGGGATGGGAACGCCGATCTTGATGTCGTCTGCCGCGCGCGCACCCAGCGGGGCGAGCAGAACCGCGGCGCAGGCAAGCGCCGACCCGTAACCCAACCGCATCCTAGCCTCCCTCATTTCGGTTCTCTTCAGGTGCACGAAGGCGACCGGGAGAACTCACTTGTCTATCGGTGGAGCGGAAAATGGGGCCGGGGCAGTGAAACTGTCAAGTTTCAGCCGCATTTGCGCCTGCGACAAAAGCGGCTGTAGCATCCCGGCCGTTATCCGACCGCTGCCGGGGGAATTGCGATGGCCGTCATTCGACCGCTCGAAGAACGCGACCTCGACGAGGCGGCGACGATCATGCGCCATGCGTTCGGCACGTTTTTGGGCGCTCCGGACCTCGACACCTTCTGGACTGATTTCGACTACGCGCACGGCCGTTTCGCCGCGAAGCACGTTGCGGCCTTTGCCGCCGACGAGGACGGCGCGCTCGCCGGGTCCAATTTCGCGACGCGGTGGGGGAGCTTCGGTTTCTTCGGCCCGCTGTCGATCCGCCCGTCGCTGTGGGAGCGCGGCATCGCCCAGCCGCTCGTCGCCGCGGTGTGCGGCGCGTTCGAGGAATGGGGGGTGAGCCACGCGGGGCTCTTCACCTTCGCGCAGAGCACGAAGCACGTGCATCTCTACGGCAAGTTCGGGTTCCACGCCCGCTTCCTGACCGCGATCATGGGCCGCCCGGCGGCCGCGGATGCCGAGTTCGGCGCGGCGATGCGCCACTCGGCACTGTCCGACGGCGACCGGGATGCCGCCGAGGCCGCTGCCTCCGCACTGACCGATGCGATCTATCCCGGGCTCGACCTCAGCGGCGAGATCGGCACGGTCGCGAGGCTCGGTCTCGGCGATACGGTGCTCCTCTACGACGGCAGCCGGCTCGCCGGTTTCGCGGTCTGCCATTACGGCCCCGCCAGCGAGGCGGGTGGTGGCATGTGCTACGTCAAATTCGGCGCGGTCGAGAGCGGGGCGGGCGCCGACAAGCGCCTCGCCGCGCTCCTCGACGCCTGCGCCGCACTGGCGGCCGCGGTCGGGATGAAAACGGTCCTCGCCGGCGTCAACCTCGCCCGCGAGGAAGCCTACCGGGCGATGAAGGCCCTCGGCTTCCGCACCCAATTCCAGGGCGTCGCGATGCACCGCGACAACCACCCCGGCTTCGGCCGCCTCGGCGCCTGGGTGCTCGACGATTGGCGCTAGCCTTAGCTGAAGAAGCCGGCGGCTTGACCGATTGCCGGCCGCGTCGCGGGCGCCAGGGCCAGGGTGTTGTTTGCCGTTTGTCACGGTGCCGTGGCCGACCTATCCTCAGGCGCGCGGCGGCGGAACCGCCGCAACACCTTACTTCCTTTTCCTTGCTCGGGTGCGATCAGACGCGGCATGACGGCTAAAATCATCGACGGCGTCGCGATCGCGAAGTCGATCCGGGCGCAATGCCGCTTGGATGTCCAGGAGTTGAACCGGCGAACGGGTGTCTCACCCGGTCTTGCGGTCATCCTGGTCGGCAACGATCCGGCTTCGGCCATCTACGTGCGCAACAAGGTTCGCGCGTGCCAGGAAGTCGGCATCGCGTCCTTCAAGTTCGAATATCCGCAGGATGTCGACCCGCGGTCGGTTCTGCAGAAGATCGCTGCCCTGAACGGCGACCCTGGGGTCCACGGCATCCTCGTGCAATTGCCGCTCCCGCGCCAGTTCGACATGCCGGCTGTGCTGCATGCGATCGACAGCACAAAGGATGTCGACGGCTTCCACCTTTACAACGTCGGCGGGTTGATTACCGGCAACGCCGTCTTTCCGCCGTGCACGCCGTACGGCGTGATGAAAATGCTGGAGTACGAGGGCATCGGCCTCGAAGGGAAGAATGTCGTCGTGGTGGGCGCCAGCAACATCGTCGGGAAGCCGATGGCGCTGATGCTGATGCAGCGCGATGCGACCGTCTCGATCTGCCATGCCAAGACACGCGATCTCGCGCAGTTCACGCTTCTCGCGGATGTGCTGGTGGTCGCAGCCGGTCAGCCGAACCTCATCTTGCCGCAGATGGTGCGAACCGGGGCGGTCGTTATCGATGTCGGGATCAATCGCCTGCCGACGGGCCGGCTTGTCGGTGACATCGACTTTGAAGGCATTCGGCAAAAGGCCTCGCACGTTACGCCGGTTCCGGGCGGCGTCGGCCCGATGACGGTCACGATGCTCTTGGTCAACACGATCGCGTCCGCCACACGGTCTGCGCGGCCGTCCTGATCCTCCGGGCGCTGCGGGCGACCCGCACGGCCGCACCAAACTCGCCGGAATCTCGTGCAGTCTTGTCGGCTCGCAGCCGCGCGGGGGCGCCGGTTGTGGGGTTCATGGCTGTAAATTCCCTGCTAAAACAGCCATAGCCGGTGCGAGCGGCGGTCTCCGGGATCGTTGCCGGCGGCTGCGCGGGGCGGAGGGGTGCGATGAAGGCGATGGTGTGCGAGGCGTTTGGGGGGCCGGAGGTGTTGGCGTGGCGGGATCTGCCCGATCCGCCGCCGCCGGGCGCGGGCGAGGTGCAGGTAAGGCTCGGCGCGCGCGGGGCGCAGTACGTCGATGTCTTGATGCTCGCCGGGAAGTACCAGTTCCGGCCCGACCCGCCTTTTGTGCCGGGGAATGAGGCGGCGGGGGAGGTGGTCGCGATCGGGGAGGGTGTGTCCGGGTTCACACCCGGCGATCGGGTGATGTGCCGGCTGCGGCTCGGGGCGTTCGCCGAGATCGGCAATGCGCGCGCGGAAAACTGCCAGCTTATTCCGGCGAGTCTCAGCCTCGACGCGGCGGCGGTGTTCGGCGGGGCGTTCCATACTGCCTACCACGCGCTCGTTCAGCGCGGGCGGATGAAGGCGGGGGAGTGGGTGCTGATCCACGGCGCGGCGGGCGGGATCGGCATCGCCGCGATCCAGGTGGCGAAGCTCCACGGCGCCAGGGTCATCGCGACCGCGAGCACCGAGGAAAAACGCGCCGCCTGCCTCGAAGAAGGGGCCGATTACGCGATCGACTATCGCGAAGGGTTCCGCGACCGGGTCAAGGAGATCACCGGCACGCATGATGGCGTCGACATCTGCTACGACCCGATCGGCGCGCACGTCTTCGACGAGTCGCTGCGCTGCTTGGCGTTTGGCGGCCGGATCCTCATTCTCGGCTTTCTCGGCGGCGGGCCGTCGACGCCGCGCACCAACTACCTCCTGATCAAATGCCTCGAAGTCATCGGCGTGCGCCTCGGCGGCGCCACCGAGCACACGCCCGAGGTCGGCCGCGCCAACATGAAGCTGCTCGTCGAGCTGGCCGGCGAGGGCAAGCTGCGCCCGCGCATCTCGCACTCGTTTCCCCTGCGGCAGGCGGGCGACGCCATCCAGGCGATCATCGACCGCAAGGTGATCGGCAAGGTGGTGCTCACCGGGTGATCGTTCAGGCAATCGAAGCAGGCAATCGAGAGCGGACGGCTGAAACCTTTCGTTGCCTCGGGATGTTCGCGGAATATCCACAGCGTAAGGGGTTTTTCCGATGGCCGTCTCAGTAGCAACAGATACCCAGCCGGACCTCACGACGATCCAGGCCGATCTCCAGCAGCTGCGCGAGGATTTCGCCAAGATGTCGAGCGACATGAAGACCTATGCCGGCAACGGGTTGTCGAGCGCCGGCGAGCAGGCGCAGATGTCCGCCGAGAAGATGTGGGGCGAGATCAAGCGCCAGGCGACCCAGGTCGGCCAGGAGATCGAGGAGCGTCCGCTTGCCTCGGCAATCGCCGCATTCTCGACCGGGCTGATCCTCGGCATGATCCTCAACGCGCGGAAGGGTTAGCACCGTCATGGCGCGGCTCGGCGCGGCCGCCGGAGCCGGGGTCGCGGCGCTGATGATCATCGCGATCACGCTCTGGTATTTTGGCCAGGCGATCATCCTCGCGCTCGAGGCGCACGGCATGACCCCGGCGGCCGCGCATGCGATCGCCGGGGTCGTCGGCCTCGTGCTGGTCGGCGCGATCGGGGGCGTCGTCTCGTTCCTTTTCCGCCGCCGCAGGGTCACCGTCAGGGCCACCGCGCCGGGGAACCCAACCGCGGACGCCGCGGCCCAGCTCGGCGGCATCGTCGCGGAGCAACTCATGGGAAACATGCGCGACCACCCGTTCGGGGCAGCCGGCGCCGCGCTAGCCGCCGGCCTCGCCGTCGGCGCCATCCCCGAGCTGCGCGACCTCCTCAAGGGTGTGATGGTCAAGCATTAGAGAGTGAAGGTTTTAGCGCAACGGACGCAAGGCGCCTGGGCTACCGGCGCGGAGCGGCAACAAAATTTCACAATGAGGCAGCGAGACAGTGAGGTCAGATAGTTCCAAACCTCACTGTCTCGCTGTCTCATTGTGAACTATTGCGGCTTCGCCGCCTCACAGGCGCCTTCTGCGTCCTTTGCGCTATGTCTCTTCTACGCCGCGCGTACGGCCACCGGCAGGCTCGCCAGGCCGCGGAGGGTGTTGTTGTAGCGGCGCTTGGGGTCGCCGGTGATCTCGATCGACGAAACCTTGCGGGCGAGGGCGGAGAGGATGCATTCGCCTTCGAGGCGGGCGAGGAGCTGGCCGACGCATTGGTGGATGCCGCTGCCGAAGCCGACATGGCCGACCGTCCTGCGGGTGATGTCATAGTCGTCGGGCCGTTCCCACTGCCGCGGGTCGCGGTTGGCGGCACCGAGGAACATCAGCACTTTCTCACCCTCGCCGATCGCGGTGCCGCCGAGCTCGACCGCCTCGGTCGTGGTCCGCAGGAAGGTCTGCACCGGCGTCTCGTACCGCACCGCCTCCTCGAACGCGGCGCGGGCGAGGGACCGGTCGGCGCGGAGCTTCCGGAACTCGTCCGGAAACCGGGCCAGGCAATAGACCGCGGCGCCGATCCCGCTGACTGTCGTATCGACGCCGGCGGTCAGCAGCGAACGGGCGACGACCGGGGTTTCCTCCGGGGTCAGCTCGCCGGTGTCGGCGGCCTCGTGGATGACCGCGCCGAAGCTGCCGGGGGCGAAGGAACGGCGCTGCATCTGCTCCTGCAGCCAAGCCAGCACCGGCGCGGCATCGGCGATCGCGGTCTCGAAGAATTCGTTCCGCGGGCCGAACGAGTTGAACACCATGTTGCCGTAGGGGAGGAGATAGCGCCGGTTGTCGCGGCTCATCCCCATCGCGTCGGGGAAGACCGTCAGCGGATACGCCTCGGCGAGATCGGTGACCGCATCGAAGCTGCCGCGTTCGACGAGCTCGTCGATCAACGCCTCGGCGTCGGCGGCGAAGCGATCGCGCAGATCGCGGATCACGGCAGCGTTGAGCACCCGGTTCAGCACTTTTCGCGTGCGGTCGTGCAGCGGCGGGTCGGTTTCGAGCACCAGGCTTTTCGGCCGCCACGCCGGCTCCTTCGCGAAATCGGTGAGCCCGACCCCGCGACTCGAGCAGAAGCGCTGCCAGTCGGTCAGCACCGTGTGCACCTCGG
>DASXFE010000046.1:0-13157 GCA_036489765.1 Allostellaceae bacterium | reverse complement strand
GGGTTCGGCAGCGCGGCTAGCAACGCGGCCGAATCGGGCGGCTGGCCCGAACGCCGCGGGCGCAGCATCAGGCCGCCTCGCGCGCCATCAGCGGCTCGTAGAACCCCGCGATCAGCTCCTTCACCCGGGCGACGGTCTCGGTCTGGTTGACCTGCGCGCGGAACTCGGCCGAGCCCGGCAGGCCTTTCGAATACCACCCGATGTGCTTGCGCGCGATCTTGACCCCGGTCTCGGTGCCGTAATGGCTCAGCATGTCGTCGTAATGCTCGGCGAGGATCGCATATTGCGTCGCGAGCGGCGGGTCCGGCAGGCGCGCCCGATGCCGCCGCCAGGCGATCACCTGCGCCATGAACCACGGCCGGCCATAGCAGCCGCGCCCGATCATCACCCCGTCGGCGCCCGATTCCCCGAGCGCCGTATCCACATCCTCGAGCGTGGTGATGTCGCCGTTGACGATGACCGGAATCGACACCGCCTCCTTGACCTCACGGACAAAGCTCCAATCCGCCTCGCCGGCGTAGAACTGGCAGCGGGTGCGGCCGTGCACCGTGACCATCCGGATCCCGCACTCCTCGGCGATGCGCGCGAGCGCCGGTGCATTGCGGTGGTTGTCGTCCCAGCCGGTCCGCATTTTCAGCGTGACCGGCAGATCGACCGCCTTGACGGTCGCCTCGAGGATGCGTGCCGCATGGATCTCGTCGCGCATCAGCGCCGAGCCGGCATGGCCGTTCACGACCTTTTTGACGGGACAGCCGAAATTGATGTCGATGATCTTGGCGCCCCGGTCGGCGTTGAGCTTTGCCGCCTCGGCCATCACCGCCGGCTCGCAGCCGGCGAGCTGCACCGCCATCGGCTGCTCCTCCTCGCAGCTTTTGGCCATCAGCCATGACTGGCGCGACTCGCGGATCGCCGCCTGGCTCGCGATCATCTCGCTGACGACGAGACCGGCGCCCTCGCGCTTGACGATCCGGCGGAACGGCAGATCCGTGACCCCCGACATCGGCGCCAGGATCACCCCATCGTCGAGCTGCACCGAAGAAAGACAAATGCCCATCGTTTAAGCAAACACCCATAATGCACAGAATTTAGGCACATATTTTAAACGGAGCGGGCTAAAGACACAATATGGGACCGCGGGCGTCCCGCCGCATCTTCGGCAGGGCGGGCGAGACGCCAAGGGACCTGGTGAGCTATTCTACCGCCATGGCAGGCACCTACGCACTCGTCGTCGCGGCCGGGCGCGGGACCCGGTTCGGCGGCGCCTTGCCGAAACAGTACCTCGCCCTCGGCGGCCGCTGCGTCCTCTACCATGCCGCCGCGGCGTTCACGGGCAACCCGCAAGTCGCCGGTGTGCAGGTGGTCATCCGTCCGGAAGACGCGAACACCTACGACCGCGTGACGGCCGGCCTCAACCTGTTGCCCGCGGTGCCAGGCGGCGAGGAGCGGCAGGATTCGGTGCGGTTCGGTCTCGAAGCCCTCGCCGTGCACAAGCCCGACCGGGTGCTGATCCATGACGGTGCCCGCCCGTTTCCCGATACGGCACTGATCGGCCGCGTCATCGCCGCCCTCGACGGCGCGCCAGGGGCGATCCCGGCCCTCCCGCTCGGCGACACGATCAAGCGCGTCGAAGGCCAGACGATCCGCGCCACGATCGACCGCTCGAACCTGTGGCGGGCGCAGACGCCGCAAGGGTTCCGCTTCGACGCGATCCTCGCCGCACACCGCGCCGCCGCCGGCAAGGCCATGACCGACGACGCCGCGATCGCCGAAGCCGCCGGGCTCACCCCGGTCGTCGTTCCCGGCGATGAGCGCAACCTCAAGATCACGACCGCCGACGACCTCGCCGCCGCCGAGCGCCTCATCGCCGCCCGGCTCGCCGATGTGCGGGTCGGGCAGGGTTTCGATGTGCATCCCTACGGGCCGGGCGACCACATTTGGGTTTGCGGCGTCGCGATCCCGCACGAGGTCGGCGCCGTCGGCCATTCCGACGCCGACACCGGCCTTCACGCAATCACCGACGCCGTTCTCGGCGCGATCGGTGCCGGCGACATCGGCATGCATTTCCCGCCGACCGATCCGCGCTGGAAAGGCGCGTCGTCGGACCAGTTCCTGCGCTTCGCCGCCGATCTCGTGCGCGCCAAGGGTGGCGTCGTCAGCACCGTCGACGTGACCATCATCTGCGAGCGCCCGCGCATCTCGCCGCATCGCACGCAGATGATCGAGCGCGTCGCCGACATTCTCGGCCTCGGCATCGACCGGGTCAGCGTCAAGGCGACGACGACCGAGAAGCTCGGCTTCACCGGCCGCGGCGAAGGGATCGCCGCACAGGCCGTCGCGACGATTCGGCTGCCGCTCTGAACCGCTCCGCCGCCCTCCTCCTCGCGACCTGGTTCGGCGCCGGGCGGATGCCGGTCGCCCCTGGAACCTGGGGTTCGCTCGCCGCCCTCCCCTGCGCCGCCGTCATCGTCTGGCTCGGCGGCCATGTGGCGCTCGCACTCGCCGCGCTCATCGTCTTCGCCATCGGCTGCTGGGCCTCAGCGGCGGCGACCGACGAAAAGGACCCCGGCTACATCGTCATCGACGAGGTTGCGGCGCAATTCCTTGTCCTCGTCGCCGCGCCGCTCGACTGGCGCGCCTACGCCGTCGGGTTCGCCCTCTTCCGCCTCTTCGACATCTGGAAGCCGCCGCCGATACGCCGCGTCGAGCGCGCCGTGCCGGGCGGGCTCGGCATCATGCTCGACGACGTGATTGCCGCGATTTACGCTCTCGTTCTGCTCGTCATCGGGGAAGGAGCGCTCGGTGCTCGATTCTGAAATCCTGGTCCTGGCGAATGCGGTGATCGAGGCCTACCGCGCCCGCGGCTGGCGCCTCGCGACCGCGGAAAGCTGCACCGGCGGGCTCGCCGCCGCCGCCTTGACCGAGATCGCCGATTCGTCGGATGTCGTCGAGCGCGGGTACGTCACCTATTCCAACGCCGCCAAGATCGAGCTGCTCGGCGTCCCCGAGCCGACGATCCTCACCCACGGCGCCGTCAGCCCCGAGACCGCCCAGGCGATGGCCGCCGGCGCCGCCCGACGCGCCGGAGTCGACGTGGCCGTCTCGGTCACCGGCATCGCCGGCCCCCACGGCGGTACGGCGGAAAAGCCGGTCGGGCTCGTCCATATCGGCATCGCCCGCCGCGGCCAAGGCGGCCGCAGCGAGCGCCACATCTTCCCCGGCGACCGCACCGCCGTCCGCCGCTCGGCAGTGATCCGGACGCTTGAGATGCTGAGGGAAGAAGCCGCTTGAATTCAACGCGGGCATTGCGAGCCCACGGGTCCGACCGCCGGCCGGCCCGAGGATAGCGGCATGGCGACCGCCTGATCGCGGCGGAACGAGAGGCGACGGCAGCGGAGTAAAAGGAGGAGCACGGGTGTCCGGCCCGCAATTTTTGTTCGATGCGGGCGAGACGCCCGCGCTCCTTTACTTTCACCTACCCGTAAAGCTGCTTCGCCCGTCCCTCGAACGCGCCGACCATGCGGCGAACGGCTTCGCCGAACAGCATCTCGATCATCTTTTGCAAGATGCGCGACTTGAATTCGAAGTCGACGAAGAAATCGACCCGGCAGCCTTCGGGCACCGGCTCGAAGCCCCAATGGTTGTTGAGGTATCGGAACGGCCCGTCGGTGTAGGTGACGTCGATCCGGCTCGGCGCGGCGAGGTCGACGTGCGAGGTGAACCGCTCGCGGACCATGCGGAAGCCGATGATGAGGTCGGCGACGATCCGCGTCGCGCCGCGCTCGCGGATGCGGGCGCCGACGCACCACGGCAGGAACTCGGGGTAGCGCTCGACATCGGCAACGAGCGCGAACATCTGCTCCGGCGTATAGGGCAGGACCCGCTTCTCGGTATGGGTGGGCACTAGCCTTCCCTCGTCATTCCCGCGAAAGCGGAAATCCAGGGTAACCGCCTCGTCGCTCGCCCCTGGTCCGCCGCTTTCGCTGGGGCGGCGAGAATAAGGTGTGGAATCAACTTATCCCCATCTGAGCCAATCGGGCCGCCTTGAGCCGGGAGAAATCGTCGCCGGCGTGGTACGACGAGCGGGTCAAGGGCGACGCCGAGACGAGCAGGAATCCCTTGCTGACCGCGAGCCGACGATAAGCCCCGAACTCGTCCGGCGTCACAAACCGATCGACCCGGTGATGCTTAGTCGTCGGCTGTAGGTATTGCCCGATCGTCAGGAAATCGACATCGGCCGCCCGCAGATCGTCCATGACCTGGGCGATCTCTTCCCGTCCCTCGCCGAGCCCGACCATCAGCCCGGATTTGGTAAACATCGCCGGATCGATCTCCTTGACCCGGTCGAGCAGCTTGAGCGATGCGAAATACCGCGCCCCCGGCCGCACCTCGCCGTAGAGCCGCGGCACGGTTTCGAGATTGTGGTTGAGGACGTCGGGCCGCGCCGCGACGACCGCCTCGATCGCCCCTTCCTTGCGCAGGAAATCGGGCACCAGCACCTCGATCGTCGTCTCCGGCGCTGATCGGCGGATCGCCGCGATCGTCCGCGCGAAATGCCCGGCGCCGCCGTCGTCGAGATCGTCGCGGTCGACCGAGGTCACGACGATGTGGTGCAGCCCCAATTTCCCGACCGCCTCGCCGACCCGTTCCGGCTCATGGGGGTCGAGCAAATCCGGCCGCCCGGTCGCGACATTGCAGAATGTGCAGGCGCGCGTGCAGGTGCTTCCGAGGATCATCACGGTCGCGTGCTTCGACTTCCAGCACTCGCCGATATTCGGGCACGCCGCCTCTTCGCAGACCGTGTTGAGCCGGTGCTCTCGGATGAGCCGCCGCGTCTCGTGATACTCCGGCGACCCCGGCGCCTTGACCCTGATCCACGCCGGCTTCCGCGGGCTCTCCTGGTCGGGTAGCCGGGCCTTTTCGGGGTGGCGGAGAGGTACGTCGTTAGCCATTGGGCCGGTCATCAGGTCTTGGCGCGGAGGTCACCTTATTGAAGCAAGGATGGAAGGATCGTCGTGTCGTCGATAACGGCGCCCGCCAATTGTTTCTGCGTGAGGTTCTGGACACCGCTGAGATCTGCACCCCGAAGGATCGTGCCATCGAGGATTGCCCCCGCAAGATTGGCGCCGCGAAGGTTGGCGCCGGTCAGATCGGCGTTCGCCAGGTTCGCCCGCGTCAAATTTGCATTCGATAGATCGGTGCGCCGGACGCGAGCGCCGGACAAGTCGAGTACGAAGCCTTCGATCTGAGGCATGGCGACTATCTACCTATCTGCCGACTGTGTGAGCGCTTCGTTGAGAAAGCGCATTATCTCACGAATGTCCGCCGGCGGATCGCCGGCATCGACATCATCACGGGTGTGCTCACGAACATATGCGGTCAGCGTCTCCAGGATCGGGACCCGATAGTCGGAATACTGCGCGTCGTGGCTCAGTCGCTTAAGTGTGTAAATGGCGCCCAGCCGGACTTCCAGTTTTTCATTCCCTAACTGGTCGATCGCGCGATTGAACATCTCGACGACATGGTCACGTCGGGCAAGTTCTGCCTGGCGCAAGGCCGCATCTGCCTGCCGATTTGACGCTCGGCTGCGCCACCAAGCCAGGATGATCCCGACTGCCCCAGCCGCAACAAGCCCATAGTTTCGTACCAACTCACTGATTTGAATCAGATAGGCGACGCGCCCGGGGGCCAAATCGCCAGCCCTAGATGTGGAGCGCGTGGCCGAAGGCATCAAGCACGCTCTCGTGCATCATCTCGCTCAGCGTCGGGTGCGGGAAGACGGTCGCCATCAGCTCGCTTTCGGTCGTCTCGAGCGTACGGGCGATCGTGTAGCCCTGGATCAGCTCGGTGACCTCGGCCCCGACCATATGCGCGCCGAGCAGCTCGCCGGTTTTGGCATCGAACACGGTCTTGACCATGCCCTCGGGCTCGCCGAGCGCGATCGCCTTGCCGTTGCCGATAAACGGGAAGTGCCCGATCTTGACCTCATGCCCGGCATCGCGCGCGGCCTTCTCGGTCATGCCGACGCTGGCGACCTGCGGACGGCAATAGGTGCAGCCGGGGATGTTCTTCAGGTTGACCGGATGCACGCCCTCGACCCCGGCGATCTTCTCGACGCAGACGACACCCTCGTGCATCGCCTTGTGCGCGAGCCAGGGCGGGCCGGCGAGATCGCCGATCGCATAGACCCCGTCCTCGCCGGTGCGCGACCATTCGTCGACGACGACGTGAGTGCGATCGACCTTCACCTTGGTCCCGTCGAGCCCGAGATCCTCGACATTTCCCTGAATACCGACCGCCGAGATCACCCTCTCGACCGTGATCTCGGTCGTCTTCCCGCCGGCCTCGATCGTCGCCGTGACGGAGTCCTTTGCCTTTTTCAGCCCCTTCACCGCCGCACCGGTAAAGATCTTCATCCCCTGCTTTTCAAAGGCCTTGCGGGCGAAATTCGAGATCTCCTCGTCCTCGACCGGCAGGATGCGGTCGACCACCTCGACCACGGTCACCTCGGCACCCATGTCGCGGTAGAAACTGGCGAATTCGATCCCGATCGCGCCCGACCCGATAACCAGCAGCGATTTCGGGATCGCCGTCGGGATCATCGCCTCCTTGTAGGTCCAGACAAGCTTCCCGTCCGCCTCGATCCCCGGCAGCGACCGCGCCCGCGCCCCCGTCGCGAGAATGATGTGCTTCGCCGTCAAATCGGCGACCGATTTCCCGTCCTTCGCGACCGCGACCTTGCCCTTGCCGGCCAGCTTCCCTTGCCCGTCGAACACCGTGACCTTGTTCTTGCGCAGCAGAAACCCGACGCCGTTCGAGAGCTGCTTCGCAACCGCCCGCGAGCGCGCGACGACCTTGGCCGGGTCGTATTTGATGTTGTCCGCCGAAAACCCGAACTCGCCGAGCCGGCTCATCAGGTGGAAAATGTCAGACGCGCGCAGCAGTGCCTTGGTCGGGATGCAGCCCCAGTTGAGGCAGATGCCGCCGAGATGCTCGCGCTCGACGACCGCCGTCTTGATCCCGAGCTGCGCCGCCCGGATCGCCGCGACATACCCGCCCGGCCCGCCGCCGAGGATCACGAGATCGAAGGAGGTATCGGGCATCAGAGCAGCATCAGCGCGGGCTGTTCCACGAGCCGCTTGAACGCCTGCATGAGCCGCGCGCCGACCGCGCCGTCGACGACGCGATGGTCGCACGAGATCGTGCAGTTCATCACCGTCGCGACCGAAAGCTGCCCGTCGGTCACGACGGGCCGCTGCTCGCCGGCGCCGATCGCGAGGATGCAGGCTTGCGGCGGGTTGATGACGGCCGAGAACTCCTTGACGCCGAACATGCCGAGATTGGAGATCGAAAACGTCCCGCCCTGGAATTCCTCGAGCTTCAACTTGCCGGAACGGGCGCGGCCGGCGAGGTCCTTCACCTCGGCTGAGATCTGCGCGATGCCCTTCTGGTCGGCGCCGCGCACGATCGGGGTGATGAGGCCATCCTCGAGCGCGACCGCGACCGAGATGTCGGCCCGCTCCCAGAGGATCGTCCCCTCCTCGCTCCACGACGCGTTCGCCGCCGGCACCTGCCGCAGCGCCAGGGCGGCCGCCTTGATCACGAAATCGTTGATCGAGATGCGCAGATCCTGCGGCAGCGCCTTCATCGCCCGCAGCATCTCGTCGATCCGGCACTCGACGGTCAGGTAGAAATGCGGAACGGTCGCCTTCGATTCGGCGAGCCGCCGCGCGATCGTCCGCCGCATCGAGCTGTGCGGCTTGACCGTATGCGGCGCGTCGCCGGTGATCGGCACGGCCGGCGCGCGGGCGACCGCCGGCTGCGGTGCGCTCGTCGGCGTGGCCGGCGACGCTGCGGCACCGCCCGACAACGCCGTATCGATATCCGCCTTGACGATCCGCCCCTGCGGCCCCGACCCGCGCAACTGCGCCAGATCAAGCCCCGCCTGCACCGCCATCCGCCGCGCCAAAGGGCTCGCGAAAACACGGGCGCCGTTGCGATGTTGCGCCGCTGCGGGATCAGCCGCCGATGCCGGCCCCTCAGCCTCCCGCGCTGCGCGCGGGTCCCTCCCTCTCCCCGCGTCCGCGGGGGCAGCGCTATCCGTCTGCTCCCTCTCCCCGCCTGCTGGGAGGGGGCTGGGGTGAGGGGCGGGCTCGGCGCGCTCGGATTTTGCCGGCGCCGGCGCCGCCTTCGCGTCCCCTCCGGCATCCTTCAGCGCCGAATCGTCTTCATCCTCGCCGAGCAGCAGCGCGATCGCCTGGTTGACCTTGATCCCTTGCGCGCCCTCGGGCACGAGGATCTTGCCCAACCGCCCTTCGTCGACCGCCTCGACCTCCATCGTCGCCTTGTCGGTCTCGATCTCGGCCAGCACGTCGCCCGAATGGACTTCGTCTCCCTCCTTCTTGAGCCACTTGGCGAGATTGCCCTCGGTCATCGTCGGCGACAGCGCGGGCATCAGGATTTCGATCGGCATTCTTTACGATCCCGTCATTGCGAGGCGCCGGAGGTGCCGCGGCACTCTCGTTGGGAGAAGCTGCCCCGCCCGAGATTGCTTCGCTGCGCCCGCAATGACATGTCAGCGATAAACAACGTCGTGTGCCGCGGCGACGATGTCCTCGACCTGCGGCGTGGCGAGGCGCTCGAGGTTGGCGGCGTAGGGGAGCGGCACGTCCTTGCCGCTGACCCGCTTTACCGGCGCGTCGAGCCAGTCGAAGCATTCCTCCATCGCGATCGCCGCGATCTCGGCACCGATCCCGGCGAACGGCCAGCCCTCTTCGACCGAGACGATGCGATTGGTCTTTCTGACCGACTGCGCGACCGTTGCGACGTCGAACGGCCGCAGCGTGCGCAAGTCGATGACCTCCGCCGAAATGCCGGCCTTTTCCAGCTCCTCGGCCGCTTGCAGCGCCAGCTTCACCATGCGCGAGAACGCAATGATCGTGACCCCGTCGCCCTCGCGCGCGACCCGCGCCTTGCCGATCGGCACGACGAAATCCGGGTCTTCCGGCACCGCGAAACTTTCGCCGTAGACGAGCTCATGCTCGAGGAAGACGACCGGGTTCGGGTCGCGGATCGCCGATTTGAGGAGGCCCTTGTGGTCGGCGCCGGTATAGGGCGCGACGACCTTCAATCCCGGCACATGTGCGTACCAGCTCGCATAGCATTGCGAGTGCTGGGCGGCGACGCGGGCGGCGATGCCGTTCGGGCCGCGGAAGACGATCGGGCACGACATCTGCCCGCCCGACATGTACCGGGTCTTGGCCGCCGAATTGATGATCTGGTCCATCGCCTGCATGGCGAAGTTGAAGGTCATGAACTCGACGATCGGCTTCAATCCCGCCATCGCCGCGCCGACGCCGAGCCCGGCGAACCCATGCTCGGTGATCGGGGTATCGATGACCCGGCGCTTGCCGAATTCCTGCAACAGCCCCTGGCTGACCTTGTAGGCACCCTGGTATTCGGCGACCTCCTCGCCGATCAGCAAGACGTCTTCGTCGCGCCGCATCTCCTCGGCGATCGCGTCGCGCAGCGCCTCGCGGACGGTCTGGGTGACGGTCTTGCCGGTGTATTCCGATTCCGAGAGCGTTTGCACCTGGGGCGCTGGCGGCACGGCGCCGTTGCCCCCCTTGTGTTGCTCGGCCGGCGGCTCCTCGCGCGCCGGCTCCGGAGCTCGCGCGGCAGGCTTCGCCTTCGGCGCTTCGTCCTCCGTTTCCGGAGCCTCTTCGACATGCTCGCCATCGGCGGCGATCACGGCGATCGGCGTGTTGACGGCGACATGGTCGGTGCCCTCGGGGATGAGGAGCCGCGCGAGGATGCCCTCGTCGACCGCCTCGACCTCCATCGTGGCCTTGTCGGTTTCGATCTCGGCGAGCACGTCGCCGGCATGGACCTCATCGCCCTCGCTCTTGATCCAGCGGGCGATCTTGCCTTCGGTCATCGTCGGCGAGAGTGCCGGCATCAGCACCTGGCTGCTCACGGGTGCGCCTCGACCAAGACGTCGGTCCACAACTCCGATGGATCGGGTTCGGGGCAGTCCTGCGCGAACTGCGCCGCCTCGGCGACGATGTCGCGCACCTTGCGTTCGGTCTGGGTCAGCTCGGCCTCGGTCGCGGCCTTGCTCTCGATCATCCGGGCTCGCAGATGATCGATCGGGTCGTGCTCGGTCCGCATTTTGTTGACCTCGTCACGAGTGCGGTACTTGGCCGGGTCCGACATCGAGTGGCCGCGATAGCGGTAGGTCAGCATCTCGAGGATGATCGGCCCCGCGCCCGACCGCGCATGCTCGATCGCCTTCTGCCCGGCCTCGTTAACCGCGACGACATCCATGCCGTCGACCTGCTCGCCGGGAATTCCGTAGGCGACGCCGCGGTGGAACAGGTCGGTGCGCGCCGAGGCGCGGTCGACCGAGGTACCCATGCCGTAGCGGTTGTTCTCGATCACATAGACGACCGGCAGCTTCCACAGCGACGCCATGTTGAAGCTTTCGTAGACCTGGCCCTGGTTGATCGCGCCGTCACCGAGAAACGTCACCGAGATGAACCCGTCGTCGCGATAGCGATGGGCAAAGCCGAGCCCCGTGCCGATCGGCACCTGAGCGCCGACGATGCCGTGCCCGCCAAAGAAGTTCTTCTCGCGGCTGAACATGTGCATCGAGCCGCCCTTGCCGTGCGAATATCCGTCGCGTCTTCCGGCGAGTTCGGCCATCACCCCCTTCGGGTCCATGCCGCAGGCGAGCATATGGCCGTGGTCGCGGTACGAGGTGACGATCGTGTCGCCTTCCTTGAGCGCCGCCTGGAGCCCGACGACGACCGCCTCCTGGCCGATATAGAGGTGACAGAACCCGCCGATGAGGCCCATGCCGTAAAGCTGTCCCGCCCGCTCCTCGAAGCGGCGGATCAGCAGCATGTCATGGAAGAACTGATTCAGCGTCGCCGGAGCGACAGGAGGCTCCGCGGGCTTGTGTGGCTTGGTCTTCGGCTTGACGGCCATGCGTTTCCTCCGCTGGGCCGCAGAATGGTGTCAAACGCCGCGGTTTGCAACTGGAGGGGCGGCAAATCGCGTGGAACGAATTGCGAACGCAACCTTGCGTCGCACCTCCCGCCCATCGGGTCGCCCGGCAGCCTAGTCGGCGGGCTGCTTCGGCCGGATGATGACGATCTCGTTCGGCTGCGCCATGTCGAGGTTCTTGCGCACCTCCTCGTCGAGGAGATCGGGGTCGACGTGATCGGGCCGCATGTCGCGGACCTTCTGGTCGAGCGCCACACGCCGCTGGGTGACCCCGTCGAGATTGTCCTGCGCTGCGTGAAGCTCGTGATTGACCCGCACCCAGGCGCCGATGCCGTGATCGCCCTCGATCGTGTGGTAGACGCAGTACCCCGTCGCCGCGATCCCGAGCACCGGGGCGATCAAGACACTCGCACGACGCCGCATTTCGCGGAACACGACCATCGGTGGAGAGAATCACGCACCGGCCCCGCCGTCAACGCACCGCGCGCACCGGGTTGCCGCTATTGGCCGTCCATTGCTTCAGACGGCAGATTCAAAGCAAAGGCCTAGATAGCTGAAATAAACGCGCAAACGATCGCCAATACTCGCCCAAACTTTTTTCATCGTCACCCCCGCGAAAGGGGGGTCCACGGGCAAGCGACGGAGCGGCTGCCCCCAGATTCCCGCCTCCGCGGAAATGACGATTCGAGGCGATTCCTATTTGCGAACGATCCCGCGCCCGGCATAAACCGCCGATTCACCGAGCATATCCTCGATCCGGATGAGCTGGTTGTACTTCGCGAGCCGATCCGAGCGAGAGAGCGATCCGGTCTTGATCTGCCCGCAATTGGTCGCGACCGCGAGGTCAGCGATCGTCGTGTCCTCGGTCTCGCCCGAGCGGTGCGACATGACCGCGCCGTATCCCGCGCGCATCGCCAGCTCGATCGTCTCCTGCGTCTCCGACAGCGTGCCGATCTGGTTGACCTTGATGAGTACCGCATTGGCGGTCTTGCTCTCGATCCCGCGCCGAACCCGCGTCGGGTTCGTAACGAACAGATCGTCGCCGACGAGCTGTACCTTGCCGCCCAATTCGCGGGTCAGATGCGCCCAGCCCTCCCAATCGTCTTCGGCCATGCCGTCCTCGATCGAGACGATCGGGTAACGCTTCACGAGATCGGCGTAGTACGCGACCATTCCGGCCGCATCGAGCACCTTGCCTTCGCCTTTCAGATCGTATTTGCCGTCGGCGAAGAACTCGGTCGAGGCCGGGTCGAGCGCCAGTACCACATCATCGCCCGGCTTGTATCCCGCCCCCTCGATCGCCTTCATCACAAAGCCGAGCGCCGCGTCGGCCGAGCCAATATTCGGCGCGAACCCGCCCTCATCGCCGACATTGGTGTTGAGCCCGGCGTCGTGGAGCTGCCGCCGCAGCGCGTGAAAGATCTCCGACCCCGCCCGGATCGCCTCGGCGATACTGTCCGCGCCGACCGGCATGATCATGAATTCCTGGATGTCGATCGGATTGTCGGCATGCACCCCGCCATTGACGATGTTCATCATCGGCACCGGCAGGGTCCGTGCAAAGACGCCGCCCACATACCGGAACAGCGGCTGCTCGAGCTCCTCGGCCGACGCCTTAGCGCAGGCGAGGCTGACCCCCAGCACTGCATTCGCCCCGAGCCGCCCCTTGTTCGCCGTGCCGTCGAGGCCGATCAGCGTGCGATCGATCGCGAGCTGGTCGCTCGCCTCGAACCCGGACAGCGCATCGAAGATCTCGCCATTGACGGCGTTCACGGCCTTTTGCACCCCGCGCCCGTGATAGCGCTTCCCGCCGTCGCGCAATTCGACCGCCTCATGTGCCCCGGTCGAGGCCCCCGACGGCACCGCCGCCCGCCCGATCGCCCCGCTCTCCAGCGTGACCTCGACCTCGACCGTCGGATTGCCGCGACTGTCGAGGATCTCGCGGGCATGGATATCGGCGATGGCGCTCATGGAAGCCTCGGTGTTGGAATTATTGGGACCGTCGTACCGGCGAAGGCCGGTATCCACTTATCCGGTGAACGAGTGATTGAAAAGTGGGTCCCAGCCTCCGCCGGGATGACGATGGATCAATCGATCGAAACCGGCCGTGCCTTCGCGATGCGATCCAGCTCGACCAAAGTCTGAATCAATTC